>JAFYVB010000017.1 GCA_017549335.1 Clostridia bacterium | reverse complement strand
CCTTAATCATTCAAGAAAGGTAATTTATTTACTGCTAATAACCTTTTCCGCGATGGACTTGGGAACTTCGTCATAGTGGTCGAACTGCATGGAGAACACGCCGCGGCCCTGGGTGCGAGAACGCAGACCGGTGGAATAACCGAACATCTCGGACAGGGGAGCGAAAGCGTGAACAACAGACTCGCTGGGATTGGTATCCATACCCTGCATCTGGCCACGACGGGAGTTCAGATCGCCGATAACGTCGCCCAGATACTGTTCGGGCACAGTGACGTCCAGCTTCATCATGGGCTCCATCAGCTTGGGGGCAGCCTTGGCCATGGCATCCTTGAAAGCCATGGAGCCGGCAACCTTAAACGCCATTTCGTTGGAGTCAACGTCATGGGAAGAACCGTCGATCAGGGTTACCTTGAAGTCAACAACTTCGAAGCCGCCCAGGATACCGTTCTTGCAGGCTTCCTGGATACCCTTGTCGATGGCGCCGATGAATTCCTTGGGAACAACGCCGCCCACGGTCTTGTCTTCGAAGACGTAACCGGCACCGGGTTCGTTGGGCTCGATTTCGATCACAGCGTGACCGTAAGCACCGTGACCACCGGTCTGGCGGACGTAACGGCCTTCGCCCTTCGCCTTGCGGCTGATCGCTTCGCGATAAGCAACCTGAGGCTTACCGACCTTGGCTTCAACCTTGAACTCGCGCATCAGGCGGTCAACGATGATTTCAAGATGCAGTTCGCCCATGCCGGCGATGATGGTCTGACCGGTTTCCTGGTCAGTCCAGGTGCGGAAGGTGGGATCCTCTTCAGCCAGGCGCTGCAGGGCGATGGACATCTTGTCCATACCGGCCTTGGAGCGGGGCTCGATAGCGACCTGGATAACGGGATCGGGGCAGTCAATGGATTCGAGAATAACGGGGTTCTTTTCATCGCACAGCGTATCGCCGGTGGAAGTGTTGCTCAGACCGACCGCAGCAGCGATCTCGCCGGCATAGGCAGCTTCCAGATCTTCGCGATGATTGGCGTGCATCAGCACGATGCGGTTGAAACGCTCGCGCTTACGCTTGACAGCGTTGTAAGCAACCTGACCGGCCTTGACGGAACCCGAGTACACGCGGAAGAAGCACAGCTTACCAACGAAGGGGTCAACCATGATCTTGAAAGCGAGAGCGGAGAAGGGCTCTTCATCGCTGGGATGACGGGCGATTTCCTTGCCGCTGTCGGGGTCGGTACCCACGATGGAGGGTACATCCATAGGAGAGGGCAGGTAAGCAACGATAGCGTCCAGCAGGGGCTGTACACCCTTGTTGCGGTAGGAAGTACCGCACATGACGGGAGTCATGCGGCCGGCGATGGTAGCCTTGCGAATGCCGGCTACGAGCTCTTCGACGGTCAGAGACTCGGGGTCTTCAAGGTACTTTTCTACCAGTTCTTCGTCTTCGGAAGCGACGGCATCCAGCAGTTCCTCGTGCATCATCTGAGCCTGATCGAGCAGGTCAGCGGGAATTTCTTCCTCACGAACGTCCTTGCCCTCGTCATCATAGTAGACTTCAGCCTTCATGCGGATGAGGTCAACGATGCCGCGGAAGGTCGCTTCGGCGCCGATGGGCAGCTGAAGAGGCACAGCGTTGGTGCCCAGGCGAGTCTTCATCATGTCTACGACACGCATGAAGTCTGCGCCCATAATGTCCATCTTGTTGACGTAGGCGATACGGGGCACGCCGTACTTGGTAGCCTGACGCCACACCGTCTCACTCTGAGGCTCAACACCGCCCTTGGCGCAGAAGACAGCCACGGCGCCGTCGAGGATGCGCAGAGCGCGCTCAACTTCCATGGTGAAGTCTACGTGACCGGGGGTGTCGATGATGTTGATGCGGTGACCAAGCCACTGGCAAGTGGTAGCGGCCGACTGGATGGTGATGCCGCGTTCCTGCTCCTGGGCCATGAAGTCCATGGTGGCAGTGCCCTCATGGGTTTCACCGATACGATGAACGCGTCCGGTATAGAAGAGGATGCGTTCGGAAGTGGTCGTTTTGCCGGCATCGATATGAGCCATGATGCCGATGTTGCGTACCTTTTCAAGCGGATGGCTTCTGGGCATGGAATGCGTAATCTCCTTATAATTAGGTTAAGCGGAAAGACGAAGGATCGTCTTACCAGCGGTAATGGGCGAAAGCCTTGTTGGCTTCGGCCATACGATGCATTTCTTCTTTGCGGCGAACGGCAGCGCCGGTATTCGCGGCAGCGTCAAGAAGTTCGGCAGCCAGGCGTTCGGCCATGGTCTTTTCACCGCGGTTGCGGGAGAAGTCCACGATCCAGCGCAGGGCCAGGGTCTGACGGCGCTCGGGACGAATCTCGATAGGCACCTGATAGGTGGCACCGCCAACGCGGCGAGCCTTGACTTCCAGCTGGGGCATAACATTGTTCATGGCCTGCTGGAAAACTTCGGTGGCTTCTTTGCCGCTCTTCTCGGTGATCATTTCAAAGGCATTGTAGCACACCTGCTGTGCTACGCCGCGCTTGCCATCAAGCATGATCTGGTTGATCAGCTTGGTGACGACAACCGTCCCGTATACGGGATCGGGGAGCACTTCACGCTTGGGGATAAATCCACGACGGGGCATCTTGTTTCCTCCTTGATTAGCGGTCCTTTCTTAAGCCGGCGGCAGCATGTCAGCATCATGCCGTTCTTGAATCAGTGCACATTCTCCTGCCATCCTGAGTAAACCGCGCCTGCCGTTCCGTGCGGGCGGGATGCAAAGGTGCGAAGGGAATTTGCAGCAGCTTTCGGGAAAGGAACCCCTGACAGTAATGAATTACTTCTTGGGGCGTTTCGCGCCATAGAGCGAACGGCCCTGGGCACGCTTGGCGACGCCCGCCGTATCCAAGGCGCCACGGATGATGTGATAGCGCACACCGGGCAGGTCACGTACGCGGCCACCGCGGATCAGCACAACACTATGCTCCTGCAGATTGTGACCAATACCGGGGATGTAGCAAGTACCCTCGATCTGATTGGTCAGGCGGATTCTCGCAATTTTACGCAGAGCGGAGTTAGGCTTCTTGGGCGTCGTGGTCTTGACGCTCAGGCAAACACCGCGCTTTTGCGGGCAACCCTGCAGGATCGGCGCAGTCGACTTCTTGACGACTTGTTCTCTTCCCTTGCGGATCAACTGATTGATCGTAGGCATGGAAGCACCTCCTGATTATTAGATCGGAGCGGGATTTTAACCCGTCTCCTCCTATAAAACTTCCGCAACCCTCGGAAGCTATAGTTGAAGTAATGAGGGGATCAACCCTCGGTGCGCGCCGGCTTGGCCGGCAATGTGTCCGTAGCAAATGACCGCATCAAAAGACTGCTGTCACATATTACTGACAACTGTATCATGATAACATTACCTCTTTTAATTGTCAACTGATAAATACTACAATTTTTTTAATTCTTCGGTATTTTTTTGTAATTCGTTTTGCACAATCAAAAAAACCGGTTTTTTCGGCGAAAAACCGGTTTTGAAAACGGTGGTATATAATATAGAAAGAAATATTTTTATCCGGAGCCGCAAGCAGAGAAATGCAGGGATGGTCAGATGCGGATCTGACCGCTGACGATCCTTCGGTAATCTTCCAGATTCTTTTTGAGCAGCTGGGGTACGGGCAGATGATAGGGGCAGTGTTTCAGGCATTTGCCGCAATTCAGGCAGCCTTCGATCTTCTCCATTTTCGCCTGCCATTCCTCCGTCAGCCAGCCTGCGGAGGGAGAGCGGCGGATGAGCTGCGCCATGCGGGCGCAGTTGTTGATCTCGATGCCTGCCGGGCAGGGCGTGCAGTAGCCGCAGCCGCGGCAGAAATCGCCCAAAAGCTCTTTGCGGTCGCGCTCAATGAGAGAAGCGATTTCCCCGGTCATCTTCGGGGGATTTTTCATGTAGGAAAGGAATTCGCTTAGCTCACTTTCCCGCTGAATGCCCCAGATGGGCAGCGGGTTTTCGAATTGGGCAATGTAGGCGTAAGCCGCGGCGGAATCGGTGATCAAACCGCCCGAGAGCGCCTTCATGGCGATAAAGCCCACGTCGTTTTTTCGGCAAAGCTCCACAAGGGCGACGTCGCGCTCGGTGGCCAGATAGCAGAAGGGGAACTGCAGCGTGTCATACAGCCCGCTTTCCGCGATCTCCTCGGCAATGCCGATTTTGTGGGCGGTAATGCCGATATGCAGGATCTTGCCTTGCCGTTTTGCTTCCTCCATGCATTCGTACATGCCTGTGCCGTCTCCCGGACGGTAGCACTGATTGACGCAGTGGAACTGATAAATATCGATGTGATCGGTTTTGAGGTTGCGCAGAGAAGTTTCCAGATCCGCCCAAAATCCTTCGGGCGTTTTGGCCATGGTTTTGCTGGCGAGGAAATATTCGCTGCGGCGGTTTGCGATGGACGAACCGATCTTTTCTTCGCTGTCGGTATAGGCGCGGGCGGTATCGATAAAGGTCATGCCCCCGTCCAGCGCGCGGTTCAGCAGTTTCCCCGCATCCTCAAAGCTGATGCGCTGAATGGGCAGCGCGCCGAAAGCATTCTGCTCGGTGATGATACCGGTACGGCCCAGTTTTACTTTTGCCATGCACGATTCCTCCGTACGTCCTTTTCTTTAAGGGTATACGCAGGAAGGGGGATCCGTCAAGTGTTTACAGCTTTTTTTCTTTGCGGGTGCGCTTGGGCTGGGGATGAACGTTGAGCAGATGGCAAACGGTGGTGTCTTCTCCCTCCTCGCTTTTGGCGGGCAGCATCCCCGTGCATTCGCAAGCGGACACTACGGGGTCAGTCTCATCCATGCCGCGACGCCCGTCCACTTTTTCATTCCATTCTTTTTTCGGCATATTTTCACCTCCTGATTTCAGTATGCACAAAAAGACCTGTGCGGCATACGCTGAAAGAGAAAGGAGATGCTGGATATGAATGTTCTTGTTTGGCTGGCGCTGGGCATGCTGGCGGGCTATTTGGCCCGGGTGATCATCGGACGCGGCATGGGCGTTTGGTGGGAGAATATGCTGGTGGGTGCGCTTGGTGCGGTGGTGGGCGGCTATGCGGCTGCGCTGCTGGGACTTTATCCCGTGACGGGGCTGAATCTCTACAGCCTGCTGGTTGCCGTGGCCGGTGCGGCGCTGCTTTTGCTGATATTCGGGTTTATCCGCAGAAAGCTGTCGTAACAGAGGCGCAATGCACCTTGAATTTAAGATGGGGGCGTGGTACACTATCCTACAAAGGGAGTGAACCTGATGCCCGTCTGCCCGCTTAATGCATTTTATTCTTCTGCGCAGTGCGTGCGGTTTCTGAATGCCATTGTGCACCGCCGCAGCTGCCGCACTTTTTCCGAGCCGCTGGATATTTCCCATATCAGCGCGCTCAGCTATGCCGCACAGCGCGTGTGCCTGCCCGGCGTGAGGATTGTGATCGCCGAGTGCACGGACAAACTGTTCTTTGGGCTGCCTGTTGTGGGCAGGATCAAGGGCATGACGCGCTGTGCTTACATTGTTGCGGATACTTCCCTGCCTTATGCGCGCCGCCTTGCGGGCATCAGCGGAGAAGCCTTTGTTTTAGAAGCTGCCGCCATGGGCGTGGGAACGTGCTGGGTAGCGGGCAGTTACCGCAGAAAAGAAGCGGATATTGAACTGGGGGAAAACGAAAAGATCCTGGCTGTGACGCCCCTGGGCATTGCCGAAAAGAAGGAACAGACCGCCGTCCGCAGCCGGAAAAAGCTGTCGCAGATCTGCCTGAGCGATCCTACGGATTGGCCGCTGTGGGCGTATCACGCAGCCGAAGCCGTGCGCGCTGCGCCCTCGGCGGTGAATCTGCAGCCCTGGCGGCTGCATTATGCCGGTCATGCGCTGCAGCTGCTTACAAACGGAAGAGTCGATTCGCTGGATATGGGCATCGCCATGCTGCACATGGAAGCGGCCGTGAGGGATCGCAAGCACCTGTGGGAATGGGGCGAGGGCAAGACCGTCGCTCATCTGATCGTAGAGGAAAACGAATGACTTTGTTTGATCAACTGGAACAGCAGAATACAAAGAAAAACGCGCCGCTTGCCGAGCGTATGCGCGCCCGCAACCTGAATGAGTTTTTCGGGCAGGAGCATATTCTGGGGCCGGGCCGGCTGCTTCGCCGCGCCATTGAGGCCGACCGTCTCACCAGCTGCATCTTCTGGGGCCCGCCCGGCTGCGGAAAGACCACGCTGGCTCACGTCATCGCATCCCAGACCAAATCCGCCTTTGAGCGGATGAACGCCGTCACGTCGGGCGTTGCAGATGTTCGTCAGGTACTGGAAAAGGCGGCAGAGCGCCGCAGGATGTACGGGCAAAGCACCTATCTTTTGCTGGATGAGTGCCATCGCTGGAACAAGGCGCAATCCGATTCCATTTTGCCGGCCATCGAGGAAGGGCTGATCCGCTTTATCGGCTCCACCACGGAGAATCCCATGATCTCCATGACGCCCGCCATCGTCAGCCGCTGCCGCGTGTTTGCCTTCAAGCCTCTGACGGCAAAGAACGTGCGCAATCTTTTGCTCTGTGCGGCGCAGGATAAAGAGCGCGGTCTGGGCGAAATGAATGTGCATATTGAGGAAGACGCCCTGGACCATATCGTTACCGTTTCCAACGGCGATGTACGCAGCGCGCTCAATGCACTGGAGCTGGCTGCGCTGACCACGCCCGTGGGCAAGGATGGCATCCGCATTACGCTGGAGGTGGCGGAGGAGAGCATTCAAAAGCCCGTCATCCGCTGCGACGATACGCTGTATTACGATATGCTTTCCGCTTTCTGTAAGAGTATGCGCGGTTCGGACAGCGATGCTGCGCTGTTCTGGTTCGGAAGGCTTTTGTATGCCGGCGCCGACCCGCGCCTGCTGGTGCGCCGCGTGATCGCTCATGCCAGCGAGGACGTGGGGCTTGCCAATCCCATTGCCATGCTGCAGGCGGTGGCTGCGGGACAGGCGCTGGAGCAGATCGGTCTGCCTGAAGCGAGATTGTCCATCGCGCAGGCGATCATCGCCGTGTGCGAAAGCCCCAAGAGCAACAGCGTGGTGATGGCGATTGACGCCGCTATGCAGGATGCCGAAAAGGCTCGCGGCGACGTGCCCGCCCACCTGCGCGATACCCATTACGCCGGTCACGAACGGCTGGGCGCGGGCGGGGGATATAAATACCCCCACGATTTCCCGGGGCATTACGTTGAGCAGCAGTACCTGCCCGATGAATTTAAGCATGCCGAGTACTATACGCCCTCCGATCAGGGACACGAAGGAAAAATCAAAAAACGCAAGGGACTGTAAGTCCCCTGCGTGTGTCATTTGGTTTTACCGGCCTTTCTGCATCATGCTGACAAGCCTTTTGCCCAGCAGCACGCCCAGAATCAGACAGATTACCATCTCGGGCAGCATATAGCCCAGGTTATAGGTGATGCTGCCCCACAGCGGCGTTCCCCATACGATGACGCCGCTGAGAACGCTGCATACAAGGCGGCCCAGCAGGGCAACGACCATGGCGGCGTACAGGCCCCACTTTTTCGGCAGATGACGGGAAAGGCCGCACAGACCCAGCGCCGAGAAGGCCAGAATGTAGTCAAGCAAAAGTCCCATGATACCGGCGGCCTCCGCGCCCTGCAGGATCTGCAGCAGGCTGTAAGCAAAGCCCACCAAAAGACCGGGGACAAGTCCGTAGCTTGCGCCAAAGAGCATCACGGGCAGCATGGAGCCCGGCGTTACGCTGCCGCCGCCGTTCATGCGGAAAAGACGGATGTAGCTGAGCACGAAGCTCAGCGCCAGACACATGGCGGCGTGCGCCATCATTTGGGTGGTCCACTTCACTTGCTTGCGGGAGAGGGTGAGCATCAGCACGCCGAAGGCGACGAGCGCCAGTACGGCCAGCCACTCCCACACGGAAGCTGCCATCAGCTTTTCGAAGGGCTTCTGAATGAATTCAAAAGCGGGATCGGCCTCATCGGCCCGTGCGACGGGGAACAGGTAATTCCAAAGCATACGTACAATTCCTCCTTTTCCGCATTATAAAACCCGTGAGCCAAACGGCACACGGGAAGCCATAGCGCACAGGAGAAATTGCCTGCAACGCGCCGCTTCCCTACGGTAGGATGATCTACACAGGTTCAAGGGGACCGGCGGTCACGCCATCTCAGCCGCTTTTGCGACGCCCCCAGCGGGTATGTACGGTTTGATTATAATAACGAAGACACACATTGTCAAGGAGAAGATTTATGGCTCATCATTTTTTTGCTTACATGAACCGCATGAAGTATATCCGCCGCTGGGGCCTGATGCGCAACACGCAGGTGGAAAACGATATGGAGCATTCCCTGCAGACGGCCATGATCGCCCATGCCATTGCGCTGCTGGGCAACAAGCGCTTCGGCCGCGATTACGACGCCGAGCATATCATGGCGCTGGCGGTATATCACGATGCCAGCGAGGTGATCACAGGCGATCTGCCCACGCCCATCAAGCACAATAATCCTGTCATCAAGGATGAATATCACCGACTGGAGAGCATTGCAAATCAGCGGCTGCTTTCTACTTTGCCCGAAGATTTGCGAAAAGAGTATACCGATCTGATCGATGCGGACGAAACCACGGCGGAGTGGAAGGTGGTCAAGGCCGCCGATCGCATCAGCGCCTATATCAAGTGCGTGGAGGAACGCAAGGCGGGCAACCGCGAGTTCATCGAAGCCGAGATGAGCACGCTGGCGGCCATTCGCGGCGATATGCTGCCTGAGGTGCAGGCGTTTATGGAAGAATTTTCTCCCGGCTTTGCGCTGTCGCTGGACGAGATTTCCCGCACCTGAAATTTTGATACCGATTGCATTTTGGGCGTATGCCTGTTATAATGAAAAAAACTGCCTGTTAAGGAGAGGTAATTATGCTGTTCTGGTGGATCGTTAAGGTTGCGCTGTGGGCGCTGACCGGTTTTGTTGCTTCCAATATCATGCGCAGCAGCATGAGCGTTGTGTGGAACATCGTTCTGGGTCTTGTCGGCGGTGCGATCGGTTCCTTCATTGCCGGTCTGGTGGGCATCAGCGCGGATAATACGCTGGGTTCCATCGTCATTTCCGTACTGGGCGCTTGCCTGGTCATTTATCTGGCCCGCATCATTCTGCCCAAGATCAAGCACTGATAAACGTTTCGGCGCATGATCGTCCGCTTTGTGCGGACGATTTTTTCGCTCCCCCGTTTCTCATACGAAAGAAGGCCGCTTTATGACTTTTAAGAACCAGCTGCGCACGCAGGCAGCGCTGCATCCTTCCATGCAGCCCCAGGACGTGCTGAAAATGTGCTATCAGGCAGCGTTTGGCGCAGAGCATCTTTTGAAGGATGAAGACAGCGCCCGAAATTACCTTGAGCGCGAATGGAATGAAGTGCCCGGCGACAGCGACGAGGCGCTTTATGAGCGTATCAGCAACGAGGTGTGCCGCCTGAATATCCGCGCATGGAAGGGACAGGGGCTGCCCATGGAGTGGATGCTGCATCTGTTTGTGCATTCCTGCAAGCCGCTGCCCAATGCGCAGAACCGTTTCTTTGCATTTCTGGGTTCGGTGGATGCGCTGTGCGCGGCGGACGGACTGCCCTTCGGTACGGAGGAATGGAAAAGCGCCAAGGAAAGCTATCTTCATGAGGGCGTAAGGCCGCTGCATCATTCCGAAAACTACCGTGTTGCCGAAAAACCTGCCTACCGCGTGATGGATACGTCCTTCCTGCGCCTTTTGCCCCTTTTGCTCTCAGCCCACGCTGCTGCGCAGAAGGGAAAAGCCAAAGTGATCGCCGTGGATGGCCGTGCAGCCGGCGGGAAAAGCACGCTGGCGGAGCAGTTCAGGCGGATCACGGGCGCCGGCGTCATCCACATGGATGATTTCTTCCTGCCTGTGGAGATGCGCACGGCCGAGCGCCTGTCCACGCCCGGCGGCAACGTGCATTATGAGCGCTTTGCCAAAGAGGTGATTCCCTTCCTGGCTTCGGGTGAAGCCTTTGCCTATACCCGCTTTGACTGTTCGCAAATGGCTTTCGGTGGCGAAAGAAGCATTCCTGCGGGGAATATCCGGCTGATCGAAGGCTCGTATTCCTGCCATCCGGCGCTGGGCGAATACATGGATCTTAGGGTGTTCAGCGACGTAACGCCCCGGGAGCAGCTGCGCAGGATCCATAACCGCAGCGACGAAGAAATGGCAAAGATGTACGTGGAAAAATGGATCCCGATGGAGGAAAAGTACTTTAAGGCCTATGCGATCCGTGATCGCGCCGATCTGACTTTATAAAAACAAGCGCCAAGGCAAGGAGCCTTGGCGCTTTTTGCTGCAAACAAAACCCCTGCCGCATTCGCATACGGCAGGGTGATTTTGCATTTGGATTACGCCAGAACTTCGGCGTCGTTTTCCACGGTGATCTCTTCCACGTTGCGGATGGCCCAGCGGGCGAAGACAACGGGAACATCCTGCGGGCCCAGAGCCAGGGTAACGGTCTGCTCGTCGCGGATGTTGGTGATGGTGCCGTAGATGCCGCCGATGGTGCATACGCGGTCGCCCACCTTCAGGTTGGCCAGCATTTCCTTGACTTTCTTATCCTTCTTGCGCTGGGGACGGATGAGGAACAGCCAGAAAACAACGAAGATGATAACCATGGGAGCGAGGGAACCGATCAGCGCGGCGATGGGGTTTACTTCTTCCATAGCGGCGTCAGCGGCGGGGGCTTCGGCAACAGCGAAGGTGGTCATGGCCAGCATCAGGCACAGAACGGCCACAAAGATCTTGGACTTCATAGGAAAAGCTCCTTTCATAATAGGGGATACTCAACAATTCGGTATTATAGCACATAAGTGCTGCTTCTGACAAGTAATTCCCGAATTATCAATTTTTGTTCATATTATTTTTTGCGATTCGGGCGTTTATAACGGAAAATCACAGTGGAAAGCGGCGGCATGACGATATCGGCAGAATAGGCCATTTTGCCGCAGGGCTGCTTTCTGATGCGGATGGCGCGGGGATTTTTCTTGCCGCTGCCGCCGTATTTTTCACTGTCGGTATTCAATTCTTCGTACAGATATCCGTATGCAGGCAGGGGCAGGGTGTATTTTTCGTAGTAAGCGGGGGTGAAGTTGGTCACACACACCATCTCGTTGCCTTCTTTGTCACGGCGGACAAAAGACAGGATGCTGCGCTCGCTGTCATCGGCGTTGAGCCAGTAAAAGCCCTCCCAGCTGTCATCCTGCTGCCAGAAAGCAGGCGTTTCCTTATACAGCCTGTTCAGATCGGCAATGCATTTTTTGTTTTCGGGATGACGTTCGTAAGCCAGCAGGAACCAGTCCAGCTGATCGTCAAACTTCCACTCGATGAAATGCGCCATTTCATTGCCCATGAAGTTGAGCATCTTCCCGGGATGCGCCATTTGATAAGCCATGAGCGTGCGGTGACCGGCAAACTTCTGCCACAGATCGCCGGGGTTTTTATCCAGCATGGAGTGCTTGCCGTGGACGACCTCGTCGTGGGAGAAGGGCAGGATGAAATTCTCATTGAAGGCGTACATCAGCGAGAAAGTCAGCTTGTTGTGGATGTGCTTGCGGTACAGCGGCTCATAATCAATGTAGAAGAGGGTGTCGTTCATCCAGCCCATGTTCCACTTGAAGCCAAAGCCCAGACCGCCGTTGTATACAGGATGGGTAACGCCCTTGTAGGCGGTGGATTCCTCGGCGATCATCATCACGCCGGGGAAACGGGCGTACACTTCGGTGTTGAGCTCGCGCAGGAACTGGGCGCCCTCCAGATTTTCGTTTCCGCCGTAGATGTTGGGTACCCATTGGCCGGGCTCGCGGCAGAAATCGTGATAGAGGATGGCGCTTACCGCATCACAGCGGATGCCGTCGGCATGGAACCATTCCAGCCAGAAGCAGGCGCTGGAAAGCAGGAAAGATTTGGCCTCGCCGCGGGCATAATCAAAGAGAATGGTGCCCCACTGCGCCATGTCGCTGCGGCGGGGGTCGGCGCTTTCATAGCAGGGCGTGCCGTCAAAACGGTAAAGACCTACTTCGTCCCGGGGAAAATGTGCCGGTACCCAGTCAAGGATGACGGCGATATCCGCCTTGTGCAGCTCATCAATCAGATGCATGAGCCCCTTGGGCGTGCCGTAGCGGGAGGTGGCGGCGAAAAAGCCCGTTACCTGATACCCCCAGCTCATATCCAAAGGATGCTCCATCACGGGAAGAAACTCCACATGGGTGTAATGCATCTCTTTGAGGTAGGGGATGAGCTCTTTGGCGATCTCTTCATAGGTCATGAAGCTGCCGTCTTCATGACGGCGCCAGGAGCCCAGATGCATTTCGTAAATGTTGACGGGAGAGTGCAGGGTATCCAGCGTTTCCCGCTTTTTCATCCAGTCACCGTCGCCCCATGGATAGCCGCCGATATCCGTCAGGCGGCTGGCGTTGCCGGGGCGCATCTCAGTGCCGAAAGCATAGGGATCGGCCCGCAGATGCCACTGCCCGTCCGCACACAGGACGGCGTATTTATAGGCCGTCAGGCGCTCGGCGGCATGAGGATCGTGCCTGTCATGGGATTCGGGGGCAAAAAGGGAGGCGGGCAGACGGATCTCCCATGTGCCGTCAAACTGCTTTTCCATGGGATAATCTTCATAGCGCCAGTTGCAAAATTCGCCCGTTACACAGACCTTCAGCGCATTGGGCGCCCAGACGGTAAACTGCCATTCGGTTCCGTCGAGGGTTGTTTTATGTGCACCCAGCCATTTATAGGCGTCGCAGCTTTGGCCCATGTGGAATTGTTCGCGGGATGCGGCATCGGGCGGTGAATACAGCATGCAGAACCCTCCTTATAGGAAGATATATAAATCGTTGCTGATATCATTATACAGAATTGTGCACCGAAACGCAAGGAAAGAAATATGGAAATGATTATTTCTAAAAGGCGTGTATGAATGATTGATTTTATGCAAAATACATGGTATAATGCATAATATGGAAAAAGCTAAGAACACCCTGCTGTTGCTTTTGACGTCGATGATATGGGGCTCGGCGTTTGTCGCACAGCGCACGGGGATGGAACATGTAGGCCCCTTTACTTTTCAGGTTGCACGCTGCTTCCTGGGTGCGCTCTCGCTGCTGCCGATCCTTTTTTGGCAGAAAAAACGGCAGGGGGCCCGGTTTGTCGTACCTTCTTTAAAGGCCAGCTTGCTGTGTGGTCTGGTTCTTTTGATTGCCTGCAGCACGCAGCAGATCGGCCTTGTATCCACCTCGGCCAGCAAAGCAGGATTTATCGGCTCGCTTTATATTGTGGTGGTTCCCGTGATCTGCTTTTTCCTGAAGCAGCGCACGCCCCGCAAGGTATGGGTGAGCGTTGCGCTGTCGGTGGCGGGACTGTTTTTGATCTCCGGCCTGTTGGGCGGCACGGGCGGCGTGCAGACGGGCGATCTTTGGGTGCTTGCCAGCGCGTTTTTCTATGGCGTACACATTCTGGTGGTTGCGCGTTTTGCTCCCCATGTGAACGGCGTTGCACTCAGCGCTGCACAGTTCCTTGTGGCAGGGCTGTGCACCATTCCGCTGGTGCTGCTGTTTGAAGAGCCTGCGTGGGCAGATATCGTTGACGCCCGGTGGGGCATTCTCTATACCGGCATTCTTTCCAGCGGCGTAGGGTATACGCTGCAGATCATCGCCCAGTCGCGGGTGCCGTCTACGTTGGCGTCGCTGGTGCTCAGCCTTGAATCTGTATTTTCCTTGCTGGCAGGCATGATCGTGCTGGGAGAAAGCCTTCATGGAACGGAATGGATCGGCTGCGCGCTGGTGCTTGCTGCGGTGATCATTTCGCAGCTGCCCGAAAAACGCAGGGTTTAATGAAGCAAAAAACGATGAAATCAACAAAAGATAAAACGAGCATCCGCAGAATAGTCGGATGCTCGTTTGCTTGATAAATGAGGGCTTGTTACTGAGCCTTCTGAAAATGCCGATAAGCCAGTATGCCGATCGGAAAGAAATACGCACACCACCCCAACAGAGCAATTGTTCCGCCGTTTCCGGCGTCTCCCTCTGCCATGAAGGTAAACATTCCCGTCATCGGCATAAAAAAGCAGCTGATGAAGAAAACACCGTGTACGAGCATCAGACCTTTCAGCCACTTGTCTGCTTTGCTTTTTGGAATGATGGAAAGGCCGATGAAAAACGTGGAAAGGGCCATTATTCCGTAACCGAGCAAGTCGTAATTGAATAAAAGGCCTCCGCGCTCAAAAGCCAGTATCCGAAGGGCTTGCTCATTCAAATTGTCCAGCCGGACGCTCGTTGTCTGCGCAAAGTAGACCAAGAAAATCAATACCGCATAAACGGCGGCCAAAGCAACGCCAATGTTGGCGGGAACCCGCCGTTCCTCGCAGCTTTCATATTGAAAGCCCGCTGCCATCATCATGTATCCCAAGGGCAAAAACATACACACAAGGTACGAGCCAAAGGGAAAATCAGCGATCATACATACCGCAAAAAGAAAAACTGTGATCGTGACGACCGCCGCGCCGATTTTAGGGATTGTTCTGTTCATTTTGTTCCCGTCCGTTCAAGTTTGTTGCGAACATTTTATCATGACAGTACAAAAACCGCAAGCTTTCTCGGCTTGCGGTTTTTGTTTGAAAGCGGATGAATGCTTTGCGCGTTTGTTATTCGGGCAGCTTGGTGGTGTACAGCAGACCCAGATCCCACAGCATGGTGCTGGAGAGATACTTGTCGCGGATGTCGCGGGAGCCGATGAAGGCAGCGTCGGTATCTTCCTTGCTTACGTTGATGTCGGCGGGAACCATGGGCATGCCCAGATCCTTCATCAGCGCGGCGATCTTTTCGGTGGCGGGCAGCTCTTCCTCGATGAAGCGCAGCACGTTGTCCCAGCCATCCAGAATCTTGGTGAGGCGATCGGCATGACGGGCCTTGTCATTCTTGTGGAAGATGTTGTGCTCCTGCTCGATCACCGTTTCGGCGGCCTGACCGAAGATGGAGCGGATCATCTTTTCCCATTCCTCGTTGGTGAATTCATTGATGAATTTTTCGGCGGTGGCACGGTCAGGCTTGATGTTGCGGATCACATCGTACAGCTTCAGGGTGATCAGCGTACCTACGCCCACCTGAATGCCGTGGAGCTCGTAATCGGTACCGCGATCCAGCGCCATCATTTCCCACAGGTGGCTGAAGTAGTGCTCCAGACCGCTGGCGGGACGGGAGATGCCGGCATAGCTCATGGCAACGCCCGAAAGTACCAGACCTTCCACGGTGGCCTGAACGGCGGCAGCGTCGCGGGTCTTGAGCCCCGGGGCGTTGTCCACGATCTTTTTGAGGGAGGCACGCATCAGGTTGGCGATGTTTTCGCAGTAGTATTCGCCGGTGACCATGTTGGAAATACGCCATTCGCAGATAGCGATGTACTTGGCCAGCATATCACCAAAGCCCGCCCACAGCATACGCATGGGGGCTTCCTTGATGATGTCGATGTCGCAGATGATGGCGGCAGGCGCATCGCCGTACAGGGAAACCTTGATGCGGTCGCGGATCATGGCGGAGGAGTTGCTGGCATAGCCGTCCATGGAGGGAGCGGTGCCCACGATCATCTGCTTGACGCCCACGGCATGGCACAGCACCTTGCAGCAGTCGTTGATCACGCCCGAGCCAATGCCCATGACGCAGTCGCAGGAGGGATCGTAAGCCATGGTCAGGCAGCCCATGGCATGCTCATCGGGCTCGATGTGCTTGCCGGGGAAGCAGTACAGCACGTAGGGGATGCCGGCCTTGTCCAGCTCAGCCTTTACGGGCTCCCAAGCGGCAGCCTTTGTATTTTTATCGCATACGATGAAGGGCTTGGTGCCGCCGATGGCCTTCAGACCTTCGGCAACATATTTCACCGCGCCGGATTCGATGCGCAGATAGTCCATATTCATGGCGTGATGACGGCCGCAGGCGCAGTCGTGACCGCCCTTGGCGATCAGGGTTTCAAGAGAGGCAGTGGAGAAATCGATCATTGTTATCAACCAGCCTTTACTCAGATTTTCTATTGGGACGATTTCATTTTAGTAGGATGAATCGGTTTTGTCAACAATTGCCATCATATTTGGAAAAAGGACATAAAAATGTGCATAAACGAGCAAAGATGAGCAAAAATGAATTGCAATATGGGCGCTGAGGTTTTATAATGGAAGAAAATGGAGGTGCCGTTATGTTCGGGGAAGAAAGACACGATCAGATTGTAAAGCTTCTGAGCGATGGGCGGATGGTGTCTGTGGGCGATATCGCCAAGCGGCTGTACGTCAGCGAGGCCACCGTTCGCCGCGATCTCAATGCCCTTGAAAAAGAGGGGATCGTTCGCCGCGTGTACGGCGGCGCCGTGCTGGTGGGCATCAACCGTGACGTGCCTCTTTTGCTGCGGGAAAGCGAGGAACTGGAGGCCAAGCAGAAGATCGGCCGCATTGCGGCAGGACTTGTGAAGGATAACGACGTTATTTTTATGGATGCTTCCAGCACGGTTTATAATATGATCCCCTATCTGAAGGATTTCAAAAACCTGATCGTTATCACCAGCGGCGTAAAGGCTGCCATGGCGCTGGGAGAAAGGCATATCAAAACCTACCTGACGGGCGGGCGCATGATCGACAACAGCTTTTCCATGATCGGCAGCCATGCCGAAGATCTGGTGCGCACCCTCAATGCGGACAAGCTGTTTTTCTCCTGCCGCGGCGTGACCGAGGACGGACGCATGACGGACAGCTCGGTGGCCGAAGCCCAGCTGCGGCAATTGATGATGCGCCATGCCAAGCGCAGAATCCTTCTGACGACGGGCAACAAGATCGGCCGCGGGTATTTCTATGTGCTGGGCAAGGTGCAGGACATGGATGATATGATCTGCGATACGCAGGTGCCGCAATGCTTTAAAACCCCCGGGGAAAACGGGCGCGCGCCGGTTATTCACGGGGAATGAGACTGCTTCCGTGATAAAATCAAAGCGATACACTTGAATTTGAAGAGGAGCAACGTAATGGTTATTGAAACAGAACGTCTGTTATTAAGAGAAATGACGCAAAACGATTTCGTTGCGCTTTATAAAGTATTGGCTGATTCGGATATAATGCAGCATTATCCATATACATTTGACGAAGACAGGGTGAAAAACTGGATCCGGCGAAATATAGACAGATATCAGATATTGGGCTTTGGATTATGGGCTGTCTGTTTGAAAGAAACCGGCGAGATGATAGGTGATTGCGGTTTGACAATGCAGCTTATCAACGGTCAGATAAAGCCGGAAATTGGATACCACATAAGAGCTGATAAACAAAGAAAAGGATATGCCAAAGAGGCGGCGATTGCGGTCAGGGATTGGACTTTCAATAATACCCCGTTTAATACGGTTTATTCCTATATGAAGTATACCAATGAACCGTCAGCGAAAACAGCCCTTTCTTATGGCTGTAAACAAGTGGGCGAGTATTCGGATGAGATCAATGAAATTACAAAGGTTTTTGCCATGACAAGAGAAGAGTGGACGAACCGAAATAAGCATTTGACGGAGAGTGTTTTATGAATATGAAAAAAATGCTTCAAGTAATTTGCTGTGCAGCGGGTGCCGGAATGATTGGTTTCTTTGCAAATCAGCTAAATACGGTGGCGGGATGTGTGTTCTTTACTCTTGGAGTTGCTTTACTTGTTGGCTCAATCATTCTCGTATCGAAGAAAGAAAAAGAAGATAAGTAAATTCCGATTTGTCCGGCCGGTCCGAAGACACATCACTTTGCAGCTGCATACACAAACGAGCATCCGGCGTTTTCGCCGGATGCTCGTGTTTTGCTGCGGGATACATTGAGCTTTGAGGATTCTTTTTCAGACGGGAAGATCTTACGTCAATTTCTTCGACAGCGTTAATTTGTTCATGCCGTGCGTATACTCATATTCCACATTGTCCATCATTTTTCGCACCATGAAAATACCAAGTCCGCCGATGGTACGATCCTCTGCGGATGCGGTGATATCCGGCGCTTCTGCATCCAGGGGATTATAGGGCTTTCCGTTATCACGGAAAATCAATCTCAGGGTATCCGCTTCCTTGACAAGGCGGATCTGTGCTTCGGATGCACCGCTGTATCTTACGATATTGGAGAATATTTCGTCCAAAGCGACCATCAGCCTGGCGCTCAGTCCCATAGGCACCTCGAATTTCTCCAGATTCTCTTCCACGAAAGCCGCTGCCTGAGGGATTGCATCCATGGTCGGCTTGACGGACAGCATTTTGCTTTCCGTCTCGTTTAACCGAATGCACATCATGGTAATATCGTCAAACTGCTCGGCTGTTCCGACGAATGCATCCACGTCGGTTTTGACCTTTTTACAGATATCCTCCACCGGCAGATGGATTGCACTGTTCAGACTGGATAAAAGGCGGCCTTCGCCAAACAGCTGATTGCTCGGGTCATGGGCTTCCGTTATACCGTCGGTATAAAGGTAAATCTCATCCCCCTGCTGCAGCTGAAGCTGCTGCTCTCTGTAGCGGACGCCTTCCATTCCGGCCAATACGAAATTGGCTTTTCCTTTCAAATACTCATAAGTACCGTCCCGGCGCCGAATCACAGGCGGATTATGTCCTGCATTGGCATAGCGTATCAGACCTGTTTCCAGATCAAGAATACCCATCCAGGCAGTCACAAACATTCCGGCTTCATTGTTTTCGCAAAGCAGCGAATTGACCTGCGTGAACACGTCATGAACCGCCAGACCGCTTTCTGCATGGCTTTTGAGCAGCGTTTTGGCGGTCATCATAAACATCGCTCCGGGAATCCCCTTGCCGGAAACGTCTGCCATCACAAAGGCAAGACGGTGATCATCCAACAGATAGAAATCGTAAAAATCTCCGCCGACTTCCTTGGCGGCATCCATGCTGGCAAAGATGCTGAAATCCTTCCGATCGGGATAAGGCGGGAAAACGGAAGGCAAGGCGGAGTGCTGGATCGTCTTTGCGATTTCCAGATCCTTGTCAAAACGGGCAGCCGCCTCGTCAATGTAATGCTTCAGCGTCGCCACGGTGGAATTGATATCGTCAGACAGGGAGGCAAATTCTTCGTTGCTGCGTACGTCCACCGTCACATTCAGGTTTCCGTTGGTTATTTGCGCCAATGTGCCGTTGACTTTTTTCAGGTTGTTGATGATCACTCGTTTGATCAGAATGTAAATGAGAATAAACAGAGAGGCAAAAATAAGCACCTGCATGAACACGCTGGTATACAGAGAGGCATCCCGCATGAACATTACGTCGGACTTGGGCATGGCTGCGATGATGCAGTAGCCTTCTACAAAGGTAAACACATAGACGTAGGCTTCCCGGTATCCGGTTTCACTGTTCACAATTTCCGCTTCGCAAAGGGCTTTGGCGAATTCCCCGTTGTTCATTTCCGCATTGGGAACAATGCCGATGGTGGAGATGTGCGCACCGTTACGGAAGGTTTCCGTCACCAAGTTCAGGTTCTCGTCGCATACGGCGATAAAGCCGTTGGCGCTGACGTGCCGGTTCTTCGTAACGTCCACAACAAACTCATCCAGCATATCATGGAACTGCTCCGTGCTGTAGCCTACCTGAATATAGCCGCCGCCCGCAAGGGTAATTCCCGCATATTTTCGCATGGTTGTCCCGTCGATGCCGATGGGGCCGTATTCCTGCACCAGAGAGGTTTCGCCTTGGGTAAGAACCATAAAGGCTTTGGATTGCTCGCTGCTGTTCATATTGAACGCGCCGGACAGGGAGGCGTCCGTGGAATGGAGGATCAGACCGTCCTGCGCCACGACGTTGATTTCAATAACGTCATACTCTTCCGCCAGCAAGGCCAAAGAAACCGTCGGGTCTGCCTCATAGCGGTCTGCAATGTTTTTGGTAACGGCAAGCATATAGGCGTCGGATTTCCCTCTGACGTCGGTCTTTACGTCGTTGATTGCGGTTGTAAACAATTCCTGGGTTTCGATCTTCGCCATCCCGTTTTGCAGGATGAATGTAAACGTACTTGTGATCAGGTAGGCGATCACGATGCACATGAGCAGCCAGCGCTGGAAGGTTTGCGCGATCTGTTCGCTGCCTTTTTTGCGGGTAAGACGCTCGTGACTCAGCAAGGAAACGAACACAAGGGAGAGCCCCACCGCGATGGCATTGCCCAGAACCATGGGAAGGCTTGCGCCCCGGACAAATTCAAACGCCTGGGACGAATTATCCATGTTGGTCAGGAAAATCAGGATCATGTGAAGAATTTCACACACAACCGCGGCGCAGATTCCGTATCCCCAGGTGGGCTTCTTGTCGTCAAACATCAGCTTTCTCAGCCCTGCTGCGATGAAGCCCGCCAAAATGGTTGCTGCCGTACAGGCAAGACGGGTGTATTCTCCGCCGCCCCAATACACGGAAAACCAGCGGTACAGGCCGCCGATAAATCCTGCGATAATACCTGCCGGGGCGCCGAAAATAAGACCTGCAGACAAAGGCGCGGCATCACGGACGTTGACGATGGTTCCGAGCCACGCCACGCCAAAGCTCGACGAAAAAGCGGACACGCCGCCGAACATCACGCCGATGATGATTTGTTTTGATGCTTGAGGCAGCAGTTTGAATTTTGTACGCTTGTCTGCGGAATAAAAGGTCACCACAAGCAAAATATTCAGAAGAATCGGAATTGAAAGCCTCATATTCAAATTCATTTCCTTTCATCCAAAAGGGGCTGCGTTCGCTTGGCTTGCCGCGTGCTGCCCGGGGCGGCGGTTATGCGATTAACCGGTTACTCTGTTTCCTTTTTCAGATGAATGATCAGATTGTTCAGCCCCATGCTGCGCCGATACTCAAATTCCTGGGCTAAAGCGCGGATCATTCGGATCCCATAGGTATCGGTATTTCCCTGACCCGGATACGCAAGCGGATCAAACGCCGCGCCGTTATCCCGCAGACGGAAGATGACGGTATCCGGCTTGTTGATAAGGGTTACGTCAAGCCAGCGCTTTTCTCCCGGTTTAAAGGCATGACGAATGACGTTGCCGGCCATTTCCTCAATGCAAAGGGACAGGGTGTGCAGCGTTTTGGTGCTGATTCCGCGATCGTTTCCGAATTGATAGATACCGGCGGAAATGGTCATTACCTCGTCCATGCTGTTTCCGATGGACAATTCCACCCGATCCTGTTCCGATCCGCCGAAATCCGCGTCCAGCATCATAAGGTCATCCAGCGATGAGACCGGCTTTTTGTTTTTGAAGCTGATAAAGAGCACAGTGGTCATTAAGGTCAGCAGCTCACCCAGCAAAAAGGCAGTCCACACGCCTGCTGCGCCCAGCGGGCGAATCAGGATCAACGCAAACACCACTGTATATACCAGCGACTGCAGGATGCAGATCATGGAAGAAAGCCCCACCCGTTTTGTACACTGATAGAAGTTCATCAAAACGGTGTTGATCAGATAGACGGGCAATGCAACGGCAAAAAAGCGTAAAGCCGTATTGGACATATTCAGGATGCCGGCGTCCTGAATTCCCAGAAGACGGCAAAACAGGAAGGGAACTGCAAGGAGAACGGCAGAAAGAACCGCGACCACGATACATCCGAAGCGGAGCGTTACCTTTAAGGTGTCCCGCATCGCCGTGCGATCCTCTTCGCCGAAAAACATTCCGATTGTTGGGGTGATCGCCTGACTGATGCCGAGAATGAACGCTCCGAGAAAATTCTGCGCCTGTGTTCTGATGCTCAGGGCAGTAATGGCGGACACCGAAACAAAGGCCGCCAGCAGGTTGTTCAGCAGCGTTACCTTGACCGTGTCGCTGATGCGGCTGATCGCTGTGGGGAAACCGGTATAGATCGTGCTGCCAAGCTCACGCAGCAGGCCGGCAGGACGGATGAGACGCAAAGCCGTGTCTTTTTTCAGGAAGTGCAGGCAGGCGGTTGCCAGTGCAAGGCAGTAGCTGATCGTCGTGGCCAGCGCCATGCCGAACATGCCAGATGGAAAACATAGATCATCATCAGATCCAGTACGATGTTGGCTGCGGACATGACGGCGATGCACGCCAGCGGCAGCCTGGGCGAGCCGTCCATGCGGATGAAGCTCATCATTGCGCTGACGGCAATGGTCGGCACCGCGCCGAGGAAATATCCATACAGATACTGGGTTGCCGGCTCCAGCAGAGCCTCCTTTGCGCCCAGAAAAACAGCGATCTGCGGAGCGAAGAGCATTCCCAGCACCGTAAAGGACAAGCCGGAAGCCAGCACAAACAGCATATTGACCGTAAAAATCTGACGGAAGCGATCTTTTTGACCGCGTCCCAGCGCCTGCGCCGCTTTTGCACCGCCGCCGCCGGAGCAGATATTGCCGCACGCGGAAAAGATCAGGCTGATCGGCCCTACGATTCCCATGGCGCCAAGCGCGTCGGAGCCCAGGGACTGACCGATGATGATATTATCGATCAACATCCCCACGGTGGCGGTCAAGGAGGTCAAAATTGCGGTAATAACGAAAGAAAGATATGTTTTTCTGACAAGGAAATCGTTTCTCAAATCAGTCTGCCGCCTTTTCCCATCGCTGCTGTCATGGCATTCATCACGTCGTCCTGCGACACGATAAAGCCAAAGAATTGTTTGATCTTGTTCGTATCCTCAACCACGCCGATGTTATCGATTTCACAAAGTGACAGATAGGTAAGCGCCGTTCTGTAGGCAATAAACAGTTCCAGATCATCCCAGAAATGCTCATCACAGGAATGATTGAGCGTATAACCGATTTTGAAATAATGCAGTATCTCGTCCATGACCTTGCGCAAATCCCGTCCGGCGCCATAGCCGCACAGGAAGCAGGCCTGAATAAAGCTTGCGATATCGTACAGATAATGCGCGTAAGCACAGCCGTCGAAGTCAAAGACCCAGATATTGTTTTCCTCCACGAAGAAGTTGTTCATGTGGAAGTCGCCATGGCAGAGGCCGTACCGTCCGATATCCTGCGAAAGACCATTGACCTGCGCTTCGATCCTTTCGATCTTTTCCATGACGGAGGCCGGAACCTTATCGGCTACGCGCGCTTTGAGCGCAGCAAAATCCCCGGCCTTGCTTTGCCGCTTGAATTTGATGCCCAGTTCGCGTTCGTCTGTGCTGACGTGGTGGATCGCGCCCAGCAGATCGCCCACGCAGATGAAGAAGAGAGGCGTCATGTCCGTGGTCGATTTGATCACGCCTCTGGCGGTGCGGAACATACTGGCCCGATATGTTTTTCCGTCGATCTCGAATTCCTCCAGCAGATTTCCGCGCAGGGAGACGTTGGGCTCGCAAACCGTTTGTTTGAACTGCTTTAAATCATCAAGCCACATCAGCTCGCTCAAAATCTCGCCGCGGGTCTTTTTGGGCGTGGCGCTTACGCGAATCATAAAGGGCTCGCCGGGGAACACAAAGGCATAATTCTGGGTCGAAAAATGGCATTTTGCCCTTTCGATGTCGATCCCGTAACGATCAAGCAGAATTTCGCGCATGGCTGCTTTTAAAGATTCATTCATCCGTGAGGTCTCCTTTCATCTGTTCGAAGGATCCGTGTATCAGACGGAAAGTCTCAGATTCGCCTGCTCAAAGAGGAGCTTCTCTGTCGTTTCAAAGTGAATGCCTACTCCGGAGCACAGATCGATCAGGTCGGGAATGATCTGTTTATCCCGATAGTTCTCGCAAATATTCAAAATCAGCGTGCCGCCGAAGTCTATGGCGGCGACGTTGCATTCACCGAAATCCGTCCAGGAACGGAAATTGAAATCCTCAAGTCCGGCCATCACTTCGGCGGGCAGGTTCATTTTTCCCAGATAGGTGAAGGTGAAATTGCTGTCGGAATGCTTCATCACACCGGCTGCAATCTGTGCCAGTGCCTTTTGCAGGAAGCGCGGCTTTACAGAAACGATGGGGCGGAGCATATCCGCGGTTTCCGTGGCCGCCTTTACGATGTTTTCCTTCTGCACCGCCAGATCAAGAATGGCCCGGTAAATGGTGCTGACGAGAGGAAAATCCATGGTGTCGAAGCGGTCAATGTATGTAATGTTCTTGGAGATGATGCAGTTGTGCATCGTCTGAAAATTCATGGGACCGCGGCAGTCGATCACCACATTGCAGGCAACGTTTCTGTTCCTTGCTGTGGGGGAGATATGCTTGCGCAGCGCCATGGAAACCAACGGGGGGAGAACGGCCGCAGGGGAGGCGTCGTTCTTCCTTGCGGCGGCAAGCACCTCGCTCATGGGCGCCTTGAGGATGTGGCAATCGGTCTGATAGCCGCGCTTGAGGAAGGGAAGCGCATTGGCCGCAAAGCCCGGAGCCTGTTTCCGCTGGGGGATCCCTTTTTCCTTTTTGTTATAGAAGCTTTCAAGTCCCGGAGCCAATGCGGGCTCTACCGGGATTTCCGCACCGAAATAATGGCACAGCACAGAGGAGAAGAAGGCGAAGCCGCCTCTGCCGTCGCTGACCGCATGGCACCATTCGAAGGTGATGGTACACCGGTCATAACATATCTGCCATAAATAGCCGTTCGTGGCATCGCCGAAGGACAGCGGTCTGCTTTTTTCGTCTGCGTGGATCAGCGAAAATTCCTTTTCGTTGGTTTCAAGGTAATACCCCCGGTCATACCGGAGGGTACATCCAAACAGCGGATGCTCAGTCAGTGATTTTTTGACCGCTGCCTGCAGACGATCTGCATCCACCGGTTCTTTCAGACGAGCTTGAAGAAAAGGGTTGTTTTCGATTTGCGTTTTGTTGGCGGCGATGGGATACAGATCCATTACGCCCAACGGATACTTCCTTTTCACTGCGTTCGCTCCTTTCACCGGCTTTGCTGCGGCAGCGTCAAACGGTGACCGTTACGGAATAAAGATGTTGCAAATGTTTTTCTCTGCGGCATAATAGGTTTCGATCGTCAGATTCAGGCCGCTTAACATTTCGGCATAGCTATCGGTCAGGGAATGGTTGGTTCGATCCTCTCCGGGCACGCTCAGCATCAGAACGTTGCGTCTGTATCGTTTATCCAAACGCAACTCGCACGGCGCGTTTGCCAGTTCGTTTCCAATCCAGTCCAGCATAATGCCCTCTACCATCAATCGCACCTTGATGACCGATTCGCGTTCTTCTCCCATGGTGAGAAGAACGTCGTTGATTTCGGTTGCAAACAGGTCGACGTTGGCTCTTGTCAGCGGCTGAATATCGATGACCCGGATGCCGAACAGGGAGAAATTGCGGTTTTTCCCGTAGGCAATGTAGGTTTTTAAAAAACGGTCATAGAACATGGATGCTCCGTGGGTTACGGCGTTGAACATCATTTCCAGGAGAACGGCGGCGGCAAACATCATGAGCAAAGCGCCGAAGGACACCCAGATGACGCTCTTTGCACCGGCATACTCGCTGTTCACCGTCATAAAGAAGTACACCCAGAACGGGATTGCGATAACCGACGTACAGATGATCAAAAAACGCGCGGCGCAGCGAAAACGGGATGCGCTCTTTCCGCCTTTTGTCATCAGCCGGAGCCCCGTAAGCCTGCTTCCCGGCGTTCCTCCCGGAAACAGCAGCCCATATACGGCGCCAATGGCAAGAAACAGCAGGTAGAAATGGGGGAATCTCCACAGAGAGACGCTGTGGGACAGAACTTTTCGAAGGGGAGGAATGCCAACGATCACCAGAATGCTGGTGCATAAGACAATGCCGAAATCGATCAGGCTTGCCGCGCAACGCTGGAAGAAGGATACCTCGCTTCCCTGTGCCAGATTGTGCTTGGCGTCAAAGGGCGACGGCAAAACAGGGGACAGGAGAGGCGCGCAGTAATATCCGATGAAAGCGCCGAGGGTGTTGATGGTCAGATCATCCACGTCGAAAATGCGATAGGGCCTCGGATAGATAAAGAACAGTCCGGTCAGCTGTGTGATTTCATAAAGCAATGCGGTCAGAAAACCGTACCATACTGTTTTTTTCAGATTGAATCCAAACAGATACCGCAGAAAAAATCCCAACGGCACGGTAAGAAACACATTGAAAACCAGAATGGCAATATCACGGGCCAAGGACTGCGCCTTGATATCGAGGAAGTTCTGAAAGGGGATCAACTGGATCAGCTCGCTGACCGGACGCATGGCTGCAAAGCTTTCTCTGCTTGGCAAAGGAAGCATTGTCATGAAGTATGCGCACAGAAAATAAAGCGTCAGTATATAAAGGTATGTAAACCATCGCACGTTCAGGCTGCGGGATTTCGTATAGCTGAACATTACGTACGGTACAACCAATACCAAAGCAATGACCGGTGCGATTTGCAAAGCAATGTATATGGCCTTCAGCGTGGTGTCCACAGTTGATTTCCCTTTCAAATGCGTTTGCGGACGCTTTTTCCGATTACTCGATGGTCAGAATGTCGGTAAATCCGGTGATCTCAAACACTTCCATGATGCTCTCGTTCACGCCGACAAGCTTCATCTTTCCCTGACGGGACATGATTTTCTGAGCCTTGAGAATCACGCGCAGGCCTGCAGAGGAAACATACTCCAGGCGAGTCATATCCAATACAAACTCCGAAACGCCGCTCCAGATTTTCTCAAGGGCTTTTTCCAGTTCCGGTGCGGTCATGGTGTCCAGGCGGCCTTCAATAGCAACCGTCAGTTTGGCTTCTTCTCTGTTCTGATGAATCGTCATAGCCGTTTTCTCCTTAAAATTCTTTCTTGATAATGATCTCGACTTTTCTGCCTCTCACGCCCACGATCACGTCATCCGCCAGCTTGGCAACGATCGACTTCTCCAGCTGATCCCATTCCTTGTCGTCGGCCTTTCTTTCGTGCTGCTGAGAAACATAGTGATCCAGCGTCCATGCATACGCATAGTGATAATCATCGGGGCAATAATCAAACATATACTCGGGCATATAAAAATGGTTAATATTGGGCTCTTCGGAATAGAGCAGCATGTTTTCGGCAATATCCCGAATTTTCTGCATGAAGCCCGCAGCGGAAGCGTTTTTCTTGGCGGCGGATACGTCGATCAGCGCTTGCTTTCTTTCCTTGCTCAGGCTGTCAACGGAAAGATCCACATGAAGCTCGTACTTGTTTTCATTATTCTGCATCCAGAAGGAGCCTTCAAAGTTCCTGACAAGCTCCGGCAGCATGCCCGTCAGCTCCTCTGCGAGCAAACGGAGACGGAGGGTTTCTTTCTTTTGCAGGCCGTTGTAAGCGGCAACCTTTTCCACTTCGGTCAAAATGGTTTCCAGTCCAAGGCCGCCTTTTTGAATCGTGCAGATGTTTGATTTCATGGTTGCATCCTCCTTTGTTTATTCAATCGTCAGAATGTCGGAAAAACCGGTGATTTCAAATACTTCCATGATGGTTTCGTTGACGTTCAGAACTTTCATGCTTCCTTTTTGCGCCATGCCTTTCTGGGCTTTCAAAAGAACACGTAAGCCGGCGGAGGAGATGTATTCCAATCCGTGAAAATCCAATATCAACGTTTGCGTATCGGCAAAACAGGCGTCAACGGCTGCTTCCAGTTCCGGCGAGGTCGTTGTATCCAGCCTTCCGATAATCTCCAGTGTGGTTTGAGTTCCGATTGCATTTTTGTTGATAGTCATCGCTTGCTCTCCTTTATCAGTGCCTTGTCAATAAAGCGTATTTGATGGTTCCTTCCGTTTCCTCCGGCCCGGACGGCGACGTGCAGTTATATCGGATCAATACCGTAGCAGAGGCCGAGCGCAGCCCAAGGAAAACGCCGATCCGACAGTCCTCCTTTCTCATGATTTTTCTTTCAGTTTATTGCATATATTTTATTCCGAAAACTATGCGGTGTCAATGCACATGATGGCTGCCGGGGCAGGTTTGATCGTTCCGCGGAAAGAAAAAAGCGGTTATGGCTTGAAGGGTTTCCTTCAAACCATAACTGCCTGAATTATTTGTATTTCCCGTGATTTAAGACAAGGAGGGAAAAACCTTCCTCTGTGCAATGACAATGCATCTGCCGGCTGCTCATGCTTTTCGGACAAATCAGTACGCGCGCACTTCGAAGATGCGGGCGTCCGCGCAGCCGTGGGTGGCGTGTACGCGAACGGCGATCTCGTCGCACAGGGCGGCATCGAAATCGATGACGTTGAGGCGCTGGTAGTTGCCGCGCACCTGCTTTTCGGCCACGGTTTTGCCGTCCCTGATCAGCAGCACGTCATAATCGCGGATGAGCTCGGGGGCGACGCCGGTGCCCTGCTCCGCCATGCGGTGAGAAGACATGGTCAGCTTGATGCAGTGGTTGAGGTTGGGGTCAAAGGTCAACCGCACCTGAGAAACCTGCTGAGTTTCCTTCCAGCGCAGGGACAGGGTTTCGCCGCCTTCCGCAATGCCGCAGGACTGCCAACAGTTTTCGTTTTCGCCTTCGCTGCGGGCAACGCCGTTAATGACGTTGGCGGCGGCGTGCTTTTCGGTGGTAGCGGTGACGCAGGCCTTGCGAGCCAGATCCTTTTCATCCTCGTTTTTGTAACCGGGGATGTAGCAGTCATCCTTGAGCAGCTCCTGCTGCAGTTCCTTCATGTGCTCCATCACGCCGCGGGGATCGCAATGATACTTTTTGCACAGTGCGGCGGCGGTGCCTACGGCCTGACCGCCCACGGCGCAGGTGGCCATAACGCGGCTGGAGGCCATGGCCAGACGGGATGCAGACAGGCTGCGGCCGCTGATAAAGAGGTTTTCCATATCCTTGGCCACGAAGCTGCGGTAGGGGATGGTGTACAGACCGTCAAAATCGTAGATCTCACTGGGCATCTTGTCAAAGTCAAACAGACCGCGGGCAACGTGCTTGTCAGCCGCCCAGCCGCCGTAAGCAACGGCGTCGGGGAAAACTTCGTTGTTGATCAGGTCGCACTCGGTGAGGATATAGTCGCCTTCCAGACGGCGGCTCTCACGCATACCGGGCAGCATACCCACCCATTCAAGGTCGTAATTGGCGGCGCCGTGGTTGCCGTCGTTCTTGATGTGATCCCATACGCCGTAGACGCACTTGATCAGCTCGTCGCGGATGTCTTCGTACTCTTCGATGATATCCGCCTTTTCGCCGGTAATCTCGATCCACCAGTAGCCGTAGTCCACGCAGTAGGAGTCGGTCACCAGACTCTTGGTGGCGTCGTCCATGTTGTCCAGCAGCTCATCGGCTTCCTCTTCCAGCTTTTTGCCGGTTTCGTCGATCAGGTCGGCGTGCTTGCGGTAGCGCAGCTGCTTTTCGGTAAATTTGTAGGAGCCTTCGGGGGCGACGAATTCCACGGGCTTGCCGCGGTTGACGGCCTTAAACAGCAGCGTATTGCCCATGCGCTCGTTATCGGGCTGCTCGGGAGCGTGAGGCTCGTTGAATTCGGCCTTGCATTCGGTGCCGGTGCGGTAGGGAGCGCCGGCCATGAAGCCCAGCGTGCCGTTGCCGGTGCAATCGCAGAAAACAGGCGCGGTGAGCGTCCATTCGATCTCGGTGGTCAGCTGGTAGCATTTGATGGAAGTGACGCGCTTGCCTTCCGTTTCGCAGTCGAACATGGTGGTGTTCAGGAACATACTGAGATTTTCCTGTTCCTTGGCGGCGGTGTGCAGGATGCGATCCCATACAGACCAGTTATAGTAATCGTTATGACGGCGGTTTTCCAGCAGCAGTTCGCGCACGATGCCCGTTTCCTCGGCGTTCTTTTTGCGCATATTATTGGAAGCGCCGCAGATATGCATACGGATTTCGCTGCTGCCGTTGCCGCCAAATACGGGACGGTCCTGTACCAGCGCTGTTTTGGCACCGTGACGGGCGCTGGCGATGGCTGCGCACAGACCGGTCATGCCGCCGCCTACCACGATCACGTCAAAGGCCGCCTGCTTTTGCTTTTTACGAATGGCCATGATGGGATCCTCCGTTCATTTATTTCTTATAAAACAGGATAATACGGACAGAGCGGACAGTCTGCCGCAGAAAAAACACAGTTTTTTTCATTGTAGCACTTCTTCTGCCGAAATACAAGCATAAAACATAACAAAGTTTTGCTATGCGTATATGTCCGTACATACTGTGGTTTTGAAGAGTGCGTTTCACACAAGGTTTTCAAACGGCAAAAGGAAATGCGACGTTCGGCAAGGCATGTCAGAGAAATTCATGACATTATGTTATTCTCTCCTCTTGCTTTTGAGGGCATATTGCTGTTAAAATAGAACATACCCGAAAATACAACTTCTGTTTCGTAACATGAAGGAGGAAAATATCATGTCTGCTGAGATCCGTTCGCTGTTTGAAACCTGTTTCGAGCGAAAAGGCTGCCGGAATGTTGCCGGCCCCATGGGCGGAGAAGCCCTGCAATTTCATAATCCTGCGGGGGAATTTGCCTCCGATTACATCAAAACCGATGCGGTGCTGCCCGCGGAGGATTTTACGGTGCGGGTATGGATGCGCACCTATGCCTGCGGCTGCAACGGCGTATGCATCTCAGAAGCCGCGCTGCCCGGCAAAGAAGGCGTGATCGATCCGGCCAAGCGCACGCCCCTGCAGGCAAAGCACGGCGGCGCTGTGCTGACGAATCATCCCTGCCGCGTGTTTTCCACGGGTCTGAGCCTGCAGGTCAATCAACCGCAGTCCTATTTTACCGTGAATTTCAAGACCGATGCAATGCAGGAGCCCATTCAGCTGCGCGGGATGCGTCAGTGCTGTGATGACGTTTGGCACCTGATCGCCGTATCGGTGGCCAGAAAGGGCGATCTGTGCGTCTACTGCGACGGAAAACTGCTTCGGTCGGCGGATATTTCGGCCTATGCGGGGCAATCGCTGGGAGCGCAGAAGATCGTGCTGGGCGCGGATACGCAGGGGCTGTACGGCCTTGGCAAGGTGGATCTGGCGGAGCTTTCCCTGCTGGAGGGCGCCGTTACGGCGGAAGATGCAGCCCGGGAATACGAAGACGCGGCGGTCAGGGCGCTGGCTTATGAAATCAGGAGCAGAAATCTGGAAAAAACCCCTGTTTTCGAAGGGGAAGCGGCTGAAAAACTGCTGGAAAAAGTCCGTGAAACCGAGGAAAAACTGTCCCTCGGTCATGCGCCCGGAGCACTGCTGACGGCGCTGCAGGCAGCATACGAAGAAATGCTTTTGCATACGGTAAAACCGGACGCCAAGCTGCTGGTGGTGGCCGATACCCACTGCGCAGAGGCGGGAAATCACCGTACGGAAGCCTTCCGCAATGCCCTTTGCTGGGCAAACGAACTGGGCATGGACGGTATGCTCCACGGCGGCGATTATTCCCAGTATGGCCGCGAGTGCGATTTTGAAGGCTTCTGGAACGTCATGCGGGAAAATTTCAAGGGGAAACCGTTCTTCCTGACGGTAGGCAATCACGAAACGCTGCATAACGACGCCCAAACGCTGGCCCGCCGTCAGTGCGATTGGCTGCGGGAATTCGGCATGGTGGGCGAAGATCATAAAACCATGTATTATGACGGCGAAGTCAACGGATATCATGTGCTGACGCTGGCGCAGTATTACGATTATGAAGTTACGGGCTACAAGCTGATGTGGCAGTTTGCCGGCAAGATCGGCCGCGAACAGCTTGACTGGATCCGCGAAAAGCTGAATGCTTACTGCGGACAGGGCAAGCCCGTGTTCCTGGTGATCCACAATTCCCACGGTCCGCTGCTTGAAAAGCAGACCGAAGGCGGCTGTATGAGCCACAGCAAGATCCTGCACGGTGAGGAGCTGTATGAGCTGATGCGTCAGTACAAGGACGTGGTGCTCTGCACCGGTCATGTGCATCACGGCCTGGGCGAACTGGCAGGGCTCTTCCCCATTGACGGATATCATGTTTTGGATATTCCTGGGTTCAAAAATAGCACATACGGCTACGGATACGATGAATCCAAGCCGGATGCTGAGGTCAGACACTGCGGTTATTTTGCCTATCTGTTCGGCCGCACCGTTCTGCTGCGCGCGGCAGACTTTGCAAACCGCCGCTGGCTGCCCGTCTACGATCAGCTGGTCACGCTGCCCTGACGCAGCCATACGAAAGGAGAAAACACCATGCCGCTTTACGATAAAGTCCTTAAATCCATGCAGGAAAAGATCCGCACCGGCGAGTGGGCAGCGGGAGAAATGATCCCCCGCGAGGTGGATCTGTGCACGATGTATGACGTGTCCCGCTCCACCATCCGCATGGCCATGTCCCATCTGGTGGATGCCGGCGCCCTCACCCGCGTGAAGGGGATGGGCTCTTACGTGACGGGCAAACAGAAGCTGGAAAGCTCGTCGCTGTTCATCACCAGCTTTGCTCAGGAGCTGGAGGGCAGAGGCCTTACGCCCTGTACGGAGCTGCTGACCTTCTGCACCGTTCCCGGCGTGCCGGAGATCAACGCCGCGTTGCATCTGCCCGAAAACGAAAGGCTGCTGAAGATCACCCGTCTGCGTTATGTAAAGGATAACTTTGAGCAGGGGCCGATGGTTTTGACCACTTCCCATTTTGCGGGGAAATTCTTTGATCTGATGCAGGACGCCGATCTTGAAAAATCCCCGCTGTATTCCGTTTTGCTGGAGAGAGGCTACACCCGCCGCACCTTTGAAAAGAATCTCACGGCGCGGGTGCTGACCGACCGCGAGAGCCACATGATGGGCGTGCCCACGGGATCGCTTGCCATTCTCATTACCTCGGTATCCTGGGATCAGAACAAAAAGCCGCTGGAATACTCTTCCAGCCTCTATCCCATTGACAAAAACGATTTCGCACTGCGCATTACCGTTTGACCGGCACATTGCATAAAACGTCTTTGTTTTTGACGGCATGGATAAATTTCCCCTTGACAATATGTTCGTACATGCTTATACTAAAAGCATAGATAAATCATTCATTGCTGCCGGACAGCCGAATTGGCCCTTCGTTTGAATCCCGTTTGCGTTTCGTTTTACCCGTTGTATTACCCAATATACGGGTCTGTTGTATTATATTGGCTGTCGGAACTGAGGAGGAACACATGAGTACCACACGTGATTTGGCGTACAGCCGTCTCCCGCTGGGCGAGCGCATCAAGCGCACGCTTCTGCGCTGGTGGCCGCTGTATCTGATGCTGATTCCCGGCATCGTCTTCTTCGCGGTGTATAAGTATGCGCCCATGGGCGGTCTTGTACTGGCGTTTAAGAACTTCAAGATCAAAAAGGGTATTTGGGGCAGCCCCTGGGTGGATCCGTGGTATAAGTACTTCCAGCAGTTCTTCAAAAGCCCGGCAAACCGTAACATCATTGCCAACACCATCTCCATCAGTCTGTGGAAGCTCTTTGTGGGTATGTTCCCCTCGCTGATCTTTGCGCTGGCTGTTTCCGAGTGCCGCAAGCGCGGCTTCGCCCGCATTGTGCAGACCGTTTCCTATCTGCCCCACTTCCTCTCTTGGGTTGTTGTGTACGGCGTGGCCACCGCCATGCTGTCGGTCAACCGCGGCGTTGTCAACGACGTGATCAAGAAGCTGGGCGGTCAGGCCATTCCTTTCCTGAACTCCAACGAGTATTTCCAGGGCGTTATCATCGGCACGGACCTGTGGAAGGGTCTGGGCTGGGGCGCCATCACGTATTTGGCTGCCATCATGGGCATTGATACCTCCCTGTATGAGGCCGCCACGGTGGACGGCTGCGGCCGCTTCCGTCAGATCTGGCATATCACCCTGCCCGGCATCCGCAAGATCTTCGTGGTTCTGCTGATCCTCAAGGTGGGTACGATTCTGGATGCAGGCTTCAACCATGTGTACGTATTCCTGACCGACGAAGTTCGTTCCTCCGGCGAGATCATCGATACCTGGGTGTATACGCAGGGTATCGGTAAGAGCAACTATTCGCTGGCGACAGCCGTCGGCCTGATGAAATCCGTGCTCAGCACCACCTTGGTACTCGCTACCAATGCGTTGTCCAGAAAGTGGGAGGCTTCTATATGGTAAGATCGAAGAATGACCGCGCGTTTGACGCGCTGGTATACGGCATCCTGCTGTTCGTATTGCTGATTACGCTCATTCCCGTTATGTTCGTTGTATCCATGTCCTTTACGCCCTATGAGGAGCTGATCAAGCGCGGCGGCTTCGTGCTGATCCCCACCAAAGTGACGATGACCGCCTATAAGGAAATGCTCTCCGACGGTCTGCTGCTGGGCGGTTTGTGGATCACCGTGCAGGTCACGGTCATCGGTACCATCCTGAACCTGATCGCCACCACCCTGACAGCCTATCCTTTGAGCCGCCGTCAGATGCCCGGCAGCAAGCTGGTGACCAAGCTGATCATCTTCACCATGCTGTTCTCCGCCGGCACCATTCCCACCTTCCTGATCGTAAAGGCCACGGGCGTGATGAACACCATCTGGGCCATGATCCTTCCCAGCCTGATCACGGTGTATAACCTGATCGTTATGAAGGCGTTCTTTGAAGGTCTGCCCGAGGAACTGTTCGAGGCTGCACGCATCGACGGCGCCACCGAGTTCGGCGTGCTGCTGCGCATCGTAATGCCCATGTCCCTTCCTATTATGATGACCATCGGCATGTACTACGCCGTGACCCACTGGAACGCTTACATGGTCGCCGTTCTGTACATCACCGACGCCGAGCTGCGTCCCATGCAGGTCATCCTGCGCCGTATGCTCAAATCGGCCAACATGGACTACAACGCAGAAGACGTTGTGCCCGCCGAAACGCTGCGCATGGCGGCTGTGTGCTTCGCCACCGCCCCTATCGTCATCATCTATCCCTTTATCCAGAAGTACTTTGTCAAGGGTACGCTGGCCGGCGCCGTCAAAGGTTAATCGGTTCCTAATATGCCAAGTGCGCATATTAAAATAATTTAAGGAGGACCCAAACATGAAACGCATCGTAACCCTTATGCTGGCGATCATGATGGTGCTGAGCATGGCTGCTTTCGCGCAGGCTGAAGAGCCCATCCGCATCGTGTGCTACACCGACACCAACGCCAACGGTTTCCCCGCTGATCTGGAGAGCAACTATGTGTACCAGCAGATTCTGGATCGCACCGGCGTTGCCTTCGAAGTGATCTATCTGGACGAGTATGACGTAGCTCTGAACGCCCGCATCATGGGCGAGGAAGAATGGCATATGGCTTCCATGAAGTCCGCCACCAACCTGGTGACCTACGCTTCTCAGGAAATGCTGCTGCCCCTGACCGACTACGCCGATGATCTGAAAGTCGCTTATGAAAGATACGGCTATGACACCGACATTCCTTCCTTGTATTATGACGGCGTGCAGTACGGCATCCCCGCTGCCAAGGCCATCTCTGACTACTACTACCTGATTCTGGTCCGCGAAGACATTAACCAGAAGTACAACCTGACCACCCCCACCACCGTGCCCGAGCTGTATGACTACTGCAAGGCGCTGAAGGCCATCGACGTGAATGAAGATGGTCAGGACAACACCATCCCCTTCACCGGCTGGACCAAGAACAACGGCTTCACCGCCATCACCGCTCCCTTCGGCGTGTTCCTTGGCAACAAGGTCATTCTGGATGCGGAAGGCAAGGCTTCCAATACCCTGCTGGCTCCCCGTATGAAGGAAGCGCTGGAATGGGTTCGCAAGTTCTGGGCTGACGGTCTGGTAGACGCGGAAGTTTTTACTGGCGACTCCAATGTGAAGGCCAATGTAGTTGCCTGCAACGTTGGCGTTGCCGCGATGCCCTGGTCCAACATCCTCAAGGCCAAGTACGTCGAACAGTATAAGGCTGTTAAGCCCGATGCCCAGTACGGCTGGATCGGCGCTCTGACCGATGGCAAGGGCGGCGACCCCGTCTATGCGATTGCTGAGTATGAAAAGTACACCGGCGCGAAGTTCGTTATCAACGAAGCCTGCACCGAAGAAGAAATCGAAGCCATCTGGAAGGTTCTGCGCTACTTCTGCACCGATGAAGGCATGATGCTGGTTTATCAGGGCCAGGAGAATGTGCACTGGGTGTACGATGAAAATCACGAAGTTGCACTGACTAGTCGAAATGGCGAAGCCAACTTCGTACATGCCTATCAGATTCTGGGACGTGACGATGCCGTATATCTCAAGGGTAAGTTCCCGGAAGCCAAGGAAGCCATCGCCTTCGGTCTGGCCACTCCCAAGCTGATCGTTTACAACGGCAACGTGGTCTGCCCCGAAGATTACAACCTGGCTGACCTGGATGCCTATGTCAACGAAGAAATGATCAAGTTCATCAAGGGCGAGCGTGCTCTGGAAGAATACGACGCCTTCATCAAGGAACTGTATGATGCGTATGATTTCCAGACCTGGCTGGACATCTGCGAAGAGCAGCTGCAGGCTCAGAACATCGCCAAGTAATTCTTACAACTGAATTACGGGCCCCCTCCACACGGAGGGGGCTTTTTGTGCGCAAAAAAGCGGCCTTGGTTTTCCAAGACCGCTGTGGTTTATTTGATTCCCAGATGGGTTTGTGCGTTTTTGTAAAAGATTTTTTCGGTAGCTTCCGTTCCGAGGTTCAGCGAGCGGACGAGCGCTGCTTCCTTGCCGGGATCCCACATGGGGAAATCGCTGCCGAACATCACCCGGTCGACGCCGAAATAGCGGATGATATCCTTTAAGCCCTCAGCCCCCAGCGCGAAGGAGGTGCTGGAGCAGTCAAAGAGCACGTTTTCATTCTTCAGATATTCCCGTGCGTTGTCCCACTCGGAGTATCCGCCCATGTGGGCGCAGATCAGCTGAAGCCGGGGGAAACGCTTGAGGATTTGGGGGATCATCCCGGGATTATCGTATTCATAACGGCGATCGCCCATGTGCAGCAGCATGGGACAGCGGCCCTCGCAGGCTTCGTATAGGGCGTTCATGCGCTGATCCAGCAGGCTCACGCGCTGCATATCGCTGTGGATCTTTACACCCTTGAGCCCCATATTCAGGGCGCGGGTCACCTCGTCACAGGCGTTTTCCATATCGGGATGCAGCGTGGCAAAGCCAAACAATCTGCCGCCGCTTGCGGTAACCTCACCGTGGATAAAATCGTTGATGACGGTGACCTGTGATTTGGACATGGCTACGGAATGCACCAGCGCCTTATCGACGCCGCCGCGATCCATGGCGTCAATCAGTGCGGGAACGCTGCCGGGATGAGCCATTTTGATATCGTAGAACGCGCCGATGTTTTCGGCGGCGCGCTCTGCCAGCTTCAGCGGGAAAATGTGAGCATGCACATCAATGATCATTTGCTTAAGTTCCTTTCGTTTGAACATCTCTATTGTATCACGGGCAGCGGCGAAAGAAAACACAGGAAAGACCGAAAAAACGATTGAAAAACAGTTCGTCCGTTGCTATACTGTACATAAAGATCAATACTGCAAGGCGGTACGTTAAGATGAAAGAATATGAACGCTTGCGCATGCTGGAGCGCCCCTCAGGACGGGTGGACGTGCTGTTGGACACCGATACCTATAACGAGATCGACGATCAGTTTGCGCTGGCTTATATGCTCAGTGCGCCTGAAAAGCTGAAAGTGATGGCCATCACGGCGGCGCCTTTCCTGAATAAAAAGGCTGCGACCCCTGCCATCGGCATGGAGCTGAGCTACGGGGAGATCGAAAATCTGCTGTCGCTCATGGACAGAAAGGATCTGATGCCCCTTGTTTTCAAAGGCTCGGAAACCTTCCTGCCCGATGAAAAAACGCCGGTGGATTCTCCCGCCGCCCGCAGGATCGCCCATCTGGCCATGGAGCATACTTCGGACAAGCCCTTGTATGTGATCGCCATCGGCGCCATTACCAACGTGGCTTCCGCTATCTTGATGCGGCCCGAGATCGCCGAAAAAGCGGTGGTCATCTGGCTGGGCGGTCATGCGCTGCATTATAAGGATAACCGGGAGTTCAATCTCTATCAGGATATTGCCGCAGCGCGGGTGGTGTTTGCTTCCGGCGTGCCGCTGGTGATGCTGCCCTGTCAGGGCGTGGTGTCCGGCTTTGCGCTTTCCGCTCCCGAGCTGGAAACGTGGTTTGCGGGGCGCGGCAAGCTGTGCGATTATCTGGCGAAAAATACGATACGCGAGGCCGAAAGCTATGCCAAGGGCAAGCCGTGGACGCGGGTGATCTGGGATGTGACGGCGGTGGCGTGGCTATTGGATGAAAAGGGTGAAATGCTTTATGACCGCGTGATGCCCCGTCCTGTGCCGGAATATGACAACCTGTGGGGCGAGAATCCTCAAATGCCGCTGTGTAAATATGTGTACTATATCCGCCGCGATTTGCTGCTGCGTGATCTTGTCAGCCGTCTGACGGGTGAGGACGTGCGATGAAGCCTCAGGATAAAACCAACGCGCTGCGGCTGATGGACGCAAGCGGCGAAACGTACATCACCCATACCTATGATCCCGACACCACCGACGGCGAAAGTGTTGCGGCGCTGCTGCATCAGGAAGCGGATAAGGTGTTTAAAACGCTGGTGACGGTGGCGCCCAGCCGTAAAAATTATGTTTTCATCGTGCCGGTCAACTGCACGCTCAATCTCAAAAAGGCAGCCCGTGCGGCCAAGGAAAAAAGCATCGTCATGATTCCGCAGAAGGAGCTTTTGCCCCTGACGGGCTATATTCACGGCGGCTGCTCGCCGCTGGGCATGAAAAAGCTGTTTCCCACCTTCCTGCACGAAACGGCGCAGCTGTTTGATACGATCTGTGTCAGCGCCGGCAGAAGGGGCTTTCAGATGGAAGTGGATCCCGAAGCGATTTTGAGAATGACAGACGGCGCGTACGCCGATCTGACGGATTAAATTACAGGAGGAATTAAAAATGAAGCTTTGCATTCAGCTGTCTCCGCTGCAGAATTATCTGGGATATGACGAGGCCTTTGCCTGTATGCACGAAGCGGGCGCCGATCAGGTGGATTTCGGCTTTTCGCTGTGGATCAGCGGCGATCAGATCCGCTCGGGTGAGCATACCATGATCGATGAGCCGCTGGAGGTCATGTATAAAGAGCTTGATCCCATTATCGCCGCGGCGAAAAAGCACGGCGTTGCCATCGGCCAGACCCATGCGCCCTTCCCTTGCTGGCTGCCGGGGCTTGATATTCTTCCCCGCATGACCGAAGTAACGAAAAAAGCCATTGCGCTGACGGCTTATCTGGGCTGCAAATATTGCGTCATCCATCCGCTGCATCCCACCAAGGCGTCGGAGCGTCTGTCGCCCAAGGAAGAGTGGGAACTGAACAAAAAATTCTATACCGATCTGATCCCCACCCTCAAGCAGTACGGCGTGATCTGCTGCACGGAAAATATGTTCCATGCCAATGATGATCGTATGTATATGGCTTCTGCCTGCTCTGAGTTTGACGTGGCGGCGCGCTGGGTGGACGAACTGAATGAGATCGCGGGCGAGGAACTGTTTGGCTTCTGCTTTGACACGGGGCATGTGAACATTACCCGGGGTAATATGTACCATGCGCTGGTGACCATGGGCAAGCGCATCAAGGTGCTGCACGTGCATGATAACATGGGCGTGACCGACCAGCATTTGTGCCCCTACATGGGCAATATCAACTGGGAGGATTTCATTCAGGGCATGAAGGACATCGGCTATCAGGGCAGCTTCAGCTTTGAGACCTTCCGCGTGCTCAAGGTCTTCCCGCCCGAACTGGCCAAGACCTGCATCAAGCTCATTGCCGATACGGGACGGTATCTGATTCATCGCATTGAAGCGTAAGCATTTGAAAAGGCAGTCTGTAAAGGCTGCCTTTTTTATGTGCCGCCCTTGACAAAATGGTCAAAAAAGGGATATAATATACAAAAATGGGGTAGTCCGTTGAAAACAGAAAAAATAAGGAGAATAAGCGCTTTTTTGCTGCGCTTACTGATTTGCTATGGAGAAAACGATCATCCGTCTGCGCCCGCATCATGCTGTGATGCTGTATCGTTTTGAGGACAGACAGCCGGAGAAAGAGTATGCCGATAATCTGGAAGAGATCCGCGCACGCTTAAACAGCGGCGAGAGGGAAATGGTGCAGATCATCATGCACCGCGACACGCTGTGCCGCGCCTGCTCCCGTGAAAAGGACGCAGCCTGCAAGGAAGAGGAAAAGGTGCGCGCCCTTGACCGGGAGATCGCCGCACGCTGCGGCCTGCGCTCGGGACTGTGGATCAGCTGGGAGGAGCTGAGCGGCATCCTTCAGAACAACGGTTTTTGATAAACAGAAAGGCAAATATGGAACAATTTGAAACTGCGCACTATATTTTTCACTACGGCGCGGATACGCAGGCAGCGCGGGATATAGAGGCGATCGCAGCGTATCAGGAAAGCTGCTATGCCTATATCTGTAATGTGCTGGGCGTGACGCTGGATTTTAAAATCCATTATTATCTATGCGCATCTCCCGAGGAAGTTGGGCGTCTTTATAATGACGGTGACGAGCCCTGCGACGGCTTTGCGGAGACGCCGGACAAAATCTATGCTGTTTATAATGCAGAAACCCAGTGCATCGGCTTCCATGAGGATGCGCATATCATCAGCTATACGGTGAACAGCCCGGAGTCCACTGCCATCCGCGAAGGACTGGCGATGTACTTCGACAGGAAGTGGTGGGGCATCCACAACATGGACTGGACGGGATATTATATAAAAATGGGACAGTATATTTCGGTTGCGAAGCTGCTGGAGGAGGAAATCTTCGATGCCCATGACTGCTGGCTGACCTATCCCATCATGGGCGCGTTTACCGAGTGGCTGATCAGTGCATACGGCATGGAGCGCTATATGCGCCTGTATAAACAGAAAAACACAGCGGAAGGCATGCAGCTGGTGTATCAGAAAACGCCCGAAGAACTGGATAAGGAATTTACAAGCTTTATTGAACTGTTCGCTGTGGATGAAAAGGTGAAACAGCGGATGGAAGAGCTGCTGAACTTCTGAAACAAAGGAGCGCATCTATTCCGGAAGGAATAAATGCGCTCCTTTTATAGTTGGATTTACAGGGTATCATAGCCGCTTTCTGTCATGGCGTAGGTGAGATGACAGATGCGGTATTTTTTGCGCAGCGATTCATAGGCGGTGCGTGCGGCGGCTGTGGAGGCAAACACGCCGTACACCGCGCTGCCCGAGCCTGTCATCTGTGCGGCGCGGGCGCCGTGCTCTTTCAGCATACGGATGCAGGCGCGAAGCTCGGGACGCATTTTCTCGGAAACAGGCTGGAGGGTGTTGCCAAGGGAGGCGGAAAGCAGATGCAGATTGCCCTCGCCCAGCGCTTTGATCACGTTTTCGGTATGGGGATGCTCCCATTCGTTTTCGGGCATTTCATGCAGCGCGGTGAACACCTCGCGGGTGGACAGACCGCGGCAGGGCTGGATGATCAAAAGCGGCAGCGGGCGCTTGCAGGAAAGGGGCGAGAGGATTTCACCAATGCCCTCGGCACGCATCAGGCCGCCCGTCAGACAGAAGGGCACGTCCGCCCCCAGCTGAACGCCGATGGCGCATAGCGTTTCAAGGGGATAGTTCAGTTCCCAGAATTTGTTCAGCCCGTGGAGGATGCAGGCGGCGTCGGCACTGCCGCCTCCAAGCCCCGCGCAGACGGGAATGCGCTTGTGAAGCCGGATCGCAGCGCCTTTTTCGACACCGGCATGGCTGCGCAGCGCCTCGGCAGCCCGGAGGATCAGGTTATCCTTTGTGTCGGGCACGTGTACACGGCCGTCCACCTGCAGCGACAGCGTATCCGAAGCATCGATAGTGATATCGTCGTGCAGCTCGATCAGCTGCATCACCATATCCATTTTATGATAGCCGTCCTCGCGCTGTCCCAGAATATCCAGGGACCAGTTGATTTTAGCCCATGCTTTCAGCTGCATCGGGGTCCTCCTGCTGCGGTTGTTCGTTTTGCGGCGCATGGCCGTTTTCCAACGTAAATTCAAAGGCTGCGCCTCGGTCTGCGGGCAGCAGGCGGATCACTTGACGGTGACGCTCCATGATGCGCTTGCAGATGGCAAGCCCAAGTCCTGTGCCTTTGCCCACGGTGTGTGCTTTATCGGCCTTGTAGAAGCGGTCGAAGATATAGGGCGCGTCTTCGGGCAGGATCCCCTGACCGTCATCCCGCAGGATGATATGCGTTTGGTCTTTTTGCTGTGTTTCGATGGAGATGTGCCCGCCCTCGGGGGTGTATTTGATGGCGTTGGAAAGCAGATTGATCAGCACTTGCTCGATCTGATCCTGATCAGCGTGAACGTACATGGCCTCGTCCTCAAAGGAGAGAGAAAGCTCCATCCCTTTTTCATCCAGCTGCGTCATAGCGGCGATGATCACGCGGCGAATGGTTTCATGCACGTCGAAATGGCTCATGGCCAGCGGGGTTTCGCCGTTTTCCATGCGGGAGAGATTCAGCAGGCTGCCCACCAGCTTGGACAAGCGGCGGGTCTCATCCAGAACGATCTGCATATATTGCCTGTGCTCCTGCATGGGGATGGTTCCGTCCAGCATTCCTTGCAGAAAGCCCTGCATACTGGTCATGGGCGAGCGCAGCTCGTGGGATACGTTGGCCACAAAGTCACGGCGCGTCTGCTCCAGCGCTTCCAGCTGCGTGGCCATGGAATTAAAGGCGGCAGCCAGTTCCTTTGTTTCGCGGCTGCCCGTTTCGGGAACGCGGCGGTCAAACTTGCCCTGCGACATATCGCCGGCCATCTGCGCCATGACGTGCAGCGGGCCGATCAGCTGCTTGGTGATCAGGAACAGACAGATGCTGGCGATCAGGAAGGAAGCAAGGGCAGCCAGGGCGACCTGCATGGCCATTCCCTCGTAGGTGGCGTATACCGTTTGCGCAGCAGTCTGCACATAAACGGCGCCCAGCACGCTGCCGTTATCCACCCACGGTACAGCCACGGTGAAGGTGGGGCCGTTTTCGGTGGTATCTTTATAGACGATTTCCTCGCCCTGCAGCACGCTTGACAGCGTCTTGATGATCTGGCGTTCGTCAAAGTGGATATTGCTGCTTTGCAGCAGAGCCTGACTGGCATACAGCGTGGCTTTTCCCGAGCGATCCACGACCACGCTATAAGCCTGAAACTCCTGATAAACGGAATTGACCTTCCATTCGATATAGGAATTGGTGGTGCTGTTATTGGGAGCGAAGGGGAAGAGCATATCGTTGTTGCGCACGCGGCTGGCCAGATAGGCGATCTCATACGCCTGGGTTTTCAGGCTGTTCATGCGGTTGTCGATATAGGTGCTGCGCATGGATAAGTAGAAAAGGGAAAACAATCCCAGCACGCAAACAAGGACGATTGACAGAACAACCGCCATCAGCCTTGCAAACATGCTTCGGAACATTACTTCACCTCAAATTTATAGCCTACGCTCCATACCGTGCGGATGGACCAGCCCAGATTTTCGCAGCCCGGCAGCTTTTCGCGCAGACGCTTGATATGCACGTCCACCGTGCGGCTGTCGCCGAAGAAATCAAAGCCCCATACCTGCTCCAGCAGCTGTTCGCGGGTGAACACGCGATTCTGGTGCGCGGCAAGGAAATACAGCACTTCCAGCTCCTTGGGGGGCATTTCCACGGGATTGCCCTGATAATACACTTCATATTTGTCAAGGCTGACGGTGAGTCCGGGGAAGGAGAGCGTATCCTTTTCGCTTGCGCCCGAAGAGGTGCGGCGAAGCACGGCCTTGACACGGGCGAGAAGCTCCTTGCCTTCAAAGGGCTTGGTCATATAATCGTCTGCGCCCAGTTCAAGCCCAAGCACCTTGTCAAAGGTCTCGTCCTTGGCGGTAAGCATGATAATGGGGATCTGGGAGATCTGCCGCACGGCGCGGCACACCTGCCATCCGTCCATACCGGGCAGCATGATATCAAGGATCATCAGCCCCGGCGGGTTCTGGCGGAAAAGCTCCATCGCTTCGTCTCCGCGGGAGGATACGACGGTGGGATAGCCGTCCTTTTCCAGATACAGCCTCACCAGCTGCGCAATATTGGGATCGTCATCCACGATCATAATGACGGGTTTTTCTTTCACGGTGTCACCTCCGAAGAAGCAAACTTTATTTCAGGGTCACGATGGTCACACCCATTTCGCCCTCGCCGTACACGCCGGAGCGGTAGGACTTGACGTGGGGATAGGTTTTCAGATGCCGCTGGATGCCCTGTCTCAAAATGCCCGTGCCTTTGCCGTGCACAATGCTTACTTCGTTCATGCCGGCCATCACGGCTTCATCCAGATAGCGTTCCACTTCCATCAGCGCTTCATCCAGCGCCATGCCGCGCACGTCGCATTCCATGCGTACGGTACGGGATTGGGACTGAGAGTGCACGTGAACGGAGGATTTTTTCTGCTGCGTTTTTTTCTGGCTGATCAACCGCAGCTGGGTGATATTGACGTTCATCTTCATGATGCCCGCCTGCACCTGCACATTGCCCTTGGCGTCGGGAGCGGAAAGGACGGTGCCTTGGGTATTCAGGTGGATGATTTCCACGGTGTCGCCGCTCTTTAAATCCTTGGGCGGCGGCGTAAGCGTGGGATTTTTCGCCATCAGGCCTTCGCTTAAGCCGTCAATGCTGGATTGCATCTTTTTGCGCAGGGCGTTGACCTCCGCCTCGCGGCCGGCAGCGCCCTCTTTTTTCATCTTTTTCAGCTCAAGGATGACGTTTTCAGCCTCACGGCGGGCATTTTCCACGATGCGGCGTCCGTCTTCCTTGGCCTTGCGCTCGATGTTCTGGCGCTTTTCTTCCATTTCGCGGTACAGCTTTTCGGCTTCGTTGCGCAGCCGGATGGTCTCCGCCCGGGCGCTTTCCGCGGCTTCGCGCTCACGCTGAGCGATCTGCCGCTGATATTCTGCACCGGCGATGACGTCTTCAAACCGTACGTCATTGGCGGAAAGCAGCTTTTTCGCGCCGTCAATGATGTATTCCGGCAGGCCCAGACGGCTGGAGATCTCAAATGCGTTGGATTTGCCGGGCACGCCGATGGACAGACGGTAGGTGGGACGGAGGGTGGAAACGTCAAATTCCACACTGGCGTTTTCCACGCCGGGGGTGGAAAGGGCATAGGCTTTCAGCTCGCTGTAATGGGTGGTGGCAACGGTGCGCACCTTGCTTTGCAGCAGCGTATGCAGGATGGTCTGCGCCAGTGCCGCGCCCTCGGTAGGATCGGTGCCCGCGCCCAGTTCGTCAAAGAGCACCAGATCGCGGTCGGTGACTTCGCTGACGATCTCTACAATATTTTTCATGTGGGAGGAGAAGGTGGACAGCGACTGCTCAATGCTTTGCTCGTCGCCGATATCGGCATACACCTGCTCGAACACGCTCAGCTCGGTACCCAGATTGCCCGGCACATGCAGGCCGGACTGGGCCATGAGGGTGAGCAGCCCCACGGTTTTCAGCGTGACGGTCTTGCCGCCCGTGTTGGGGCCGGTGATGATCAGCGTGGTAAAGTCCTCGCCCATCCACAGATCACAGGGAACCACCGTTTCCCGGGGGATCAGGGGATGTCTGACGCGCACGAGGCGGATGCGTCCCTGATCGTTGATCTTGGGCATCACGGCGCGCATTTCCCGGGAGAGATGGCCCTTGGCGAAGATAAAGTCAAGGGAGGTGAGAATGTTGATATTCTCTGCGATCAGCTCCTGCTGTGCGCCCACCTGCGCGGAAAGCTCCGCCAGAATACGCTGGATCTCTTCCCTTTCCTTGCTCGTCCACTGCTTGAGGTCATTGCCCAATTCCACGACCGCCATGGGCTCCACAAACAGCGTGGCGCCCGTGCTGCTCTGATCGTGAACAAGACCGGGGACGAACTGGCGGTATTCCTGCTTGACGGGCAGCACGTAGCGTCCGTTGCGGACGGTAACGATGCTTTCCTGCAGGTATTTGCTGAAGGTTGAGCCGTGAGCCATGCTGCTCAGCTTTTCGCGGATGCGCTCATTGGCCTGCTTGATATGGCGGCGGATGTCAAAAAGTGCGGGGCTGGCGCGGTCGGCGATCTCTTCCTCGCTGATGATGGCAGTCGTGATGCTGTCCTCCAGATTGCGGAAGGTCTGCAGACGGCTGGCAAGGGCGGTGATGCGGGGCGTGTTTTCACGCTCGGTCACAAGGGCTGTCCGGGCGGCTCTGGCTGCACGCAGGCACTCAGCCACGTCCAGCAGCGCATGGGGATTCAGCGTAGCGCCCTTGTCCGCAAGGGTGAGATAGGCGCGGACGTCCGAAAAGGAGATCAGGGGGCTTCCGCCCATATAAGTGAGAATGACCTGAGCTTCTTCGGTGATCTCCAGCGCTTCGGTCACCTGAGAGAGATTGGTGAAGGGGGTAAGGGAAAGGCACAGCTCCCGTCCCATATCGGTGACGGAATAGGTGCTCAGCTGCTCGCGGATCTTGGTGAATTCCAATACGCGCAGCGTGCGTTCTCTCATCATAAAATCAGGCTCCTTTCCAAGTATAGATTGCGCTTTTTGTCTGCGCAATCCAAAGGAGAGAAAGTTCAAAATTTGTTTTCAGATTGTTATTATTCCACGCCCTGCTCAAAGCGCTCGGTATACAGGGAAACGGCCTTGCCTTCGCGCCATGCGCGGAGAATATCAAGGGCTTCCTCCTTGCTTTCCAGCGTGAAATCCAGCAGACAGTGCATGCGGGGAAGGGCTTTTTCACCCAGATTGCGGACGCGGTTGGACAAAAGCTGCACAAGACAGCCTTCCGGCATGCGCACGGGCAGCAGGGGGAAGGCTTCTCCCCGTCTGTCGGTCAGCGACTGACCGATGCAGCCCTGGCCTTTTTCGCACAGACGGCAGTTTTCGCGGCCTGCACTCAGCCCCTTGGCCGTGCGGGCGGGGCAGTGATTGAGATACATCAGCCTTGCGCGTCCGTACACGGGCAGAATGAACCGGGCATCGGCGGCTTCGGAAAAGTCCTCGATCTCGCTTCCTGTCAGTTCACGGGGAAGCACCTGCCATGCTGCGCCGCGGGCGCGGAGAAAATCGGAGGCCTTGCGGTTCCATACAGGCACGCCTTCGGTGGTCATCATTTCAGCGGGGGCTTTTTCACGGCATTGATCGATCTGACCGATGCTGCCCACGGCGGCAAGGAGCCCGTGGTCTGCGATGGCCTGCAGCGCCTGTGTCAGGGCTTGATCGCTTAGCTGCACAGGCAGGGCAACGTATGCGCCCTTGGGCAAAAGCGACAGCTCTCTTGAGAAAGCGGGCTCCGTCAGATCGCAGGGGGCGTAGATAAAGCGGTCTGCGCCGGCGCGAAGAAGTGCATCCGCCCACTGCGCGTGGCAGCACTGGACGAATACAAGGGGCTTTTCGGCAGCGGCGTCTGCGGGATCTTGATCAAAAGTATAAGCGGGGGGCGTTTGCCTGCGGTATGCGGCAATGCGGGCGGTGCGCAGCTGCGTGAGCGCCTCTCTGCGCAGGGCGTTGAGGGAAGCGGCGGGCAGATAGGCGTTTTCGCCCACAACGGTGAGATTTTGCAGAGTATAGGCGGTATCGCCTGTTTTTTCAAGGGATTTGCGGGCGCGGGCTTCATCCAGCGCGGCATTTTGCGCGGCCTGAACGGTATCGCCCGTGACGCTGGCCTGCGCGCGGTCATCACAGACCGTCAGCGTGGCGGCGGCGCCGGGATGCACGGTGAGGACGGCGTCAAAGGAGATGCGGGGCAGCCTGTCGGAAGTGCTGCATTCCCGGGCGGCACGCAGCTGCTTTTCGCTGTCGATGCGCACCGCCATATCGCCTGGGTTTGCGCTGTGATGCACGCGCAAAGTAGCGGTCTGTCCGGCTTTGACGTCGGGACCGCTGTAGATCAGATCCTGCTCCCGGGCGCCGCGGAGCTGCAGACCGTCGCCGTTGTTCAGCTCCCGCTCCAGCAAAACCTCGCACAAAAGCTGATTGCCTTTGCGCAGCATGCGCTTGACACGGCCCATGGGGATGCCTTCATGCATGACGCGGCGGGGATTGATCACCTGCGCGTCCCGGGCATTAAAGGCATAACCGGAGTAAAATCCCCGGGTAAAGACCTGACTGATCTCTTCTTTTTCGGCAAGGGTGGCTTTGCTGAAGCACTTTTGGGCGATGCTGTCAAGAGCCCGGCGATAGGCGCGGGTGATGACCGCCACATACTCGGGACGCTTGAGACGGCCTTCGATCTTCAGCGTGTGTACCCCGGCTTCGCACAATGCATCCAGATTGTCCCGCAGGCACAGATCCCGGGGGGAAAGCCATGCGCCCGTGTCTCCCTGCCAGTCATACTGCAGTCGGCAGGGCTGAGCGCATCTGCCGCGGTTGCCGCTGCGGCCGCCGATCAGCCCCGAATAGCGGCACTGACCGGATACGCACACGCACTGTGCGCCGTGAACGAAAACCTCGGTCTCGATCCCCGTAGCGGCGGTGGCGCGGATGGCGTCAAGGGTACATTCACGGGCCAGCACGGCGCGGGTCACGCCAAGGGACTGCAAAAAGCGGGCGCCCTGCGCGTTATGGATGGACATTTGCGTGCTGGCGTGGATGCAAAGGGCGGGAAATTCTTCCCGGATCAGCTGCAAAACGCCCATGTCCTGCACCAAAACGGCATCCACCTGCAGCCTTTCCAGCATTTTCAGCGTCTGCCGCACACCCTCCAGTTCCTTTTCCTTGATGAGGGTGTTCAGCGTTACATATACGCGCTTTCCGTAAAAATGAAAAAGCTCCGTGATCTCCTGCAGGCTGGTTTCGTCAAAACCCACGGCTGCACGCGCACCAAAGGACGCCGCGCCAAGATAAATGGCGTCGGCGCCGTTGGCAAGCGCAGCCAGTGCGGCCTCGCGGCTGCCTGCGGGAGCAAGGAGCTCGGGGAGAAAATCAGTCATGGTTCAATTCGTCCAGTTTGCGGCGCAGACGGGTGTTTTCGTCCTGCGCACGGAGTAATTCGTCTGCCATCTGCAGCGCCGTCATCACAGACAGCGCTTCGTGGTTTTGAAGCCCTGCGGCATTCAGTTCGCGCATCCTGCGGTCAACATAGGCGGCGGCGCGCTGAACCTGCTGGGGCGGAGTGGTGCTGGTGAGCCGGTAATCGCGGCCCATGATCTGCACAACAACGGCTGTGGTTTCCATGGGTGCTCCTTGGGATTACTTGAGTTTGTCAAAGGGATAATCGTGACCCTGCGTATCCACGCGGATGGAGGCGATCATCTGGGGCTCAAGGGGCTTATCCATACGGTCGCGCTTGACGTTCTGGATGCGGTCGGCATGCTCAAGACCGGTGAGTACACGGCCGAAAGCGGCATAGCTGCCGTCCAGATGGGGGGACATGCTGGTCATGATGAAGAACTGGGAACCGGCGGAGTTGGGGCGCATGGAGCGGGCCATGGACAGAACGCCTACGGTGTGCTTGAGGGGGTTGTTGACGCCGTTGCGGGCGAACTCGCCATGGATGCAGTAGCCGGGGCCGCCCATGCCGGTGCCCTGAGGATCGCCGCCCTGGATCATGAAATCGGGGATGACGCGGTGGAAGATCAGGCCGTCATAAAAGCCGCTGTTGGCAAGGGAAACGAAGTTGCCCACGGACTGGGGCGCATACTCGGGATACAGCTCGCCGCTCATCACGGAGCCGTCCTTCATGGTGATCACAAAAGTGGGATGGAAATATTCGCTCATAAGGGTGTACCTCCTGTATTGATGCATATTTTTTCAATCTAATAATAGCGGGATTTTCCTTATTTGTCAATGAAATCAGGATTGCAGCATTTGCCTGAAAAAAGACACGCCGCGGGAGAGATTTTCGATGGAGATTCTTTCATCATAGCCGTGGACGCGGCTGAGCTCCTCGGCAGAGAAAACGAAGGGGCTGAAACGGAAAACATGAGGGCAAAGCTTTTCCATGCGGCGGGCGTCCGTGCCGCCGGCAAGGAGGGAAGGGATGATGCTTTTGCCCGGAAAATGCACCTGAATGGCGGTGACCAGCGCGTCCCATGCCAAGCCTTGGGCGGGAGATACATTGCTGGGCTCTTCAAGGCAGCCCAGCGTCAGCGTGATGTCCGTTCTGCGGATGATACGGCGCACGCGGTCGAGCATTTCTTCGGTGCTGTCGCCTGGCAGAATGCCGGCGGTATAGTACAGCGTGGGCTTTTCATGCATCAGCGCATCTCCCTGCTGCTTCCAGAGCATCAGCTGCGTATGGGTGATGGAATAGCCTGCGGCTGTGCGGGAAAAACGGTAGATCAGGCGTTTGCCAAGAACGCTGTGATATCGTAGACACCAGCGGTCGCGCCGGGGGAGGATCGGGCGCATCGCGGGGAGCATTTCTGCTAAGACAGGGGCAGACAGGCGGCCTTTGGGATGAATGCGGGCGATGCGTGCAGCGGCCTTGGACAGCTTTTCCATGGCGTACATGCCTTCGCAGGACAGCGAAAACCACAGACGGCCTTTTTCCGCTACGCCCACGTAGGCGGCGCTTTCGGTGGTGAGGGCATAGGGGCTGGATACGCTGCCGCCCTCGTCCAGAATAAACAGGGGCTTTACGCCTCTGTCCCGCAGGATGCAGGAGAGCTTTTCCATACTGCCGCCCCGCAGTTCTTCATCACAGGAAAAGGCAAAATAGATATCGCTGGCAGGGTTCCAGCCCTCCGAAAGCAGATCTTCCGCCGCTGTGAGCAGGGCGATCATATGGCCCTTCATATCCGCAGCGCCGCGGCCGTAAATGTAGCCGCCGTCCACTTCGCCGCCGAAGGGAGCGTGGGTCCAGCGGCTTTCATCGCCGGCATCCACCACGTCCATGTGGGAAAGGAAAACCATGGGACGGGCGCTTTGCCTTCCGGGCAGGTGAATGAGCAGCGACAGCCCGAATGCTTCGCAGGAGGCGTGGGAAAACAGCTTGGGGAACAGCTGACGCAGCAGCGTATGCAGCCGATAAAAGGGCGCGGCGTCGCCGCCCGATACTGTGGGCTGCATAATGGCCAGCGACAGCGCCCGCACGGCGCGTTGGTTTGATTCAAAACAGTTCAAGATGCTACCTCCGGAGAATGGATCAAATACGCCAGATATCACCGGGCAGTTCGCCGATGCGGTCAACAAGCAGACGGAGCGCGGAGGAGGAGCGCTTTTTCAGCCAGATCACGCCGATACGCATGGAAATATCGGGCGCAAGCGGGAGATAAACGTGGCTGGAGGAGCTGGTCCATTTTCCGTTGGTAATGACCACGCCTTCCCGGGCGGTCAGCATCGCCAATGCCTGCGTGATGGTGTCAAATTCCTTTGTGGTCTTCATCAACGGAAATTCCCGCAAAAGACTGCTGAACTGTGCGGAAAAATGGGTGCTGTCGCGGTAGCGGAAAACGGTTTCCTCCTGCAGCGAATGGACGGGAATTTGCTGGAGCGAAGCCCAGCGGTGATCTTTGTGGACGCAGGCGTAAGCCGTGCAGTGGAAAAGAATACGCTTGTTGAACTGCGAAGCGTTATAAACGACGGGATCGATATCGGAAAACACCAGATCCACATCGCCCGACAAAAGCTTTTGCAGATTCTGCGAGGGATTTTCAAGCAGCACGGAATGCAGCGTCAGATTATCCGAAAGACCGGCAAGCTTCATAACGGCAAAAAATGCCCGGCATTCGCCCAACATCATGATGGATGGAAAGCCGATGCGCAGGATGCTGCCCTGAGAAAAGGGAGAAACGCTGGCATGGGCGCGCCGAAAAGCGTTTTCAAGGGATTGGGCTTCTTTCAAAAACACCTGTCCCGCAGGCGTCAGCACAGCCCGGGCGTTATCGCGGACGAACAGGGGAACGCCCAGTTCTTCTTCCAGTGTTTTCACGCGGTGAGTGACAGCGGGCTGGGACATAAACATTTCCTGTGCCGCTGCTGAAAAACTGCCGCGCTTTATGATGCTGAGAAATGTACGGATCTGTTCTTCGTTCATGGGATAAAACCCTCCTGATATGCGTATTGTATCATAAAAGTTTTTTATAGGTCAATAAATAGTTTGAATTTGAACACGAATTGCGATTCGTATAGAATGATGTTGCAAAATTCAAAATGAAAGGATCGATACCCATGAAAAAGCTGATCGCTCTCGTACTCGTATGCATGATGGCTATGCCCTGCGTGCTGGCCGAAACCGTGGACGCCTACACCGGCGCTTCCCTGACCAAGTCCTTCGTGGCGGAAGCCGATATGGCCGCTCTGGCTGCCATGCTCACCACCAAGGGTGCTGACATTGCCACCACCAAGGAAGCCTCTGCTCCCGATTACGTCAAGATGTACAACGCCCACGTGAACATCATCACCGTCAATCCCGACGGCTGCCCCGGCCTGTCCACCATCGGCTACTGGCGCTATGTTGACAATCATGAAGGCGGCGCGGACGTGAAGATCACTGCCGGCGACTGGACCTACACCCGCCGCGGCACCGGCGCCGATCAGGTTGTCTTCCAGCTGACCGACGGCCAGAACGCCCGCAATTTGGCTGCTGCCGGCATCGGCGGCCGCTCCACCATCCAGGTGAAGATCGACGGCACCACCTACCTGATCCACATGAACACCGTGGAAGTTTACGAGCAGAAGTTCACCAAGGAAGCTTATGACGCCGGCGAATTCGCCACCGGTTACTCCGGAGCTGACCGTCAGGCCACTTCTTTCTACTTCGTTTGCGACGTGCTGAGCATCGAGCAGACCAAGAGCATTCTGTAATCTGTTCCGAATAAAGCGCTGCCCGGAAACGGGCGGCGCTTTTTATGTGCAATAAAAAGACGAAAAATAACACTATTTGATGCGCAGGTGGATAAAAATAACAAAAAATGAAATTGCGCAATGTTAAAGGCTATGTTATAATTATACTGATGGACTTTTGGCAAGTGCATCGTTAGTTTGAAAGGAGTCTTCCGTTTATGTCGAAAATTGCTGTTTTGACCAGCGGCGGCGACAGCCCGGGAATGAATACTGCTGTTTCGGCGATCGCTCGCTGCGCAGCGCTTTATGATATGCCCCTGATCGGTGTGGACCGCGGTTATAATGGTCTTCTGGGAAAGAATCCCGAGAAGGATTTCATACATCTCACCCTTGAAAACGCTTTGGATATGGCTGACCAGGCGGGTACCCGTCTGCGCACCGCCCGCTGCGTTGAATTCAAGGAAAAGGCTGTGCAGCAGAACGCTGCGAAGATCCTGCGGGATATGGACGTGGCCGGTCTGATCGTCATCGGCGGCGACGGCAGCTTCCAGGGCGCCCGTGCGCTGTGCGAGCAGGGCATTCCCTGCATCGGTATCCCCGGCACCATTGACAACGACCTGGCTTATACCGAAATGACGCTGGGTTTTGACACCGCGGTGAATGTGTGCGTTGATGCCGTGCGCTCCATCCGTGCTACCTCCCGTTCCCATGACAGACCCCACGTGGTGGAGGTCATGGGCCGTCACTGCGGCGATATCGCCCTGATGACCGCTGCTTCCACCGGCGCGGAGATCGTGATCGCGCCCGAAGCCGATCAGTGGAATATTGAAGACGTTGCCCGCCGTCTGCAGAGCCAGATCAACCGCGGCAATTACCGCAGCACGATCGTCGTTGCCGAGGGCGCTTGGGAAATGATGGAGAAGTTCGATCTGTACGGCTATCTTTCCGCCCACGGCAAGCGTGTGCATGAGGATGATTCCATCAATGCGGATTATTTTGCCAAAGTGCTCAACTATAAGTGCGTCATGCCTGACGGCAGCCGTCCCGAGCCCCGTGCGACGGTGATCGGTTACACCCAGCGCGGCGCCCGTCCCACGGCCCGTGACGCCACGTTTGCCTTTGAAGCCGGCGTGATGGCGGTAAACCTGTTGCATCACGGCCTGTCCAATCGCGTGATCGGCATGAAGCTGGGCAAGATCTTCCACGAGGATATCACCACGGCGCTTGCGGCCAAGCGCCCCTTCAACCGTCAGCTGTACAACACCATCAACGCGCTGTAAAAAAGAGGGTTGACAGATGAAAAACTGCGTGCTACAATGCACGCGTGGTATGAATTACCAATAAATGAAATTTGAGAAAGGAGGCTGCAACATGACGAATTTGATTTTCTGCAAACTGGCAATCATGGCAAAGGTGCGTCTTTTTGGTGCATTTGCATCTGTCTGTGTGCAGCCGCCTGTTAAAGCGTAAGGGAGATTTTCCCGTTTGTTTGCGCAATAAAAGGTCGTCTGCCATGGCAGGCGGCCTTTTTGTATGCTTATGCGCAGATGAGCGGGGCATTTGCGCACGGCATAATATCTTTCTTTAATGTATGGACAAAGGAAAGGAAGTGAATTTGTCCGATGAATCAAAAAAGAGTGCGGCTGATGGCGCGTTTGATCGGGAAAAACAAGCGGTTTTTCATCGGTGCGGCGATCTGCACGGTGATCTCGGTGGCGCTGGATTATGTAACGCCGCTGCTGCTGGGTGAAACGCTGGACTATTATCTGAGCGGAAAGCCTTCGGCCATGCCTGCTTTTATCAACAGGATCGTGGATTCCTGGGGCGGACCGGGCTTTATGGCCAGAAATCTGTGGATCGTGGGTATCCTCATCGTGGCTGTCAGCGCCGTGGGCGGCGCCTTCAATTACGCCAAGGTGCGCCTGCAGAATACCGCGGGCGAGAACGCTGCGCTGCACCTGCGTGAAAAGCTTTACCGCCACATCCAGCGTCTGCCCTTCAGCTATCATGTGAAGGCAGAAACGGGTGATCTGATCCAGCGCTGCACCAGCGACGTGGATACTGTGCGCAGAACGCTGTCCAATCAGCTGATGGCGGTGTTTTCCTCGGTGATGATGATCGTTGTCGCGCTGACCGTTCTGTTTATGAAGGACTGGCGGCTGACGCTGTTCAGCCTTGTGCTGGTGCCTGTGCTGTTTGCGTTTGCCTATGTGTTTTTCAATCTGGTGCATAAAAGCTTTACCCGTGTGGATGAAGCTGAGGGGCGTCTGAGCGACATGCTGCAGGAAAGTCTCACCGGCGTGCGCGTGGTACGCGCGTTTGGTAGACAACAATACGAAGTGGAGAAATTTGACCGCGTCAATAAAAACTTCACCAAAGAGAATTTTCTGTGCAGCAAGCTGCTGTCGGTATATTGGGCGGTTTCAGATGCTCTGATCATGACCCAGAGCTGCATTACCTTGCTGGCCTGTGTGTTCTTTGCAGCCCGCGGGGAGATCACCGTGGGTACGCTGGTTGTTTTTACGGGCTATGTGGGCAAACTGCTTTGGCCTATCCGTCAGCTGGGACGCACGCTGTCGGACATCGGCAAAAGCTTCGTGGCCCTTTCCCGTATCGAGGAAGTGCTGAACGAAAAGGAAGAACCCGAAGAAACGGATGCGGTCAAGCCCTCTCTGCGCGGCGACATCGTATTTGATAACGTGACCTTCGGCTACGATAACCAGCGCAGTGTGCTGAAAGATCTGTCCTTCACCGTGCCGCAGGGCAAGACGGTAGCCATTCTGGGGGCGACGGGCAGCGGAAAGTCCAGCATCGTGCATCTTTTGCAGCGGCTGTTTACGCCCGATTCGGGCAAGATCACCATCGGCGGCGTGGACATAAGCCGGATCGACCGCGGGTATCTCCGCTCCCGCGTGGGACTGGTTCTGCAGGAGCCCTTCCTGTATTCCAAGTCCATCCGCGATAACGTGGGAATCGCCGTGCGCGAGCCCGCGCAGGAGAAGATCGACCGTGCAGCCCGGGATGCGGCAGCCCTTGAGTTTATTCTTCAGAGCGAGCAGGGCTGGGAAACGGTGGTAGGCGAGCGGGGCGTAACGCTGTCCGGCGGACAGAAGCAGCGCGTGGCCATCGCCCGCACGCTGATGAAGGAAAACGATATTCTCATTTTTGACGACTCTCTCTCGGCTGTGGATACCGAAACCGACGCCGCCATCCGCAAGGCGCTGAAGGAACGCAGCCGCGATACCACGACCATTATCATCAGCCACCGGATCGTCACGCTGTCGCAGGCCGATCTGATCCTGGTGGTGGAGGACGGGCGTATTACCCAGCAGGGAACCCATAAGCAGCTGATCGCGCAGGAGGGGCTGTACAGCCGTATCTTCAATATTCAGACTGCGCTGGAGGAAGAGGAAGCCCGTCATGCTGCGAAAGAGGTGAATGCGTAATGCAGCAGGTACAGGAACAGGATTATTCTCAAAAATTTGATCTGGGCTTGTGGCGCACGCTTCTGCGCTATTCCCGGGAATACTGGGGACATCTGATCGTTCTGGCGGTATGTATGACCGTTTCGGCGCTGCTGGACGTACTGTTTCCCCTGATGACCGGCTATGCCATCGACTTTCTGATCTACGATAACCCCGCAGGAAAACGGGATCTGATCGGGAAAGTAATTGAAGCTGTTGGCTGCCTTTTCTTCGGCGGCAGCGCCATGGCAGGCTTTATCTGCGTGTATGTGGTCACGCTGGCCATGCAGGTGGCTATGATCTATGCCTTTTTGTATCTGGGAACCAAGATCGAAACGGGCGTGTGCTTTATCATCCGTGACAGAGCCTTCCACAAGCTGCAGGAACTGCCCTTCTCCTATTATGACAGGATGCCGGTGGGGCATCTGATGAGCCGCATGACCAGCGATATTCAGCGTCTGAGCGAAACCATCGGCTGGAGTCTGCTGGATCTGTGCTGGGGCGTGGCGATGCTGATCATGTGCTCGGCGACCATGCTGTCCATCAACTGGAAGCTGGGGCTGGCAGTCATGCTGGTTTTGCCGCCGCTGGCGCTGATCTCCTTCTGGTTCCAAAGAAAGATCCTTAAAAGCTGGCGCGCCGTGCGCAAAACCAACTCCCGCATCACGGGCTCCTTCAATGAAGGCATCATGGGCGCCAAGACCACCAAAACGCTGGTGCGCGAGGAAATGAACGAAGAAGAGTTTACGGAGTTGACGCGGGAGATGCACCGCTCCTCCGTGCGTGCAGCGTCCATCAATGCGGCCTATCTGCCCATTGTTATCTCTCTTGGCTCCATCGCCACCGCCTATGCGCTCTGGCACGGCGGCAATCTGGTGCTGGCCGGCGCCATGTCCCTGGGCGTGATCCAGGTGTTTGTCAATTACACCGTGCAGTTCTTTGAGCCTGTCCGCGGCATTGCAGGCGTACTGTCCGAAATGCAGTCGGCGCAGGCGGCGGCAGAAAGGGTGATCACCCTGCTGGAAACCGAAGCCGAGATCAAGGATACTCCCGAGGTGGAGGCGGTCTTTGGGGACAGCTTCCATCCCAAGCGGGAAAACTGGCCCGAGATCTGCGGCGACATCGACTTTGAACACGTGGATTTCAAGTATAAAGAGGGCGATAAAGTGCTCTCGGACTTCAATCTTCACGTTAAGGCGGGGGAAACCATTGCCCTGGTCGGCCCCACGGGCGCCGGAAAATCCACCGTTGTCAATCTGGTATGCCGTTTCTATGAACCCACGGCGGGCGAGATCAGGATCGACGGCGTGGACTACCGCAAGCGCAGCCAGCTGTGGCTGCAAAGCAATCTGGGCTACGTCCTCCAGGAGCCGAGGCTGTTCTCGGGCACCATCCGCGATAACATCCGCTATTCCAAGCTGGATGCAACGGAGGAGGAGATCCGCCGCGCCGCGCAGATGGTGAATGCCGAACAGTTCATTCTGAAACTGGAAAACGGCTATGATACCGACGTGGGCGAGGGCGGCAACCGCCTGTCCACCGGTGAAAAGCAGCTGATCTCCTTTGCCCGTGCGATCCTTGGCGATCCCCGCATTTTCGTACTGGATGAAGCCACCTCTTCGGTGGATACCGAGACCGAAATCATCATTCAGAATGCCATTTCGCAGGTGCTTAAGGGCAGAACGTCCTTTATTATCGCTCACCGTTTGTCCACCGTGCGCTCTGCCGATCGCATTCTGGTGATCGAAAACGGCGGTATAAAGGAGATGGGCAGCCATCAGGAACTGATGCGGCAAAAGGGCAGCTACTACAAACTCTATATGAGCCAGTTCGAAGAAGAAAGAGCGCAGGAAATATTGTCTTCCAAGAAATAATAAATCAGAGCGGAGGCCGTCGGCTTCCGCTCTTAAAATGTAAAAAGACTGTAAATTGCCCCCTGCTTTTCGTCGAAAATACTTGCACAAACGGCATATTATGTGTATGATTTAAAAGGATTACTTTGCTCAAAAAACACTTGGAAAGGGTGTGACTCCCCTGAAGCATCCGGGAAGAATCTGCCTGATGGTGCTGGTGCTGCTGTGCATGCTGTGCGCGGTTTCGCTGGCCGACGAAAGCCGCACGATCACGCTGAAGCTCAGCGAAGAAACGCAGCAGAGCGGCAACAAAAAATATGTAAAGGATAAACGTACCTACGACCGCGAGATGACGGCGCCCGTTGTGAACGGTATCGGCCCCATCAAAGGGCCGCAGCTGACGGAAGGTATTTCCTATATCTGCCCCATTCCCGTGGGCAGCACGGAGGCGGTGCTGCATCTGCCTTACAGCGCGGCGTTTACAACGATCGAGGTAAACGGCAAGCTGCTCTCCCATGGCAAGGACGTGGAAGTGCCCCTGGGGGAGGACGTTCCGGTGCGCGTTGCCACCAAGAACCGCCGCGCGGTATTCTATGTTTATTTTACCACGCTGCCTGTGGCTGTGATCGATTACAAGGGCTCTGACCTGTATGCCAATAACGTGAACGGCACCATGACCCTGTATGATACCGATTATGCCGCTCACGGGCAGAGTGAAATGGCCTATACCACGAAAATCACCGTGGGATACCGCGGCCAGTCCTCCCTCAGCTATGACAAGCACAATTATTCCATCCATCTCAAGGATGAATCGGACGGACAGAGCAAGGTATCGCTGCTGGGCCTTCGCAAGGATGACGACTGGGTGCTCTCCGGCGCCATGAACGATCAGCTGCGCGTGCGCAACATGGTGGCCATGCAGGTGTGGGATGAATTCTACACCCTGCCGTGGAGCAAGGATTCGGGAGCCATTGAAGGCGAGTACTGTGAAGTCATCATGAACGGCAAGTACATGGGTCTTTTCTGCCTGATGGAAAAGCTGGACCGCAAGCAGGCCGATCTGGATAAGGAAAACGGTCGTATCGTCCGCTCGGTGGAAGCCGAAAAGAACGGCGTGAACATCATGTCCTTCAAAAATCTGGGCGGCAACAAACCTGCCAACCGCACCACCTGGTACAATATGGAGATCAAGTTCCCCAAGGAAGACGTGGTGAAGAAGGCGCACTGGAACGAATTTTACGATTTCGTGTACTTCGTTGCCAAGAGCAAGGACGATAAATTTGCCGCCGAGATCGGCAACTACATCGATCTGGATAATTTCGCTTCTTATTACGTTTACATCACGGCGATTGGCGCCACGGGCAACATGAACAAAAACCTCTATTTCATCATGGAGGACGCCACCGCCGAGGACGCCAAATGGCTGGTGGTGCCCTGGGACGTGGACGGCTCCTTCGGTCGCCGCAACAATGCCAGCAAGCGCGATATCGAGGTGCTGTCCAGCAATCAGCTCTTTGAGCGGCTGATCAAGACTAATGCCCAGGGCTTTGCGGATCTCCTTCGTGAGAAGTGGAACGAAAACAAAAACGGTTTGTTCTCCTACGACAGCCTGATGGCCCGCTTTGACGATTATTATCAGGCGCTGGATGCGGAGGGCGTATGGGAACGCGAGCAGATCAAATGGCCCAAGTTCAGCAAAACGTACAAATTTGACGCCGAAACGGAATACAAATACATTCAGGATTATATGAAGGCGCGCTGGGATTACGTTGATTCCTACTTCAACGGCAATGATCTGAGTGCGAAGAAGTGGCTGCAATGATGAAAAAAATCGTACTTCTTGTTGTTTGTCTGCTGCTGGCAGGATGCATCTGCGCGGCGCAGGGTGAAACGGTATACCGCAATCTGGTGTCCGGTAATTCGGGCGATGACGTGATGGCGGTCAAATTGCGCCTGAAGGAGCTGGGATACTATACCACCAGCAAATTCAACGCCAATTTCACCGAAGCCATGATCGACGTGATCAAGCTGTTCCAAAAGAACAACGGCCTGACGCAATCGGGCGAGGCGGACGTATACACCCAGCAGGTGCTGTTTTCCGATGCAGCTGTGAAAAAGAACGGCAAGCCTGTGGATGCCAAGGCGGTCAAGCCCAAGGAAGGCACGGGCGGCGACGGTCTTTACCGCGAATACGGTGAAGGCGCTTACGGAAACGACGTGGAAAAGCTGAAAAAGCAGATGCGAAAGCTGGGTCTGTACAGCAGCGGCAGCAGCCTTTCCGAACAGTGCAACTCCGGCATGATGGATCGTATTACCAAGTTCCAGAAGGCCAACGATCTGCCTGCCAACGGCGTGGTTACCGTGGAAACACAGGCGCTTTTGTATTACGGTCATGCCAAGGGCGTGGTCACCCCCAAGCCCACGGCAACGCCCAAGCCCACCACCTCGCCGAAAGTGGCGGTCAAGCTGCCCGAACGGGATGAAAACGGCTTCCTTGCCGACAAAAAGGCCAAGCCCTTCATCCATGAGGATTGGAAAGACGGTCACTGGTATTACATCGGCGATACGCTGGCCATTGAGATCAGCCGCTATAACGATCCCAACCAGCCGCTGGTGTGGTATGTGACGGATCTGAAAATGGATCCCGAAAAGGAGACCTTCCGCGCCCTGCTGGCGGAAGGCAGCCGCGTACCCGGTCATAACTTCAAGGATCCTCTGACCATCGCCGATAAGGGCAAGGCCATTTTTGCCATCACCGACGATAACTACGGCTATCGCTGGAGCCGCCGTACCATCGATAAAGAGTACAAGTACGAGCAGGGCGCCATCGTGCGTGACGGCGATATCAAATCGGCTAACAAGCCCACCAAGAATTATTACGATTTCCCGCCGCTGGACGTGATGGCCTACTATCCCGACGGCACGATCAAGCTGTACTACGCCGAGGAACATGACGCTCAGTGGTATGTGGATGACGGCGTGCAGAGCACGTGGGCGTTCGGCCCCATCCTGCTCAAGGACGGCGAAGTCAACCAGCGCGTGTACGACAAGAGCAAGTACGTCTACACCGAATACAACGTCAAAGAGCCCCGTCAGGCCATCGGCCATTACGAGCCCGGTCATTATGTGATCGTCACCGCCAAGGGCCGTGCCGACGACAGCGACGGCGTGACCATCCAGTGGATGATCGACGAAATGCAGCGTCTGGGCGCCAAGGACGCCTTCAATCTGGACGGCGGCTATACCACGGTATTGTATTTCATGGGCGAAGCCGTCAATAAGAAGGAAAACGTCAAGCGCACGGGCCTGCGCGAGGTCAGCAGCGTGATCGGCATCGGTACGCTGGAATAAAACGCACAATGAACAGCAAGCCGGATCATTTATACGGCTTGCTGTTTTTTGATTCCCTGTGATAGAATGGGTGCGGAAAACAAGCGTTTATTCGACAATAATTGCGCATTCCACGCAAATTCGCTCAACAGGGGATGTTATTTCGGGGGAAAAGCGCTATGCTTTTTGTGCAGATTGTCAAAGGAGGCACATAAAATGAATCAGCAGACAACGGGAAAATTTATCGCGCAAAAAAGAAAAGAGAAAAATTTAACACAGGAACGGCTGGCGGAAAAGCTGGGGGTTTCCAATAAGACCGTTTCAAAATGGGAAACGGGAAAATGTATGCCTGATTACGCTGTCGTCAAAAGCCTGTGTGAGGAACTGGAAATCACGGTTGCCGAGTTGATGGATGGAGAAGTCGCTCGGGAAAGAAGCGTCCGCGCATATGACGACGAGCAGATCATGGAGCTGCTGAGAAGAACGCAGGAGCTGGAAAAACAAAAGAATCTGCTTTTCGGCATCATGCTGGTGGTGATGGGCATTGCTTCGCAGGCGCTGTCCCATACTCTGGGAGGTTCCGCGGTAAAGGATTTCTTTTCCGGGATTCTTCTGGGACTTTCGGTCGCTGAAATGCTGGCAGGTATTTTTGTGGCCGGAAAAAGCATCGCAGGCCGGTAAATCCTGTCAGTGTTTTTTGCCGCGCTGAAAGAGTATACACAAAAGTACGCCGCAGGCTGTTCCCAGCGTATTGAGGATCAGATCGTCGGTTTCCGTTATACCGCAGCCGAAGACGAACTGAAGCGATTCAATGGCCAGCGACAGCAAAAAGCCTGTCAGCAGGGCAGGGAGGAAGGGAAAACCTTCCCGGCTCAGAAACCAGCCCAGCGGCACGAACCATACGATGTTGCCGACAAAGAGATAAAAGGCGTGAAAGTATGATCCCCATGACAACAGCTGTCCGTAGGCAGTGAAAACCGGGAGATTCATGCGCCCCGAAAAAAGCCCGTTATGCAGCATGCCGGCTCGAAAAACGGTGAGCCGAAGCAGGACGGCCAGATACAGGATGAACAAGGCGCGGGGCAGCAGATTGCGCAGCTTTTTCAATGAAAACTCCTCAAAAAAAGCAGCCTGTTTTCAGGCTGCTTTTGTATGTGCTGAAATTTTACAAGGCGACGTCGGCGATCACGCCGTCCAGCACCTTGCGGAAGGAGGTGCGGGCCTTGGCGCCCGTTTCCATGACCTCCTGATGATTCAGGGGCTGTTCCAGAATGCCGGCGGCCATGTTGGTCAGGCAGGAGATGCCCAGCACCTTCATGCCGCTGTGCACTGCAACGATGGCTTCGGGCACGGTGGACATACCCACGGCGTCGCCGCCCAGAATGCGCGCCATGCGCACTTCGGCAGGCGTTTCGTAGCAGGGACCGGAGAACCAGGTGTACACGCCCTCCCGCAAAAGAATATTCTCTTTGGCAGCGACGCGCTGCGCCAGCTGGCGAAGCTCCTTGTCATACACATTGGACATATCGGGGAAGCGGGGGCCGAACTCATCCAGATTTGCCCCGATCAGGGGATTCTTGCCCGCCAGATTGATATGATCGGAGATCAGCATCAGATCGCCGGGATAAAAGCCGGTGTTCGCAGCGCCGGCGGCATTGGTGAGGATCAGCAGCTTTACGCCCAGCAGCGCCATCACGCGGATGGGCAGCGTAACGTCGTGGATGTCATAGCCCTCATAGCTGTGGAAGCGGCCGCTCATCATCAGTACCCGCTTGCCGCACTTTTCGCCGCAGATCAGCTTGCCGGCATGACCGGCGACGGTGGATACGGGGAAACCGGGGATCTCGCTGTATGCAATTTCGCTGACGTTTTCCAGCGTTTCACCGTAATTGCCAAGGCCGCTGCCCAGCACAACGGCGATCTCCGCCGTGCCCAGCTTTTCACGCACAACGTCCGCTGCGCGGGTAATACGTTCCATTTCAGTCATGTCAGTTCAGCTCCAATTCGGAATAGAAGGAATTCGCGCCGAAACGCTCTTCAAGGCCGAAGCCTTCGCAGATCGTGGCGGCGATGTCGGCATAAGAATCGCGGGTGCCCAGATCAACAGCCTTCTTCATGCCCTTGTGCCAGGCCAGGATCGGCACGCGCTCGCGGGTGTGATCGGTGCCCTTGTAGGTGGGATCGCAGCCGTGGTCGGCGGTGATCAGCAGCAGGTCGTTTTCGCCCATGGCCTGCTGAATACGGGGCAGGAAGGCGTCAAAGTCACGCAGGCACTGAGCGTAGCCTTCCACGTCACGGCGATGACCGAAGGTCATGTCAAAGTCCACCAGATTTACAAAGCACAGACCCTTGAAATCCTTTTGCATATACTGCATCAGCGAGTCAAGACAGGCGGGATTGCCCGCAGAATGCACGCTGTCGGTGATGCCGCGCATGCAGAAGATATCTTCGATCTTGCCCACAGCCAGGCTGTCAAAGCCCGCCTTGGAGAGCGCATCCAGCATGGTGGGGGCGATGGGCTCCAGCGAGAAATCGTGACGGTTGCCGGTGCGCTTGAAATCCGCGGCGCAGGTGCCCACAAAGGGACGGGCGATCACGCGGCCTACGGCATGCTTGCCCTGCAGAATGGCACGGGCCTTGCGGCACATATCGTAAAGCTCTTCCACGGGAACGATCTCCTCGTGGGCGGCGATCTGGAATACGCTGTCGGCGGAGGTGTAGACGATCACCTTGCCGGTTTTTATGTGTTCTTCGCCCAGCTCCTGCAAAATGGCGGTGCCGCTGGCGGGCTTGTTGCCCAGCGTGCCGCGGCCGATGGCCTGCTCAAAAGCGTCCATCACTTCCTTGGGGAAGCCGTCGGGATAGGTGGGGAAGGCAGATTCCAGCTTGATGCCGGCGATCTCCCAGTGACCGGTGGTGGTATCCTTGCCGCTGGAAGCCTCGGTCAGGCGGCCGAAAGCGCCTGCGGCGTTCTTGTCGGCAGGCAGATTGGCACCGGGAATATGACCCAGACCGATGGCGCGCATGTTGGGCAGGTCCAGATGGGTGTTTTCGGCGATATGGCCAATGGTGTTGGCGCCTTCATCGCCGTATGCAGCGGCGTCGGGCGCATGGCCCACGCCGGCGGAATCCAAGACGATCAGAATAGCTTTATTTAACATAGTATCATCCTCCATCTATAATATACACGATTTTTCCGGTTTTGAAAAGCCGAAACGGGAAAAAACAGAAGTTTATGCCGAATCGATAAAAAAATATCAATATCCGTTGACATGAGATGGGTATTGTGATATCTTTTAGGTGTATGCGAAGACGCATATAATAAAAAAAGGAGAGCTTCCCCATGAAGAAAGTTGTATCTCTCATCCTCATGCTCGCCATGATGCTGAGCCTGACTTCCTTTGCTGTGGCCGAAATGCCCGCTGACGGCGTTTACGAAGGCAAGGGCAATGGCTTTGGCGGCGAACTGAAAGTTTCCGTGACCGTGGCCGACGGCAAGATCGCCGACATTCAGGTCATCAGCCACAACGACACCCCCGGCTTCTGCGAGAAGGCCCTGGACGTGGTTCCCGGCGCCATCAAGGATGCCCAGGATCCCGATGTTGAAGTCAACACCGGTGCCAGCTTCACCCAGGCCGGTATCAAGGCTGCTGTGAAGAACGCGCTGGGTCTGGATAAGGAAGAGGTTCTGTGCCCCATTTCCGATCCTGACGTGCTGGTAGTGGGCGCCGGCGTTGCCGGTCTGCGTACTGCTGTGGAAGCTTGCAAATACGGCGCCAAGGTTGTCATCCTCGAGAAGACCAACACCTACGGCGGCACCATCGGCGGCGGTACCCTGATCGGTATCAACAGCAAGCTGCAGGCCGAATACGGCATCAAGGACGATTACGATCTGCTTGCCCAGGACGTTGAGCGCCTGAACGCCGGTTATCGCGAGCGCAACCCCGGCATCGAATACACCTGGAACACCGAACTGCTGGACTACTTCGCCCATACCTGCGGCTCCGAAGTGGACTATGTGGTTGAACTGGGCGTCCAGTTCGCTTCCGACAAGAACCGCCGTCCCTCTCAGCCCACTCTGTATGAGCCCCTGAGCGTGGACCGCATTTCCAGCTGCGTGCGCACCTCTCTGACTGACGTGATCTACGGCGAACTGGAGCCCTACATCACCGCCGGCCAGTGCTACATCGTTTACGAAACCCCCGCTACCGACCTGATCATGGATGGCGCTGCCGTTGTTGGCGCCAAGACCGATAAGGGCGACTTCTATGCCAAGTCTACCGTTCTGTGCACCGGCGGTTACGGCCGCAGCGAAGAACTGGTGACCCGCTTCAACTTCAAGAACTTCACCACCACCTCCAACTGGTTCACCACCGGCGACGGTATGCTGATGGCTGAACGCGCCGGCGGCGTGCTGTCCAACATGGACTTCCTGACTGCCTATGCCGGCGGTCTGAAGACTCCCGAAGGCGGCCTGACCAAGACTCTGTCCATCCGCGTGAAGGACTTCCCCTACCTGGTATTCGTGAACGCCGAGGGCAACCGCTTCGTTGACGAACTGGGCAAGGAAGACGGCTCCAGCTACGACGCCATCACCTCCTGGTGGGCCAAGGGCGAGGTTTACATCATGGTTGACCAGGCCATGGTTGACGATCTGAAGGCCAAGAATATGCCCATCATCACCGGCGACGCCAACTGGGCGAACTTCGACGATCAGCTGGCTAAGGGCAACGTCCTCTTCGGCGGCTCCACCATCGAAGAAGTGGCTGCCAAGGCCGGCATCAACGCCGAAAACCTGAAGAAGACCATTGATAAGTACAACGGCTATGCCGAAAAGGGCTATGACGAAGAGTTCGGCCGCACCCGCCTGATGAAGGCCTTCACCGGCGGCACCTACTACATCTTCGAGACCACTCCCTACATCATGATCACCGAAGGCGGCCCCCTGATGAACACCAAGGGCCAGGTTATCAATGCGCAGGGCGAAGGCATCGTTGGTCTGTATCAGGCCGGCGAAATCGTTGGTACTGCTAACGTATTCGGCCGCACCACCATCGGCGGCGCCGGCAACACCGGTAACCTCGTTTGGGGTAAGCTGGCCGGCGAAAACGCTGCCAAGTTTGCTCTGGGTCTGGAATAATTTCAACGCAAAAGAGGATGACTTCGGCCATCCTCTTTTCAGATTGCTGACAAACCCCGCAAACGCAAAAATTCCTATGGATGCAAAAGCATCGGTAGGGATTTTTGCTTGCTGCGTCAGCTTCTCTTTCAGTCTGCGGTCACTTACCTCATGTAAGCTCCCTTGACTGTAAGCTTGCTTCCTTGCCTTGCAAGGTTTCTCAGCATCTGACAAGGCGTTGACTTTGTCAACACCTTGAAAAGAGGATGGCTTCGGCCATCCTCTTTTTTATTCTTTTATTCTTTTGAGCAATGCATCCCGGTCGTTGGGGATTTTTCTCATTAACACTTCTTTGTGCAGCGATTCCAGCAGTTCGCCGATATGCGGTCCGGCGGGCAAGCCTGCAGCGATCAGATCGCGGCCGTTGATGGCCAGATCGCGCACGGAGAAGGGGAGGTGCTCATCAAGCGCCCGGCGGACTTCTTTTAAGAGCGTTTGCCGTTCCTGTTTCTCCCGCAAAAGAAGCAGTGCATCAAAGCGTTCCTTGCCCATTTTCGCCAGCCACAGCGGCACTTCCCGGGGCTCGATCTTTGCATCATAGGCATCGATGAGCATCAGGCTGTCTTCGGTAAAGGCGGTGGACAGCTTCAGGGATTTGAGAACGGCCTGGGCGTTCGGATCGCCGTGCAGCAGCGAAGCGGTGCGCAAAAGCGTATGCCCCTCGGGGGCTTTTTTCAGTGCATCGATATCAAACCGGGTGCAATCGGGCAGGGCGGCAAGGAAAACGTCGCCGTATAAATGAAGAACCTGCGGGGCGTGGGGGGATGCAAGCATGCGCAGCAGCTCGGCTGCGATGCGCTCGCGGCTGATCAGCGAAAGTCTTCCCCTGAGCGCGTGCAGGGCGTCGCCCGTGGCCTTATCGATCTCAAAGCCCAGCTGCGCCGCAAAACGCAGGGCGCGGAGAATGCGCAGCGCGTCTTCCGTGAACCGTTCCGTAGGATCGCCCACGCAGCGAAGCAGCTTTCTTTCAATATCCTGCCGTCCGCCGTACAGATCCGTCAGTCCTTTTTCGGGGTGATACGCCATGGCGTTGACGGTGAAATCGCGGCGCATGAGATCGTTTTCGAGGCTGCGGGTAAAAGCGACGGAGGACGGATGACGCCCGTCCAGATAATCGCCCTCTGTGCGGAAGGTGGTGATTTCAAGGGGCTCCCCGTGCAGAATCACCGTGACCGTGCCGTGCTTGATGCCTGTTTCAATGACGCGGACATCTGCAAAGCACTGCATGGTTTCTTCGGGGAGGGCAGAGGTACAGATATCAAAGTCGTGGGGAGGAATGCCCATCAGCATATCGCGGACGCAGCCGCCCACAAGATAGGCTTCAAAGCCGTGCGCATTCAGGCGTAACAGCGCTTCCGTAACGCTTTGGGGCAGCGAAAACGGCATGGGAACTCCTCCTTTCATGTTTCTTGCGATAAAAGTATAGCCTTTTTTGCGCGTTAATGCAAGGGATTGGCTGCATTCGTTGCAATCGCAGGCAGTTTATGGTATACTTAAAATCGGAAACAAATGCGGGAGAGACGGTATGGATGCGTTAAGCTGCGTGCTTTCGGCACGGGAGATATTAAAGAATATCACGCCGCTTAAAACGGATTGCGGCAAGTACTGCGGCGCGGCCTGCTGTGACTGCGATGAAGACGGTCAGGGCGGCATGGTGCTTTTTCCCGGCGAAGAAAAGCTGTATGAAGCTCTGCCCGAGGGTATGGAGCTTTCGCCCTATGACGCGATTTTGCCCGGGATGAAGCTGCTGGTGTGCGACGGCGTTTGCAGCCGCGATGAAAGACCGCTTTCGTGCATGCTGTTTCCTCTCACGCCTGTGGTTACGGAAACGGAGGGCAAGGATGCCCTCAAAGTGATCGTCGATCCCCGCGCCTTCAGCGTGTGCCCGCTGAGTGAGAGCGGCGTGCGCGGCATGGACGCCGAATTCGTCCGCGCTGTGCGGGAAGCAGGCAAAGTGCTTTGCAAAAATCCGCAGATCCGCGCTTATCTGAAAGCTTTGAATGTGTATTTTGAGCGCTTGCGCTCTTGGTCGTAAGAAGGGAGAGCTACCGATGATCTGGCAGCAGGCAGAATGCCGCAAGGAGATTCTTTGCGGTGAGCAGACGGGCGGCGTGCTGATTCACAGCGATTTGCGCCGTGCCGATCTTTCCGAGTTTATGGGCAAGGTGCAGTGCGTGTATCTTGATCCGCCCTTCTTTACGGGGGATGAGTTTGTTTTCCGTATGCGCATCGGCGAAAAAGGCTGGGCGGAAGGCACGCAGACGCTGGAACTGCCCGCCTATTCCGATACGCGTCTGGGCGGCAAGGAAGTGTATCTTTCTCTGTTGCGGGAAGCGGTCACGCTGGCTCATAGCCTGCTCAGCGATACGGGCGCGCTGTTTTTGCATCTGGACAGCCGCATGAACGCCTACGCCCGTCTGGAGTGCGACCGCATCTTCGGTGAAAATAATTTCATCAACGAGATCATCTGGGCTTATCAGTCCGGCGGCCGCGCGAAAAAGCATTTCAGCCGCAAGCATGACGTGATTTTATTCTATGCCAAGTCCAAGGCGCTGTACTTTGATATCACCCGCGTGGGCGTGCCCCGCAAGGATAACCGCTCCAATCATATGCGCCGTACGGTGGATGAAAACGGCCGTCCCTGCCGTACCATCAAGGCCGGCGGCAAGGTGTATACCTATTACGATGACGAGCCGGTGTTCCCCGATGACGTATGGGCGGACGTGAGCCACCTGCAGCAGAAGGATCCCCAGCGCACAGGCTATGACACCCAGAAGCCCCAGGCGCTTCTCAACCGTATCATCCGCTGCTGCACCCGCAAGGGCGATTTGGTGGCAGACCTGTTCTGCGGCAGCGGTACCACGCTGGTGGCGGCTTCCGATAACGAATGCCGCTATCTGGGGGTGGATCAGTGCCGGCACGCGGTTTCCGTTACCCGCAAGCGTTTGCTGGAAACGCAGCTGGAGCTGCGCAAGGAAACCGAGCACGTCAACGCCGTGCTGGATGCCGACGTTCTGCCGGGTATCGGCTATTACGAAGTGACCCTCAATACCTACGCCCTTGGCAGCGAGCCCTTTGAAAATGTGAAAAAGCAGCCCGCTTCGCTGCGGGTGATGGGCATGGACGCCATCGATCAGTGGTCGGTGGGCTTCCTGAAAGACGGCGTGTTCAAGGCTTATACCTCCGCCGCAAGACGGAAGCAGACGCCCAAGCTTCCCACCACGCTGGAGCTGCCCTTGCTGCGCGGCACCGTTGCCATCATGGTGGTGGACGTGCTGGGCAACCGCAGCGTATGGGTACCCGGTAACGTATAACATGGCATAAGCGCTTTTCCCTCTGCATAGCTTGGCAATACCAAGGTGTGCGGGGAGGAAAAGCAAATGCAAAGCGACGTTAACATACGGTGCCTGAAAATGGCGCGGCACATGGTGGAAACAGGATCCACCGTGCGCGAGGTAGCCAAATACTGCGGGGTAAGCAAAAGCCTTGCCCACAGAGAGCTGACAGTCAGGCTGAAGTATCTGGATGCCAGCCTCTTTTCCCGGGTGCGAAAGCAGCTTTTGTATCACAAAGCGGTGCGCCATTTGCGGGGCGGAGAAGCGACGAAACGCAAATTTGCCGCTGAAAAAACGGCAAAAGTGGGGAATGAAAGCAACAAAAGTTGAAATTTTCCGAAAAAAGTGGGAAATAAATACTAAATTTGTCCAAAAGTAAAGAGGAAATTTCGATTTTGCGCAGAATATTACAAACTGATTACAAATCAACGAAGGAGACCGTGAATTTATGGCAGCTGAGGATATAGGCATTGATCTGGGTACATCCAATGTGCTGATCTACGAGCGGGGCAAGGGCATTACCTGCAATGAACCCGCTGTGGTCGCAGTGGAAAGAGAATCCCGCTCGATCCGTGCCATTGGCGAAGAGGCCTATAAAATGATCGGCAGAACGCCTGCCAATATTATGGCGATGCGTCCCCTGCGGGACGGCATGGTGGCAGACTTTGAGCTGACCAGCAGCATGCTGCATTATTTTGTTGTGCAAACCATCGGCAAGCACATGTTTTCCCGCCCCCGTGCCGTGCTTTCCCTGCCCTCGGGCATCAATGAAATGGAAAAGCGCAGCATTACGGCCATCATGTTCGAGGCGGGCGTACGCCGTACGCAGCTGCTGGACAGACCGGTGGCTGCTGCCATCGGCGCGGGTCTGAACATCAACGACGCCTACGGTTCCATGATCGTGGATATCGGCGCCGGTATGACGGACGTGGCGGTGCTGTCCCTGGGCCGTATGGCGGTGAGCCGTTCCCATAAGCTGGGCGGCGACCATTTTGACGAGGCGATTATTCGCTATCTGCGCCGCAAGCACAATCTTCTGATCGGCGAAAGAACGGCGGAGGAGCTGAAAATCAATATCGGCAGTGCCATGCCCCGCAGCGAGCAGCTGTATACTGAAGTGACGGGCAGAAACCTGATCAGCGGTTTGCCCAAGCTCATGCGCATCACCTCCGATGAAATCCACGAGGCGATTGACGAGCCGCTGACGGCGCTGATCGAAGCCATTCACGGTGCACTGGAAGAAACGCCCGCCGAGCTGGCTGCCGACGTGTTTGATACCGGCATCGTGCTTTCGGGCGGCGGCGCGCAGCTGCCGGGCTTGAGCGAAGCCATCTCCACAGCGCTCAACGTATCCTGCCGTGTGGCGGATAATCCGCAGACCTGCGTTGCCACGGGCTGTGGCCTGACCCTTGAAAATATGTCCGAGTTCGGCCGCTATCTGAACGACGGCCGCAGCAGACGAAATTGATTTATAAAAAAAGCGGCGGAAGGTATTTCCCTTCGCCGCTTTTTTTGTAAAATGAAAAAGCCACACGCGAAACCGCGTTGGCTTTTCATCGGGCACTATAATCAGGCCTCGGCACTCACGCTGACGGTAGGCAGCGCGCGGACGACCTTGCCGCTGCGCAGGCAGCGGGTGCACACGTTCAGGTGCGTAGGACGACCATCAACCAGCACGCGAACGCGCTGGACGTTGGGAGCATACATACGACCGGTCTTGTTTTCAGCATGGCTGACGCGGTTGCCGTTCATCAGACCCTTGTTGCACACTTCACAATACTTACCCATTTTCGTTACACCTCCCTGTCGGAGATTGCCTTACGTCACGCGGCATTGCCGCGGGAAAGCCTCTATATGACAGCTTGACTATTTTAGCATAATCGCGCCTGAAATGCAAGTGTTTAAACAAAATTTTTGCGAAGAAGTGAGTGAATTCGGTGATAATTACAAAGAAATTTGTGACAAATCTTGGAATAGTGACAATTTCGGAGAAAGACGGCGCGCTGATCCTGTGTTATTTCGGAGAAAACGTTCCGCAAAAATATGTGGGCGAGGCGGGGGATACCCCTTTGCTTGCAGCGGCACAGCAGCAGATCGAGGAATATTTACGGGAGGAAAGGCGGACCTTTCATGTGAACATCCAACTGACGGGCACACCTTTCCGTTTGCGCGTATGGGAGATGCTGCAAAGAATTCCTTACGGTGAAACGCGCAGCTATGGGGAGATCGCAGGAAGTATCGGCGCTCCCCGTGCCTCAAGGGCTGTGGGCATGGCCAATCACGCAAATCCGCTGATGCTGTTTGTGCCCTGCCATCGGGTGATCGCCGCAGACGGAAGCCTTGGGGGATTTGCTGCCGGAAACGAAATCAAAGCGGCGCTTCTTCGTCTGGAAAGCCCTTCAAATTGACAACGACCCCATCCGGTGATATAGTTATCATTAGGATATTGTGCCCGTGGGCGAAAGGGGGCGTGAGAAGTGAAAAGACAGCTGTCGGCATTTGCGGCGGTATGTGTTTTTCTGCTGCTCGCGCTGGCTGCATTGGCAGAAAATACCCCCGATCCCGTACGCCGCGCGCTGCTGGTAGGCTGCGATCACTTCGTCATGCACGAGGATACCGCGCCCTCTGCGCAGATGAACGTACGCAGGATGCAGGAGATCCTGCGTACCGATATCCGGGGCTACGAGAGCATTTATACCTATGAAACCGGCATTTCAGGGGTGGACTTTATGACCTCCGTGATCGAGGAGGCCTTTGCCCGGGCGGATGCGGATGACGTATCGCTTCTGTATATCTGCACGCACGGGCTGTATGACCGCATTACGTTGGAGCCGTCGCTGGTGCTGTCGGACGGCCATGGCGAAGAGATCCTCACGGCAGATGCGCTGCGCCGGGTGCTGGACGCCGTTCCGGGCAAAAAAATATTGCTGCTGGACGCCTGCAACAGCGGTGCGTTTATCGGCAAGGGCGATTGGAATGAACAGGTGCGCAACAGTTTCCAGGGCGGCGATTACCGGGTGCTTACCAGCGCAGGCGCTGCCGAGGACAGCTTTTTGTGGAGCGCAGGGATGCAAGGCGGCAGCTATTTTGCCGACGGGCTCAGCGAAGGGCTGCGCACCCGCAGCTTTGATTTGAACGGCGACGGCACTATCACGCTGCAGGAGGCCTATCGGGGCGTTTTGGAAAGCCACGGTGCATCCACGGCGCAATGTTACCCTCAGGACAGCGATGAGGCGCTGTATGTATACGATCCGCTGGTGCAAAGCACGGGCGAAAGACCCATCGGCGAGATTTTGCTGGATACCGCCGTTATCGGCTCGGACGAGGACACGCTGTATTTCAGCTTTACTGTGCACCGTGCCGTACGCGTGCAGTATCAGCTGATTTATTACAAGGATGGTCGCTGGCGGTTCGATATGCCGCAGATCGTGCCCGATGAAGAAAACGAGAACGGCGTATTGCTGCCGGGGCGCAAGGAACGCTCGCTGACGCTGGTGAGCGAGGACGACACGCCCACAGGCTACGTACTTTTGCAGATCGTGGCGACGGAAGGCCGCCACTCCATGCTGGCGGGCAGCCGCCTTATTGCCGTACAGGAGAAGATGGCGGATCCGAAACTCACCGTGCGTACGGAAGAGAAATTCTCTCCCCGAACCGGTGAGGAAATGACCGTTCGGGTGGGGCATGATTTTCCCTGCAGCCTGAATGTGGTCATCCGCGACAGCCAGGGAAATTCCGTGCGCCGTCTGGCTTATCGGGAGCCTTCCCGTCCTGCGGGAGAAACCAACGGCAGCCTCTTTTACTGGAACGGACGCGATAACAGGGGCGAATATGTTCCTGCGGGCACGTATTATGCCGAGGTCTCCTGTAAAACGGAGGATCAAACGTATACCCAAAACAGCGTGGAATTTACACTGACTGCAGAAGGAGAGTAAACCGTGGCGGGAGCGATCGTGTGGTATATTACGCTGTTTGGCTGTGCGATACTGTTTTATGCCATCGGCATTTATGCGCAGAAACGGGAAAAACCCATGCATTTTTGGTCGGGTACCGAAGTGGATGAAAAAGAGATCACCGACGTAAAGCGATACAACAAAGAAAACGGCGTCATGTGGAAACGGTATGCGCTGTGGTATGCGGCGGCAGGTCTGGCAGAAATATGGAGCATGGCAGCGGCGCTGACGCTGCTGGTGCTGGCCTGTACGCTGGGGATCGTTTTTCTGGTTTCTACCTATAACAAAATTTACAGAAAGTACAGCGTGAAATAAAAAACAGCTTGCAGCCCGGATGCTGCAAGCTGTTTTTAAATGGAAGCGCCTCAGCGCAGGAACCACGTCATCATGTAGCCGTTGATATTGTTGTAGCACACCTGCGACCATTCTTCGCCCCAGGACAGCACATTCACCTGCTGACCCACGGGAACGCGAACGTTGACGTTGCCGGTCTGCTTGTCGGGGGCGGAGCGGAGGTTCACGTAGGTGCCGCCGTTGGGGTTATGCACCGTTTTGTAGGCCTGGGAGGCACTGTTCATGCGCAGATACTTGGTCATCATGTAGCCGGTCTGCCCGTTCTGATTGATGCGTACATAGCACCATACGGTGCCTTTCTGCAGGATCGTAACGGTGGTGCCGTTGGGATACTGGCCCATGATCTGCGCGTTGGCATAGGCCTGGGTGCGCAGGTTCAATTTGCCGGAATTGCCCGTCTGCACCACAGCGGTGCTTGCGGAGGGTGCGGTAACGCTGCCGGTGTTGCCGGCGGGGGCGTTGCCCTTTTTGAGGAAGGAGTGATCCACAAAGCCCGTGACGCCGTCATACATGACCTGCCAGAAAGTGTTGCCCTTGAGCAGAACGGACACGTTGGCGCCGTAGGGGATCTGCAGGTAAACGCCGGCGTCGTAGCCGGGGGCAGTGCGCAGGTTCAATTTGCCGCCGTTTGCGGGGGCTACATAATATTCTTCGCCACCGGTGGGATTGACCTTGAGATATTCGCTGCGGAAGTAGCCCAGCAGCTGCTGATTGCCCTTGTATGCGGATACATAGTACCAGTCGCCCAGCTTTTCAAGGATGGTGCAGATCTCGCCGTTGTAGAAGATATCCAGCACTTCAGCCTCGTAAGAGGGAGCGACGCGCAGGTTGAGCCAGTGGGTAGGAACGGGGTTGTTCACCACGGCTTTATTGCTGCTGCCGGCATAGCCGCCTTCGAAGGTCTTGAGATAGTTTTTGCTCATGTAGCCTTCGATCTTGCCGTCCACGGTTCTGATCTTATACCAGTTGCCGCTTTCGCCGATGACCGTCACCCATTCGCCGCCGGGCACGCTGCCGCGCCATTCGTAAGAAGCGGAGGGGCCGGAACGGATATTGAGGGACGTGGTGTTATGCACCAGCGCGTAATTTTCCGCCATAGCCGCACAAGCGAGGCAAAGAAGGAAAAGAACGAGGAGAAGCAGCGTGATCTTTTTCATGGTTTGTACCTCCGATCAGGGGTTTGTACTCATATAACGCTGAAGCAGCGGGAATTCTTCCCTTAAAGTATAACAAATTCCGTCTTTTCCCGCAAGTCGTTCCCGGCATTGCTTTTTTTCTTAAATAAATGTATAATATAAAAGATTATGCGCACCATGCAATTACTTTACGAAGGGATGAAATTCTCTTATGAAATTAGGCGTTGTAGGACTGCCCAACGTGGGCAAAAGCACGTTGTTTAATGCCATTACCAATGCGGGCGCTCAGGCGGCCAACTATCCGTTCTGCACCATCGAGCCCAACTCCGGCATCGTGGCTGTTCCCGATGAGCGTCTGGATCACTTGACTCAAATGTTTGCCCCCAAGAAGACCACGCCCGCCACGGTGGAGTTTGTGGATATTGCCGGCCTTGTGAAGGGCGCCAGCCACGGCGAGGGTCTGGGCAACAAGTTCCTGTCCCACATCCGCGAGTGCGACGCCATCGTGCACGTGGTCCGCTGCTTTGAGGACGATAATATCATCCATGTGGACGGCTCGGTGGATCCTGCCCGCGATATCGAAACGATCACGCTGGAGCTGATCTTCGCCGATATGGAAACGGTGGAAAAGCGGCGCGACAAGGCGCAGAAGCTGTACAAGACCGGCGACAAGAAGTACGTCTTTGAAGCCGAGACCGCCCAGAAGCTGTATGCGCATCTGGAAGCGGGCAAGCCCGCCCGCACCTGCGAGCTGAATGAGGATGAGCGTGCCCTGGTGGATCAGTGGTTCCTGCTCACCCAGAAGCCTGTCATTTATGCCGCCAACATCGCCGAGGATGCTGTAGCCGAAGCGGACGATCTGGATATGGTCAAGCGCGTGCGTGAAATCGCCGCCGCCGAAGGCAGCGAATGCATCACCATTTCCGCCGCCATCGAAGAAGAGATCGCCTCCATGGAGCCCGAAGAAAGAGAAATGTTCCTCACCGAGCTGGGCATTGAAAAGAGCGGCCTTGACCGCCTGATCACCGCTTGCTATCATCTGCTGGGCCTCATTTCCTTCCTCACCGCCGGCTCCGACGAATGCCGTGCGTGGACCATCAAGCGCGGCACCAAAGCGCCTCAGGCTGCGGGCAAGATCCATACCGACTTTGAACGCGGCTTCATCCGCGCCGAGATCGTGCCCTTTGAAACGCTGAAGGAACTGGGCAGCATGAATGCCTGCCGTGAAAAGGGATTGATCCGTTCCGAGGGCAAAGAATACGTCATGCAGGACGGCGATATCACCCTTTTCCGCTTTAATGTTTAATTGAATTTCTGAAAGGCTGATGATCATGAGCAGACTTACCTATATGGTCAAGCGCGCGCTGAAAATGGACTGGAAGCGCATGTGGGAAACCGCCGGTATGCTGGAGAAAAAGAGCGGCAAAAGCCGTGCATGGCTGCTGGCTGATATGGCTCGGTGCGCCGCGAAGTACAATGCGGGTTATGTCGATTATAAAATCGCTGAAATGTACCGCCTGAATGATGCGCAGCGCCGTACGGTCATCACCCGCGGGATCTCCAATAATATCGTCCGCCGCATGAATGATAAGGCCTACTGGTATAATTTCGACGATAAAACTACGTTCAATACCCTCTTTGCCCCGCAGGTGGGCCGCAAGTGGATGCAGGTAAAGGAAGAGACCACGGCAGAGGAAATGACCGCTTTCCTCCGTGATCTGCCCTGCGTTTTGTTCAAGCCTCTGGAAGGCTCCAGCGGCGTGGGCATTGAGAAATTTGTGAAGGAAGACTGGGAAAAGGATCCTGCTGCCTTCCTTGAGAAGATCAAGGGCCTGGGAGCAGGCTTGCTGGAGGAACTGCTGATTCAGCATCCCGAAATGTCCCGTCTTTGCCCCACTTCGGTCAATACCGTGCGCATCGCCACCCTTTTGGGCGACAAGCAGGAGGGCATCGTGTACGCTTTCCTGCGTATCGGCAACGGCAAGGTGATGGATAACGTGGATCAGGGAGGCATGGCTGCCCGCGTGGATCTGGAAACGGGCAAGCTTCTGACGGTGGCTGCCGACAAGGCGGGCAACGTGTTTGCAAAGCATCCCATGACGGGAACGGAGATCATCGGCTTTACCATTCCCTATTTTAAGGAAGCGAAGGACTTGTGCCTTGAAGCCATGCACCGTGTTCCGCAGGTGAAGTTTGTGGCGTGGGACGTGGCCATCACCGAGGACGGCCCCAAGTTCATCGAGGGCAATTCCTTCCCCAGCCACGCCGTGCCGCAGTTTGCCGCACATTATCCCGATGGTATCGGTATTCTGCCGGAGTTTGAGAAATTCATCACGCTCTGATGCATGAAAATGCCGCTTCTGTCCGTCCGTATGACAGATGATTCTTTTCGAAGGCTTCAGGAGGTTTGGCTATGGATCTTTTGAAAACGCTGCTGCTTTATATGATCATGACCACTTCGGCTGCTACGCTGGAAAGCGGAGCGACGCCCATTCCCTACGAGCAGCTGTATACGCCCGTGCCTACAAGCTATGTCGTTGTAACGCAGACGCCCAAGCCCGGTACGCCTGCGCCTACGGCCACGCCCAAGCCTTCGCCCACGCTGCCTCCCGTTTCTCTGTACGAGGGACTGAAGGGTTCGTATGTGCGTATGCTGCAGCAGGAGCTGTATGATATGGGCTATCTGGACTCACAGCCTGACGGCGCTTTCGGCAAGCTGACCAAACAGGCGGTGGAAGCCTTCCAGAAGCGCAACGGTCTGGAAGCGGACGGTATTGCCGGCCCGCAGACCATTGCCAAGCTCTATGCCGCCGACCGCGTGCCTCATCAAAGCAAAGTAACGCCCGTGCCCACCAAGGCGCCCACCAAGGCTCCCACCGCCACGCCTACCGTGGTGCCCACCAAGGCTCCCACCGCCACGCCTACCGTGGTGCCTACCAAGGCTCCCACCGCCACGCCTACCGTAGCGCCCACCAAGGCGCCTACCGCTGTGCCTACGGTTGCACCCACCCGGGTACCTACGGCCGTTCCCACCCAGGTGCCTACTGCCGTGCCTACGCAGGTACCTACGGCTGTTCCCACGCAGGCGCCTACCGCCGTGCCTGCACCCGCTGCAGCGGACGTGAAGGTCATCTACATCTGCGGGGCGGAAACGCTGAAAACCGTAACGCTTACGCTGGAAGAGGGCAAAACGCCGGTGTATCCCGCCTCTGCGCTGGTGCCCGCGGGCTATAAGCTGCTTTCCGAATCCCCCGTCAGCGTAACGGTGGATCATCAGGGCGTGAGCACGCCTGCTTCCGTTATTTTTACCTGTGAAAAGACAGAATAAGGAAAAACAAACCATTTTCTAATCATTTTCTCATTTTTTCAAAAGAAGCGTTTAACCTTTGCGCGCTATACTTTGACCGTACCCGATACAGAAGGGGTCGAAAGGAGAAAGAAACATGGATCATTTTGAAATGGTAGAAACTCTGCGCGAAAAGGCAAACGTATCTTACGAGGAAGCCAGCGCTGCGCTGGAAAAGTGCAATTGGGATCTGCTGGACGCGCTGCTGATGCTGGAGGGCGAGGGCCGTCTGAACAAGGATGAAACCAAGACCGAGGAAAAGACCTACACCACCCGTCAGCAAAAGCGCGAGGAAAGCAGAAAGGAGCACAAGGGCCTGATCGCTACCGTGATGCACAAGCTGGCTGAGGTGATCAAGGTGCTCAACAGCGTACATCTCAAGGCTCACAAGGACGGCGAAGAGCGCCTGTCCCTGTCCATGACGGTGATCGTGCTGGCGCTGCTCTTTGCCTTCTGGGCTGTCCCCATTGCCATGATCGTTGCCATGTGCTTTGGTTACCGCTTCAGCGTCAAGGGCCTGAGCATTGACGAATCCGTCAACGCCGCTATGGATAAAGCGGGCACCTTTGTGGGAGACGTGGTCAAGGCTGCCCCCAATGTGGTGACCGTCGTTGTGGAAAAGCACGATGAAGAAGCCAAGCCCACCGAAGAAACGGCTGAAAAGCCTGAAACAGAAGAATAACCGCCGATTCAGGGGGTGCCCAAGCGGCATCCCCTTGCGATTTTTTACAGGAGAGGTTCATTATGCCGCAATCCGTTCTGCTGATCGAAGATGAAGAAGCGCTGGCGCGCTTTGTGGAGCTGGAGCTTGTCCATGAGGGCTACAGCGTGGAAAAGGTATATGACGGCCGCGAGGGGCTGCAAACGGCGCTGGCGGGCAATTATGACCTGATCCTGCTGGATATCATGCTGCCTTCCCTTAACGGGCTGGAGGTTTTGCGCCGTCTGCGCCGGGAAAAGCATACGCCGGTGATCCTTTTGACGGCCCGTGATGCGGTGATGGACAAGGTGACCGGTCTGGATATGGGTGCGGATGACTATATCACCAAGCCCTTTGCCATCGAGGAGCTTTTGGCGCGCATCCGCGTACTGCTTCGCAAGCAGGATAAAGTTCCCGAAAGCGATCTGAAGTGCATGGGGGATATTGCCCTTGATACGCTGCGCCATACCGTGACCGTGCGCGGCGAGGAAGTGCTGCTCACAGGCAGAGAATTCAAGCTTCTTGAATATATGATGGAAAACGCCGGCATCGTTCTCTCCCGCGAAACGCTTTTGACCAACGTCTGGGGCTACGATTACATGGGTGAAACCAATGTGGTGGACGTGTATATCCGCTATCTCAGGCAAAAAATCGACGAAACGTATCAGATCAAAACGCTGCATACCGTTCGCGGCGTAGGCTATGTGATGAAGATGGAATGACGCGGAGGAAAAAGCAATGACCGAAACGCGCCGCATGACGTCCACCGCAGCACGCATCAACCGCAGTTTCATGCTGCGGCTGACGTATTTGATGCTGTGGCTGAATATTTTTGTGCTGGTGTTTACCGCTCTGGGCTTTTGCCTGTACCACGAGATCGGCACCCTGGGCAGCTACTGGCAGCCGAATATTGAAAGAAGCATTCAGGTGGACAGCTCTCTGTCCTGGTGGCAGGTGCCCGGCAGCCTGAAGTATACTTTCTGGTCGCCCATTGCGCAAACGGGGGCGACGGTCAGCGGCGGCAGATTTATGTCCGTTGTGCTCTGCTGCTCCGTTGCCGTGCTGGTGCTGGAGATCATGACGCTCTTTTCTGAATACCGCATTGGAAAGCGCCGCACGCAAAAGCTTTTGACCCCCTTTTACCGCATGGCGGAAACGGCGCAGACGCTGGATCAGAGCTTTGACAGCAAGAAATATCACGATCTGGAAGAAGCTATTCTGCACGTGGACGTGGCAACCGAAGACGCCCGGATCCGCACGGGTGACCGGGATCTGCAGGGCATGGAGGATGCCGTCAACGGTCTGCTCCGCCGTACCCATGAAGCCTACCGCCAGCAGACGCGCTTCGTATCCGACGCCTCCCATGAGCTGCGCACCCCCATCAGCGTGATTCGCGGGTACGCGGATATGCTGGATCGCTGGGGCAAAAATGACGAAAAAGTGCGGGACGAGGCCATTGCCGCCATCCGCAAGGAAGCGGACAATATGCAGCGGCTGGTGGAGCAGCTTTTGTTCCTGGCCCGCGGCGATTCGGGCCGTCAGCAGCTGGAAATGGCCCGCGTGGATCTCAACGCTGTTTTGCGCGAGGTATGCGAGGAAATGCATTTGGTGGAGCCCGAGCGCGAGTTTTTGCTGACCAGCACCGAGCCGGTGTATGCGCAGGGGGATATCGGCATGCTCAAGCAGTGCGTGCGCATCCTCACCGAAAACGCCATGCGCTATTCCGCAAAGGATGAAAGGATCACGCTGCGTGCCTTTATCAACAAGAAAAACGAAAGCTGCCTGACCGTGCAGGATAACGGCATCGGCATCCGGCAGGAGGATCTGCCCCATATCTTTGAACGCTTCTACCGTTCCAGCAAGGCGCGCACACGGCAGGGAGGAACGGGCCTTGGTCTGTCCCTTGCCAAGTGGATCGCTGACGCCCACAACGCCTGCTTTGACGTACTCAGCCGCGAAGGCGTGGGCACGCGCATTACGCTGTGTCTGCCTTCCTGTGAACAGAAGGCTTTGTAAAAACGCACAACGGGAGAATATAAACGATGAAAAACGCCAAATCAAGGAGAAATTTTATTATCTGCATTGTGATTTTGGGCGCTCTTCTGCTTGGAAGCATAGGCTTGAATGTTTACTATACATTTTGGGGATTTGACAGTTATTTGCAAAGCACCGACCAGATTTATGTAATGGAAGCGGGCATTCTTCGCAATCATCTGATGATGGCGCCGGGTGAGGATTTTACTTTCGCCTATGATTTTGAACATGAGGATTATCCCCGGCTGATTGAACAATACGGCATTGATAAGACGGCAGGAGCAGGAACGGAGCTTGAACGGGCGCTCCGGTTAATGGATCATTATGCCCCGAAACTGCAGCATAAGAGCAACTATGACAATCATGTTCCGGTGAATGCGCTGGCGCTGCTTGATTACAGCATCGGATCCCGACAGGGGATCAATTGCCGGGCGAAGGCACAGATCCTCAATGAAATGTGCCTTGCGCTGGGGATTCATTCCCGCAAAGTCTGGATCATGCCCTATTCCGTGTATGACGGTGACTGCCATGTGGTAAATGAAGTATGGGATCGCTCGCTGGGCAAATGGGTGATGCTTGATATTACCAATAATGAGTACTGGATCGATGAAAACGGCCTGCCGCTGTCCGTTCTTGAAATTCGGCAGAAGGGTGCTTTAAACGAGTTCTGTACGCCTGTATCTCCCAATGAGCCCACGGACAATGTGCAGAAGCTGAAAGAGAAACATATGGGAAGTTTTGTATATATTATGAAAAATATGGTGTATACAAAGTATTGCTCCGCTTATACCGCGGGCGAAGTTTTCCCGGTCGTGCGGCTTTCTTCGGAAGCGCTTAGCGTTCCCGAGGAAAGGCAGATCTCGCAGTGGTCCTGCGAACGCTCTCCTGAAGAATAACCGATCGGCAAAAGGAGTTTTTTATGCCCCGTTATCGTTGTCTGGTGCTGGATCACGATGATACCGCAGTGATGAGCACCCCTTGTATTCATTATCCGTCTTTTGTGAATACGCTGCAGCATCTGCGCCCCGAAGCCAAGCTTTCCATGGAGGAATTCGTGAAATTCAGCTTTGATCCGGGCTTTGAAGGGCTGTGCTATGACGTATACGGCTTTTCCGAAGAGGAAATGGCCTTTCAGCTTGAAAACTGGAAAAGTTTTGTGGCAAAAACAGTACCGGCCTTTCATCCCGGGATGGCGGAGCTGATCACAAGATTCCGCGCTGCAGGCGGGATCCTGTGCGTGGTATCCCATGCCTATTCCCAAACCGTTCTGCGGGATTATGCCGCTGCCGGGCTGGAAGCTCCCGATCTTGTGCTGGGCTGGGAGCTGGGCAGCGAAAAGCAAAAGCCCCATTCCTGGCCGCTTCAGGAGATCATGCGCCGCTACGATCTTTCTCCCGGGGATATGCTGGTGGTAGATGACTTGAAGCCCGGGTTTGACATGGCCCGCGCTGTCGGGTGCGATTATGCCGCCGCGCTGTGGGCATACGAAAACGAGGAGATTCGCAGCTTCATGAAAAAAGGCTGCGGAGGCTATGCCTTTGAACGTGTAAAACAGCTGGAAGCCTTTCTTTGGGATTGACAAAACCGAAAACCCTCCGTATCATGTAAAGGTGATCACATGAGCGGAGGGTTTTTATGTCTGCTTCCACTAAAGCGCTGGGCGGGAAAAAGCTGGTCTGGGCGCTTTCTCTGATTTATTTTTCCAGCTACGTTACACGCATCAATTTAGCGGCGGTGATTTCCGAAGTGGTCACCGAAACGGGGTTTGCCCGTACCGAGCTGGCGGCGGCGCTGACCTGCCTGTTTGCCACCTACGGCCTTGGTCAGATCGTCAACGGCATGATCGGCGACCGCGTCAAGCCGCAAAATCTCATCCTGACAGGCTTGATTGCCGCGTCTGCCATCAATTTCCTGTTCCCGCTGCTGGGGTCTTCGCCTCTGCTGATGGCAATTCTGTGGGGGATGAACGGGTTTGCGCAGGCCATGATGTGGCCGCCTATTGTGAAGATCCTGGTGGCCACCATGGACGATCAAATGTATTCCTACGCCGTGGTGCGCGTGTCCTGGGGATCCTCCATCGGAACGGTGGCTGTGTATATGCTTTCGCCCTTTGTGATCTCGCTGTTTGGATGGAAGGGCGTATTCATCCTTTCCGCGCTGATTGGAACGGCGGTGACGGTGCTGTGGAGCATTATCAAAAACGGTATTGAAATGCCTGCGGAAAAGAGGGAGAGCAGAACCCCCGCGGCAGCGCGCATTCCGAAAAAAGCGCTGTTTCCCATGGCGTTTATTGCCCTTGGCATTATTTTTCAGGGAATGCTCCGTGACGGCGTGACCTCGTGGATGCCCACCTATCTGGCGGAAATTTTCAAGCTCGGAAATAAAACGTCGATCTTCTGCACGGTGTCGCTGGCGATTTTCGGGATGCTCAGCTATTCTGTGGCTACCGCTTTGTACAAGCGCTTTTTCAATAACGAAGTCACCTGCGGCGGCGTGATCTTCGGCATCTCCGTGGCGTCGGCGGTACTGCTGTTCCTCTTCTTTGACAGCGGCGCCGTACTGGCTATTTTGCTCATGGCGATCCTCACCGCCTGCATGCACGGCATCAACCTGATGCTGATCACCCACGTTCCCAAACGCTTCAAGAAATACGGCAATATCTCCACCATTTCGGGGGCGGTCAACGCCTGTACCTATATCGGCTCCGCCATCTTTACCTACGCCGTGGCGTTCCTCTCCGAAAAGATCGGCTGGCGAAACACCGTGGGCGTATGGGCGATCATTGCGCTGCTGGGCGGGATCTGCTGTTTGATCGCGGCGAAGCCGTGGCGGAAATTTTATTCCGAGTAAAGAAAAAAGCTTTCCGACTTTTGTCGGAAAGCTTTTTCTTATTCTTCGTCCAGTTCGTCGATGATCTCGCTGTCGTCTTCGAAATTGGTTTTCACCACTTCGATCAGCGCTTCCATCAGATCTTCGTCCACGGGCTCGAATTCCTCGATCTCTTCGCCGTCTTCGTCCACGGCTTCCACCACGCGCATCACAAAGAAGGTGGTGTCGTCAATGTCCTGCGCGGGCTCGTCGCAATCATCGCTGAGCAGCACATATTCTTCGCCGTTGTAATAGAAATAGCGGTTGACGCGCAGGAGCAGGCGGTTGCCGTCTTCGTCAATGCCTTCCACGATATCGATGCGTTCTTCTTCGGACATGGGATATTCTCCTTTCATTACGCCTGATAAGGCTCAAGCGGTTCTGCTTTGATGCAGTTGGTGCGGATCTGCATATTCTGCGCGGGCGCGACGTAGCGCACGGCGTTGCGAATCACGGTTTTGATGTTTTCGTTCTCGGTATAGTTGGGGAAGGTTTCGTGACCGGGCTGGAAATAGAATACCTTGCCGTGGCCGCGGCGCCATACGCAGCCGCTGCGGAACACTTCGCCCGTGGGGAACCAGCCCAGCATGAGCAGCTCGTCGGGAGTGGGAATGTCAAAACGCTCGCCGTACATTTCTTCATGGTCGATGGTGAAATGCAGGGGCAGTCCCTGACAGATGGGATGGGCAGGATCGATGACGGTAATGCGCTCATGCTCGCCCACTTCATGCCAGCGCAGAGAGCAGGTGGTGCCCATCAGGCGCTTGAAGATCTTGGAATCGTGACCGGAGTGCAGGCAGATCAGACCCATGCCGTTCATAACGCGCCAGTACACGCGATCCACCACCTCATCAGGAACGAGTTTGTGACGCATATGTCCCCACCAAAGCAGTACGTCGGTTTCGTCCAGCACTTCCTGGGTCAGACCGCACTGTTCGTCATCCAGCGTAGCCGTACGCACGGTGACGTCTTCACATTCAAGCATGCGCTTGAGCGCCATGTGGATACCGTCAGGGTAAACCGCCTTGACGCGGTCTTCTGTTTTTTCATGGTGGAATTCATTCCATACCGTAACACGGAGAGTCATGGGAAAAGCCTCCTTGAGTTGATACGCATATTATACCAAAAGATTGCGGGAATTACCATAGATTTTCTCGATTTCGCCCTTTTTAATCCGATTCTAACCATTCATACATGGTTTTCTCATTGAAAAACGGCGGTTTATCGTTTATAATATGTGCAGTACCGAGGGAAAAGGGAGGTTCAGGCATGGTCGAAGAGATCCGTTTGGGAGACCGGGTGCAAACCCGCAAGAAGCATCCCTGCGGCAGCGACGAATGGACGGTGATCCGCACGGGCGCCGATATCAAAATACGCTGCCACGGCTGCGGACGCATCGTGATGCTCGACCGGCAGGATTTTCTGCGCCGCCGCAAACGCCTGATTTCGCAGGGCCCCGAAATGATACAAACTCAATCCGAAGGAGATACCGTAAAATGAATACCGAACCCGAAAAGAAAGTTGTGCCCGCCGCGCAGGTGCAGGAGCCTGTGAAGGAAGAAAAGCCCAAGGCCGGTAAAAAGAAAGAGAAAAAGTCCCTGAAGGCGGAGATCCTCAGCTGGGTATATACCCTTCTGGCTGCGCTGGTGATCGTTACCGTGATCCGCACTTTTTTCTTTGAGCCCATCCGTGTGGACGGCAGAAGCATGAGCAATACCCTGCAGGACGGCGATATCGTGGTGGTGACCAAGCCCGAATACTGGGACGGCGAATATACCCGCGGCGACGTGATCATCTGCCGCTATCCCAACCGCAACAAGCAGGGCAGCGTTTCTCTGGGCGGCTCCTTTGAACTGACCTTCACCAACCATACCCTGTTTGTCAAGCGTCTTGTGGGTCTGCCCGGCGATAAGCTGGAATTCCGTCAGGGTGTTTTGTATATCAACGATGAAATGGTGGATGAATCCGCCATCGATTCTCTCACCGTTTCCCGCAGCAATTACGGCCCCATCGTGCT
>JAFYVB010000001.1 GCA_017549335.1 Clostridia bacterium | reverse complement strand
TTCTTGACGTTGGTCAGGTTACCGGTGGTGTGGTACATGATAGCAACCTTGCCCTCCAGGAAGTCGCCAACGGTGGTGGCCCACTTGGCGGTGCCGGGAGCCTGAACGCCGATTTCGGACAGGTGATGCCAGAATTCGAGGCCCTTGATGGTCTTGGGATGGTCGAAGAATACTTCCTTACCGTCGGCGCTCATCAGGTTCTGACCGTCCTGGGTAAGGGTGAAGGTCTGCAGCATCCAGTACGCATAGCCGGCCTTGTCAGAGGGGATCTGAATGCCGTAGCGGACGGTGTTGCCGTTTTCATCCTTCTTGGTGAGCTTCAGAGCATAAGCTTCCAGCTCTTCCCAAGTCTTCGGGGGCTGTTCGGGATCAAGGCCGACTTCGCGGAAGGCGTCCTTGTTGTAGTACATGATGATGGTGGAACGCTGCCACGGAATGCCGTATACGGTGTAGCCGCCGTTGCCGTCGGGGATACGGCTGTTTTCCATGAAGCCGGGATAGAAGCTGTTCAGCCACTCTTTGTCTTCTTCGGTGGTGCAGAAGCTGTTGTAGTCATACAGCTTGCCGGTGGACAGGAGCTGATACAGGTCGATGGAGAACATCAGCGCGATGGCGGGGGTGTTCTTGCCCTCGATAGCGGCCAGCACCTTGGTGCGGGTGTCGGCATAGGAGCCGGCATAAACGGGGTTGATCTTGATGGTGGGATGCTCCGCGTGGAATTCGGCGCACAGCGCGTTAATCAGCGCATCGGGGCCGCCGCCAACGGATACGGGGAAGTACATGTCCAGTTCGATGACTTCATCAGCCATTGCGGGGGCAAAGGAGAAGAGCATCAGCATGACGAGAAGCAGAGACAGCAGTTTCTTCATACAGAAACCTCCTTAAATGCGGGCTAAAGCCCATGATATGAATGGAATCTTTCGCACAATTCCATTATCTGTTGTAAACAATTATATAGGACGAAAAGGTAAAAGTCAACAAATTAATTTGTTTTTTTTCGTCGATTTTCTATATTGTCCTGTTTTCATAACGAAACAGCAATTTAAGCAAATAATACTTTAAGTTTTACGTAATTTGTGATATAATGTATCGTCGTGCAGTATGCGTATGCGCGCGCAAAGTTTTTGGACGCCGCAATGTATCTTTTGTACGGGAAAATGTATATTTGAGCGGTCAGACCTTGTTTTCCGGTCCGGCCTTTCATATCCTATAAATTGTATAGATTGTAAGGAGGAGAAAGATGGCTCCGAGTAAGAAACGCAGGAACAAACGCGGTGTAAGCGGTTCCTACATTATTATGGGTATAATCGCATTGGCATACAGTGGGGTGTTCCCGCTTTTCGGTATTTTTCACATCGCAAAGTTTGCGTTTACGGTGTGGGCTGTGGGCAAGGTCTTTAAAATGATCGTGCGCAAGATGCACGCCAAGGAGGACGCCGAAGCGGAACGACTGGAAGAGGAAGAACGAATGCGTAAGGCGGAAGAGCGCAAAGCCAAGCGTCTTGAAAATGAACGCAAGCGTGCCGAAGCCCAGAAGAACTCCACCGGCATCAAGGAAGTGGACGAGCTGCTCCTTCGCGGTCAGGAACTTCTTCTGAAGATCCGTCTTGAGAACGAACGGCTTCCCGATCCGGAGATCTCCGATCAGATCGATACCATCGAAAGCATCTCCAATCAGATCTTCAAATGCGTGATTGAGCAGCCTGAAAAGGCCGATCAGATCCAGCGGTTTATGGAGTATTACCTGCCCACCACGCTGAAAATGCTCACTGCCTACCGCCGCATGGAAGAAAACAATGCCACCGGCGCACAGGCGGAGAAGACGCAGCAGCGTATCCGCAACTCCCTTACCACGATTATCGAAGCCTTCCAGAAGCAGCTGAATCAACTCTTCGAAGAAGAAGCTTTTGATATTGCCACGGATATCGACGTTATGGAAACCATGCTTAAGCAAGACGGCCTGATCGATTCGGGTCTGAAAGTAAGAACATCCACCGGAGAGGAGAAAATATTATGAGCGAACAGAAAGTACCCGTACTGCACATTGCTTCCGAAGAGGAAACCGTAAAGGCTGCCCTCGATCAGGCTGTTGCCCAGCTGGAGGCGCCTGCTGCCCCCAATGCCGACAATGCCGTTGCCGCCGCCCTTGACGAAACCTTCAGCGAAGAAGAGAAGAAGGAGATCGAGCGCTTTGCCGGCATGATCGACGTAACCAACCCCGATCACGTGATGCTCTACGGCGCCGACGCCCAGAAGAAGGTTTCTGCCTTCTCCGACACCATTCTCAGCAACATCAAAAACAGCGAATCCGGCGAAGTGGGCGATATCCTGTCCGATCTGATCGCCGAGCTGAAGGGCTTTGAAGCCTCCGCCGAGCGTCCCAAGGGTCTGCGCGGCCTGTTCTTCAACGCCAAGGCGCAGTTTGCCGCCATCCAGTCCAAGTACGAAGTGGTTTCTGCCAATGTGGAAACCATTGCCGAGTCCCTTGAAAAGCATCAGGTACAGCTTCTCAAGGACGTGGCCATGTTCAACCGTCTGTATGAAATGAACCTGACTTACTTCCGTGAGCTGGGTATGTATATCGCCGCCGGCGAAATGCGCCTGCAGGAGATCCGCGAAGGCGATCTGCAGAAGCTCCGCGCCAAGGCCGCCGAAACGGGCGACGCCATGGATGCTCAGGCCGCCAAGGATCTGGATGATATGTGCGACCGCTTCGAAAAGAAGCTGCATGACCTGAAGCTGTCCCGTCAGGTTTCCCTGCAGATGGCGCCTCAGATCCGTCTGCTGCAGAACAATAACGCGCTGCTGAATGAGCGTATTCAGTCCACGCTTGTCAACACCCTGCCCCTGTGGAAGAATCAGATGGTGCTGGCTGTGGGCCTGCAGCATTCTCAGCAGGCCATGAAGGCTCAGCGCGCCGTGACCGACGCCACCAACGAGTTGCTCAGCAAGAATGCCGCCATGCTCAAGATGGGCACCATCGAAACCGCCAAGGAAGCCGAACGCGGCATTATCGATCTGGAAACGCTGACCAAGACCAACCAGAGCCTCATCGAAACCATTACCGAAGTGCAGCGCATTCAGTCTGAAGCCCGTGAACAGCGTCGTCAGGCTGAGGTGAAGCTGAACGAAATGGAAAACGAACTCAAAAAGAAGATGCTGGAGGGCTGAGAAGCCCTGAAACCAAAGGAGATATAACGCATGGCTGCGAAAAGAGAGCTGAAACCCGGCGCTGCCTTTGTGCTGATGCTGGTTATGGTTTGCTGTGCGCTGATTTACGGATCGTATAAGCATTGGGAAGAGCGCTGTGATTTGGCTGCCATGTATTTTGACAGCGTTGATCAGCAGATCGATCTGAACATCCGTACGGCGCATAATCTGCATACTGTGGCAGCACGTCATCTTGACGCCGACAGCACTGTCCTTTCTTCTCTGAAGGACGTGATCGGCCAAATGAGCGACGGCGAAAAAGAGCTGAGCTATAAAGTGCGTATGTGTGAACGCTTTGCACAGATTGCAAAGCCTCTTTTGGAGTCGCTTGTCACGCTGCCCACTGTTCAGCAAGACAGTCGTGATTATATGTATGCTTCTCAGATGCTGCCTCAGGCTGTTGCGGAATGCGAAAAACGGGATGCGTTTGAGAATTACGATCTGTATGCCATGAGCTTTAACGAGGAGCGTGCTTCCACGTTTACCGGGCTTATGGCAAAAATCGGCGGCGTGGACGCCTTGCAATATGCCGGCTATGACAGCAGCGAGATCATAGAAATGGTGAAGTGAGAGGGGGAAGAGTAAGTTGAAACGCCTGGTTTGTATGCTTTGCGTGCTGATGAGTCTCTTCTCTTCCTGTTTTGCCGCACGCACGGTGTATCCCTCTTTTAACGGCACGGTGTGCGATGACGCCGCCATTTTGTCGCAGCAGACGATAAAGGATATCGAAGCGCTCAATGAGGCGCTTGCGCCTTCCAATGTGTATGTTTATACCTGCCATTTCCTTGGCGGCGACGACGTAAAACAGTATACGGAAGAACTGTTCAATGAACTGTATCTGGATGCGGACGATGTGCTGCTGACCATCGTTGTGGGCGAGGAAAAATATGCGATGTGCAGCGGTGAAATGGTCAACAGTACCGTATCTATTCAGCAGACGCTCCTGGGTTACAGCTTTGCCGTTCCCTTCATGCAGCGTGAGTATGACCGCGCGGTGGGGGATTTTCTGCTGGCATTCGCGCCCCGACTTGCTCGTATTCACGGGATGGAAGTGAATACCGACGGTCTTTTCGGAACGAAAGCCGCGCCGCAGGATGAGCTTTTTGAGCTGACCGAAAACTGGTGGTCTGGCTTCTTCGGAGAAAGATACGAGGAAGAGGATTATTCTTACGAGCCTTATGAAGAAGTGGAAACAGAGGAAGAACAGAGCTTCGGTTCTCTTATTCTGCTGATTTTCCTGCTTGTTTATATCATCCGTAAACGCAAAGCAAAGGGCAAAAACAGTCTTGGCTTCTGGGGCTGGATCGTGGGAATTGCCTGTCTGAAGGCGGTGCTTCGTTTCTTCGGTCTGTAAGCGTATGATGCAGGCCGGTCAGGCGCATACTGTATACAAATGAAGGAGTATAAAATGCCCGGAAAAGCAACGGTAACGTATTTTCATCACTCCGGCTTTTCGGTAGCCGTTGACAGTACCCTGCTGGTGTTTGACTACTGGCGCGGGGATAACAATGAAGTGCGGGAAGAAGACGCGCTGACACAGAACGACTTTAAGGATTTTGAACAGGTGCTGTTCTTTGTGTCCCACGAGCATCCCGATCATTTTGATCCTGCGATCTATGAGTTCAAGCATCTCAAGAAGGTTCGCTATATCATTGCCGATGATATGCCTGACGACGCCCATGGCGAGCGCATCGGCGTAGGCGAGGTGCGCCGCTACGGCGACGTAAAGGTCAAGGCTTTCGGCTCCACCGATCTTGGCGTGTCTTTCTATATATCGGCAGGCGGCCTGAATATCTTCTTCGCAGGTGACCTGAATCTGTGGCACTGGCGGGAGGAGAGCACGCTGCGGCAGATTACGCAGGCGGAGCATCTCTATTACGGCTGCGTTGAGCAGATTCTGGGCAATCCCATGGATCTGTGCTTTTTCCCTGTCGATCCCCGCATGGGCGGTATGTACGAAGCAGGCGCCAATCATTTCATCATGGCGCTCAAGCCCCGTGTGTTTATTCCCATGCACTGGCACGGACGCATCGAAGTGGCCGCCGGCTATGCCCGCCGCTGCAGGACGAAATTTACCGAAGGTCTTGCGCTGACCGCCGTGCGTGAAAAGGCGGAAATCACCTTTGAGCCCCGCGGGCTGAATATCCGTGTATTCCCTTCGGAGGAAAGAGAGAATATGCTCAAGCGCAAGATGCGCTCCAATCAGGCGGAGGCGGTCAGGGAAGCGCTGGATTCTTTGGAATCCGATCCCTTCGCCGAATCCGATCTGCCCATTGAGGACATAACGGAATAATATTGCTTATTTGCGCGGCTTTTGCCGCGTTTTTGGTATATTCGAAAGGAGAAAACCATGTCGGACTATATTCCTGTACGCAGCGGCGCGTTTTTGCTGCCCGAAGAAAAGATGATGGAAGTATGGCCTGTCGTTGCCTGCGACCAGTATACGGCGGAGCCTGAATACTGGCAGAAAGCGGATGCCAATGTGGGCGAATCGCCCTCCGCACTGCGATTGATCCTCCCCGAAGCGTATCTGCATGAGGACGGGGGGCGCATTCAGACCATCCATAAAACCATGCGGGAATATCTGGACACCCATATTTTTGCACGCTGCGTGAACGGCATGGTATTACTGGAAAGAACCACTGAAAGCGGCGTTCGCGTGGGCATCGTGCTGACGGTGGATCTGGAAGAGTACGATTATACCAAGGGCGCCAAACCGCAGATCCGACCCACGGAAGGCACGGTGACCGAGCGCATTCCGCCCAGACTTCGCGTACGCGAGGGGGCGCCGGTGGAGCTTTCCCATGTGCTTTTGCTGATTGACGATCCCGAACGTACGGTCATTGAACCGCTCTATGAAAAGAGAGATACACTGCCGCTGCTTTATGATATGGAGCTTATGCTGGGCGGCGGTCACGTGCGCGGCTGGGCGCTTTATGAGGGCAAAGATACCGAGGCAATCACGCGTAATCTTGGCGCGCTGAAAGCGCGGATCACGGATGACAGCCCGCTCATCGCTGTGGGCGACGGCAATCATTCCCTTGCCACGGCAAGGGCGCATTGGCTGAAAGTGCGCGAAACGCTCACTGAGGAACAGCGGAAAAATCACCCCGCCCGCTTTGCCATGGCAGAGCTTGAAAACCTGCACAGTGAGGCGCTGATCTTTGAGCCCATTCACCGTTTCGTGTTTGATAAGTCTGCCGATGAAGTGCTTGCAATGCTGGAAGGCGCCTGTGAGACCGACGGAGACTGCGATGCGCTGATCGTCGGCGCCGACCGCGATATTCGTGTTCGGTTTGACAATCCGCTGCATCCGTTGCCTGTGGGCGCTGTGCAGATGCTGCTTGACCGTCATCCCGACACCAAAATCGATTATATTCACGGCGAAGAATCGGTGCGCGAACTGACTGCCAAGGGCTTGGGTACGGGTATTTTGCTGCCTGCCATGGACAAGGCGCTTCTCTTCCCTGCTGTGGCTGAGGGCGGAGTTCTGCCCAGAAAAACCTTCTCCATGGGCGAGGCCCACGAAAAACGCTATTATCTGGAAGCGAGGGAAATTCTGTGACGCTGCAAAAGAATATGCGTCTTGAAATGACGGTGGAGGATTTCGGCGCCCAGGGCGAGGGAATTTGCCGTCATGAAGGTATGGCAGTGTTCGTTCCCCGCGCGCTGCCGGGGGAAAAGATCCTGGCACAAATCGTCAAGGTGGAAAAACGCCATGCTTTTGCGCGGGTGGTTCAGGTGCTGGAGGCTTCTCCAAGCCGCGTTGAGCCGCCCTGTCCGCACTATGTGCAGTGCGGCGGCTGTGTGTGTCAGCATATGGATTATGCCTCCCAGCTCCGCTTTAAGCAAAAGCAGGTGGAGGGCGTGATGCGCCATATCGCGGCGCTTGACGTGGAGGTGAAGCCTACCATCGGTATGGATGATCCGTGGCACTATCGCAACAAAACGGCGCTTCCTGTGGCCTGCGGCGAAGAAAAACCGCTGATTGGGTATTACGCCCAGCGCAGCCATCGGGTGGTGGAGATTGACAAATGCCTGATCGCCAAGGAAGAAAGTGACACGGTGCATGCTGTCGTTCGCCGCTGGATGGGGAAATATGATATCTCCGCCTATTGCGAAGAAACGCATAAGGGCCTTATCCGCCATGTGATGACCCGTGTAAACAAGCTGGGGGAAAGCATGGTGGTGCTTGTGATCAACGGCGACCGCCTGCCTCATGCCGATGAATTGCTCGGAATGCTCCGTGCAGAGCTGCCCAAGCTTCGGTCGCTTTGCATTTCCGTTAACAAGGTGCGGGGGAATGTGATCCTCGGACGAAGCTATGAAACGCTGTGGGGCGACGAGCGTTTGCCCGATACGCTTTGCGGCCACGAATTCCGCCTCTCGCCCCTTTCATTCTTTCAGGTGAATCCTGTTCAGACCGAAAAGCTGTACGACACAGCGCTGAAATTTGCTGCCTTAACGGGCGATGAGCTGGTGGCAGACGTGTATTGTGGCGCGGGCACCATATCGCTGATGCTGGCGCGTCACGCGAAGGAAGTGGTGGGTATCGAGATTGTTCCCGACGCCATCCGGGATGCCAAGGAAAATGCAAAGCGCAACGGCGTAGGCAACGCACAGTTCCGTTTGGGTGCAGCGGAGGACGTGCTGCCCAAACTGGTGGACGACGGAATGCGTCCCGACGTGATCGTGATCGATCCACCGAGAAAGGGTTGCGAAGAAAGCGTGCTCATGGCCATTGCCAAAGCAAAACCCAAGCGCGTGGTGTACGTTAGCTGCAATCCCGCAACGCAGGCGCGTGACGCCAAAATACTGTGCGCCAACGGCTACGCTGCCGTTGCCTGTCAGCCGGTGGATATGTTCTGCCAGACTGCCGGCGTGGAGAGCGTGATGTTGTTTTGCCTGAAGGAAGCCCTTTGAAAATTAGGAGAAATGTAAATGTACGAACTGAAAATCGGCCGATCCATCGGCAAGGTCGCTCTTGGCATGAAACGCTGCGAAGTGCAGCAGCTTTTTGATGATCTGACCGAAGACAGAGAGATCCCTTTCGGCTGTGAGCAGGAGATCGTATCGGATTCCAACAGCGAGTTTGTGATCTCCTACAACGGGGACGAGTGTGTTGATTTTATTCTCTGCATGGTGCCCGACAAGCTGGAGCTGCAGGGAGAAAGCCTCAAGGATTACACGGTATGGTCGCTGTATACCCGGCTGAAGGAGCTGGATCCCGATATGGAAACGGACAGCGAGGGCTTTATCAGCAATCTGCTGGGCTTTGGTATCAGCACGGAAACCTGCTATGACGAGGAAGAGCGGGCCTATGATCTGATCCAAAGCGTGCAGGTGGCCGTGAAGGATTACTGGAAATAATACGGAGAAACGAATTATGAAACTGGTGTTGCCCAATTTCTCCCTTAAGGAAAAGGCGATGGAATTTGTCGACGAATTCTATGCCTGCGGCTCTGAGATCAACGGAAGCGGTGGGTTGGATCGTTTTCTTAGGAACAGCACATACGAAGAATGGCTGAATAAAATCGCTGCCGATATGGACGTTGCAAACATCCCAGCAGCGAGAGTTCCCGCAATGACCTATTTTGCCGTTCGTGAGGAAGATGACCGTATTGTGGGTATGATCAATCTGCGGCTTGCGGCCAATGATTTTATTAGAAAAGAAGGCGGTCACATCGGCTATTGCGTTCGCCCTTCTGAACGCAGACGAGGCTATGCAACGGAAATGCTGAAAGCCGCGCTGAAAGCATACGACACGCTGAATTTCAATGAAGTGATCCTCACCTGCGATTGGGATAATGTTGCTTCCGCGGGCGTGATCAAAAAATGCGGCGGAGAATTGACGGATACTTTTTACAGCGAGACCTTCAAAACGGATATTCAACGCTATGTGATCAAGCGTTAACGATTGGTGAAAGGGGACTTAATATGGAACACGTAAGCGAACGCTTTTTGCGCTATGCGAAGATCAATACTACCAGCGATGAAAACAGCGAAAGCTGCCCTTCTTCCAAAGAACAGTGGGAGCTTGCCCGCTTGCTGGTGAAGGAAATGCTGGAAATGGGCATCCGGGACGCCCGCGTGGATGAAAACGGTTATGTATACGGCAGCATTCCCGCCAACTGCGAAGATCAGCCTGTGATCGGCCTGATCGCGCATATGGATACCGTGGATGCTGTGCCCGGCAGAAACTTCAACCCGCAGGTGATCGACTACAAAGGCGGCGACATCTGCCTGAATGCCGAAAAGGATATTTGGCTTAAGGTCAGCGATTTTCCGGAGCTGAAAGAGAAGATCGGCAAGCATCTGATTGTGACCGACGGCACCACGGTGCTGGGCGCGGATGACAAGGCGGGCATTGCCGAGATTATGGCGCTGTGCGAAAAGCTTATCAATGACGATACGATCAAGCACGGGAAAATCTGCATCGGCTTTACGCCCGATGAAGAGATCGGACGCGGTGCGGACTTGTTTGACGTAAAGGGCTTTAACGCGGACTTTGCCTACACGGCGGATGGCGGCGCACTGCATGAGGTGGAATATGAAAACTTCAATGCCGCTTCTGCCCGTGTAACGGTGCACGGACGCAACATCCATCCCGGCTCCGCCAAAGGCCGCATGAAGCACGCATCCCGCATTGCCATGCAGTTTGACGGCATGCTGCCTGAGTTTGAAAAGCCGGAGTATACCGAAGGCTACGAGGGCTTCTATCATCTTTGCGAAATGAAGGGCGATGAGGAAAATGCTTCGCTGGTATATATTCTCCGCGATCACGACGGGGATAAGCTGGAGGAAAAGAAAGCGATGATGCTGCGCATCCGTGATTTCCTCAATGCCCGTTATGGTGAAAACACCGTGGAGGTGGCGATTCGAGATTCTTACCGCAACATGCGGGAAGTGATCGAAAAGCATATGTATATCATCGACCGCGCGGAAGCGGCTATGAGAAAGATCGGTCTTGAACCCGTTCGTGTTCCTGTTCGCGGCGGTACGGACGGCGCAAGACTGAGCTTTATGGGGCTTCCCTGTCCCAATCTGGGAACGGGCGGCGCCAACTATCACGGCATCAATGAATACATTGCCATCGAGGACATGGAAAAGGCCGTGGAGATGCTGCAGCGCATCATTGAAGCGGAATAAGGATTATAAGATGCATCATTTCAGCACAGCGATACTGCTGTGCTGAATGCTTTTATGGAAAGATTTTGGAAAAACGCCGGATTCTACCTCCGAGGGGTGTACGAATGCTGCAAATAGGATTAGAATACCCACGAAAGAAGGGAGGAACAAATATGGATCTGGTAAAAATCGGCGCCTATATTGCAGGCAAAAGGAAGGCACTGGGACTTACGCAAAGGCAGCTTGCGGAAAAGCTGGGCATGAGTGATAAATCGGTTTCCAAATGGGAGCGCGGAGTATGCCTTCCGGACGTGTCGGTGTATTTTGAACTGTGTCAGGCCCTTGGGATCAGCATTAACGAATTTCTGGCGGGCGAAGATATTGTTGAAGAAAATATCATTCAAAAATCAGAAGAAAATATTATTCAGGTGACAAAGGACAGCAAGCATAAACAAAAGCATTTGAAAAGCATTATTGGTTTGATATCTGTTGTTGCTTTCATCGCGGTTTCAGTGATTGCAGGCTTCCTGCTGAATTTCATCAGACCGAAAAACAATATAGAACCCTACGACAGAAGCAGCATCGAAATGAAGACCGCAGAGATGCTTTCGGGTTCGGACGGGGTATATATGTACAAGTTTAATACCACGGACAGATTTGAAGCCATCAAGCTGTACATTGCCCAATACCGGCAGGGAGTATGTGTCGGCAAGGAAGAGCTTGAGCTGTCTTATGACGGCTTTGAGTCTCCCAAACAAGGTACTTTTATTCTTCTGCCGGAATTTGAAAAGTTCAATATTCGGTTTATCGTGGCGGACGACGGCTCTAAAGCAGCAATGGATATTCCGATTCTCGAGGACGTTGCTGACAGAGAATATCTTATGCGATCCGCCACGCAAATAGGAAAAAAGACAAAAGTCAGATACAATGAAGAACAGGCGCTGGTTGCGTTTGTGTATGATAATGACGCCATGCGCGTGGGCGATATTCAGGATTACGAAAAGGGGATATCGCCTGTGGAAAATGATTGCGTGTATTGCTTTTCCGTTCGGTTTTGCAAAGATTAAAAAAGGAACGCCGGCGCTTCATGCGTCCGGCGTTTTAATGTGCGTACGTTTTTAGGGATGCTCGCATGCCGTCTCGGCATCGCAAGAGCAGCAAGGCTCCTTGACATGATGTTTTTCTCGCATGCACTTGACGGCCTTTTCGCCGCGCTTTGCCAGCATGCAGATGGCTTTTTCAGAAGCGCAGGCGATCAGATCGATCATACCCACGGCAGCCATGGGCACTTTTTTCAGTGTTTTCAGACAGAACATTTTCTTCACCTCCGCCGTTATTATGCTCAATCCGGATAAAATGGGCGATGGAAAAGAATGTGCTGTCAGTTTTCGTCAGGAATCTCATTTTCTGCCGCAGTCAGATCAAGAAGCTTTGCGCTTTGCTCGATGCCCAAGGCTTCTACGTCGCGCAGCCTGCGATGGATCGTGCGCGTTTTGGCAGCGGCTTTTTCGATGGTATCGCCGGCCTGACGCAAACGCTGCTGCGTTTGATCCAATAGATCGCTGAAACGGGAGAATTCCGTCTTGACAGCGCCCAGCAGCTGCCATACCTCTGCGGAGCGCTGCTCGATAGCCAAGGTTCTGAAGCCCAGCTGGAGGCTGCTGAGAAGCGCAGAGAGCGTGGAAGGACCGGATACGAGGATGCGGTGCTTTTGCTGCAGTTCTTCCATAAGCCCGCGACAGCGCAGCGCTTCGGCATACAAGCCTTCCGTGGGCAGGAACATGATGGCAAAATCCGTGGTATAGGGCGGCGTAATGTATTTTCCTGCAATGCGTTTAGCTTCCGTTCGGATGCTTTGCTCAAGTTCGGAGGATGCGGCGTTCACCATTTCGGGATTGCCGGCTTCGGAAGCAGCCAGCAGACGTTCATACGCTTCGGCGGGGAACTTGGAGTCAATGGGCAGATAAACGGGCTGAAGCTTATCCTGCCCCGGCAGGATCACCGCATATTCCACACGCTCTCTTGCGTGGGGCGTCAGCTGAACATTTTCTGCAAACTGTCTGGGAGAGAGCATTTGCGACAGCAGGGAACCAAGCTGCACTTCGCCCCAGATGCCGCGGGTCTTGACGTTGGTGAGCACCTTTTTCAAATCACCCACGCCGCTGGCCAGCGTTTGCATTTCGCCCAAGCCTTTATATACCTGTTCAAGGCGCTCGTTGACAAGGGAAAAGCTTTCGCCCAAACGGCGGTTCAGTGTTTCATGGAGCTTTTCATCCACGGTCTGACGCATCTTTTCCAGCTTTTCAGCGTTTTCCTGCTGGAGCTTTTCCATACCTGCAGCAAGAGATTCGCGCAGCTTTTCGGTGCGCTGATCATTGAGTGTCAGCTTTTCATCCAGCGTTGCAGCCATACGGTGCAATCGGATTTCCTGCGTTTGGGAAAGCGTATCAAAGCGCGTGCCTAAAGCATCGGTGCGCTGCATGACGTCCCGCGCATTTTCGGAGCTTGCTGCAATAACCGAGGCTTCCTGATTGCGCAGTTCACCAAGCAGACGGCTTTCCAACTGCGCTGCGATTTGATCAAGCTCTTCCTGTGTATGCTTTGCCTGTTTGCGCAGCACAATAATGATGAGTGCGCTGCAAAAAACAAGCAGCGCACACACGCACAGTAAAAAAATATGCGTTGGATTATTCAGAAACGGGAGCATGAGAAATTCCTGCTTTCCAGTGCTTGTAGCAAAGGCCGATGTAGCGGATCTCCTGCTGATTATCGATCAGCACCTGTTCGCCTTCCTTGATAACATTGCCCTTGCCGTCAATGCGCGTATTCATGGTTGCCTTGCAGCCGCACCAGCATAGTCCGCCGGGGACTTCGCCCACGTCCTCAGCCAATCTCAGAAGCGCAGCCGAGCCGGGGAAAAATTCACCCATGAAGTCGGTCTTCAGTCCATAGCAGAAAAATTCGATCTCGTCGGACATATCAGCCATTTCCTGCACCTGTTCGGGGGAGAGGAACTGGGCTTCATCCACAAACACATAGGGAACGTCATTGTAGCCGTTGCGAACGGCAAACCAGGAAAGCTGTTCCCGGATGCTGTGACCGGGCCCCAGGACGATATCGGCACAGGCGGTCAAACCGACGCGGGAATAAACGGTATTCAGGTCGATACGCGTATCGATGGCGGGCTTGACCAGCGCCACGTGCAGATCCTGCGTCATATAGTTATAGCGCTGCATCAGCAGCATAGCGGTTTTACTGGATCCCATTACGCCGTAATAAAAGTGAAGCATTACAACTCACGCCTGCCTTCCATTGCCTTGGAGAGGGTGATCTCGTCGGCATATTCAAGATCGCTGCCTACGGGTACGCCGTGGGCAATGCGGGTAACGCGGATGCCCATGGGCTTGATCAGACGGGCGATATAAGCCGCTGTGGCTTCGCCCTCGATATCCGGGTTGGTTGCGAGGATGACTTCTTCCACATTTTCGACGGAGAGGCGGGACAAAAGCTCGCGGATGCGGATATCATCCGGCCCTACGCCGTTCATAGGGGAAAGCGTGCCGCCCAGTACGTGATAGCGGCCGGTATAATCGCGCATGCGTTCCATGGCGGCCACGTCGCGGGGGTCGCGTACAACGCAGATCTGGCCGTTCTGCCGTTTTTCATCACGGCATACAAGACAAAGCTCGTCCTGGGCGTAATTGCCGCAGACTGTGCAAAAATGCACCGCTTTGCGTCCCTGCCAAATGGCGGCAGCCAAAGCGTGAACCTCATCTTCAGGCATGCCGGCGATATGGTAGGCCAAACGCTGAGCACTTTTGCGCCCGATGCCGGGCAGACGGGACAGCTGTGCCGCCATGCGGGCAATGGGCTCGATGGACGAGGTGCTCATCAGAACATTCCGCCCATGCCCTTGGGAGCCATGGCGCCCATGGTCTTTTCGCGGTTGTCTTCGCCGGCGCGGAGCGCTTCGTTTACGGCGGCGATGATCATATCCTGAAGCATTTCCACGTCATCGGGATCAACGGCTTCGGGCTTGATGGTGAGGGCGAGGATCTCGCGCTTGCCGGACACCTTGCAGGTGACCATGCCGCCGCCGGAAGAGGCTTCATATTCCATGGCGTCGAGCTCTTCCTGAGCCTTTTCCATCTGCTGCTGCATTTTCTGAGCCTGACGCATAAGCTGCTGCATATTGGGGCCGCCGAAGCCGCCGAACTGATTGCGTGCCATATTCAAATTCCTCCATATACTGTGAATGAGCGTAAAGACGCTGTATATTTTCAATCTACTATACCATATTTTGCGTACAAACGCAACGAAAACCCACAAATAACAGAATTTTCTTGCGTAAAAACAAGGACACGGCTATAATATAATCAGATAAGTAAATGAGGTGGTTCCGTGGCATATCCCGAAATCAAAGTAATGCATAACAATCCCGGCCTTGAGGGCATGGCGTATATTGTTCCGGACGTGGTTTATTCCCATGCGCTGCAAGGTGGACTTACAATGACACTGATCCTTCCCTGGCATGAGAAAAGTGCAACGGTGCTGAAAAAGCGCCCGCTGATCGTGTTTGTGCAGGGCTCCGGCTGGACGCATCCCAATATCTATAAGCAGATCCCGCAGCTGAGCCGCTATGCGCAGGCGGGGTATGCGGTGGCTACGCTGGTGCATCGCAATGCAGCGGAAGGACATCCTTTCCCGGCCTATTTGGAGGATACCAAAACGGCGATTCGCTTTTTACGCGCCCATGCTGATGAATATGGCATCGACACCGAGCAGGTGTGCATTTTTGGCACCTCCTCAGGCGGCAATACGGCCATGCTGGTTGCACTGACGGGGGATGACGCCCGCTTCAAAACAAAGGAATACGCAGAATATTCCGATTCCGTAAGCTGCTGTGTGGAATGCTTCGGCCCCAGCGACCTGATCGGGATGCTGTCGGAACAGTATATCGACAGGATGCATGATCCTGCGCTTGATAATACGCCGTTCATCGCTCCTTTCCGCGGCCTTGTGGGAAAAAGAGACGTGCGTCAGGTGCTTAAAGAAATGAGCCCGGTCAATTATATTGATTCCGGTAAAAAGCTGCCGCCCATGCTGATCATACAGGGAGACGCGGATGACATTGTTCCCTATGAGCAAGGCAAACGGATGTACGAAAGAATGTATGATGCAGGCGCTGCCGTGAAGATGATCCGGGTGGAAAATGCTCCCCATGAGGGCAGCTTCTGGAGCGAAGAATTGCATGGGGAGATTCTGAAGTTCATCGGTGAACATATCAGGTAATATAAAATAACGCCCTGCATGGCAAGTGCTGTGCAGGGCGTTTTTTGGCAAAAACGCAGAAGGAAAACGTTTCAGCGATGAAAATCAGAAATTGCGGCTCATATCGTAGCGGTTGTAGAAATCGCGGCGATATTCTTCCAGCCTGTCTTCAGCAATGGCAGCGCGGATGTCCTCCATCATGCGCAGCAGGAAGCGAAGGTTATGGATGGTGGCCAGACGACCGCCGGTGATTTCGCCCGCCTTCAGCAGGTGACGCACATAGGCGCGGGTGTGATTGCGGCAGGTGTAGCAATCGCAATCTTCCTCAATGGGGCGGAAATCGTGGGCGTAGGCGGCGTTGCGGATGACCATGCGGCCGTTCTTGGTAAAGACCGTGCCGTTGCGGGCAATACGGGTCGCCAGCACGCAGTCGAACATATCCACGCCGCGCAGGACACCTTCCAGCAAACAATCGGGGGTACCGACGCCCATCAGATAGTGGGGCTTGTTGTCGGGCAGGTAGGGGACAAGCTCATCCAGCATATCGTACATGATGGGCTTGGGTTCGCCTACTGAAAGACCGCCGATGCCATAGCCGGGGAAATCCATGTCCGCCAGCGTTTTGGCGCTTTCGATGCGCAGATCTTTATAGAACGCGCCCTGAACAATGCCAAACAGCGCCTGATCCTGGCGGGTATGATAAGCCTTGCAGCGCTCCGCCCAGCGATGGGTGCGGTGCATGGCGGCTTTGGCTGTTTCATAATCGCAGGGATAGGGGGAGCATACGTCAAACTGCATGGCGATATCGGCGCCCAGCGCTTCCTGAATGCGCATGCTCTCTTCCGGAGAGAAGAAATGACGGCTGCCGTCCAGATGGCTTTGGAAGGTGACGCCCTCTTCGGTGATCTTGCGAAGACCGGAAAGGGAGAAAACCTGAAAACCGCCGCTGTCGGTGAGGATGGGCTTATTCCAGTTCATGAAGGAGTGCAGACCGCCCGCTTCCTTTACCAGCGCTTCGCCGGGACGAAGATGCAGGTGATAGGTATTGGACAGCAGGATCTGGGTGCCGATCTCGTTCATTTCGCGGCTGGTCATGGCTTTGACACAAGCCTGTGTACCGACCGGCATATAGATAGGCGTTTGAATATCGCCGTGGGGCGTGTGAACAACGCCCAGGCGCGCGCGGGAGTTCTTATCCCGCTTTTTTACTTCAAAGGAAAAGGTTTTGCTCATGATGGTTCCTTATTCGAAGATGATCTGCGGCCAGTTGCTCTCAAGGCCGTCCAATTCACGGGTAAAGGCCGTCCACGGAGCAGCCTCGGGAGGCGGCGCGATGAACATCATGTTCTCGCCCGTGATGGGATGCTTAAGGGACAGACGCATGCCCCACAGCGCGATCTGCTGACCGCGCTTGCCGTGGCCGTAGCGGTTATCGCCCCACAGGGGATGACCGGCGTTTTGCATCTGCACACGGATCTGGTGGGCGCGGCCCGTTTCCAGACGGATGCAGCAAAGGCAATGATTGCTGCGGTTAGCCACATTGCGGCCGTGCAGGATGGCTTCCTTGCCCTGAAGCTTCAGGTAGGGAGGCAGGACCTTGACCATGTTGGTGCTTTCGTCCTTCTGCAGCCAGTCGCGCAGCGTGAAGCGATCGGGGGCGCTGCCCTCGGAAACGCACACGTATTCACGGCAAAGCTCGTGGGTGCGCACCTGCTCGGACAGACGGGAAGCCGCCTTGCTGGTGCGGGCAAACACCAGCAAACCGCCCACGGGACGGTCCATACGGTGAACCAGCCCCACAAAGGCGTCGCCGGGCTTGTTGTATTTTTCCTTGATGTATTTCTTGAGCCATGTGAGCACGTCGTTATCGCCGGTGGCGTCGCCCTGAACCAGCATATTGTTGGGCTTTACCACAACGACGATATGATTGTCCTCATAAAGGATGACGGGTTCTTTGATGATCTCGCTCATGGATTTTTCCTTTCGCGGGAGCGTGCTCCCATGTATCAGTCTTTTTGCCAGCGTCCGCTTGCACCGCAGGGCAGTACGCCGCCTGCGCGTACGGGCAGCACCACTTCCTGAGCATCCACCTTGCCACCAAAGCGCGATTGCACGGTGCGGCCGATGATGTTCTGCAGTACGGCAGACTGGAAGCCAGTGGTGTAGCTGTTGACGAGGAAGAAGAGGGGATTGTCACTCAGGGCTTCGGCACAGGTGGAAACCAGGGTATACAGCTCGTTCTCCAGCTTCCACACTTCGCCGCCGGGGCCGCGACCGTAGCTGGGCGGATCCATCAGGATGCCGTCGTAACGGTTGCCGCGGCGAAGCTCACGGCGAACAAAAGCCAGTGCGTCTTCCACGATGAAGCGGCAGTTGCCTTCGGGAATCTTGGAAAGCTCCCTGTTTTCCTTGGCCCACTGCACCATGCCCTTGGCAGCGTCCACGTGGGTGACGTGAGCACCCTGCGCGGCGCAGGCCACGGTGGCGCCGCCGGTGTAGGCAAAGAGGTTGAGGATCTTTGCGTTACCGTCGCGCTTCTTGATCAGATTGCGCATCCAGTCCCAGTTGGCAGCCTGCTCAGGGAAAAGACCCGTGTGCTTGAAGCCGGTGGGACGCACATGGAAGCGGAGATCGCCGTAGCTGATCTGCCAGCGTTCGGGCAGCTGCTCACGGAATTTCCATTCGCCGCCGCCGCGTTCGCTGCGATGATAATGAGCCTGGGCGGCATCCCACATGGAGGGATCCTGCGCGGGCCAGATGACTTGCGGATCGGGGCGGCAGAGCACGAACTTGCCCCACCGCTCCAGCTTTTCGCCGTTGCCCGTATCCAGCACTTCAAAGGTTTGCCATTTGTCGGCGATAAACATTTAAACCCTCTTTACACCAATAGTGGCGCTTTCTCCGTTGATGTCCCATTCCTTGACGGCTTCACCGGCGGCTTCGCCCAGCGTCAGGCTGTCAGCCAGCACGCCGGAAAGAATGATGTCACGGCCCTTTTCCAGAGCCTTCATCAGCTTGTCGCCGCAGCTGCAGGTGATGGCGATGCGGTCAGTGACGTCAAATCCGGCGTCCTTACGCATGGACTGCACCTTGCTGACGAACTCGCGGGCGTAGCCTTCTTCGATGAGCTCTTCGGTCAGATTGGTATCGAGAACGACGGTCAGCGCGCCCTCGACCTGAGAGGTGAAGCCTTCTTTCTTGACGGCTTCCACCAGTACGTCCTCCTTGGTCAGGACGATCTCGGTATCGTCGATGGTGAAGGTAACGGTTTCGCCCTTATCGAAGGCTGCCACGACGGCGGCGCCGTCCAACTTCTGCATTTCACCGCGCATACGACCAAGGAAACGTCCGTAACGGGCTTTCAGCGTGAAGAAGTTGGGCTTGAGATCATAGGAAACGAACTGTCCGGCGTTCTGGATGAATTCCACGTTCTTGACGTTGAGCTCATCCTCCACCAGATGCTTGTATTCTTCGCCGAAATCAGCGCCGCTGATATAGAGATTCTGCAGGGGCTGACGCACCTTCATGTTGCTGAGGTTGCGGCAGGAACGACCCAGAACCACCACGGTTTCCACATCCGCCATCTGGCGTTCAACGGACTCGTCGATCATGGTTTCGTCGCACACGGGGTAATCGCACAGATGCACGCTTTCGGGAGCATCGGGATTTACGGTGCGCACGATGTTCTGATACATGCTTTCCGCCATGAAGGGTACGAAGGGCGCGATCAGGCGGGTGAGGGATTCCAGAACGGTGTAGAGCGTGATGAAAGCGGCTTCCTTGTCGCCTTCCATGCCCTTGCCCCAGAAGCGGTCACGACCCAGACGGATATACCAGTTGGACAGAACATCCACAAAGTCGGTGAGCTTGCGGGTGGCTTCGGTGATGCGGAAGTGCTCCAGGTCATCATCCACGCCCTTGATCAGCGTATTCAGTCGGCTGAGGATCCACTTGTCCATCAGGCTCAGCTGCGCCTTCTTCAGATCGTGCTTGGTGGGATCGAACTGATCGATATCGGCGTAGAGCACGTAGAAGTAATAGGTGTTCCACAGCGTGCCCATGAACTTGCGCTGATACTCGGAAACGTTGGCCTTGGAGAAGCGGCTGGGCAGCCACGGAGCGCTGCCGGCGTAGAAGTACCAGCGAACGGCGTCGGCGCCCTGATCGTCAAGCACGTCCCACGGATCGACTACGTTGCCCAGATGTTTACTCATCTTGTGACCGTCGGCATCCTGCACGTGGCCGAGAACAAGGCAGTTTTTGAAGGGAGAGCAGTTAAACAGCTGGGTGGAGATAGCCAGCAGGGTGTAGAACCAGCCGCGGGTCTGGTCGATGGCTTCGGAGATGAAGTTGGCGGGGAAGTTCGCTTCGAACTTTTCCTTGTTTTCAAAGGGATAGTGCCACTGCGCGAAGGGCATGGAGCCGGAATCGTACCAGCAGTCGATCAGTTCCCCCTGCCAGCTTGACTACATCGTTGCCAAAGTATCCGGTTACCTCGGGGTTGTCGTCATTAGGATCTCCTGTAATAATTGCTGCATTTCCGTTTTTTCGCCAGCCGACCCC
>JAFYVB010000016.1 GCA_017549335.1 Clostridia bacterium | reverse complement strand
GGTGTAGTTGCTGCCCATGTGACGCTTGATGGAAGCGATGGTGCGGTCGGGGTTGGTGATGGCCTGACGCTTGGCGATCTGGCCCACCAGACGCTCGCCGTCCTTGGTGAAAGCTACAACAGAGGGGGTGGTGCGGTTGCCTTCAGTGTTGGCGATGACGACAGGTTCGCCGCCTTCCATAACGGCTACGCAGCTGTTGGTAGTACCCAGGTCGATACCGATGATCTTGCTCATTGTTTTTTCCTCCAAATTTTTCAGTAGATGTCAGATTTTATGAAACACCGCAAATGCGGTTGCTTGAGAAATGGGGTACGCGGTCTGCGGACGTTACTCCGCCACCACCTTGACCATGGCGTGACGCAGCACATGATCGCCCAGCTGATAACCCTTCATCAGCACGGCGCACACCGTACCGGGCTCACCCTCGTCTGCAGTGCCCTGCATGACGGCGTTTTCAAGGTTGGGATCGAACTTTTCGCCGGGACGGTCGATCACCGTCACGCCGCGCTTGGTCAGCACGTCCATCAGCTGACGGTATACCATGCTCACGCCTTCGTGCAGCGCGGGATCCTTGCTTTCGGCAGCCAGCGCGCGCTCCAGATTGTCGATCACAGGCAATACGGTTTTGATAAAATCGCGGGCGCCGTCTTCAAAGGCTTCGGCGCGGGCGGCGTTGTTGCGGCGGCGGTAGTTTTCAAAATCCGCCTGTACGCGCTGGGCCATGGTGAGGTATTCCTCGCTCTGGGCCTGCGCTTTTTTCAGTTCTTCCTGCAGCGCGGTCATTTCTGCCGTTTCCTGCACAGCGCCTTGGGCGTCCACCGCGCCGTCGTCCACAGGCGCAGTTTCAACAGTTTCCGCCGCCGTGTTCTTTTCCACAGGCTTTTTTTCTTTGGCGGTCTTGCTCTTGCTCATGGGATGTATAGCCTCCGTTGGTTTTGATCGTTTACAGGGAAAGGATGGCGCTCAGCTCGCGGGCCACCAGCTCCAGCGTTTCCATCACCCGCGCATAATCCATGCGGGTGGGGCCGATGACGCCGATGGTGCCGATATGTCCGCGGCCCATGCGGTAGGGCGCGGTGACCACCGAGCAGTCATGCAGCTCTTTCATGCCCGTTTCGTAGCCGATGCGCACCGCCACGCTTTCCTGGGGACGCATGAGGTTCAGCAGGCTTTCCCTGCGCTCCAGCGTATCCATGAAGGCACGGGCACGCGCCACGTCGGCATACTCGGGATAGTGCAGAATGTTGTGCGCTCCGCCCACGGTGATGCGGTCCTTGTCGGTCTGGCTTTCGATCTGTCCGGCCAGCTCGGCAATGCCCGAAAGCACTCTGGCGTCCGCCCCGCCGTGCGCCGCGTAACCGTAGAGCATATCCTGCACCTGCCGCAGAGACAGATCGCGGAGCTTATCGGTGAGCATACGGCTGATGGCAAAGAGCGAATCGGCGTTGAGCCGGTCGCTGACCCGCAGCGTGGTTTCGCGCACCATGCCGGTATCGGTAACGATGATCAGCATCGCCGTGGCTTCACCGATGGGGATCAGGTGCAGCGCGGATACCTTCAGGTCGCTCTGACGGGGCGTCATGACCAGCGCGGTGTAGCGGGTCAGTTCACCCAGCGTCTGTGCACAGAGGGAGAGCACGTCTTCCATATCATGCACGCGGGAGGTGAAATAGCTTCTGGCGCTTTCTCTCTCCTCATCGCGCATGCCCTTTTTCAGCAGCCGGTCCACGTACAGCCTGTATGCGCGGTCGCTGGGGACGCGCCCCGCCGAAACGTGCGGCTGGATGAGATAGCCCATTTCTTCCAGATCTGCCATTTCGTTGCGGATGGTGGCGCTGGATACGCCCAGCCCGCTTTTTTTGCTGATGGTGCGGCTGCCTACGGGAGTGTTGGAACGGATATAGTCTTCCACAATGGCCTGCAGGATCAACTGCTTGCGCTGATTCAAGTCCATCATGGCCGACCTCCCTTTCTCTTTTGTTTGTTAGCACTCGTCCGTGGTGAGTGCTAACAACTGATAATAGGATACACCATCCCCCTCGTTTTGTCAAGAGGGTACGAGGGAATTTTTGACGGGAAGCGTTTTTTTCATGCAGCCAAACCGTCCAAAACACAAAAATCCCCGCCCAAGGCGGGGATCATTTGATGTTACGCTTCGTTCTTTTTGCGGATAATCACCGTCATGCCGATCATGCCGATCGCCGCAAGCACTGCCAGTAGCCAAACATTCGTGCCATCGCCTGTAACAGGCAGAGAAGTCGAGCCGAAATCCGTGATACATTCAAACTTTGCGTAGGCGTTGCCCTTGAGCAATTCTTTCAGATTGGTTTTCGCAGCGAACGGACTGCCTGCCAGAGCGACGGCGGTATCTGCATCCACACCGGCAACGCCTGACATTTTCAATGCAGCGGGGTTGATTTCAATCACCGCGACCTCGTCCACTTCAAAGTCTGTTGCAGAACCTATGGCGTCGCCCTCTTCCATGGAAGATGCCGTTACCGTGCCGCCGGTAATGAAGATTTTGCCGCGCATAGTGCCATAACCCGCACCGATACCTGCGCCCAGCGCCCTACTGGAAGCCGTGACATTACCGCCGGTGACGGTGATGATTCCGGTCATGTCCGCTTCAGCCGAGCCAATGCCCGCGCTCCACGGATAGCCATCTGCAATGACATTGCCGCCGGAAATGGTCACGGAGCCCGTGAAAGCGCCAAATTGACCGGCGCCGATCGCCGAGGCATAGTGACCGCCGGTAGAGGTAATGTTACCGCCGGTAATTGTCAATTCTCCTTCAAAGTCGGCCAATTGACCGCTGCCAATGCCCGCGGCGGCAAGACAGCCATGTGCCGTGATATTGCCGCCGGCGATCGTTACTTTTCCTGTAAACGTTTTTTCAGCATCGCTGCCGATGCAGGCGCCGCCTCCGCCGACTAAACTCGCATCATACACAACGGTAATATCCAGTTTGCCGCAAGCATCCGTACATTTATGCCCGCTGCCGGCGTTTTCGCAACAGATAACAAGTTCCACACCGTTGTTGGCGATGCCGGCAAATTTGAATCCGCCTGCCAGATTGTTTTCTGAACCGTCCTTCAAGATGATCGTCAGCTTCGTCGCCGGAGCTTTCACGCTGATGGCGGATTTCTCCGCCGTTTCAATCGTCACACCATCCAAAATAATGGTATGCTCACCGGGTTGATCGATCACGATGGGATCGCAGACACCGCTGTATGTGGTTTCCCCCGCATACGCACAAACGCCCATGCACAGCAGGATGCATACCAGCAGCATGATTTTCTTCATTTTAGAAACAGCCTCCTTCTTTTATGCGGTCAAAGCGGTTTTGCTGCAAAAAGAATATCTGATTTTTGCAATCAGATTCAGTTTACCCCCCCCCCGACATTTTGTCAAGTATTACTAAACTTCGCGTGTTGAAAGCAAACAAAAAAGCCGTGCAGTCAGACTGCACGGCTCTTTTTTATAAATTACTTGGCCAGAGCGTACTCGGCGGCGTTGGTGCCGGCGATGCGGCCCCAGGTGTAGGCGTTGGAAACGGTGAAGCCCATGTAGGCGCTGTTGGCGCTGGCTTCGCCGGCGGTGTACAGACCTTCGATCACGGTGCCGTCGGCGCGGATGACTTCGGCTTCGGTGTTGCGGGCGATACCGCCGTAGGTGATGATTTCGCAGGGCATAACCTTAACGGCAGCGTAGGGAGCGGTCAGCTCAGCCAGCAGCAGACGGCCGAACTCGGGATCATGACCGGCAGCAACGTAGGAGTTGTAGTTGGTCAGGGTCTCGGTCAGAGCGGCAGCGTCCAGGCCCATCTTCTGAGCCAGCTCTTCGAAGGTATCGGCAGTGATGAATTCCATGCCCAGGCCGCGGACAACCTTCTTGGCTTCCAGAGAAGCAACGTCGGAGATCGCCCAAACGTAGCCCAGACCGTCGCGGTGCATCTGGTCGAAGATGGGGGTGTTCAGAGCCTGAGTCATGTAGCCGATGTCCTTTTCGTCGCAGAAGCGCTTGGCATTCTTGCCAACCAGAACGGTGTTGTCACGGCTGATGAAGGAAGAAACGTTAGCAGTGGTGGAGTTGCCGTTGTGCTCAGTCATGATTTCGTAATCCTTGAGCACCAGCATCATATCCTGCAGGTGGGTCAGAGCAGCGCCCACGTTGGAGGCCATGATGATACCGTCGCCGGTAGCGCCTTCCCAACCGATACCCATGGTGCCTTCCTTTTCGGGGTCCAGACGAACGGTCAGTTCGGGGTTGTAGGCATAGCCGCCGGTGGCGATAACCACGGAGTCAGCGTATACGTACACGGTGTCGTTGCCGCGGGTGGCCTTCACGCCCTTGACGGAGCCATCAGCATTCATGAGGATTTCAACGGCCTTGGTGTTCAGCTGCAGGTCGATGGTGGTTTCAGCCAGGGTCTTTTCCATGGCGGCCTTCATCGCCAGACCGGCGCCGTCAACCACGTGCATCATCTGCAGGTTGCCGTAGTAGGTCAGAACGCTGTTGGAGAATTCCATGCCCATGCGCTCGTGGAGGTAGTCGATGGTGCGGCCGGAGGCTTCCACGGTGATCATGGTCAGAGCGGGATCCAGACGGTAGGAGGCGTTGTTCATCAGGTTGTGGTACATCCGATCAACGGTGTAGTGGATCTCCTGAGGCTTGGTCACATAGGTTTCGTAACCGGCGATCATGCCCTGAGAGGTAGCGGTGGTGCCGCCGATGGCAGCGGTCTTCTCCAGCAGGACGACCTTGGCGCCGGCATCGTAAGCGTCAACGGCAGCGGCAACGCCGGCACCGCCGGCACCAACAACGACGACGTCGGTGGTGATTTCGATCACTTCAGCGGGATCTTCCTCGGCTTCGGGAGCAACCTTGAAGGCAGCAACATCAGCGCCGGCGGCAACCAGAGCGGCCTCGGTGGCGTTGATGATGGCGTTGGAGGACAGGGTGGAACCGGTCACAACGTCAACCAGCAGGGACTGCTGAGCAACGATAGCAGCGGGGATGGTGGCTTCAACGGGAGCGAAGAAACCTTCGGTCTCGTTGTGAGAAACAACGGTAACGGACTTGATGGCGTTGTCTTCAACAACAACGGCAACCTTCACGTTGCCCATCTTGCCCATAGCTTCGGCTTCGTAGGTGCCGGCGGTCATGGCGAAGGCGCTGGGCACCATCATCATAACGGCCAGGAAGAGCGCGATAAACTTCTTCATGGTATGAAATACCCCTTTCGAATTGTGACTTATGCCCTTTTGCAGACACAGCCGTCGGCCATTATACCTGTTTTTTCAACCCCTGTCAAGATGTATCGAAATTGTTTTATCGATTATTTTGATAGAATTTTTGAATACACCCGCGGCCTGACAAACAAAAACGCCCGGGGTCTTATCCCGGGCGCCTGTCGGTATGGATTGATTTAGTTGGCCAGCGTCAGATCCTTCACCTTGACGAAGGCGATGACGGTTTCGTAGCCGATGGCGGCATAGCCGTCCTGCACGTAGAACACCTTCACTTCGGTGCCCTTCTTCAGGGTGTCGATGCTGCCGTACTTGGTAGAGGCATAGCCGTACACGTTGGCCTTGGCGTTGGTCACATACTTGGTGTAGGGGCCGTTCAGCATGGCAGCCAGATCCTCTTCGATCCAGTAGTCCTTATCCATGCGCAGGAAGCACACGGCGTTGCGGAAGGAAACGATGTAGTAGTTGCCGGTGGTGGCGATGACGGTGAAGCGGTTGTAGTCGCCCACGGTACCAACGCGCTTGTCGGTGACGTAGGGAGAAGCATAGGCGTACACGCCGGCGCTTTCACGGACAACGATGTGGGTGGGGTTCTCCACAATGTAGGCGGTCATGATGTAGCCGTAGTCGTACTTGGTGGGATCCTTTTCCTGGGGAACGGCAGCATATACGTAGGAGTCCAGCTTCTCAAGGATGTAGAACTCGGTGCCGTTGGACAGGCGGCGGCTGTAGCCGGAAGAGGAATCAGCCTTCTTGTACAGACTGACGAACTGGGAAATGACTTCGCCCTTCCATTCCTCGCTGATGTTGCCGCCGTCGGCGGTGGCTACGGGGATCAGGGACGTGATGGTGATCAGCGCGAGCACCAGTGCCAAGAGTTTCTTCATACCTTTTTCCTCCTTAATGGGGATTGTCATTTATGTCCGGCTCTCTGTTGAGGTCCTTTCATTCATTATAACGCATATACCCAAAGTTTTCATGCATCAAACCGAAAAAAACTTGAAAATAATGTATATTTCTTTTTCCTCCGCCATAAGCATGGGCAAAAAGAGGAGGAAAACGTATGAAAAAAGCTTTTTCCCATGCAAAACGCCCGCCCCTGTATCTCATCCTGCGGGGCGTGGCGGTATCGGTGATCGCCACGGTCATCCTCGTTGTTTTGTTCGCGCTCCTGCTGTCGCTCTTTGATCTTTCCGACGGTGTTGTGCATACCGTCAATCAGATCATCAAGATCGTTTCCGTGGGCGCAGGCGTATTTGCCAGCGTATTCCCCGGCAGCGAAAGAGGCTTGCTTCGGGGCGCCGCCGTGGGGCTTATCTACATGACGGCAGGCGTTGCGCTTTACGCCGTGCTGACGGGGCAGCATTTATCCCTCTCCGCGTATCTGGCCGATATCCTCATGGGCGCAGCCGCCGGCGGGCTGATCGGACTCTTGCGCGCAAAAGCGGTATAAAGGAAAAATATACGCAACATTACACATATTTTGACTTCATTTGTCACACGCGGCATTCTTCTCTCCGCCGCTGCATAGAATCATTCTGTGCAGCGTTTTTTCATGCATAGCCCCGATGATTCCGTCATATCCGTATCACACAAAGGAGGGAAAACCCATGATAAAAAGAACGGAGAGTCCTCCGCCCGCTGCCGCAGCGCAAAAGCAAAGCCGTCCTGTATCCTGGCTGGCGGTGATGCTGATTTTGCTTTGCTGCGTGTATACCCTGTCCCCCGGCGATACCGCATATGTGCTGGCAAGCACCCGGCAGCTGCCCGTATACTCGGTGGATCGCAGCGACCATGTGATTTCCATCAGCTTTGACGCCTCCTGGGGCGGCGACAAGACGCTGAAGATCCTGGACATTCTGGATCGCTATCAGATCAAAACCACCTTTTTCCTGGTGGACATCTGGACGCAGAAGTATCCCGAGCTGGTAAAGGAAATTCTGGCAAGAGGCCATGAGATCGGCAATCATTCCAAGACCCACGCGCACATGAGCAAGCTGGATGCACAGGGCATTATCCGCGAGCTTGACGGCATGGCCGACGGTCTTGAAAAGGTGGCGGGCGTCCGTCCCACGCTTTTCCGTCCGCCCTACGGCGAGTACAACGATCTGGTGGTCACCACCGCCCGCGCCCACGGCTATGAGGCGGTGCAGTGGAGCGTTGACAGTCAGGACTGGAAAAACCGCGGCGCACAGGATATCATCACCCGCGCCACCAAGGTCAAATCGGGCGATATCGTGCTTTTCCACAACGATTCTCAGTACATTGTGGAGGCCCTGCCCGAGGTTTTAAGTTTTTATCAGAAAAACGGGTATAGCGTAGTGCCTGTTTCGGAAATCCTACTCACGGGAGATACGCAAATCGATGTACAGGGCCGTATGAAGCCCCTCTCAACAAAAATACCGGAGGTGTAAACACATGGATGTTACTACCAATCAGCTCATTCTCGCGGGCGAGATCATTGAAGATGCGCAGTTCGATCACGAGGTGTTCGGCGAAGCCTTTTTCCGCACCACCCTCAGCGTGCCGCGGCTGTCGGGCGCCTACGATCTGCTGCCCCTGACCATCAGCGAGCGGCTCATGGCCGACGGCTTCCACCCCGGCGTGCATATCGCCGTCAGCGGACAGCTGCGCTCCTACAACAAGGTCATGGGCGGTCAGGGACGGCTTTTGCTCACCGCCTTCGCCCAGCGTCTGCGCCCCCTTGACGAGGAGGAAAACCCCAATACCGTTTATCTCACCGGCGCGCTTTGCAAGCCGCCGTCCTTCCGCACCACGCCCTTCGGCCGGGAGATCGCCGATCTCATGCTGGCTGTCAACCGCTCCTACGGCAAAAGCGATTACATCCCCTGCATCGCCTGGGGACGCACGGCGCGGTTTGCCTCAGGACTCAGCGTGGGCGACCGGGTACAGCTGCAGGGACGCTTCCAGAGCCGTGTCTATCAGAAACAGCTCCCCGACGGTACCGTGCAGGAGCGCACCGCCTACGAAGTATCCGTCAGCCGCCTAACGCTGGAGAGCGCCGGCGCCATGCTCGGCGAAAACGCCCTGCGCCCCGATTTTCAGCCCCGGATTATTCAGTAAAGGGGGACACGATAGGGAGGCGGCTTTTACGGTAAAAGCCCCTCCCTATAACCCACCCGAAAGCCTGCGTTTTTGTGGGCGTAAATGCTACGGCAGGCTATATGAAAAAGAGAGCGACTATCACGGTTGCGAGCAAGCTCGCCCCGATGATATTCACTCTCTTTTTCTTGTCCGTTTCACGGACGCGATCACGCAAGCGTGATCGGCCTGCCGTGGGGGTATGTGGTATCGCCCGCGGGGGAAGAGTTACGTCCTCTGCACATACGCCTGTTCCCGTGGAACGGACAATGCTTGCACACAACTTCATCGGCATTGTCAGCGGGCACTGCCCGCAGCGGCAGTCTGCGGAACTTGTTCCGCAGGGTTTGCGAAGCAAACGAAAAAGGACGGAGAAGATCAGTGGATCGAGT
>JAFYVB010000015.1 GCA_017549335.1 Clostridia bacterium | reverse complement strand
GGGCGTTATTCTGGTGCGGGCGAAGAGACTTGAACTCTTACAACGAAGTACCAGAACCTAAATCTGGAGCGTCTGCCATTCCTACACGCCCGCATTCCGAAGGAAAAGCCCCGAAGGGTGGTGACACATAGGAGATTCGAACTCCGGACACCTTGATTAAAAGTCAAGTGCTCTACCACCTGAGCTAATGGGTCATTTGGCAGGGGTGGCAGGGTTCGAACCTACGAATCAGGGAGTCAAAGTCCCTTGCCTTACCGCTTGGCTACACCCCTACAAAGGAGTCCCGCCAATCGAGAGAGGAAATGGGGTGGGTAGTGGGAGTCGAACCCACGATATCCAGAGCCACAATCTGGCGCTCTAACCACTGAACTATACCCACCATGAAGGGTTGGCGCGCCTGAAGGGATTCGAACCCCTGACCCACGGCTTAGAAGGCCGTTGCTCTATCCGACTGAGCTACAGGCGCAGGCCGCTGTCGGGGGGAGTGTCGGGGGGATTTAATCCCTGCTGACAGTGATAGATGATACCACTGTTTGAATCGTTTGTCAACACCTTTTTTGAAAAAAACTTCAAAAAAATTCAAGGCAGCCTTTTTGAGGAGCTGCCTTGATGCCGTTAAAACTGTAAAGCTTCGGAAATGGTCAGCGCGCTGTCGTTTTGTATTCTTTGAAGGATACGCGCTTTGTCTTCGCCTTGGGCGATCACAGGCTGGAAATCGGTGGTGCCGTCCTGCACGCCGCTGGTCATTACAGGGATCAGCGAGGCCGAAACGCCGTTGATCTTTTGCTTATGGAAGCTGAGCTGCAGCTGCACCACCAGCCCGTCGTAATCCTTGGGGGTAAGATTTCCGCCGAATACCAGATTGCCCAGGCTGTAGAAAATGGGTTTGCCGTTGTATACTTCAATGCCCTGCACCACATGAGGATGATGGCCGATCACGCAGTCTGCGCCGGCGTCGATGATCATATGGGCGATCAATTCCTGATCGGCGTTGCGGTTCGGGGCGTATTCCTGACCGAAATGGCAGGAATAAATGACGTAATCGCAGCCGGCCTTGCGCAGCTCCTTGATCTCCTGAGCCGGCACGGAGCGATCCTGATGCCAGATCGTTTCGCGGATGCCCGAAAAGCCGATCTTTACGCCGTCTTTCTCAAAGATCCAGGTGGAGCCGTAGCCGCTGTACGCGATGCCCGCCTTTGTGAGGGTATCACGGGTGGTACGCTTGCCTGCATAGCCGTAATCCACAAAGTGGTTGTTGGCAAGATTGACGTGCTCCACGCTTGCGGCGGTGAGGATGTTCACATGATCGGTGGGGCCGCGGAAATTGAACAGGCGGCCTTCGGCTTTGCCGGTGGAATCGTTTTTGAAAACGCATTCAAGATTCAGGGTGGTCAGATCATCGGAGGAAAAGAGCGCCGCGAGATTTTGCAGGGGATAGTCGTAGCCCTTTGCATCCACCACGGAATCAAAGGAGGTTTCCCGCTTGCGCACGGCATTTTCGCTGCCAAGGAGCGTATCACCGCCGAAGGTGAGGGTGAGGGTAACGTCATCCGGGGGAACGGGCGTGGGCGAGGGGGAAGGCGAGGGCGTCGGGGGCAATGTAGGTGTAGGCGAAGGGGTGGGCGGCTGTTTCGTGGCTGCCTTTTTGGTGGGTTTTGGCGTATCGGTGGGGACGGCGTCATCGCCAAAGAGCGCAGCGAAGGTCATCAGCCCCACCATGCCGTCCGCCTGCAGCTGATTGCGTTTCTGGAAAGCCACCACCGCTTTATAGGTGGCGTCGCCGAAAATGCCGTCCACCTCGGAGGTGTAATAATTCAGCTCCTTCAGCTTTTCCTGCAGCTGGATTACATGAATGCCGCGGGAGCGATAGGAAAGAAGCCCCTCGTAGGAGGGTGCGGGCGTTGCGGTGACGGTGGGCGTAGGCGTAGGCGTGGGCGAGGGGGTAAAGGTAGGAGTGAGGGTGGGCGTGGGTGTGAATGTGGGCGTGGGCGTGGCGGTGGGGGTCGGGATGACGGGGGCTTCGGTTGCGGTTTGCACGGGAGCGGGCGCGTCGTCGATCACCAATACCTTGGTATGGATGGGAAGATGCGTCCACAGCCAATAAATATTGATACCGCTCTCGGTGGGACGGGTATCCACGCGCACACAGCCATGGGAGGCTTTTTCACCCAGCTGCGAAAGGTGCTGGGAATAATCCCATTTCTGCCCGTCGTAGCGCTTGTAGCCCGCGGAGTGAATGAGATTGCCGCCGTCGATGCGGATGGCATAGTTATATCCGTAGCCCTCGCTGGCAAAATTAATGATGCGATCCTGGGTCAGGAAAGCGCCGCCGCGGGTTTCGCGAAAGAGCTTGTTTTCAGCTTTCAGACCGGTGGAAACCGAAACCGTGCCCAGCAGGCGGCCCTGCTCATAAACGGTGAGCGTTTGATCCCGCTTGTCGATCACAACGCCGTAGCGGGTATCGGGAATGATGGTCTTCAGCTTTTTCTGCGGGATATAGCCTTCGATGTATTCGCCGTCTTCGTGGCGGTACACGCCCACGCGGGCGAAGCTTCCGGCGTTCAGCTCCAGCACTTTCAGCCCCTGCGTTTGTCCGTGGACCGTGCCCAGCACCTCGGATTTTTCGGAGGGGGAAGCGTATACCTTCTGATGCGCCACGTCACCGATATCCACCACCGTCAAAGGCGCAGTGATGGCGGCCCATACGGCGGAGGGGCTCAATAAATCCTCCGGCAGGAAAGCGCCTTCAGGCGTGACGACCAGCGGGGCTTCGGGCGGGGCGTCGTGGGTGACGCGAAGAGGGAAAGAAAAGGCTTCCTGCTCGCTGTTTTTTACTTTGAAGGTCAGGATATAATCGCCTTCGGCCGCCTTTTTGGAATTGATCTTTCCGTCCCATTTGAAGGCGTGGGGCAGCAGATCATCCTGCTGGATGGACCATGTTCTCAGCGCGGTTTGGGGATCTTTGGCTTTGTAGAGCTTAACGTGCATGAGGGCGTCTGCGGTGATCAGATAGTTGACCTGAAAGCCCTCGTATCCTGCATACACCGTGAAGGAAGAGGGAATGCAGTACTGCAGCGCGGCGGCGGGCGGAAGGATGCGCAGCGGCTGACTTTGGGTCAGCGCTTTTTCATTTGTCTGAAGGGAAGCGGTCAGCGTGTACGCGCCGCGGGGAACGGCTTCACCGTTGAAATGCAGGCCGTTGAGCGGGATCACGCTTTCGCCTGCGGGCACCTCATTTGAATAAAGGACAAAGGAAGAAGTGCCGTCCGAAAGGGCGAGCTCAAGCGTCCCCGCAGCCGGGGCAAAAACGGAAATATTCTTATTGATATAGGGGCGCAGCGATTCGGGCGCGGTAAGGGAAAGCTCTCCGGCAAAAGCTGCGGTGCACAGGGTCAGCATCAGAAAAATCAGCAGGTAAAGGCGCTTCATAAAGGCCTCCTTTGCATTGCTCTATATATGAAGAATAAAACAGGATGCGTTCTTTGTCAATCGGGCATTTTTTCGTTGACTTGCCTGCGCTCTTGCGCTACAATTTATTTGGAACAATTTGCCCGTCCGGCGCAAAAGCTGCAAAGGGGGAATCGCGTTATGATGGAAAAAAATAACCTGAAAGGGTGGCTGTATTTACTGCCGGCCATTCTCTTTCTGGGCTTTTTTATGGTGTATCCGCTGATCGACGTGTTCATTTATTCGTTTGAGGAGGGGTATAATTCCGCTTCGCAAACGTATTTCGGCACGGGCCTGTACAATTATTCCTACGTCCTGCACGATCCCTATTTCCTGCAGGCGGTGAAAAATACCTTCATCCTGGTGATCATCACCGTGCCGCTGTCCACGGGTCTGGCGCTTCTGATCTCGCTGGGGCTCAATTCCATAAAGCCTCTGCGCAATGTGTTCCAGACCGTCTATTTCCTGCCTTACGTCACCAATACGCTGGCGGTGGGCCTTGTTTTCATGATCCTGTTCAAGAAAACGCCCTATTCCGAGGGCCTGGTCAATCTGCTGATCAACGGATTTGGCGGCGAGTCGGTGGATTTCATTGACGGCCCCTACTGGGCGAAGATGTTCGTTTTGTGCTTCTACACGGTATGGGTGGTGCTGCCTTTCAAGATCCTCATCCTTACCAGCGCTTTGGCGTCGGTGGGTGAAAAGTATTATGAGGCGGCCCGCGTGGACGGCACCCGTAAAAACCGTATGTTCCTGCGCATCACTCTGCCCATGATCTCGCCTTCGCTGTTCTACCTGATCATCACGGGCTTTATCGGCGCATTCAAGGCATACAGCGACTCGGTGGCGCTGTTCGGTACCGATTTGAATGCGGCGGAAATGAACACCATCGTAGGCTATATCTACGATATGCTCTACGGCAACAGCGGCGGCTACCCCAGCTACGCATCGGCCGCGGCGATCATTCTGTTTGCCATTGTTCTGACCATCACGTGCATCAATCTGCTGATCAGCAAGAAGCACGTGCATTATTAAGGAGGCGGGCGCATGGCTGTGGATTATAAGAAGATCGAAAAACGCGCGCGTATCCGCAAAGGCGTATCGCAAACGGTGATCTATACGCTGCTGGTGATCTGGGCGCTGATGGTGCTGTTTCCCTTCTATTGGATGCTGCTCACCAGCATAAAGAGCTACGGCTCCTACAATGCCGAATACATTCCCAAACTGTATACCGCGGCGCCGACGATTCAGAACTACATCGACGCCTTCACCACGGTATCCCTTGCCAAGTACTTTGCCAACACGCTGATTTATACCGCGGTCACCACGGCGGCGATGCTCATTGTGACCGTGCTGGCGGCCTTTGCTTTTGCAAGACTGCAGTTCAAGGGAAAGAATCTGGTGTTCGTGCTGTTCCTGGCGCTGATGATGATCCCCAACGAGCTGGTGATCATTACCAACTTTGTGACCATCACCAATCTGGAATTGCGCAATACCTTTACCGGTCTGATCCTGCCCTCCATCACGTCGGTGTTCTATATTTATCTGCTGAAGGAAAACTTTGCGCAGGTGCCCGATGAACTGTACTACGCCGCCAAGGTGGATAACACCAGCGATCTGAAGTATCTGTTCAAGGTGCTGATCCCTGTGTGCCGCCACACGGTCATCACCATCACCATTCTCAAGATCATCGAATGCTGGAACTCCTATGTGTGGCCGCGTCTGATCACGGATGATGAAAGCTATTTCCTTGTGTCCAACGGCATTCAGACCATCCGCGAAAGCGGCTTCGGACGCGAGAACATTCCTGCCATGATGGCGGCGGTGGTGTCCATCTCCGTGCCGCTGATCGTGCTGTTTCTGATCTTCCATAAAAAGATCATGGCGGGTGTTGCCAGAGGAGGTAGCAAGGGATGATGAAAAAAATCGCATTTGTGCTGCTTTTGTGTCTGCTGGCGGCATTGCTTTCGGGCTGCCATGGGGCAAAGGAGTCCGTTGCCTTTGAGATTCCCGGGGAGTTTGATACGAGCCGGCAGTTTGAGCTCACTTTCTGGGCGAAAAACGACTCCAACGCCACCCAGCAGAAAATCTACAAGCAGGCCATTGAGGACTTCCAAAAGATTTATCCCAACGTTCATGTGACGCTGCGCCCCTATACCGATTACGGTCGTATTTATAACGACGTGATCACCAACATCGCCACCGGCACAACGCCTAATATCTGCATCACCTATCCCGATCATATTGCCACGTATCTCACGGGCGATCACTGCGTGGTGCCCCTTGACGATCTTTTGACGCATGCCAAATACGGCCTTGGCGGCAGCGAGGTGCTGTTTGATGCCCCCACCAAGGAGGAGATCGTTCCGCAGTTCCTGAACGAAGGAAAAGTGGGCGGCATACAGTACGCTCTGCCCTATATGCGCTCCACCGAAGCCTGCTATGTGAATAAAACCTTCGTGGAAAAGCTGGGCTTTACGCTGCCGGAAAAGCTGACGTGGGATTTCGTGTGGCAGGTGGCGGATGCCGCCATGGCCAAGGATGAAAACGGCAATTTCCTTGTCAACGGACAGAAGGTAATGATTCCTTTCATTTACAAGTCCACCGACAATATGATGATCCAGATGCTTCGCCAGCGCGGCGCGGGCTACTCCACGCCCGAAGGCAGGATCGAGATCTTCAACGATACCACAAGGGAAATGCTCTACACCGTGGCTGAGCACGCGAAGCTCAAATCCTTCTCTACCTTCAAAATCTCCAGTTATCCCGCCAACTTCCTCAATGCCGGTCAGTGCATTTTCGCCGTGGACTCCACCGCGGGCGCCACGTGGATGGGCTCGGATGCGCCGCTGCTTGACATTGCCGAAAGCGCGCTGGTCAGATTTGAAACGGCAGTCATGGAAATTCCCCAGTTCGATACCGAAAATCCCAAGATGATCTCTCAGGGCCCCTCCATGTGCATCTTCAACAAGGAAGATCCGCAGGAGGTGCTGGCTTCCTGGCTGTTCATGCAGTTTATGCTCACCAACGACGTGCAGCTTTCTTACGCCAAGACCGAGGGCTATGTGCCCGTTACGCAAAAGGCGCAGGATACGGCGGATTACCGGGATTATCTCTCCCGCGAGGGCGAAGATAACGATATGTACTACGACGTCAAGATCAAGGCGTCCAAGCTGCTGATTGATAACGTGGAAAACACCTTCGTAACGCCGGTGTTCAACGGCTCGGCCTCCTTGCGCGATGCGGCGGGTTACCTGATCGAAAGCGTGGTCAAGGGCATCCTTCGCAAGAAAGAGATCAACGAAACCTTCATGGACACCCTGTACAGCGATACGCAGTCGCTCTACCGGCTGGATCAGATCGATATCGCCGCCACCGGCAAGCGGGATCTCGGTCCGCTGCCCGCTACCGGCGTTACGCTGCTGACGGCGCTTTCCGTTACATGGGGGCTGATCGCGGTGTATGCCGGATATATTGCCGTGAAAAAAGCAAAAAGTAAATAATCGGGAATTGCATTGATTTATTTTGCTTTTTATGTATAATAAAGATGTACCCTGAAAATCCATTTTAGGAGGAAACAAAAAATGAAAAAGTTCCTGGCTGTTCTGATGCTCCTGTGCATGGCTTTCACCTGCGCCATGGCCGATGAGGCTGCTCCCGCTCCCGAAGCCAAGGGCGAAGGCGTTATGACCTATGCCGAATACGCTGCTGCCGATCTGTATACCGAAGTGACCGTTGAAGCTTATGTTCAGGCCACTCAGGATTGGTGGGACAACAAGATCACCGTTTACGCTCAGGATGATATGGGCGGCTACTTCATTTACGAAATGGTCTGCTCCGAAGAAGACGCCGCCAAGCTGGTTGAAGGCGCCAAGATCCGCGTAAAGGGCGAAAAGATCGAGTATGCCGGCGAAGTCGAAATCGGCACTCAGCCCACCTTTGAAATCCTCGAAGGCAACTACGTTGCCGAAGCCAAGGATATGACCGCTCTGCTGGGCACCGAAGAGCTGATTTCCCATATCAACCAGAAGGCGATCTTCAAGGGCCTGAAGCTGGAAAAGCTGACGCACAAGTACGGCGAGCCCGGCGATGACATCTACCTGACCTTCTCCCTGAACGGCCAGAACTACGATTTCTGCGTGGAACGCTACCTGACCGGTCCCGAAACCGAAGTGTACAAGACTGCCTGCGAACTGCAGGTGGGCGATGTTGTGGACGTGGAAGGCTTCCTGTACTGGTACAACGGCGCCAATCCCCACATCACCAAGATCGTGAAGTAAGAATCGCATAACAAAGTCCCGCCTCGAAAGAGGCGGGATTTTTTATGGAGCTTTATAGATGTACCGGCAGATCGGGTGTTCTTTTCCCTGATAGCGTCCGACGCCGCTGAAAACCTTTTCAAACCCGCAGCGCTCCATCACTTTGACGGAGGCTGCGTTTTCTTTCAGGCAAACGCCCAGTATTTCGGTGAGGGCGAGCTTTTGCATAATCTCAGGCAAGAATGCTTTGACTGCTTCGGTGGCATAGCCTTTGCGGGTGTGTTTTTCGGCGATGTGATAGCCGATCTCCCATTTACCCTCGTCCATGGGCACTGCCTGCACGTAGCCGATGCAGTTTTTATCAAGGAAAATGCCGTACACCAGCGGATTCGGCTCGGAGGAGTCATAGCAGGAGATGAGATAATCCACCGTTTCCCGGGCTTCTGCAAGGGTTTCAAAGACCTCGTCGGGCACGAAACGGCGGGTATTTTCATCCAGCGAGTTTTCATGGATGGCCTGCGCCGTATCGGGGGTCAGGCGGCGGATGGTCAGGCGATTTGTTTTGATTTCCATATAAATGTCCCAACAAATGAAAAAGGGAAGCGGATGCGCTTCCCTTGGGGTGAATAGGATCAGTTGATCTTGGCCAGCGTATCGCGGATCTGATCGTAGATCTTCATATAGCTGGTGTTGAACCAGCCGGGGCAGGATACATGCAGCACCAGCAGCTCGGTCTTATCGATGATGGCCATATGCACGCGGCCGCGGACGATGGTGCCGTCCACCAGCGAAGCGCGGTAATTGTTGTAATAGCCCTTCTGACCCATCAGCGTCTTGCTGGAGGCGGAGTAGCTTTCCCACGTGTCGTACTTGGTCTTTTCATTCAGCAGGAAGTTGCGCAGATCGGTCTTCAGGTCGTTAATATCGTAGTTGCTGTTGATGGGGATGATCTGAAGCGAAATGGTGGCGGCATAGTTATCCTTGACGGCGGAAGCGGGCTCGGTCAGAATATACATATCGCCGGCGGTGTCATCGATCTGATAACCGATGGCAGAGCTGAATTTAAGACCCAGCTTGGCAGCGGTATATTCGCCGAAGGTAAAGGTCAGTTCGGGACGGGGCGTGGCGGTGGGCATATCCACGGGATTGATCGGGATGGGGGTGGCGCCGGCGTACACGGCCTTGCCGGTTTCATCATATTTGGCGTCCACAAAATAGAAGCCCGTGTCCTCTTCGCTGGCGGGATCATAGCCCTCGGGCAGACCCCAATCGTTGGTATCAGCGACCTGCGGCTGGTTGTTTTGCTGTTCCATGGGCGGAACCTGACCTACGCCCTGAGAAGCGGGCTCCTCCGTTTTATCACCGGCGCTGCAGGCGCACAGAACAAAGGCTGCGATCAGCAGCAAAGCGATCAAGGCAAACTTCTTTTTCATAGCAAATAATCCCCTCCATACAGGAATGGTAACACGTCAAAAGCTGCGTATTGCAACTTTACATAATTGTAACAAATTTGTAGTGCTTCGTCAAGCAATTTTTACAATTCCTGCCCGTTTTCCGTTGAATCCGGATGGAAATAGGTATAAAGTGCGCGAGCGGCGGTCTTGTTCATCCCTTTGACGGCACAAAACTCCTCTTCACCGGCCTCTTTCATGGCTTTGATCGATTTAAAATGGGCGATCAATGCCCGGCGGCGGGCTGCGCCGATTCCGGGAACGTCCTCCAAAGAAGAGTGGATGGAGGCTTTCCCGCGAAGGGAACGGTGATGGGTAATGGCGAAACGGTGGGCTTCATCGCGGATGCGCTGCACCAGATGCAGGGCAGGGGTGTGATGATCCAGCAGGATGGGCGTATCGCAATCGGGCAGCCAGATCTCCTCCAATCGCTCGGCAAGGCCGAACATGGGTACTTCAATGCCTTCCTTCAGCATGGCTTCCCGTGCGAAAGCCAGCTGCTGGGGGCCGCCGTCGATCAGTACCAGATCGGGCATGACCCAGCGCTCGGATTCATCCTCTGCTTTGGTACGGCGAAAACGGCGCCCCAGTACTTCATTCATGGAAGCAAAATCGTTGGCGCCCACCACCGTTTTGATGCGGTAATGGCGGTATTCTTTCTTGGCGGGCATGCCGTCGATAAAAACCACCATGGACGCTACGGACAAAACGCCCTGGGTGTTGGAAATATCAAAGCCCTCAATACGCCGCGGATAGCCTTTCATGCCAATGGCCTGCGCCAGATCGCGGCAGGCGCCGATTGTGCGATCCCACTGCACCTGCTGTTTGGCATTCCGCTTTTGCAAGGCATCCCGGGCGTTCTTTTCCGCCATGAGCACCAGCGCCCGTTTTTCGCCGCGCTGGGGGATGAACAGCGATACCGCTCCGCCCCGCTTTTCACGCAAAAGCAGTTCCATGGTTTCTGCTTCCTCCATGGGCTGGGTGAGGATCTCCCGGGGAGGCAGCCGGTCGGCATAGTAGCGCAGGATGAACTCGGTGAGCACCTCCTGAGGAGGTTCGTTGCCTTCGCCGGGGAGGGCAAAGCTGTCGCCGCCGATCATGCGCCCGCCGCGGATAAACAGCACCTGCACCATGGCGTCAAGGCCGTCCTGTGCAAGGGCCAGCACGTCCTGCTGGGCGTCGTTGGTCTGGATGGCGCGCTGGCGCTCGCTTAATCCCTCGATATCCCGCAGTGCATCCCGCTTTTGCGCGGCGCGTTCAAAATCAAGATTACGGGAAGCCTCCAGCATTTCATTCTGAAGAAGGTCGGTGATCTCTTTGGTATTGCCGTTCAGAAAAGCGATCACGCCGTCGATCATTTTACGGTATTCTTCCCGGGTACACTTGCCCGCACAGGGGGCGAGGCAGCGGCCGATCTCGTAATTGACGCAGGGGCGCGAGGGCTTGGAAAGGGGCAGATTTTTGCTGCAGGTGCGGATGGGAAAGACTTTGCGCAGCACCTCCAGCGCATCGCGTACAGCCGATGCGCCGATGTAAGGCCCGAAATACTGGGCGCCGTCCTTTTGCATCCTTCGGGCAATGGTCACGCGGGGGAAGGGCTCGCGCTTGTCAATGCGCGCATAGGGGTAGTGCTTGTCGTCTTTCAGGAGAATATTGTAATGAGGCATATGACGCTTGATCAGATTGCATTCCAGCGTCAGCGCCTCCAGATTGGTATTGCAAAGCAGAATATCAAAATCATCGATCAAACGCACCATGGCAGCTACCTTGGGCGTATGATCGCGGGTTTGGAAATAGCTGTGCACGCGGTTTTTCAGATTCACCGCTTTTCCCACATAAATGATCTCGCCTTTGTGCTTCATCAAATAGCAACCGGGCGAATCGGGCAGCATTTTGATTTTTGTTTTAAGCGTTTCGTTCATGCATTTGCGCCTCCGCATCCATTATAGCATAAGAAAAAGTGTTTTTGTATAGTATATGAAGCCCATGTGAACTTTTCCCACCTTTCTTGACAGCGGATGAAAGCATCGGATAAAATATATACAGACAAAAAATATTCGGCGTTTTTTGCCGGTATTTGGCGTTATATCCCGGAAAGGAGCTATAGGGGATGGAAGAGAAAAATACCAAACAGAATAAATCGCCTCAAATGAAGAAACCGCCCATTTTCTGGATCACCGTGGTGGTTCTGGGTGTTATGCTGATTTCTACGCTGTTTTCTGCTTCGCGCCTGCTGGGCGGAAAAACGGAGATCGTGGAGTACTCGACCTTTATCGAAATGGTGCAAAGCGGCCGTGTGGATCGGGTGCAGATCGGTCCGGAAAATATCGCATTCACCCTCAAGAGCGACGAAACGCTGCCCAAGTGGTATCTGGGCGCGGCGAAAAGCACAGTGTACCGCACCATCACTGTGGAAGATCCCTATCTGGTGGATCGTCTGCTTGCCGCGAATGTAAAATTCGGCGGCGAGGACTTGTCGGGCTCGTCCGTGCTGGGCATGATCATCAGCCTTGTTTTGCCCATTCTTTTGTACGGCACTGTCATTTTCTTTGTTTTCCGTATGATCAGAAAAGGCAGCGGCGGCATGGGCGCCATGAGCTTTGGCAAAAGCAGCGCCAAAATGTATACGGTGTCGGATGAAAGCAAAAAGTTCACCGACGTGGCCGGTCAGGATGAAGCCAAGGAAGCGCTGATCGAACTGGTGGATTTCCTGCATCAGCCCGAGAAATACCGCGCCATCGGCGCAAAGCTGCCCAAGGGCGCGCTGCTGGTGGGCCCTCCCGGTACGGGTAAAACGCTGCTTGCGCAGGCGGTGGCGGGCGAAGCGAAGGTGCCCTTCTTCTTTGTCAGCGGCTCAGCCTTTGTGGAGATGTTCGTCGGCACGGGCGCAGCGCGCGTACGCGATCTGTTCAAACAGGCCAATGAAAAAGCGCCGTGCATTATTTTCATCGATGAAATTGACGCCATCGGCAAAAAGCGCGACGCCGTGGGGCTTTCCTCCAACGACGAACGCGAACAGGCGCTCAATCAGCTGCTGGCGGAGATGGACGGCTTTGACGCCTCCAAGGGCATTGTGGTGCTGGGCGCCACCAACCGTCCCGAGATTCTGGACGCTGCGCTTTTGCGTCCCGGTCGCTTTGACCGCCGCATCACGGTGGATCTGCCCGATCTGCGCGGCAGAGAGGCCGTTCTCCGTGTACACGCCCGCGGCATTACCATGGATCGGGGCGTGGATTTTTCCGCTATTGCCCGTCAGACGGTGGGCGCTTCGGGTGCAGACCTTGCCAATATCATCAATGAAGCGGCGCTGCGCACGGTTCGCCTTGGACGCAGCGCGGTAACGCAGGGCGATCTGGAAGCCTCCGTGGAAACGGTGATCGCCGGCACCGAGCGCAAGAGCTTTGTGATCCCCGAAAACGAAAAGCGGATCGTGGCCTATCACGAGATCGGTCACGCGCTGGTGGCGGCGCATCAGAAAAATGCCGTGCCCGTGCAGAAGATCACCATCATTCCCCGTACTTCCGGGGCGCTGGGCTATACCATGCAGGTGGATGAAGAAGAGCACGTGCTGATGAAGCGCGAGGATATTATCGGCAAGCTGGCAGTGCTCACCGCAGGCCGTGCTGCGGAGGAATATGCCTGCAATACCTGCACCACGGGCGCAGCCAACGATATCGAGCAGGCCACCAAACTGGCCCGCGCCATGGTCACCCGCTACGGCATGAGCGAAAAGTTCGGCATGGTAGCACTGGAAACGGCGACCAATGCCTATCTGGGCGGCGATTCGCAGCTGATGTGCTCAGCCGATACCGCAGCACAGGTGGATGCGGAAGTGGTGGAACTGATCCGTCAGGCTTATCAAAGCGCGCTGGACATTCTCAAGCAGAATACCCGCAAGCTCCATGATCTGGCGGAATACCTGCTGGAAAAAGAAAATATCTCCGGCGAGGAATTCAAAGAGATTCTGAATGCGGACGCCCAGCCCATCGTGCTGCTGGATGACGAGCGCGGAGAACAAAGCGTATAAGACAAATAACCGCCGCAGAAATGCGGCGGTTTTGTTTATTTTTAATCCCTGCCCGTGCCCAGCGCTTCGCAAAGCGCCGCATCCACGCGCAAAAGCGTTTCTTCGCCAAAGGAACCAAGATAGCGGTCAAGCCGCGTTTTTTCAAGGGTGCGCAGCTGTTCGCACAGTACCAGCGAAGGGTATTTCAGCCCGCCCTCGGGCGGTTCCACCGATACGTGCGTTTTTTGCGAAAGCTTTTTGCGCTGTGAGGTGATGGGCGCTACGATCACAGTGGGGCTGTGGCGGTTGCCAAGGTCATTTTGCACGATGACCACAGGCCGCACCCCGCCCTGCTCGGAGCCCTGCACGGGATCAAGGTTTGCGCGGTAAACGTCTCCGCGTTTCATATGCCTCACATCCCGTTTTCGGAAGAAGGGAAAATCCCTTGCACTATCAGGGTATGCATTTTTCGGCAGGGCGTGAAAAAGTTTATATATCATTTACAATTTGTGGTATAATATTTTCGTACCATTCCAAGGAGGGTTTGTTATGTCCGAGATCAAAAAAGGCAATATTTCCATTCATGCGCAGAATATCATGCCGGTGATCAAGCGCTGGCTGTATTCCGATAAGGATATTTTTATCCGCGAGCTGACGGCCAACGGCTGCGACGCGGTGACCAAGTACCGTATGCTCACGGGCGACGATCAGGAGCTGTTTGTGACGGTTGCGGTGGATAAGACGGCGGGAACGCTGTCCTTCAGCGACAACGGCATCGGTATGACGGCGGACGAGGTGGAAAAATACATCAATCAGGTGGCCTTTTCCTCCGCCGAAGAATTTCTCAAAAAGTATCAGGGGGAAAGCGAAGGCGGCATTATCGGCCATTTCGGTCTGGGCTTTTATTCTGCTTTCATGCCCGCAACCAAAGTAACGATCGATACGCTGAGCCATCAGGAGGGCTCAAAGCCCGTGCACTGGGAGAGCGAGGACGGCATGGCCTACGAAATGAGCGAAGGCAGCCGAAACCAGCGCGGAACCACGGTAACACTGCATATTGCCGATGAGGAAAAGGAATTTTTGGAAGCGAGCCGTGTGCGTGAAGTTCTTGACCGTTACTGCGGATACATGGCAGTGCCCATTTATCTGGAGGATCTTGACGATGAACGCGACAAGACCGAGGAGCGGGAGGAAGAGCCCAAGGAGCCTCAGCCCATCAATGATACCCATCCGCTGTGGCTGAAAAATCCCCGGGAATGCACCGAGGAAGAATACAAGCAGGCGTATTACAGACTGTTCAATACCTACGAGGATCCGCTGTTCTGGATCCATCTGAATGTGGATTACCCCTTCAACCTCAAGGGCATTCTCTATTTCCCTCGTATTCGCAAGGATTTCGGCGGGCAGGAAGGGCAGATCAAGCTGTTTAACCGTCAGGTGTTTGTGGCGGACAATATCAAGGAGATCATTCCCGAGTTCCTGCTGCTTCTGCGCGGCGTGCTGGATTGCCCCGATCTGCCGCTGAACGTCAGCCGCTCCTTCCTGCAGAATGACGGCTATGTGAAAAAGCTGTCCGCTCACATCACCAAGAAGGTGGCAGACAAGCTGAACGGGCTGATGAACACCGAGCGTGAAACCTATCAGTCTTACTGGGACGATATTCATCCCTTCGTCAAGTATGGTTGTCTGCGCGATCGGAAGTTCTATGATGCCGTAAAGGCCGGTTTGCTGCTTAAGACCGTGAAGGACGAGTACCTCACGCTTGACGAGTACCGTGCCCGCAACGAGGGCAAGGCGGACAAGAAGGTATATTACACCTCCGATGCTGCGCGTCAGGCGGCTTCGGTGAATCTCTACACCGCCCGGGAGATTGATGTGGCGGTGATGGATTCGGTGATCGACGTCAGCTTCATGCAGATGCTGGAGCAAAACGGTGAGCCTGAGGGCATTCTCTTTGCCCGTGTAGACGCCGACGCCGAGGGTTTGATCGATCAGGACGCAGAAGTAAACGACATCTCGCAGGAAGCGATGGAAAGTTTGTTCCGCGAGGCGCTGGATAACCAGGATGCCACCGTAAAGCTTCAGCCTTTGGCGGACAGGGAACTGCCTTTGATGCTGCTTGAAAACGAACAGCTGCGCCGTTACCGGGAGATGGCGGCAATGTACGGCCAGGACTTTAAACTGCCCGAGCGTCCCGAGATCGTGCTCAACAGCGGCTGCGAGGCGGTACGGAAGCTGGCTGAGCTTGCCGACCGTGAATTGCAAAAGCTGTTGGCAAAGCATTATTTTGATATTGCCCGTATGAGTGCGCGTCCCCTTGAAAAAGAAGAACTGACGGCGTTCATCCGCCAGAGCTACGAGATCGTAAAGCGTTTGGCAGAGAAAGAGTGACGGGTAAGCGGCGGCTTAGTTTGCGATCTGTCCGGCAAATAACCTATCACGGAGGGAAAAACCATGCAGGAAATCAAATGCCCCAAGTGCGGAGAAATGTTTCAGGTGGATGAATCGGGTTACGCCGCCATTGTTAAGCAGGTGCGCGATCGCGAGTTCGGAAAAGAAATGGAAGAGCGTACGCGCCAGCTGGCTTTGGAGAAGGAAAACGCTGTTCAGATCGCCCGTGCGCAGACCGAAAGCCGATACAGGGATGAATTGGCGCGTCGTGATGTGCGGCAGATGGAACTGCAGGGAAAGCTGAGCCAATCGGAGAACGAAAAGCAGCTTGCCGTGCAGCAGGCGCTGATGCGCAGCGAAAAAGCGCTGGCCGAAAAGGATCGCCAGCTGTACGAATTGCGGGCGCAGATGGAAAGCGAACGCCGTGAGACGCAGCGCAGTGAGCAATCCATGAAAAACGCCTACGAGCAGCAGCTGAAAACCAAGGATGAGATGATCGCCTATTACAAGGACTTCAAGGCCCGTCAGTCCACCAAGATGATCGGCGAAAATCTGGAGCAGCATTGTGAAATCGAGTTCAACCGCCTCCGCGCCACGGGTTTCCAGCGGGCTTATTTTGAAAAGGACAACGATGCGCGCTGGGGAAGCAAGGGCGATTATATCTTCCGCGAAACGGATGAAAACGGCATCGAGTTCATTTCCATCATGTTTGAAATGAAAAACGAGGGCGATGAAACGGCCACCAAGCATAAGAACGAGGACTTTTTCAAGGAGCTGGACAAGGATCGCCGTGAGAAAAAGTGCGAGTATGCCGTGCTCGTTACCATGCTGGAGGCCGATAACGAATTGTATAATGCGGGTATCGTGGACGTATCCCACCGCTATGAAAAAATGTACGTCATCCGTCCGCAGTTCTTCATTCCGCTGATCACGATCCTGCGCAATGCTGCGCAGCATTCCCTCTCTTACCGCCGGGAATTGGCGGTAATGCGCAGCCAGAACATCGATATCACCCATTTTGAGGAGGATATGAACGAATTCAAGGTCAAATTCTCCCGCAACTATCAATTGGCCAGCGCCAAGTTTATGAAGGCGATCGAGGAGATCGACAAGACCATCGATCACCTGCAGAAAACCAAGGAAGCGCTGTTGTCCTCCGAAAATAACCTGCGTTTGGCCAATAACAAGGCGCAGGAGCTGACCATCAAAAAGCTCACGCGCAATAATCCCACCATGCAGCAGAAATTTGCCGAACTGGACAGCCGGGTGGAATAACTGAAAAAGCAGCCTTTTTCAAGGCTGCTTTTTTTATTCAACAGGCAAGGTCAGCGTGGATTCGCGGAGAAATACGGTGTTGTCTGCCGTGAGGGCCGTGACTTGATCGCAAAACAGCCCTTTGCGGTTGGTATGGCGCACATACAGCGGGAAGGCAGAGGAAGAAATATCCACGCGTAGTTTTTGCCCCTTCCGTATGACGAAGGCATGCTCGTCAAAGGAAAAATCCATGGTGATTTCCTCCCCGGGGCGGTAGCAGGCGGTAAAATTGGAGATTTGGTTGATGTCATCCCGCAGCCCCAGATCGCCCATGGGCGTACACAGGCTCAAACGGATGTAAAAACAGGTATCCTCGCAGGAGGATGCGACCCGCAGACGGGCGGAGATTTTTCCTTTTACGCAGGTGTCCTCGTCAAAGGGCCGGGTATATACCGTCAGAACATCGGGCCGCTGGAAGGGCGGATCCTGATAAGCCGTGCCCCCGAAGTTGGCGGAAAGACCGCCCTTGAAAGAAGCGGGTGCATAGGGGTTATAGCGGTAGGTCAGCGTATCCGCGCCCAGCGGCAGCGTGATGCTGCGATCAGCGGGCACAAAATCGTCGGTATGCCATTTGTCGTCAAACAGCTTGTAATAGGTGACTTTGCCGCAGGCGAAGGGCGGGGTCTTCCCGTCGCGGACGGCAGATAGCCACTTTTGACGGTAATCACCGAATTGCTCGGAAATCATGCCCTTTTCAAAATGCACGGGCTGCTTGTCGGGCTTGCCCGAATGATCGTAGGGCGATACCACCAGCGCCGACTGCGAACGGGTCTCTTCGTCCAGATTGTTCCACATATCGAAAACGCCGCCGGTGTAAATATCGTAAAAGCCCGTGACCAGCAGAACGGGGATGCGGGCGTGCTTCAAAGCGTCGTAAGATTCCCCGCCGCCCATGGCTGTATGCCAGAAGGGATCGTCTGCGGCGGGATGGCGAAGGATCTGGTCAAAGTCTTCGGCTTTTTCATTGAAAACCGTCTGCGAAAAATCGCTGAGCGGCAGCGTGTGAAAGGTTTCGGGGACGTAATGCTTGACAGGCAGGCTTTTTTTCTTGTACATCCCCACGTACCAGTTGCCGTGCAGGCCGATCTTGTAAAAGCCGTTGCGGTAATTGCAGTTATAGCGCTGGGAATCCTGCACCTCCAGTACGGCGCCCTTGATATCAGGGGCAAAGGGCGCGGCCACCAGATGCACAGAGGAGGAATAGCTGCGGCCGAAAAGGTACAGTTCGCCATTGTAGAAAGGCTGACGGCGGATCCAGTCATACAGGGCCTGGGTATCGGTGCGCTCGTTCAGATAGGGAATGCAATCCCCCTCGCTCTTTCCCCGTCCGCGGCAGTGCTGATACACAACGCCGAAGCCGTAGCGCAGATAATCCCCGAAATCGCTTTGTACCTGAGCACAGATTTCCTCTTCGGTCATGGCTTGGGCGGCGTCAACATAAGGCGTTCTGTACACCACGACGGGGCAGCGGTCGATCGCTTCGGGCAGACAAACGACGGTAAAAAGGCGTGTGTCCTGCGAAATGACGTAATCGTAAAATAACATGGGCATTTTCTCCTTTAAAGAAGGGTGACGTTTCCCGTGGTATGGCGGATCATGCCGTCGGGGGTGATGGTAAAGGTGTGCGTCTTTTCCCTCAGATCGACCCAGGGCACATTGTTTTCCGTCAGATAGGGAGCTGCGTGGGTATGGGCGTTATGCCCTGTGAGCACCACCATGGCGTCGGGAGAGGGGATAAGCAGTTTGTCGCGCACGGTCTTCCATGCGGGATTGCGGGCCTGTCCGTGATGGGGATACTTGACAATGTCGGACTTGAGCGTGTCGCCGTACTGAGAAACCAGACGGTCAAAGGGCTCGTCATCGAATTCAAAGGTTTTTTTCATGGCGTCGCCCGTCAAAAGCATGCTGCGTCCGGCGTATTCAATGCGGGCGATCAGGCAGTTGGAGTTGATCACCTGTACGGGGGTGGCCTTTGCCAGCTCCTCGGGCGCGGTGATGTCATACATTTCCGCGAGCCGTTTGCGATACTCGGGTGCGCCCCAGTCGATATCGGGCATCATCAGGGTGATGCTGCCTTCACCGAAAGGCACGGTGCGGCAGGCGCCGAAGGGCATATCCATCATGTCGGCCAAGGGTTGATAAGCTCTTTGGGACAGCATGAAGCGGGAGCGCAAACCGATGTCGCCGTTGCGTTCAAGGATGTGATCGCGATCCTGCGCATAAACCGAAATGTGGGGGAAATACACCTGTTTTACGCGGATAAAGGGCGAGGGCAGGATGTGATAAATCCCCTCGTTGATATGGTCGATATGGAAATGGGACACCAGATAGGTGACCTCCAGCTTGCAGCGGGGATTATTGATTTCTTTTTCAAAGCCGCCTGCCTTCAGCAGCTGTTTGCGCAGGGAAAGCAGCTCGCTCAGCGTTTCCCCGGTGGCAAAACCGCCGTCGGACACCCATACTTCCAGCTTTTTTTCGGTGCGTGATGTCAGAATAAAACCGTCGGACTTATCTTTTGCCGGGTGTGCCAGAAATGACAGGCTGACACAGGGCGTGCCTTTGCCCAGAGCATTGACGGAAGTGCAGGGCGTGAGCAGAGCGTGAAGACGGCTGAGCTTATATGTAAGAGCGCCGAAGCGGGAGGCAATTGCCCGCATACGCCTGAAATGCCGGGGGATCTCACGATAATTAGGAGGAATTGGCTGCATGGCATGACCTCCGGAGGCTTGATGGGATCATGATACCATATTTTTGTTCAAAAAAGAAGACGGTAAGAAAGAGATAAATGCATAAGAGGCGGGCGGGAGAATTGTGCATTTGCGTGTTTTGTGTTATAATTTTAGGATAGAGAAGAAGCACCTTTGGAACCAACTTTTGATTATGACCAGCAGGACGAAAGGCGGAATAAAGATGTACGATTATCTGATTGTCGGTGCGGGGCTTTACGGCGCGGTATTTGCAAGGGAATTGACTGCAAAAGGAAAAAAGTGTCTGGTTATTGACCGCCGCAGCCATATTGCCGGCAACATCTACACCGAAAACGTCAGCGGCATTAATGTGCACAAGTACGGTGCTCATATTTTCCATACCAGCGATAAGGAAGTATGGGAATATGTAAACCGCTTTGCCGAGTTCAATCATTATATCAACAGCCCCATTGCCGTCTATAAAGATGAACTGTACAACCTGCCTTTCAACATGAATACTTTCTCCAAAATGTGGGGCGTGCGCACGCCGGCTGAAGCCAAAGCCAAGATCGCCGAACAGGTGGCGGAGCTGCATATCACCGAGCCTCGAAATCTGGAAGAACAGGCGCTGAGTCTGGTGGGCACGGACGTATACACCAAGCTGGTCAAGGGTTATACCGAAAAGCAGTGGGGGAGAGATTGCAGGGAACTGCCTGCCTTTATCATCAAGCGTCTTCCCTGCCGGTTTATTTACGATAATAATTATTTTAACGACCGTTATCAGGGCATTCCCATGGGTGGATATACCGCCATGGTGGAAAAGATGCTTCAGGGCGTGGAAGTAAGGCTGAACGTGGACTTTGCCCAACTGATCAAGGCACAGCCCGATATCGCAAAGCGCATTGTATATACCGGCTGCATCGATGAATATTTCGACTACAAGCTGGGGCCGCTTCATTATCGCAGTGTGCGCTTTGAAACGGAAGAGATGCCCATGGAAGATTATCAGGGCAACGCCGTTGTCAATTACACCGAGCGCGAGGTGCCCTATACGCGCATCATCGAGCATAAGCACTTTGAGTTCGGCAAGCAGCCCACCACGGTGATCAGCCGCGAGTATTCCGCTGAATGGAAGCCGGGTATGGAGCCTTATTATCCCGTGAATGACGCCGAAAACAGCGCGCTGTATGAAGCTTACTGCGAATTGGCTGCAAAAGAAGAAAATGTGGTCTTTGGCGGCCGCCTCGGTCAGTACCGTTATTACGATATGGACAAAGTCATCCGCGCTGCACTGGATGATCTGAAGAAAGAGGTGCTTTAAAATGAAAATCGCGGTTGCGGGTACCGGGTACGTCGGTTTATCGCTGGCTGTTCTTCTTGCACAGCATCATGAAGTAACGGCGGTGGATATTGTAAAAGAAAAGGTGGATCTGATCAACCGCCGCGTGTCGCCTATTCAGGATGCCGAGATCGAGCGCTTCTTTGCGGAAAAAGAATTGCAGCTCACGGCGACGCTGGATGCTGAAAGCGCATATCGTGACGCGGAGTTCGTCATTATTGCCGCGCCTACCAATTACGACGAAAAGCAAAACTATTTCGATATCTCTGCTGTGGAGGCGGTGATCGATACGGTGATGCGCACAAATCCCGACGCCGTGATGGTGATCAAATCCACCATTCCGGTAGGCTTTACCGAAGGCATCCGCGCCAAAACGGGCAGCCGGAATATCATGTTCAGCCCCGAATTCCTGCGGGAATCCAAAGCGCTGTATGATAACCTTTATCCCAGCCGCATTATTGTGGGTACCGATCCGCAGGACGAAAAGCTCTCTTGTGCCGCCCGGACCTTTGCCTCGCTTTTGCAGGAGGGCGCAGTCAAAGAAAATGTTGATACGCTGTTCATGGGCTTTACCGAGGCTGAGGCTGTCAAGCTTTTTGCCAATACGTATCTTGCCATGCGCGTATCCTTCTTCAACGAACTGGATACCTATGCCGAAATCAAGGGACTTGATTCCAAGCAGATCATTAACGGCGTGTGTCTGGATCCCCGTATCGGCGGGCATTACAACAATCCGTCCTTCGGCTACGGCGGTTACTGCCTGCCCAAGGATACCAAGCAGCTGCTGGCCAATTACGATCATGTGCCGCAGAACCTGATCGAAGCGATCGTCAAATCCAACCATACCCGTAAGGATTTTGTTGCGCAGCAGGTGCTGGGCAAAGCCCCCCGGGTGGTGGGCATCTACCGATTGACCATGAAAACCAACAGCGATAACTTCCGCCAGTCCGCCATTCAGGGTGTGATGAAGCGCATCCGTGCCGAAGGCGCCGAGCTGATCATTTATGAGCCCACCCTCAAAGAGGATCAATTCTTCGGCAACCGTGTGGTGAACGATCTTGCACGGTTCAAGGCGGAAAGCGACGTGATCATCGCCAACCGCGCCAGCAGCGATCTTGCGGATGTTGCTCAAAAGGTGTATTCAAGAGACTTGTTCAACAGGGATTAAATAAAAAGAAGATCGGCAGTGTGAATCGGGTAAGATATATTTTGCAGACCGCTGCTGCGATCTGTGCAATTCCCGATGCGCTGACAAAGCATTGAATCCAAAAAGTATTTGGTGTGCGTTAAAGAAAAAGGAGCTGTTATTTGCGGCATGATAAAAATAAAGGCCTATATTCATGAATTCTGGAGATACCGGGACCTGCGCAGGCTTTTGGTGGAGAAGAATGTAAAGCTTAAATATCGCAGAAGTTTTCTGGGATATTTGTGGAGCATACTCAATCCCCTTTTGATCATGCTGGTCATGACGGTGGTATTTTCCAAAATGTTCAGCAGAAACATCGATAACTATCCCGTATATCTTTTCTGCGGACAGCTTTTGTTTAATTTCATGCGAAATTCTACCGACCGAGCGATCAGTTCAATCAGCATCAGCGGAGCCATGCTGAAAAAATGCTACCTGCCCAAGTATATTTTTACATTAGCCACCATCGACGGCAGCCTGATCGATCTGATTTTCTCCATGGGTGCGCTTTTGGTCGTTATGATCGCCACGGGGGCAAGATTCACGCTGTGGCTTTTGCTGATTCCCGTGACGTTGGCGCAGCTGTATGTTTTCTGCCTGGGTCTTGGTCTTTTTCTGGCGCAGGCGAATGTGTTTTTCCGCGATATGCATTTCATCTATAACGCTGTAACCACGGCCTGGCTGTACCTGACGCCCATCTTCTATCCCATCGAATCGCTGTCCGAAAAGATCAGCTGGCTGATCCGGCATTTTAATCCCATGTATTTCTACATCGAGCAGTTCCGTTCGATGGTATACAAAGGGACGGCGCCTTCGCTGGTGCTGATCGCAGCGGGTACCGGTGCGGCGGTACTGATGCTGCTGGTGGGTATTTTGAGTTTCTATAAGACGAAAGATCGTTTTATTCTGTATATTTGACGGGAGAGCTTCATGGAAAATAAAAAGATCGTGGTGGATGTGGATCACGTCAAGATCCGTTTTAATCTGTCCAGCCAAAAAATAGATAACTTAAAGGAATATTTCGCCAAGCTTGTCAAGGGCGAATTGATGTTTCAGGAATTCATTGCCCTTCAGGATGTGACGTTCCGTGTGCATAAGGGGGAAGCATGGGGGCTGATCGGCGCCAACGGCGCGGGAAAATCCACGCTGCTCAAGGTGATCAGCGGCATTCTCAAGCCGTATTCCGGAAGGATTGCCGTTCACGGCAGCATATCGCCGCTGATTGAGCTGGGCGCGGGTTTTGATCCCGAATGCACTGCCCGTGAAAATATTTTCCTCAACGGCTGCGTGCTGGGATATTCGATCAAATTCATGAAAGAGCATTTCGATGAGATTGTCGAATTTGCGGAGATCGAACAGTTTCTCGATTCGCCGCTGAAGAACTTTTCCTCCGGCATGCGGGCAAGGCTTGGTTTTGCTATCGCCACCATGGTTAAGCCCGACATCCTGATCGTGGACGAGATCCTTGCCGTGGGCGACTACAAATTCCACCAGAAATGCGAAAAACGTATGCAGGAGCTTCTCGCAAACGGTACAACGCTTTTGTACGTTTCGCATAATATCAATGAAGTCAGGAGACTTTGCGATCATGCCGTATGGCTGGATAAAGGCGCGATGCGCATGGTGGGCGACGTGCAGGAAGTATGCGATGCATACATGGAGGAAATGAAAAAGTAAGAAAACCCCTTCGTACACTGTTTGTACGAAGGGGTTTTTCTGTGCTTTTACGCGTAAATGATCAGCATGCCCACCAGCATACCGATGATGGCGGAAAAGGCGGGGAGCTTGCTGTGATACATCAAAATAGCCTGCGGGAGGATCTCACCGAAAACCACGTACAGCATGGCGCCGCTGGCAAAACCGAGACTCAGCGCCAGACCGAGGGCACCGATATCGCCCAGCAGATAGCCCAGCAGCGCGCCGATGATGGTGGGAACACCCGAAAGCGCGGTGATCAGCACGGCTTTCCATTTGGTCATGCCGCCGCTGATCAGCGGAACGGATACCGCCATTCCTTCGGGAATGTTGTGCAGACCGATCAGGATGGCCAGTACCAGCGCGGCGCTGCCCATTACGCCGTTGTTGCTGGCGTAGGAGGCGCCGATGGTCATGCCCTCGGGAACGTTGTGCAGCGCAATGGCGCTGGCCATAACGATGCCGGCGATGAACAGGGAGAACTTGCTGTCCTTGCGGGCATAGTGCTGCTCCAGGTGGTCGCTGTGGATCAGCTCGTTCAGGTTATCGGCGGTTTTAGGATGGTTTTCATCGATGTGGGGCACTTCGGGATTGGTCTTCATATCGATGAGGTGATTGAGCAAATAAATGATGGTAACGCCCGCGGCGATGGCGGCGATCACAGTGGCAACGCCCACGTTGGTTTCCACGGCTTCGACCACCAGATCAAGGCAGACAACGCTGAGCATCACGCCGCCCGCGAAGCTTAAAAGCAGGCTGACCGTGCGGTTGGAATCCTTTTCAAGCAGCGCGCCGATCAGGCCGCCAAGGCCCGTGCCCACAACGCCTGCCAGTGTAGTTGCCATAAGCAAGGTGCTGATAACTTCCGTAAAAATCCCTCCGCTTCCTTTGTACTTACCGATCAAAATGATAGCATAGGATGCTCATAAAAACAATCGGTAAGGATGACAAAATCTGACAAAATACAGCAGAAAAACCAGTTGGAGAAATCCTTGACTGTGTATGATATGCCGGAATTGTCTTAGCGGGCGTTTGAAAAGAACTTGAACCCTTTTTTATATAGTGCAACAGCATTGAATTGCATTTGAGGATTGACTTGTTCAAAGAATAAAACGTATTTTTCTTGGGGTTTAAAAAACCGTGTATCTCCGAGAACCTGCTTGAGGTAATACTCGGCAAGACCTTCCGTTATGTTCCATGTATTAAGCTCTTTGAATGCATTTTCCTCTTTCAGAGCTTCGAACAACAGATAAATAATATACTCATGTCCGATAAAATAGAATGCATCAAGGGGCGACCGCTCAATTCCGAATACATCCTGTTCATCGGATATATCGATCGCTTCCGCGCCGTTTTCCACCGATGTGACAAGCGTAGCGGTAAAAAACTCGCGGGGCAAAGTACTGCCGACGGCTGCTTCGGCTCTTTCGGTGAAGCGGTTGTTTTCAAACAATGCCTCAACCGCCGGAATGTATTGGGTGATCCTGTCACGCTCCGCACTCCAAATGTTTTCAACGTAATGATCATAGTGCTTTATCATTACGGCTGCAAGTTTTAAGATAACCTCTCTGTATAGGGATAAGGCGAGGGGGAGATCGTTCCCGTCAGCTTTTCGCATCAGCTCGGTATAATAATCTTTTGCTGACGTTTTTGCACAGGCAGCTTCGCACACGAATATGCCATAAAGCGCGCCGCAATGCTTCCCACCGCAAACGGTGATCAACTGTTCATGCGCCTTTAGAACGGCTAAATCTTCCTGCGGGTAGAGCGGGGCATATTGATCGCTGTAAACGTTGTTATATCCGCATTTGGAAACAGAAAGCATGTGAAAGACGTAATTTGTATCCTTATTTGCGGTGAATCGGATTTTGTTCACAGTATGTCCTCCGGGAATTCAAACTTGCCGCCCTATTTTATCATGGAAGCATAAGAAACAGCAAGCCATCGGTTGAGCGGCTTGCTGTTTTGATCAGTTTTCGTCGTCCAATCGGCCAAACTGGGTGTCATAGAGCGTACGGTACACGCCGCCCTGCTCGATCAGCTCGTCGTGGGTGCCGCACTGGGCGATCACGCCGTCGGAGAGGGCGAGGATCTTATCCGCAGCCATAATAGTAGACAGACGGTGGGCGATGACAATGGAGGTACGATCCTGCATGAGCATTTCCAGCGCATCCTGAATGGCGCTTTCGGAGATGGAATCCAGCGCCGATGTGGCTTCGTCCAGCAGCAGAATGGCGGGGTTTTTGAGGATCACTCGGGCGATGGAAATGCGCTGCTTTTCGCCGCCCGAGAGCTTGAGGCCGCGATTACCCACCTGCGTATTGTAGCCGTCGGGCTGTTCGATGATGAAATCATGGATCGAAGCAGCCTTGCAGGCGGCGATCAGCTCTTCGTCGGTGGCGTTGGGCTTGGCGTAGAGCAGATTGTCGCGGATGGTTCCGTTGAATAGATAAGTATCCTGCGTCACATAGCCAATCTGGCTGCGCAGGTATTCAAGGTCGATCCTGCGCACGTCCACGCCGCCGATGGTCACGCTGCCGCCGTCCACGTCCCACAGACGGGGGATGAAATTGATCACGGTGGATTTGCCGCTGCCGCTGGGCCCCACGATGGCAGCCATTTCACCGGCTTTCACGGTGAAATCGATGTCATGGAGGATTTCAACCTCTTCGGTATAGCCAAAGCGCACGTGGCTGAAGCAGATATCGGCGCCGCGGAAATCGGGCTTCACCGCATCGGGGGCGGATTTGATGTCGATTTCGCGGTCAAAATAATCAAAAATACGGGTGAAAAGCGCCAGACTGCGGGTGAAATCCACCTGAATGTTCAAAAGGGATTCCACCGGGCGGTACAGACGGTTGACCAGCGCCACCATGGCGGTGATCGCGCCCACCGTCAGCCCTTCCTCGCCGCGGGCGATGATCAGCCAGCCGCCGGCGAAGTAGATCAGCAAAGGCCCGATCTGGGTGAAAATGCCCATCAGCAGGCGGAACCAGCGGCCGGAGAGCTGCTCTTTGAGGGCGAGGGAAGTTACTTCGCCGTTTACCTTGACAAAACGGTCGTATTCGGCCTTTTCGCGGGTAAAAAGTTTGGTGAGCATGGAGCCTGATACGCTGAGGGTTTCGTTGATCAGCTGGTTGAGCTCGTCATGCTTGGCCTGGCTTTCGCTCAACAGCTTCCAGCGGGTGCGGCCTGCCGAGCGGGTGGGGAGGATCAGCAGCGGGATCACCAGAATGCCGATGATCGCCATCTTCCAGTTCATGCCAAACAAGGCCACCAGCGTGGTGATAACGGTGGCCAGATTACTTAAAATGCTGGAGAGCGTGCCCGAAATGACCGACGAAACGCCGCTTACGTCGGTATTCATGCGGGTGATGATATCTCCCTGACGCTCGCCGGTGAAAAATGCATGGCTCATGCGCTGTAAATGACCGTACATCTGGTTTTTCATGTCGAAAATGATGTGCTGGCTGATCCATGCATTCAGATAGGTGGTGAGCAGGCCCACCAGCTGCGAGGCTGTGAGCGTGGCAAGAGCGGCCAGAAGCAGCTTGATCAGCAGTGTCATGCTCTCGCCAACCAGCGCTTCATCCACAATGCGTCCTGTGATGATGCTGGGCAAAAGTCCCAGCACAGAGGACAGGATGATGGTGATGAATACAAGCGCAAATTTACTCCAGTAAGGCGTCAGATAGCTCAAAATGCGCTTGATCAAAGCCCATGAAACAGTGGGCAGGTTATTTTTCTCTTCCTCGGTCAAAAATCCGCGCGGCCCCAGTCGCTGCATGGAATCACTCCTTTGATGGGTTCTGTTGTATTTTATTCTTATTCCGCCATCAGCACTGCCCGGCAGGGAGCGCCGTCACAATCTTTGAGGGGGATGGGCGGGGCATAAAGCGTATAGACGCCGGCGGGTACATGGCTCAGCTCAGCGCCTTCGAGGATCACAACCTCGTTTTCCAGCAGTATGCGATGTACGGTGCGGTCGCCGATGCTCGGCCCTTCGGCAGCAACAAAAAATACGCCTTTTTCGATGAGCAAGTGCGCCGTTTCTTCACAGATTTCGGGGCAGTTTTTAAACAATATGCGCTTGTGGACGCTCTTTTGCAATTGGGTCAGATCCTCGCCGTCAATGACTTCGCACGGGCCGATGCATTTGCTGAGCGGGATATCCGAAATCCCCTTTCCGCCGCGTACACGGTGAATGGGGGCATCGATATGGGTGGCAGCGTGCAGCTGTGCCGTTACTTCGGTAACGGTGGATGGATCGCCTGCTTCAAAGGACTTGATACGGCGAAATACAGGATGCGGATCGCCGGGATAAACACTGCCCGAAAAATATTCCTGCGTAATGTCGTAAATCATGTATTTTTCCTCCGTTTGCTTTAGTATACCACCTTTTGCGGCGTTTGCAAGGGCAGAAAATGCAAAAAGAAAAAGGACTTGCCGTCAGGCAAGCCCTTTTGGGTGTGTAAATCAGTCTACGTCTTCTTCTGCGTCAGCAGACAGCGTACCGGCCTTCTTCTTGCGGGCGTCGCTGATCATGGGCATCGCAATCGCGGCGATGGAGATGAGGAACAGGATAACGGTGAGAGGACGGGTGTAGAAGCTGGACCAGTCGCCGCTGACCATCAGCGCGCGGCTCAGGTTTTCTTCCATCAGCTTACCAAGCACAACGCCCAGCACAACGGGAGAGGCGGGGTACTTGTACTTCTTCATCAGCCAGCCCAGCAGACCGAAGACCAGACACAGGACCACATGGACCACGGAGCGCTCCACGGCGTAGGAGCCGAGGATGGAGAACGCCACGATCATGGGGTACAAGATGCGCTTGGGCAGGGAGTTGGTCAGGCGAGCAAAGCCCTTGGTGCCGATGACGCCGATGAACGCCATGCAGGCGTTGGCAACGAACATGGAGGCGAACAGGGTGTACACCAGATCGGGCTGCTTGGTGAACAGTTCGGGGCCGGGGGTGATATCGTGGATCTGCAGCGCGCCGATCAAAACGGCAGCGGTGGCGGAACCGGGGATACCAAGGCTCAGCAGGGGCACCATGGCGCCGCCGATGGAGCCGTTGTCGGCCGCTTCACCGGCAGAAACGCCGGCCAGAGCGCCGTGACCGAACTCTTCGGGATGCTTGGACAGACGCTTTTCAACGTCATAGGAGATGAAGGAGGCAATGGTGCCGCCGGCGCCGGGGAAAATACCGATGATGCAGCCGATGACGGAAGCACGGATGTAAGACCACTTCAGCTTCCAGTGCAGGGAGAAGGGAGGCCACTTGTAGTCCACGGTCTTGCCCTTTTCGCCTTCGCCCTTGAACTTTTCCAGATTGCTGAACACTTCGCCCAGAGCGAACAGACCGATCAGCACGGGAACCATGGGGATGCCGTCATACAGCGCGTTGATGCCAAAGGTGAAGCGGCGGATGCCGTAGATGGGGTCGATACCCATGGTGTTGATCAGCAGACCCAGCAGAACCGCAGCCAGAGCTTTCTGCCACTGCTTGCCGCCGAGGGTAGCAACGGTGGTCAGGCCCATGAAGCACAGCGCGAAGTATTCGGAGGGCCAGAACTTCAGCGCGACCTTGGACAGCGGGATGGAGAAGAAGATCAGGATGATGGTGGAGATGATACCGCCGGCAACGCTGGCCCACAGGGCGATACCCATGGCCTCACCGGTACGGCCCTGCTGACACAGCGGATAGCCGTCAAAGGAGGTAACCGCAGAGGAGGGAGTGCCGGGGGTGTTGATGGCGATAGCGGTGATGGCGCCGCCGTAGTTGGCGCCGGTGTAGATGCCCATCAGCAGGATGATGCCCTGCACAGGGGTGAGGGAGTAGGTTACGGGAAGCAGCAGAGCCACGGCCATGGAAGGAGAAATGCCGGGGATCGCGCCGCCTATGATGCCGATAGCCACGCCCGCCATTACAAGCAGAAGGGCAGTGACATCAATCAGGTTAATGAAACCCTGACCCAGATAGCTCAGAATATCAAGCACGATGCGTTTCCTCCTTTCTTAGAACAGACCGGTCCACAGGCTGCCCATGGGCAACGAGATGAACAGCAGCTTGGCGAATACGAAATAGGTGAACAGCACCCAGCCAATGGGCACACCCACCAGAACGGCTACCTTGCGTTCGCGCAGCAGGAACATCATCAGAACGAGCAGCAGCGCGCTGGACAGGTAATAACCGATGTATTCAAACAGGAACACGCTGATGAAGGCAGCCACAGCAACGCCCAGCGTGAGGATCCAACGGCCAAAGGGCTCGTCGGTGCCGCTCTTGCCGTTGAGAATGGAAGTGATAACCATGATGGCCACGGGGATCATCAGGAAAATCCATACATGCGGCATGGTGGAAGCGGTGGTGTAAACCATCTGCGCTTTACGAATCTTGAAGGCGAAGGTCAGCAGATAGAACAGCAGGAAGAACAGGCAAAGGCCGGTAATGACCATCATCTGTCCGCGGTAGGCCTTCAGCTTCTTGCTCAGACCGAACAGGAAGAAAAAGCCGACCATAATAACGACGAAACCCAGCAGCAGGAAAATGGGATTGATGTTCGTGAGGAACGTACCGATGGGCTTGAGGAAAGTCTCGATAGCTTTCACGGGGAGATGACACTCCTCTCCTTGGCAGATTTCATGATACAAGGGAAACCCTTCTTTGTGCAAAGAAGGGTTTCCCCAGTTTTGTGATAGGGAAAATTACTTGCAGGCGTCGGTAACGGCCTTGGCGTAATCAGCGTCAACACCTTCAGCCTGGAGCATGATGGCGACGTGGTCGATCATATCCTGCTTGAGGCGGGCGGTGAAGTCCTCGGTGGTTTCGTTGGAAACAACGATGGACTTCTTGGCGAAGAAATCGATCCATTCGGGATCTTCGGTAACCTTCTGGCACAGATCCTGCCACCAGGTGATGAATTCAGCGGGGGTGCCCTTCTTTACGGCGTAGCCGCGCCACATGGACAGGTTGTCCAGCTCGGGATAGCCCAGATCAGCGAAGTTGGCAGCATCGGGATAGGTGGCCAGCTTTTCCTTGGTGGCGATGACCAGGTGCTTCAGATCGCGGCCTTCCACGTCGCCGGGGTTACCAACGGTGGCAACGCCCTGACCCTGCATAACGGCCAGCAGAGCGTCGGGACCGGAGGTGTAGGGAACGAAGGTGGCATTTTCGATGCCCAGCTTGCTCCAGAACTGCAGAGCAACGATGTGCTTGGCGCCGCCGGCAGAGGGGCCGCACCAGATCTGACCGTCCTTATCGGCAGCCAGGTCAGACAGGGTCACGTTGCTGTCCTTAGCAACCATGATGGCATAGGGGTCGGCCATGATGTTGTCGATCCATTCGAAGCCGAAGATGTACTCATCGATATCTTCAGAGCCCCACAGAACGGAGTCAACGTAGGAGATGGTGGTGGCGAATACGGTGTAGCCGTCAGCGGGCTGGCCCAGAACGTATTCGGCAGCGATCAGGCCGCCGGCACCGGTCTTGTTGTCAACCACGATGGTGGCGTCGGTGTACTTGGCAGCGATTTCGGAGAACTTACGGGTGGCAACGTCCATGCCGCCGCCGGACTTAACGTAGTTCATGATGGTGATGGGAGCTTCGGGCTTCCATTCGGCGTTGGCAACAGTGAACATGCCGCACAGCAGAATGAGAACGAGAACCAGGGACAGTTTCTTCATTGTTTTTTCCTCCTGTAATATTTTTTAGACAGCATTGGCAGCCGTCTTAAGGATCCGTTACTTATTCAGCAGATCGAAGGCCAGACCATGACGGAGGCCGCGGTCGCTGATGGTAAGCTGGGGTGCATCCAGACGGGCAAGGATATCCTTGAGGATGCAGGCGCCGGCCAGAATGGTGCCGGCACGCTTGGGCTGCAGACCGGGCAGCTCACGGCGCTGTTCCACAGTGCGGGCGGCGTAGGTATCCACCTGCTCCTGAACGTCTTCGCGGGTGAGGGTGGAGCCCTGAATGATATCGGGATTGTACTTGACCATCTTGTGCTTGACGGCGCCCATGCTGGTGACGGTGCCGCCCATGCCAACGACCTGCAGGGGCTTGCCCGCAACGCCGGCAGCAGCAAACTCCTTATCGATGTACGCGATGGCGGCGTCGACAGAGCCTTCCTTCACGGGGTCATCGTTGAAGAAGTTTTCGGTGATGATCAGCGCGCCCAGATTGACGGAGAAGCGGTTCTTCAGGGTGGTGCCCTGACCGAAGATGAACTCGGTGGAGCCGCCGCCGGTGTCGAAGATCACCAGCTCGCCGCCCTCTTCCAGGGGCAGACCGGAAAGCACGGCCAGATAAGACAGGCGGGCTTCCTCTTCGCCGGGGATGATCTGAACTTCAACGCCGCACAGTTCCTTGACGCGGGCGACGAAGTCAGCGCTGTTCTTGGCAGTACGCAGCGCCATGGTGCCGACGCTGACGATCTTCTCGGCGCCGTTTTCCAGCGCTTCCTTGGCGAAGGCAGCGACGGACTGAGCGTTGCGCTCGAGAGCTTCGGGATTGATCAGGCCGGTTTCACGCAGACCCTCGCCCAGCTGAGCGATGTCGTTCTTATCCAGAACGGTCTTGATGGTGCCGTCTTCCTGATGCTCGCCTACGAAGAATTTGATGGAGTTGGTGCCGATGTCAATGATCGCTACACGTTTCATTGTTATTGCTTCCTCTCCGCCGGGCTTACAGAATGCCCACGGCCTTCTTCATAGCCTGGATGTAGTTGACGTTTTCGAAGTTTTCGGCGCCCAGCATACGGACAACGTTGATCACGTTTTCGGGATCGGCATGCTCAACGCAGATGGTGCGCATGGGAACGCCGTTGAACTTGGTCTCGGCGATCTCAACGATGGCTTCGTTGATAACGTAGATGGAGCGCTCCTTGTAAACGTCCACAACGACCAGATCCTTCACGGTCTTGCACAGCTCAATGTAAGCTTCGAAGTCATAAGCTTCCTGCTCCATGGCGGGAACTTCGACCTTGAAGAAGTCATTGCACAGCATGGTGATGGTTTCCTGGCTCAGCGGGAAGCCTTCCTTGAGAGTGGGGTACCACTGCTCCAGCTTGTCGGCGTTGATCTGCTTGAGGGACTTGATGTCCATCAGCTCGTCGCGAACCTTGCAGTTCTCATTGCTGTTGCGGGACAGGATGTACTTTTCGCTGCTCTTCTTGAAGTTGGCCAGCTCGTAAGCCTTGATCTTGTCTTCGCTCACACCGAAGTTTTCACCGAAAGTGCGCCATTCCCAGCGCGGGATAATCTTGTCAGCCATTGGGGTAACCTCCCTAAAAATTTTTTATATCACCGGCTGCCTTTCAAAGCAGCGACGAATCGGGTTTGATCAAGCTAACCTTCATATGCAAAATAGAATACAGAAATTGCCACACCGTTGCGCGGCAAGGTGTGAAAACTCTGTATTCTGCATTGTAAAGGGAACGCGTATATGGCGGTTAACCATGCTTCTATTCTAATGAATTTGCTATTCTTTGTCAAGAAAAATATGCGATTTCTACATATTTCTTATGTAAGCACGCTGCCGGGCGTAAAAAACTTGCCTGCGTTTGCGGTGTGTGTTATACTGAATCAATGTGATACACAGATCACAATAACCTGTAAGAAGGATGAAATACGGTGGATATTGCTTCTCTTAAAAGAAAAAGAAACAGCCTGCGCTACGCGCCCCTTGTCATGGCTGCGGTGGAGATTGCGGCTGTTTTGCTGATCGCCTTGGGCTTGAGGCTGCCGGGCGCTGTGCTGGGCACGGCTGCGCTGGTGGGCGGTATCGTCTATAAAAGCAGAGGCAAAAAGGATTATGTGAACACCTGCTGCCGTCTGCAGGCGATCCATGCGCTGGGACTGAAAAATGCGGAATACCTGGGGAAAAGCAAGGAGGAGGAAACCTGGCTGGGCAATATGCATCTTTTGCCTTCCTCTGCCCAAGTGACCAAGCCTCTTGTGATGCATGCCGTTCGCGGTGATATGCACGGTATTCCCATGTGGATCGCCGAGGTGACCATGGGCTGTATGGAAAACGGAAAGCGCCAGCCCACTTTTTCCAGCGGCGTTATGATCCGCTGCACCCTTGAAAATGCGGATTTCTCCCGTGCGCTGCTCCTTGGACGTTATGCCTTTAAGCACGCGGCGCTGCGCAACGAATATGAAAAGGACGCGCTGCGGCTGGCTCCTGCCGGCGGCAAGGAAAAGGGTTGGTATGCCATGACGGAGAACGGACGCAATCCCGATGCTTTGCTGATGGAAAAATGGCAGAGCGTTTGCGATGCGGCCGGCATGCGCGCTGCGATGTATGTGGAAGGCAAGGAAGTAAAGGCCTTCTTTAACGGCAACTTCTATACAGGCGAGTTTGAACTGGAAGAAGAGGTCACGGTCATGACGCTTAAACGTCATTCCTTTGCAGCCCTTGTTCCCTTTGTTGAAATGCTGGAGGCGCTGCGGGGAGAGGGGAAAGCGTAAAATGGAATTTGTGAATCTCTTCGGCATGGCCTTTCTTGCCGTGATCATGATTCCCAACATTGTCTTTGCCGTGAAATGCAAAGACGGTTTTGCAAACAAGGTGCAAAACAAAAGGGTAGAAATGATCGAGCAGATCGGTCGGTTCGGCTGCTTTGGTTTTATGGTGATTCAAATCCCGGGGGTCTGTTTCGGATGGCCCTCGGACGAGGCCTTTGCGGTGTATCTGATTGTAAATGCCCTGCTGGTGCTTGCGTATTGCATTGCATGGGTGATCCTGTGGAAAAGCCGCAGCATGCTCAGGGCGCTGATGCTTTCGGGGCTGCCGTCGATCGTGTTTCTGTTCAGCGGCGTCATGACAAGGTCGGTACTGCTGATCTTATCCGCCCTTCTCTTTGCGCCGGCGCATATCTGGATATCCTGTAAAAATGTGCAATAAAAAATCCCTCCGCTTCCTTTGTGATTACCGAAAAATCATAGCATACAGTGTTTATGCACAAACTGTATACACTGGTGTATTACAACGGAAAGCCGTGGGTCGCTAAAGTAACGGTAGAAGAATATGGTTTTGGGAAAGAGAATGGGAAACGGTTCTATAATCTGCGAGCAATAAAAATATCTCCCGCAGCCAACACCCCGGCTTTTGAAAAAGCCTACGGCGCAGGGGCTTACTCAGGAGACGATCTTACTGTAGCAGATCTGTTTGAACTTGTCAAGAAGCATGGACAAAATAAGAAAGGAGGGGCGAAAGTCCCTCTTTTTTTGCTTGCGGAATTTTACACTTCTTTACACTTATGTGTAAATACATATTGCATATGATTACATAAAGCCCATTTGGACGTTTTGAGGAAGTGCAAAAAAACAGACAAAAAAGCATCAAAAAACCCCGAAAAACCGTGGTTTTTCGGGGTTTTTACTGGCGCGCCCCGCGGGATTCGAACCCACGACCTTTTGATTCGTAGTCAAACACTCTATCCAGCTGAGCTAGGGGCGCATCACTGTCAATCTGACAGCTTAGTTATTATAACAGAGGACATGACAAAATGCAAGCCCTTTTTTGAAAATATTTGATATTTTTTTCCTGCATGAAAAAAGCCGGTCATAGACCGGCTTTGAGACGACATATCAGGCGAGGATGCGTTCCAGCCATTCGCGCTGAAGGGCATGGACGGCGCCGAGCACCACGCTGCGCATATTCCGCTGGGGCGCGGTCACGATGGGCAGGCGACGGCTGCCGTCTGCATAGCGGGCTTTGAGGTTTGCATCTACCATCTGGGCAAAATCCGCCGCATTGGGCTGGGCATATACGCAGTCGATGATGATGTGGGTGGGATCGAGCATCCACAGTACGCCGTTGAGCATTTCAGCGGCATAGTCCGCCATCTTTTGCAGAACGGCATAATATTCTTCGTGATCGTTTTCGCTCAGCTCACGGAACTTCTCGATCAGCTCATCCGCCGTTACACAGGTATCGATGTTCATCAGCTTTGCAAAGGCGGGGACGCTCAGCTTGCTTTCAAAGGTGTTTCCGCAGTTGTCCAGCATATGACCGGGGTCGCCGGCAGCGGAATTAAGACCGCGAAGCATATTGCCGCGATGCACACCGGAACCGCCCACGCCTTCACCGATATAGAGATAGTAGAGCATTTCGCAGTTCTCGCTCTTGATCAGGTCAGGGAAGGCGCGAACGGCGAACTTAACGTCCTCGTCCACGTAGAACTCATAATTGCCCAGACAGCGCTGGAACATTTCTTTGATGTGTACGCCGTTGAGCTCGGGAATGCGCTGATTGAAAACCGTATCGCTGGCGATTTCATAGGGGCCGGGGGTGACCACGGCAACACCCAGCAGCGTATGATCGCCCAGCGCTTCTTCGATCTTGGGTCTGGATTCGCACAGGAAGGCTTCCAGACGCGGCAGATAATCCCCGGGCTGTTCATCCTGCAGTCGCAGCATGGTTTTCAGATCGAAGCCCATCAGCGTCATGCGGAAACGGTTGCTGGAAATGTTGATCACAAGCCAGGCTTTGCGGTCGCCGCGCAGAGAAATGGCATCCGCTTTGCGGCCGGAAATGCGTTTGGCGGATTCTTCACGCTGGATGGGGGTGAGGGTGAGCACTTCCTGCTCCTTAAGCAGATCGACCAGATTGGTTACAGTCATCAGGCTGAGCCCCGAGTGCTCGGCCAGTTCCTGCCTTGTCATGGAAGGAGCGGATTCCAAAAGACCCAGCGTCTTTTCGAGGTTCTGCTGACGAATCGTGGATAATGCGATCGGTTTCATTTGAGCAACCCTCCCAATGCCTGACCCATTTCAACGCCGAGACGTTCGGCTTCGCCGGGGACGACGGGCAAACGCTTGTACAGGAAAGTGGATTCCAGCGCTGCGTACGCGCCGCGGGCAATGTCGTCTTTGGTGGGGAGATAGCCCAGCAGCTCTTCTCCGCAGCCCAGTACAAGACAATCGGGACGGCCGATGATCTCGCGCACTTCCTGCCCGATGCGGGTGAAGCCCTCGAAAGGCAGAGCGAGCACGGGTACGCCGCCCAGGATGACGTATTTGCATACGATGTCTTCGGTATCGCGGAGCGTATCCAGCTTTTCCAGCATTTCACGCTCCCAGGTCAGCGCCACGCGGGCCGCGGGGGTATCGGGGCCGCCTTCTTTTTCCACGGCATGAGCGGCAGCACCCTGAATTTCTTCCTTGGTGACCGAGGTCAGACGAAGGGTGAAGGGCAGTGCGCCGGTGGAAAGGGTGAGCGGCAGCTCTTTTTCGTCGCGGAAAGCATTGACGGCGATGTGTGCGAATTCCACAAGGCGTTCATCCGTGGGCTTGTAGGGATCGATATCGCCGCACAGGCCATTGAGATAAATCGATTGGCAGCCCTTTTCTTCCATCAGGCGGTTGATCTCACCTGCGAAGTCGGCGGATACGGCGGTCACTCTGCCGCGGAACACGCCGTGACAGGCGGCGTTGACCATGCTGATGGCGGGCTTGTCGGCGCGATCCAGCATAAAGCCTCGCATGAAGCGATCCACCGGGCCATCCTTGACGGTGCGGTTGTAAATATGATCGCCGGTGAAAGGCTCGAATACCTGACGGATGCCGGTGACTTCACCGAGATCTTCGGCAGCGGCGTCCACGGCACGGCAGATCAAGCCGCCTACGGTGGCAACGTAATCATCGTTCACAAAGCCGCAGCCCTCATGATACTTGATGGTGGGGCCGGTATGGGTGTGAATGCTGACGATAATGATCTGGTCGGGGGAGAAGCCGTACTGCGCGGCGTGGGCGAAAACCTCGGCGCATACGCTCTTGCTCAGTCCCAGCAGATCGCAGGAGATGATCAGCGAGCGGGCGTCCTCCGTTTCCAGAATGACAGCGCGGGCATAGAGGGGATCGCGCACTGACAGGGCGCAGCGACCCAGATAATAGCCGTATCCGGCCAGTTCAACGCCCATGGGCGGTGTAAGTTCCCATTTTCCGTATCCGGCACGCATATATGGCGCCTCCTCACTGTATATAAATATGAAGTAACTTAGTTCAAACCGGGGATGATATCCTGATACTTTTCGATCAGGCGGTTGTTCCATTCATCGCCGCCGTCTACGTTGCTGGACTTGAAGAAGTCTGCTTCAAACTTTTCTTCCAGGGACAGCTCCTTGACGCGGGCAACGATGGCCTGCAGGATGGCTGCGCCCACAGCGGTGGAAGTGGGGCCGACCATGGCGCCGTCGGCGGCCTTGACGCAGGCGTCGCCCAGAATGCCGCCGTTGTCCAGCACCAGATCGGCGGTTTCAAACAGACGCAGGTTCAGGCGGTTGCGGGAAGTAACCACACCGGAGTGCTGCATGGAGGTCAGCGCGATCACCACGGCGCCGCGCTCTCTGGCTTCCTTGGCCAGCAGCACGGGAACGGCATTGCGGCCGGAGTTGGAGAAGGCCAGCAGCACGTCGCCCTTTTTGATAGGATACTTTTCAAGCAGCTTGGGGACCCAGGTTTCATCGCGCTCTTCCAGCGTAGAGCCGGCGGCCGAGATGTGCAGCATCAGCTTTTTGTCCAGAATGGGGCATACGCGTGCCATGCCGCCTGCACGGTAGAAAATTTCCAATGCCAGCAGATGGCCGTGACCGGTGCCGAAGGTGTAGAGCATACCGCCGTCGCGGAAGCAATCGGCAATATAGCGGGCGGCCTTTTCCATGCCGTCCTTCTGGGTTTCAAAGGTGCGGTCGATCAGTTCTTTCAGGTTATCAAAGTAGATGTTAATGGCTGTCATGGCGATACTCCTCATAAGTGGATTTCATACGGGCAAGCACGTCGTCTGTCAGGATGCCCTTTTTCTGGAACAGATGGATCAGCGCACCCAGCTCGGGCGGATAATCCGGCGGCTGAACGGTGGCTTGGGGGGCGAGAGCCTTCAGTTCGCGGGTGAACAGGCAGCGGGCGGCTTCGCTGTGAGCAAAGATGCCGCCGTACAGGCCCACCCTCGAAGCCTCAGGCGCTTCGGAAATCAGATGTGCGGCGTGTCTCGCCAGACGCTTCATGTTATCGGAAAGCAATTCCTGCGCGGAGACGTTGCCTTCCTGAGCACGGGCGATCACACAACGGGCGAAGCCGGCCAACCGGTCGGGCGTGAAATTGGGGGCGTATACGCGGTCGATCAAGCCGCGGGGGGTATCCACATGAAAATAATCCATGGCATCCTGCAGCAAAGGCGTAGCTTCGCTCAGACCCTCGGCGTATTCGATGGCAAAAAGCAAGCCGTTGCGGGCCAGCGTATAGCCGCTGCCGGCATCGTTCAGCAGATACCCCCAGCCGCCTGCAGGAATCTGGTTGCCTTTTCCGTCCAGCATCAGCAGCATGGAACCGGTGCCGCAGATAACGATCACGCCGGGCTGCCCCTGCGTCAAGCCCATCAGCGCAATATAGGCGTCAGACTGCAGATCCAGCTGACCGGGCCGATAAGCATCTTTTTCGAAACAGGCAAGGGTCTGCGCGTCGGCAGGGGCATCCAGCGCCGACATGCCCACGCACACCTGATCAATCTCACAGCCGCTCTTGGCACGCAGGGCATCGGTCATTTCCAGCAGGCGGTCGCGCACAAGGTCGACGCCTACGTTATGAAAATTTAATCCGCCGCCGTCCACGCAGGCAGCGATGCTGCCGTCGGGGTAAGCGGCCACAGCGGTGGAATGGGTGCCGCCGCCGTCGATGCCGATAAAAATTTTTTGTGCCACAGGATAGCCTCCTTAAAGCATCTGTACGTGTCCGCTTTCGGAACAGGAGACGGGCAGGTACGAGTTTCTTCCATTATAATAGCGATTGGATTCTTTAATGTAATAAACAAGCATAAAGATATATCCTATATCTCATTCGACACAAAACCTCCTCCTCCTGCCAAAAAAATGATTTTTACAAAGATTTTTTAAAACCACTTGCATAATTTAAGAAGATGTATTATACTATGTGAGAATGAATGCGTTCTCTTGAAAAAAACGAACACAAAGAGTATAATTGTTTGTGGTACGAAAATTTGAAAAGGTGGGATGTAAATGGCATTCCTTCGTAAGTCCAACGTGGAATCCCTGTCTTTGAAGGGTGAGGCCGCGATCCGCAGAAAGCGCCGTCGCTTTACGTGGGATGATTTTGAACTGACGCTGCTCTCTCTGCCGACCGTGCTTTGGTTCATCGCATTTTGTTATATACCGATGTTTGGTATTGTGTTTGCGTTCAAGAACTACAAGTACAAGCCCGGCAAGAGCTTCATGTACAGCCTGTTCGTCCATTCCAAGTGGGTGGGGCTGAAGAACTTCAAGTTCCTGTTCAAGTCCCCGGACATCATGAACATCTTCCGCAACACGATCTGCTACAACCTCGTGTTTATCTGCATCGGTGTTACGGTGCCCGTTGCGCTGGCCATCATGATCACCCAGCTGCGCTCCCGCAAGCTGGCCAAGGTCTGCCAGACCAGCGTGTTCCTGCCCCACTTCCTCAGCTGGGTTGTCGTCAGCTACTTCGTGTACGCTTTCCTGTCCACCGATAAAGGTCTTATCAACTCCATCATCGTTGCCCTCGGCGGCGAGCGGATCATGTGGTATCAGGAGCCCAAGTACTGGCCTTACATCCTGATCTTCATGAACACCTGGAAGACCTTCGGTTACTCCATGGTTGTTTACATGGCCACCATCACCGGTATCGACAACAGCCTCTATGAGAGCGCGGTTATCGACGGCGCCAGCAAGTGGCAGCAGTGCAAGGGCATCACCATCCCGCTGCTCCGTCCCGTTATTTCCATCATGTTCATCATGAATGTCGGCAACATCTTCGCGTCGGACTTCGGTCTGTTCTTCCAGGTGACGCGCGACTCCAACTCCCTGATCAATGTAACGCAGACGCTGGACGTTTACGTCCACAAGGCACTGATGCAGTCCAACAACTACAACTATTCTTCGGCGGTATCCCTGCTGCAGAATACGGCCGGTTGTATCCTGCTGCTGATTGCCAACAGAGTCGTTAAGTTCATCGATCCGGAAAGCGGTCTGTTCTAAGCCGTATTGCCTGAAAGGAGGAAAAAACGTGTCAACGACTACTGCCCACAAGCCCAACATCAAGGAAACGGCGGACGGTCTTGTTCGTTTCAATCAGATCAAGCCCTTCACCAACGTGATGTTTTCCGGCCTGTTCATTATTCTCGCTCTGATGACTTTCCTGCCGGTTCTGTTCGTAATGATCATTTCGATCTCTTCGGAAGCCTCCGTAGCAAACAACGGCTACAGCTTTTTCCCCGAAGAGCTCTCCCTTGCTTCCTATGCGTATCTCTGGGAGTCCAGAAGTTACATCGGCCGGGCGTTCCTGAACTCCATCGGCATTACCGTCGCCGGTACGCTGCTGGGTCTGGTGCTCACTTCCACGCTGGGCTATTCCCTGTCCCGTCCCAACTTCTATTTCAAGCCTCTGTATACGATCATGATCATCATCCCCATGCTGTTCTCCGGCGGCCTGGTTGCGAGATACATGGTCAATACGCAGGTTTATCATCTGAAGAACACCTACTGGTCCATGATCCTGCCCGGCGCCTGCTCCACATTCTATGTGGTCATCATGCGAACCTTCTTCCAGACGACGATCCCCGACAGTATCATCGAATCGGGTAAGATCGACGGCGCCAGCCAGCTGCGTATCTTCGTCCAGCTTGTTCTGCCCATCTCCCTGCCCGTTATCGCCACCATCGGTCTGTTCCTCACCTTCAACTACTGGAACGCCTGGTACGGCGCCATGCTGTATGTGGACAGCAACCACCGCACCCTGTATCCCCTGCAGTATGTTCTGATCAGTATTGAAAAGAACGCCTCGTTCATGGCGATGAATGAAGACCACTTCATGGAAGGCGCCATGAGCCTGCCCACCGAGACCATGCGCATGGCCATTGTTATGGTCGTCGTGCTCCCCATCGCCTGTTCTTACCCCTTCTTCCAAAGATATTTCGTTGGGGGCTTGACAGTTGGTGCTGTTAAGGGTTAAAATAGTTTTATAAAGGCAATTGACAATTCATAGGCAACAAACGGCCGCGAGTGCCGTAGTTGATAAATTAAGGAGGTAACCACATGAAAAAGCTTCTGTCCCTCGTCCTCGTGCTTTCCATGGTTCTGACCATGGGTCTGAGCATTGCTCAGGCTGCTGAGGAACCCACCAAGATCATTTGGTGGCTGTATGCTGCCAGCGACGCTCCCATCGACACTCAGCTGGTTGTTGATGCTGCCAACAAGTACTCTGCCGAAAAGATCGGCGTTGAAGTTGAACTCGTCTTCAAGAATGACGATCAGTTCGGCCTCGACATGAACACCGGCGTGTACTACGACATGACCTTCACCTGCGACTGGGCGAACGACTTCGTAACCAACGCTGCCAACGAAATGTTCTATGACATCACCGATCTGGTGAAGACTGCTACCCCCGCCCTGTACGCCAGCATGGAAGAAAAGTACTGGACCAATGCCGGCTCCCTGAACGGCAAGATCTACGCTGTTCCCACTCTGAAGGACATGGCCTCCCAGCAGTTCTTCCGTTTCGACAAGGATCGCTTCGAAGCCATCGGCATCAAGATCCCCGACTACATGACCTTCGCTGAGCTCGAGCCCATGCTCAAGGCTTACAAGGAAAACTATACTGACCTGTACCCCCTGATGATGGGTAAGGGCGGCCTGACCGGTATGAACAACTCCGCTCAGTGGATCGCCGGCACCTACCTGTGCTCTCCCTATCACCTGGCCGGCACCGACCGTGAAAACAAGATCATCCCCTTCTGGGAAGATGAAGTTGTCATGGAACGCTACACCCTGCTGAGCAAGTGGTACCGCATGGGCTACATCAATCCCGATGCCGCCACCATCGAATCCATCGGCTCTGACATCCGCGCTGCTATCCGTTCCGGTTCCGCTTGGCCGGGCTACTACAAGGGCTACTCCAGCTGGGCTGGCATCAACGTTGAAGGCTCCTGCTACGCCGGTCCCTTCATGTCTCTGGCTACCATGCGCGGCGCCATGAACGCCATCAATGCTGCTGCTACCGAAGAGCAGGCCATCGCTTGCCTGAAGTACCTGGAACTGCTGAGCACCGACCGCACCTTCCGCGACATCCTGCGCTACGGTGTTGAAGGCATTCACTTCAACTACGAAGAAGTTGACGGCGTTAAGGCTGTTAAGCGCTCCGAGCAGGGCATCAAGAACTGGTCTATGGACGCTTTCGTAACCGGTTCCGTTGTTAACGCTTCCGTTACCACCGACGCTATCTATGACTGGGAAGAGATCTTCAAGGGCTATGAGAAGGCCATCATTTCTACCCTGGGCACCTGGAGCTTCGTTGGCACTGACGTTGAAGCTGAAATGGCTGCTTGCTCCGCCGTTATGGCGAAGTACAACGCCGAACTGCTGACCGGTACCATCGACATCGAAGCGAAGCTGCCCGAAATCAAGGCTGAGCTCGAACAGGCTGGTATCTATGTAGTTCAGGCTGAAGCCCAGCGTCAGCTGGATGCCTATCTGGCCGGCAACTAATTCCTGAACCCGTTGAGGGGGGCGGAGGTTTACCCTCCGTCCCTCTTTTTTATATCGCCGCAGAGGGGGAAATACCCGCACGCGGCGTCTAATTTGAATCAGAATTTGCAAGAGAGGGCTGTTTTATATGGATCATACCATCGCGCCTGTCAATCAGGAAGAACTTGTCCGCATCCGCCGCCAGCTGCATATGTATCCCGAAATGAAGTGGGATCTGCCGCTGACCTCTGCCCTTGTCCGTGAGGAATTGGATAAAGCCGGTATCGAATATGTGGCCGACGCCTATGGCCCCCATACGGTCGTTGCTACCATCAATCCCCAGATCGATCGGTTCACCATCGGTATCCGCGCGGATATGGATGCTCTGCCCATTCAGGAAAATAATGAAGATAAGCCCTATCGTTCCCGCCATGACGGCATCATGCATGCCTGCGGTCACGATGCCCATACCGCTATGCTGATCGGCGCGGCCAAAGCCCTGCATGCTATCCGTGATCAGCTGACCTGCCGCGTGAAACTGTTGTTCCAGCCCTGTGAAGAGGGCCGTCCCAGTGGCGCCCGTACCATGTGCGAGCACGGCGTCATGAAGGATATTGACTGCATCATCATGTGCCATGTCAACTGCGTGGATAATGTGCACGTGATCTCTTCCAACCCCGGCGTGACCAACTGCTCCTCCGTGGCTTTCAAGGTGGAGCTGGGCGGACGCAGCGTTCACGTTGCCACGCCTCATATGGGCGTGGATGCGCTGGCTGCCGGCGTCAAGATCTACAACGGCGTGCAGCTGCTGGTCAGCCGCGAGGTCGATCCCTTTGATACCTGCGTGATGAGCGTGACCACCATGCAGGCGGGCAGCACGGTATCTACCAATGCCGATAAGTGCGTGCTGGAAGGCTCGATCCGCTGCCTCCATGACAAGACCATGAAGTGGGCGCGGGAGCGCTTGACGAAGCTGACCCGCATGGTTGCCGAAGAATGCGGCGTGACGTGGGATGTTTCCTGGTCCGGCGATCCGCTGCCCGGCGCCCATAACGATCCTGCCATGTACGAAGCGTTCACTGCCTCTGCCCGCAAGGTGGTGGGCAACGAGCGTGTGATCTATCTGCCTACCTCTCCCGGCGCCGAGGACTTTGCCTATTATGAAAAGGAAAAGCCCGGCCTGCTCTTTGGCCTGGGTATGCGCAACGAAGAAAAGGATTGCCGATATCCGGCCCACACCAAGAATTGGGATATCGACGAAGATGGTTTGTCCACGGGCGTAAAGGTGTTTGTGCAGTTTGTGCTGGACAACATGAACGGTATCGACGGCATGGTCATTCCCCAGAAGGAGGACTAAAATGTCTATCTTTTATTGTCAGCTGGATTACGAACATGTTCCTTATCTTTCCCCTATGGGTGCGGGGAACGGCAACATCTCCAACAACGGCTGCGGCGTGTGCTCGGCTTCCATGGTGATCGAAAATATGCTGGGCGTTTCCTTCCCGCCCGAAGTGGCTGCCAAGCTTGCCAAAATGTGCGGCGCCCGCGAAGTGTACGGAACCGATCTGTATGCTTTTTCGCCCGTGCTTGCAGCTCAGTTCAATCTGAAAATGACCGAAACCGAAAGCGTGGAGGAAGCGCTGCGTTTCCTGCAGGAAAAGCGGGGTATGGTTATTGCCAACGTCCGCGGCGACCGTCCTGACGACGGATATATCGGCGTTTTCTCCACCGGCGGTCATTATGTGGTGATTGCCGAAGCGGAGGGTACCACCGTGAAGGTGCTGGATCCCATGTATCGCGAAGGCAGCGGACGCTTTGATATTCCCGGTCGTAAGGGTAAGGTGCGCATGGATGGTACCGATGCCTATGCCGATATGTCCGTTTTCGCAGAAGACTGCAAGGAACGCCCCTTCTTCCTGTTTGAAAAGAAGGATACGCCCCCGATGATCCCGGTGATCGGCGTTGTGGGCAGCGATGAAGACGCTGTGAAGGCCATCGAAAAGGTGGGCTGCAAGGCGGAAATGCTGACCAAGGAAGAAGCCGGGGCGGCAGCTGAGCGGCTGGACGGTCTGTACGTAAAGGGCGATTCTGCCGAAGAAACCGAAGCTGTGAAAGCCTTCCGCGAAAACGGCAAACCGGTATTGGGCGTGTGCAGCGGTATTTGCGCTGTTGCTGCAGCCAACGGTGCGGACGTGAAGGGTTCCTGCGGCGCTCCTGCGGCGGATATCAAGACCGTGCGCGGAACGCGACTGGAAGTTATAATGAACGGCGAAACGCATCTCAAAAAGCATTTCGGCGTGGAAAAGGCGGAGCTTCCCGAAACCATGCGCGTGTGTGCTGAGGATCAGGAGGGCAATCCCGCGGCGATCGAATGCTGCACGGGCGTTCTCTGCCTTGGCGTTTCCTGGCGGCCCGAAAAACTGATCGACAGCGATCCCACTGCGGTATCGATTTTTGCTGCACTGGCAGCCTCTGCCCGCCGCTGACGGAATAAAATCGGGAGGATATAAAAATGGCGATTCTCGGCGTATGGATGTGGCCCACCAATGTTCGCGTGTACGGCGCTGAAAAGGTGTGTGCTTACTGTGCCCGTGCCGGTGTAACGGATATTTATTTTCTGACCAAGGGTTTGGCCGGTACGACGGCTTTCAAGGGGGAAATCGCGCCCGCCGGCTATGATTATGATTTGTTTGCGGAGCTGCTCACCGCTGCGCATAAAAAGGGCATCCGCGTGCACGCGTGGTTCACCTCTGCCTGTGATGAAGTATACAAAAAGCTTTATCCCGAAAGCGGTCGCTGCCACTATACCCGCGGCAAGGACCGGGAGCTTTTGTCGCTGTCGGATGCGGGATATCTTTCCTATATGGAAAAGATCACCCGCGAATTGTGCCGCAATTACGACGTTGACGGCCTGCATCTGGATTACATTCGTTACAATCATATGGTGTACGGCTGGGATGAAGCGGATATCCGCCGCTATGAGGCGGAGGGCGCTGATATTGCCCATCTGCGCGCCATGATGGACAAAGCCTTCCTTGGCGATGCGCCCGCCGGTCCGGAGGCTATTTTCGATGCCTATCGCGCCGGCGATGAAAGCGTGCTGGCCTTTGCCCGTGCCCGCAGAAAGGACGTAGTGCATTTTGCCACGGCGCTGACCAAGCTTGCCCACGCCGAAAGAAGCGATCTGATCCTCAGTGCCGCGCTGATGCCCGAAGGCGCTTATGACGATCTTGCCTTCTCGGACGTTCATTACGGCCAGAATTACGAAGATGCTTCGAAGCTTTACGATTATGCGCTGCCTATGGCATATTCTCAGGCTTATGAAAAGGATGCTTCCTGGGTGAAGATGGTAGCCGAAGGCACCATGAAGCGGGGCATGAAGACCATCATGGGTCTGCACGCCTACGAAGGCGGCACCGGTCTGACGCTGAAAAAGGATATTGCTGCGCTGAAGGATACCGCCATTGAAGGCATCTGCCTGTTCCGTGAGGGCGCTACCGCCATGGCTTTTGCTCAGGATAAAAAGCTTGAGGTATACAATACCCTTGAAAAGCCCATCACCAAGGTGAAGGCGACCTGCGGCGAGCAGGTATTTGAGAGCGCGGAAGAGATCGCTCCCGGCACTGAAAAGCAGCTGCAGCTGCCCTTCGCTGCCGATACGCTGCAGGTTTACTGCGGTGAAAAGGAAACCAGCGTATATCTCACCCAGGAATAAGGATACGATCAGGAGGAAAAAGCAATGATTTTGTTTCCCCAGCCCCGAATCATGGAAGTTGCGGAAGGCATTTATACTGTAAAGGGCAGCTATGATCTTTCTTCTCTGCCGGCTTTCTTTGCGGCGATCCAAAAGGAAAATGCCGATATCCGCATCGAAAAGGCGCCTCTGCTTGGCAAGGAAGAATATGAACTGGATATCGATGAAAAGGGCATCTGCCTCACCGTATCCGGCGATGAAAGTCTTTTCCGCGCCGCTACTTCCCTGCGTCAGATGATCAAGCGCGAAAAGGGTCAGCTGCCCTTCGTATCCATCAAGGATAAGCCCGACCTGCCCCGTCGCGGTTACATGATCGATATCAGCCGCGGTCGTAAGCCCCGCGTGGAAACCATCAAAATGATGATCGATTTCATGGCAGATCTCAAGTATAACGAGTTCCAGCTGTACATGGAAGGCGATTGCTTCAAGTACGCCGCTTACCCCAAGGAAACGGCGCATTTTGACTGCCTGACCCCCGAAGACATCCGCGAATTGGTGAAATACTGCGAGGAGCGTTATATCGATCTGGTTCCCAACCAGAATTCCTTCGGTCATATGTACACCTGGCTGAAAAAGCCCGATTTCCATCATCTGGGTCTGTTTGGCAGCGAGGATGAAGTCCCCTCCACCCTGAACCCCCTGCTGGAAGAAAGCTTCGAGTTCGTGTGCAATCTGTACCGCTCGCTGCTGCCCCATTTCAATTCCGTGTTCATCAACATCGGTCTTGACGAAGCCTTCGCGCTGGGCAAGTATCAGATTGAAGAATACTGCCGCGAAAAGGGCAAGGACGTCGTGTTCATGGAGTGGCTCAACAAGCTCAACGACCATATTCGCGATACCTATGGCAAGAAGGTCATGTTCTGGGCCGATATGATCTACAACTATCCCCAGAGCTACCACATGGTGCCCAAGGATGCCATTGCGCTGGAGTGGGGCTATGAGCTGATCCAGAGCCAGCGCATGACCGACCACTGCATTGCCTACCGCAATGCCGGCGTCCGCTATTATGTATGTCCCTCTGTCAATACCCACGGCAGCTTTACCAGCCGCATGGACGTGACCACTTTCAATATCCGTACCTGCGCCGAACTGGCCACCGAGTACGGCGCCGAAGGTCTGCTGCTCACCGACTGGGGCGACGGCGGTCATCCCCAGCCCTGGATCTGGAGCGCGCAGCCCATTGCGCTGTGCGGTCAGTACGGCTGGAATGTGGGTGCGCCCCAGGACGGCGAAACCTTCAAGGCCGATTTCATCCGCAATGCCGAAGTCATTACCGATGAATTCTTCTTCGGCGGCAAGAATGTTTCCCGCCTGATGTATCGCATGGCCAACTACTATCTGCTGGAGCCCGAACGCGTACACGTTTGCACCATGAGCGCCAAGCAGCTGTCCATGCCTTTGAATGAAACGAAATATGCGCATCTGCATGACCTGAAGGACAGCGGCGATGACTTCTACTTTGACAACGTCATCGATTATGTGCGCCGCGTGCAGGCGGATATCGAAAAACTGGAGTTTGACGAATTGTTTGCCCGTGAGATCCGCCTGACGACGAAGATGATCACGCTGGGCAGCGAGATCTGCAAGGTCAAGCTCCATCCGCAGGAGTCCGTTGGCGAAGTGGATCGTCTGGTGGCGCTGATTGACGAAATCATCCCCGAATATATTGAGATCTGGAATATCCGCAATTATGAAATGGGCATTGAGCGTTCGCTCAATCATTTCAAGAGCCGCCGCGCAGAGCTGCTGGCGCTTAAAGCATAAAAAGGCGGAATAAAAAACGGAACCGGTTGAACCGGCTCCGTTTTTTTATTCCAGATTTGCGTGATTCCGCGACAGTGTTTCGCGATTATCCGCCAGCGCCATGGCGATTGCATCGCCTGCGAGCAGCAGCATCTGCTCAAACAGGCTGCCCATGAGCTGCCCTGATTGGGGCAGGTGATGTTTGTCGGGCGCGGCGATGATCAGATCGGGGGCGGAGATCTGCGCAAGGGGCGAGGATGCCTGCGCGGTGATGACCAGCAGATCGGCGTTTTCTCTTTGGGCGGCAGCGGCGTAATGGCACACGCTGTGGGTGGAGCCCGATGCGGAAGCGGTGATCAAAAGATCCTTTTCCCGAATGGCGGGGGTCACCGTTTCGCCCACCACATACACCGTTTTGCCCAGCTGCATCAGCCGCATGGCGAGGGCTTTGAGCATCAGCCCCGAGCGTCCTGCACCGTAGACAAAAATACGCTCATGTGCGGCGATCTTTTGGGCGCAGCGATGAATTGCATCTTCCGAAATGCCGGCAGCGGCGGTGTTCAGTTCATTCAGGATAACGGGCAGCATTTTACACCTCCCCACCCGCGAACAGCGCGTAATACAGCCACAAAACGGAGTAGCGATCCTTCAGATCCTTGCCGAAAAGCTGCGCATCGTGGATTTTTTTCGTGCCGTACATTTTTTCAAAGGCGGTCATGTCATAGCCTGCATCCAGGAACATTTGGGCGATCGCTTCCGAAGTGGGGCATTCGGAGAGAATGTGCACGATTTCGGGCCACAACAGCGCATACTGCGCTTTGCGATCCTTTTCATAAGAGCGGGCTTCTTCCTGAATGGCAAGCACGTCCTTGGCAAAACCGGCGTAAATGCGCTCGTATTCGCTGAGGCGCTTTTCGCGGGAAACGTTGGTAAATACAGGCGCCGTGAGCTTGACGATGCGCTCGCGCATGCCGGCGGTCACCACGGTGGAGTAGGCCACGTCTGTGCCGTGGAGGAAATAAGGCTGATCGTGGATGAGACCCACGATCTCAAAGAAATGAGACAGGTGATGCTCGCTGCCGGAGCCCGGGCGGGTGGAGCCAAGGAGCGTCAGCGTGATGCCAATGAGCACCAGCGCTTTGGTCAGGAAAGCGATGGCTTCATCGTCGCGGGCAACGATCTGCTTCACCTGACGGCGGATCTCATTGGTGACGTCAAGCACCAACTGATAAATCTCCGGGCAGAAATGCTCCTGATTGATCAGTGCAGCCAGTTTCCAGTCGTTCAATGAGGAATACTTGCCGATGATGTCGCCGTAGCCCGAGCGGATCATATCCAGCGGCGCATTTTTCACAACGTCCACGTCTGCGATGATATAGGTAGGCGCGTGGGTGGTATAAGTGATCTTCATGCCGCCCATGATCATGGCGGCGCCGGAGGAAGCAAAGCCGTCCATGGAAGGGGCGGTGGCGACGATGGCATATTCCATGCGGTGATTAAAGGAAACGTATTTGCAGATGTCATTGATCACGCCCGAGCCTACGCCCACGATAAAATCAATGCCGTCAAGATGCTTTTCGGCTTCGGCTACGGCCTGCTCATCGGGCACCAGATAGCCTTCGCAGGTAAAAATAAGGGTATCTGCAATTTTCCCGTTCAGGATTTCCTGCACCTGCTTTCCGCAGGCGGCGTAGGTGTTTTGATCAGCCACCAGCAAAATGCGGTGATAGTTTTTCATCAGGCGGGGAAGGTGACGCAGCGCGCCGTTTTCCACAACAACTTCGCCGAGATTGCAAAAATGTGTGCGTCCGCAGGTGCAGCGAATCTCTTTGCTGCAGTATGCGCCGATATCAAGATGCATGGATGTACCTCCCAATAATCGTTCAATGCTTGCAGTATACCATAAAATGGGGGAAAAGAGAATAATCGGGCACAAAAAAAGCACCGCTGTGATGCGGTGCTTGGTGATTGAATCAGAATTCCGCGCTGCCGGTGGTGCGGGGGAAGGGCAGTACGTCGCGGATGTTGCTCACGCCCGTGAGGTACATGATCAGGCGCTCGAAGCCCAGACCGAAGCCGGCGTGGGGAGTGGAGCCGTACTTGCGCAGCTCCAAATACCACCAATAGGCTTCCTTGTCAAGCCCCAGCTCGTCCAGACGCGCTTCCAGCACATCCAGACGATCCTCGCGCTGGCTGCCGCCGATCAGTTCGCCAATGCCGGGCACCAGCACGTCCACAGCGGCAACAGTTTTGCCGTCGTCGTTCTGACGCATATAGAAGGCCTTGATCTCCTTGGGATAGTTGTATACGCAAACGGGACGGCCAAAGTGCTTTTCAGCCAGATAGCGCTCATGCTCGGTCTGCATATCCATGCCCCAGTAGGCGCCGTATTCGAATTCCACACCGGAGTTTTTGAGGATCTCAATGGCTTCGGTATAGGAAACGCGGGCGAAGTCGCTGTCGCGCACATGGGTGAGGCGCTCGATGAGGCCCTTGTCCACGAAGTTGTTGAGGAATTCCAGCTCTTCGGGGCAGCGATCCATCACGTCAGCGATGACGTAGCGCACCATGGCTTCGGCCAGCTCCATATCGTCGTTCAGATCGGCAAAGGCGATCTCGGGCTCGATCATCCAGAATTACGCGGCATGGCGCTGGGTGTAGCTCTTCTCTGCGCGGAAGGTGGGGCCGAAGGTGTAGATGTTGCGGAAGGCCATGCAGTAGGCTTCGCCGTTGAGCTGACCGGAAACGGTCAGGTTGGCGGGCTTGCCGAAGAAATCTTCGCTGTGCAGCACGTTGCCCTTGTCATCACGGGGAGGATTGTCGATGTCCAGCGTGGTCACGCGGAACATTTCACCGGCGCCCTCGCAGTCGCTGGCGGTGATCAGGGGAGTATGCACATATACGAAGCCCTGATCGGCGAAGAAACGGTGGATGCTCTGCGCCGCCACCGAGCGGATGCGGAAAACGGCGGAGAACAGGTTGGTGCGGGGACGCAGATGGGCCTGGGTGCGCAGGTATTCCACGGTGTGGCGCTTCTTCTGCAGGGGATAGTCAAGGGCAGCCATGCCAACGATCTTGACGGTATCGGCCTTCAGTTCAAAGGGCTGCTTCATTTCGGGGGTGAGCTTGAGCGTGCCGGTCACCTCGATGGAGGAGCCGAGGGTCACCTTGACGACCTCGCGGAAATCGGGCACGGACTCGTCCAGAACGATCTGCAGATTTTTAAAGAAGGTGCCGTCGTTCATTTCAATAAAGGCAAAGGCTTTGCTGTCGCGCACGGTGCGCACCCAGCCGGATACGGTGATCTTTGCGCCGTCAGCGGGCGTGGCGCGGTACAGATCGCGGATCAAATACTTTTCCATGGGGAAATCCTTCTTTCAGTTGATAAAATTTATTGATTGATGCCCAGCAGCGCGGCGCCGATGAAGCCGGCGTCGTTGCCGAGCTTGGCCTGACGAAGCTCTGCGTAGGGGAGAGTCTTGAACATGTGGTACTTGGGCAGACGCTCGCGAACGGCATTCAGCAGGAACTCGCCTGCGTGGCTGACGCCGCCGCCCAGAACGATCATGTCGGGGTCGAGGAAGGAAATCACGTTATTCACAGCGATGGTCAGGTATTCCGCATAGCGATTGAATACGCCCGTCGCGATCGCATCACCTTCCTTCGCTGCATCAATGACGTGTTTGGCATTGAGTTTATTCACATCGCCGCCGCAGCGCTGCATCAGCAGGCAATCGGGGTTTTTTTCGCAGGCTTCGCGTCCCATGCGGATGATGGCGGTGGCGGAGCAGTAACGCTCGGTGCAGCCGGTTTTTCCGCAGGTGCACTTTTCGCCGTTGTCGGCGTTGATGATGATGTGACCGTATTCCGCCGCAACGTTGTGGCGACCGGCCCACAGTTTACCGTTGATGATAATGCCTGCGCCCACGCCTGTGCCCAGCGTCAGAAAAACGCTGGTGTCGGTATTGCGGCTGACGCCGGCGGCGTATTCTGCCCAGCCGGCAACGTTGGCGTCGTTATCGATGAAAACAGGCTTGTTGATATGCTTTTGAATTTCTTCCCGCAGGGGAATGTCGTGCCAGCCCAGGTTGGTGCAGAAGACCACCACGCCGTTGCGGTCGGCCACGCCGGGGATGCCGATGCCCACAGAGGCGATCTCATCTTCCTTGACGTTTGCTTTTTCCATGGCGGTGTACATGCACTTGACCATGTCGGCTACCAGCTCCTGATAGGGGCGCTGGGGGAGAGTGGGAGTTTCAGCCTTGGCGATAATGGTACCGCCGGCATCTACCACGCCCACGGCCATGTGGGTGCCGCCCAGATCAACGCCGATGTAATACATTTCAGTTTCCTCCGTTCATGTGACGCTGCATCATTTCGTTGGTGCGGCGGTTGAGCTCTTCGGCTGCGGAATAACCAAGGCGCTTGAGACCGAAATTACGGGCAGCCACCTCGATGATGATAGCCAGATTGCGGCCGGGCTTCACGGGCAGGATCAGCTGGGGAAGCTTGACGCCCATGATCTCGGTGTATTCGTCCGTCAGACCGTAGCGGTCGTATTCTTTGGTTTCATCCCATTTTTCGAGATGGATGACCAGCTGGATCTTTTTATGGGGAAGCACGGAGCCGATGCCGTACATGGCCTTGATATCGATGATGCCGATGCCGCGGATCTCCATCAGGTGGCGCACCATTTCGGGGGATTCGCCCACCAGCTGATCGTCGGAAACCTTGCAGATATCCACCACGTCGTCCGCCACCAACTGATGACCGCGCTTGATCAGCTCCAGCGCCGCTTCGCTCTTGCCCACGCTGCTGCGGCCGGTGATAAGAACGCCGATGCCGTGAACGTCCAGCAGTACGCCGTGGAGCGTGGCGCGGGGCGCCAGCGCCTGACGCATATAGATGATGCCGTTAACAAAGAAACGGGCGGTGATGGCGTCGGTGCGGAACACGGGAATGTCATGCTCCTTTGCCAGGGGGATCAGCTCAGCCACCGGTTCAAGACCGCGGCAGATGATCACGCAGGGCATATCGTAGCTGAAAAACTTTTTCAGACGCTCATAGCGCACTTCGGGAGTAAGCGAGTTGAGATAGCTCATTTCGGTGTTGCCCAATACCTGCGGACATTTCCGGGAAAAATAATCGTAATGGCCCGCAAGCTGCAGTCCGGGACGGTTCAGGTCGGCATTTTCGATCTGCCAGACTGTCCTGGAAGAAGGGCACAGTGTATCCAGTGAGAGCGCTTTTACAAAATCATCTACCTTAATCAACTGCTCTACCTCCATTTTATATAGTAGAAACCTACTCTATATTACATCACAAACAGGTATTGTTTGTCAATGGAAGAAAATGTACACAAAATAGTCAAGAAAATGTTTTGAAATGTAACAAATTCGTTGCAATTTTGGCGGTTATCCATTAAAATAGAAGTGATAAAACAGGAGGATACCTATATGCTGACGGAATTGATGGCGAATTTTACGGCAAGTCTGGTGGACGTTACCATTTATATCGCGATTGCGGTGGTGACGCTGACGGGCTTGATCAAGTGTGTCATGCCCACGCGTTCGTGCGCCCGCCATTTAAGAAGGGGCGTTCGCCAGCTGGAAATGATGACGATCAAGGAAGGGACCCGCCCCATCTGGCAGGATACCATGTTCCTTGGCCGCGCTTTGCAGAATGCATGGCGCAGATTCCTCGTCAACGCCGAGCAGCTGGACAGCCGCGGCATCAACTGTGACGTGGTGGACTACATCAACGACGATACCGTTATTGACGAAAACGGTCATACGCAGCTGGCGGAGGTGATCCCGGGTATCCTGACGTCCCTGGGTATTCTGGGTACGTTTATCGGTCTTGTCCGCGGTCTGAGTGCGCTGGATCTTTCCAGTGCGGAAAAGACCATGTCTAGTATTTCGGATATGATCAAGGGCATGAGCTTTGCCTTTGGCACTTCCATCGCCGGCGTTTCCTGCTCCCTTGCTTTCAATATCATCAACCGCGCGTCTGTGGGTTCCACCCAGCGCGCCATTGATGATTTCCATGAGGCGTTTACCGAATTTGTAATGCAGCAGCCGCTCAATGACAATGTGCAGGCGATCTGCCAGCAGGAAGATCAGGCGGCCTTTATGCGCCATGCCGTAAATGAGCTTTCTTCCCGCATGGGCGACGGCGTTGCGGGCGCGCTGGAGCGCACGATGGTGCCGATGGTACAGTCCATGAATCAGTTCATTGTGGGTGAAACCCAGACGCAGATCGAGGGTCTGGACCGTATTGTGGGTACTTTTATCAATAAAATGAGCGATACGCTGGACGGTCAGCTTTCTCAGCTGGGACAGACGCTTACGGCCATCAATCAGTCGCAGCAGGTGGATTTCAATGCCCTCAATACCTCCCTTGACGCAGCCGGCGCCATTATGCAGCATCTGCAGAATATGGGCGGCGTAATGCAGCAGGTAATGGAGCGGCTGGAAGCCTATGCGGGCGAAGTGGGCTCCGTGCGCGAAGAGCATGAAGCGTTTACGAGCAGCACGCAGATGCTGCTGGAAGCGATGCACGATTCCATGGACGAGCAGGGGCAGTACCTGGCGTCCCTGCGCTCGGGCCATGATAATCTGCAGGCCAGTATGCAGGATTATGCGCAGTGGAGCGGTCGGGTGCTGGAGGCTGTGCACGAACAGGCTGACGTGGCGGCTGCCAACTCCCGCGACGTGGCGTCTGCCATGCGCGAAGGCGGAAAGCAGCTTTCCGAAAGCTATACCGCCTTTGTGGAAAACATCGTCAAGGGTCTCTCCCGCAGCATGGGTATGTTTGAAGAGAATATGCATGGGGTCGTGTCGCTGCTTGACGGCAGACTGGAAAACATCGAAAAGACCGCAAAATCGGTCAACACCCAGTACGGGATCCGTCAGGACGCCCTCAATGAAAGCACGGACGGCCTGATTACGGCGCTGTCGCGTATGCAGCGTGCGCTTGCCGATATGACGGCGGCTGTGGAACAGTCCAGGGGAGCTGCCGACGCGCAGGAGGGCTGATATGAGAACACGGAAAGGCACGGGCCGCGGACGCAGAAGTATGGATAACGGCGCGTACTGGATCTCCTATTCGGATATGATGGCTTCGCTGCTGCTGGTGTTCATCATGGCCATTTGTTTGTGTATTTATCAGTATTATAATTTGCTGGAGACCAAAACAAAGGAGCTGGGAGAACAGCAGGCGGCGCTGGATGCGGCGCAGATCACTCTTGCACAAAAGGAAAGCGATCTTGAAACTACCCGCGTGACGCTGATGGGCAAGGAAGAAGAGCTGGCGGCGATCCAGATCCAGTTGGATGCGCAGGAAGCCGAGCTTTTTGCTGCGCAGCTCAAGCTCAATGAGCAGGAAGCGCAGAATAACGATTTGCTGGTGCAGATCAATCTCAAGGAATCCGATCTGGCGGATCAGCAGAACAAAGTGGCGGCGCTGCAGATCGTGCTGGCTGCCAAGGAAGAAGAGCTGGAGGGTTACCAGCTGCAGCTGGCTGATATGCTGGGCGTGCGCACCAAAATCGTGCGTGAGCTGAGCCAGGCGCTGTCGGCTGCGCGCATTTCCGCCAAGGTAGATGAAAACACCGGCGATATCGTGCTGGACAGCACGCTCATGTTTGAGGTGAACAGCAGTAAGCTTTCCGACGAAGGCTACGCACAGCTCAACCGCCTGATGCCCGTATATCTGGGCGTTCTGATGCGGGACGAATATAAGGACTACGTAGCGGAGATCATCATTGAAGGACATACCGACTCCACCGGCACCTATGCGCGCAATCTGGAGCTTTCGCAGGAGCGCGCGCTGAATGTGGTCATGTACTGTCTTGATATGAAGACGCTGACCGGTCAACAGAAAACGAAACTGAAGGATATTATCACGGCCACGGGCCGCAGCTATTCCGATCCCATCTATGTGAACGGTCGGGAGGATCAGCAGCGTTCCCGCCGCGTGGAAATCAAATTCCGTCTGAAGGATGCTGAAATGATCCAGCAGATGAATGAAATCCTTTCGCGTATGGAGAACTGATGATGAAATATATAGCAGTATTTACCGTGGTGCTGGTGCTGCTGGCAGCGGCGCTGGGCGTATATGCCTATGTCAATATCCGCCTGGAGGTAGCCGAGATCTCGCTGGAGGCGTATCCCGCCACTCAGCAGGCAGAGGATTTTGCTTCCTGGCAAAGCGCGGTGGATAACGGCGCCGTCTGCGGCACGGCATATACCCAAAGCATCCCCGGAACGGCGGCGGATTACAGTTATTTCGTATATACGCTGCGCCTGCGCAACAAGGGTTTGATCGACGCCGAAATGGTGGAGGTGCAGACGGTGCCTGTCAACGGCGACGTGCTTTCCTATTCCACCACCAATACTGAGGGGATCAATGCCAATACCGTGATCCCTTCGGGAAGCGAACGGGACGTGTGGACGGTGCTGATCACCAGCAAACAGAATCAGGACAATCATATCGTGACGCGCTCTTTCTATATCACCTATTACATTTGGGGAATTCCCGTTACGGTGACTGCTGTTTATAATTAAGGAGAAAAATGAACGGACAAGCTTTTGAAAAAGTAAGAAACGATCCGGAGGCCATGGCATATATCACGGCGGCTGACGAAATTGTGGAAGCCATCGGCTATACGGAGCATTCCTTTGCTCATGTGGGGCGCGTGGCTTCGGTGGCCGGAAAGATCCTGGAAACGCTGGGGTATTCTGCCCATGAAGTGGAACTGGCGCAGATTGCGGCATGGCTGCATGATATCGGAAATCTGGTCAACCGCAAGGATCATGCCCAGTCGGGTGCGCTGATGGCGCAGCAGATCCTCGTGCGCCTGGGATTTGATTATTCCGACGTTGCGGCGGTGGTGACGGCTGTCGGGCACCATGACGAATCGGTGGCCGAGCCTGTAACGCCCATCGCGGCGGCGCTGATCATTGCCGATAAGGCGGACGTTCGCCGTACCCGCGTGCGTAGAGAAGAGGATGGCTCGGTTGATGAAAATACCTTTGATATGCATGACCGCGTCAATTATTCCGCTGTCAGAACGCAGGTGACGGTGGACAGGGACAAAAAAGAACTGTGGCTGAACATCGGTATCGATACCCGTTACAGCTCGGTGATGGAGTTCTTTGAAGCGTTCCTTTCGCGTATGCAGCTTTGCCGGCGCGCCTGCGAAAAGCTGGGCCTTACGTTCCGCATGAATATCAACGATACGGCCATTTTGTAAAATAAGGGCAGCTCGTGCAAACGGGCTGTTTTCCCTTGCTGGGGGACGGAGATAAAATGAAAAAGCTGATTTCTGCTTTGTGCATATTTGCTTTGCTGATTCCCACTGCTTGTTTTGCGGGGGAACGGACGGAGGAAAATTTAAATACGACGGACGCTTTTGTTATGACGCTCCGGCGCGTTGCGCGTTTATACCCGCCTTTTACCAGGGAGCTGCGGCATTATCATGTGCAGCAGGGCTTTGCATCGGATGGGGAATATGCTTATGCTATCCTTGAAAATCAAAAAATAAAGCGCTGCTCGATCTGGAAGCTTGATATGAAGGATTGGTCGGTGGCCGATATCCGGTACGGTCTTGATCTGGATCACGGAAACGACATGACCTACAATCCCAAACTCGGTCAGCTGCTTGTGGTGCATAACAAACCCAGATACACCCGCGTAAGCTTTGTGGATCCTAAAACGCTGGAGATCCTCGGTGCAAAGACCATGCCCTATCAGATTTACTGCATGGCGTATGAGCCTTCGCGGGATCAGTATATTATCGGTATCAGCGGCTCCTATGACTTTGTGATTCTTGACAAGGATTTTAAAAAGATACAGCGGTTCAAGGGGATCAATACCTCGCTGGTCAAGCAGGGCTGCGAATGCGATGAAAACTATATTTATTTCCCCCAGAATACCGACGACGCCAAGGAAAACATAATCATGGTATACGATTGGGAAGGAAATTTCATAAACCGCATCCGTGTGCAATCCCGTAAAGAAATAGAAAGCCTGTTCCGCATCGGCAACGACTGGTATATTGCTTTCAATGAAAATGGTTCTCATATCTATCGGGCGACGCTGAAAAAAGAATGAAAAAATGCCTGCGATCACGCGGGCGTTTTTTCTGTTCCGCACACTTTTTGCTCCCGGGCATAGCATGGGGATGAAGGCTGCCGGAGCAGCCGCAAAGAAGGAGGCGCGGATATGTCTTTCTATTCTTATAAAAATGCCAATCCCGTAAACAGCCCCGGTGAGATCGCGGGCAGCGCGCTCGACGGGCTGAACGAGAGAATCTGCATTCAGGTGCAGCGCGTATACGACAGCTGTCTGCAGCAGGAGCAGCTGGACAACGTCAGCGTAATGATCACCGGCTATGCGCAGGTGGTAAACGATTGCGGATGCCCTGCCAATGCGCAGAATGTTCCTGCCCCCACCGCTCCCGTGGAGCCTTTTACCTTTGAAAGCTGCCGATCCAGCACGGCAAACATCGATATCTCCAACCTGAGTGTCGAACGACTGTGCGACCGTCCTTGCTTTGCCCGTGTGCGCGGCTATATCGAGATCCCCATCGAAGTGCTCTTCGTTGACTCCCGCTGCGTTGAATACATCGGCCGCGGCGTTGTGCGCGTCAATAAGGATGTGCTCCTGAGCGTGCCTGACGATTCCATTGTGCCGTATACGCTGGAGGGTCTTGCCAGTGCCATCTGCGTATCGGGCTGCTATCGCGGCAACAATGTTTTCAACCTGACGATCTGCGTGTCCATCATTCTTAAGGTACTGGCGCAGGTAGAAATTCTGGTGCCCTCCTACGGTTATTGCGCCATTCCTCCCTGCGAGGAGTTCGCCGATAATGTGTGCGACGAATTCTTCAGCCTGCCGCTGTTCCCTTCCATGAATCTTTGTAACGAAACGACGGGCAATGCCGCGAGCAATACGGGCACTGCGCGCGGCTGCTGCGGACGCTGCGGCTGCACTTCCTGCGGAAACAACTGATTATAAACGATAAACAACAACGAAGCCCGGCGGAAAACCGTCGGGTATTTTTTCTGTTATCAGACAAATCATTTTTGAAAAAATATCGCATCCCCTCGAAAAAACAGGGGAAATTCGAAAAAAGTGAAAAAGAAAAAGGGGAGGAGGAGTGTGCAAAACAAGGAAAACACGAACGAAGGGGTGGAGAATTATGGATGCTGATACAAGAAAATCCGAACGATTATATATAGGTTGGATGAATAAGTATGTAAGATGAAAAAATGCGAAAAAAAGTGAAAAAAGTTTAAAAAAAGGTGTTGACAAAGGGGAATGATTGTGTTATTATAGTCAAGCGCTCGAGAGAAGCCCCCCTGAGAGGGGCCGAACGAGAGAGCAGGGACCTTGAAAACGATACAGGAAATAAAG
>JAFYVB010000014.1 GCA_017549335.1 Clostridia bacterium | reverse complement strand
GTGCTGGTTACCAAGCCCGAATACTGGAACGGCAATTACCAGCGCGGCGACGTCATCATCTGCCGTTATCCCAACCGCAATACCCAAACCAACTTCTCTCTGGGCGGTTCGTTTGAAGTGACGCTGACCAACCACACGCTGTTTGTCAAGCGCCTTGTAGCGCTGCCCGGCGACAAAGTGGAGATCCGTGACGGCGTGTTCTACATCAACGATGAAATGGTGGACGAATCCCATATCGACATGCAGATCAAGTCCCACGAAAACATGGGGCCCTTCACGCTGGGCGCCGATCAGTACTTTGTAGTGGGCGACAACCGCGGCAACTCCAATGACTCCCGCTCCGTGGGCCCCATCTCCTCGGATATGATCGTGGGTCATGTGCAGATGGTGGTCTGGCCGCTGAGCAATTTCGGTATGGTGGAATAATGTTGTCTTTGATGCGGGGCGGCGCATGACCGTCCCGCATTTTTCATAGGATACCCTGTAAGGAGGAATGTCCCATGGCCTTTGAACTGTTAAAGCCCGGCACGCTGCTTTGCCCCGTTCCCGCAGTGATGGTCAGTTGTGCGTCGGAGGGCGAGAAACCCAACATCATCACCATCGCATGGGCGGGAACGGTGTGCAGCCAGCCGCCTATGGTATCGATATCGGTGCGCAAGGAACGCCATTCCCATCATATCATCCGCGAGAGCGGAGAGTTTGTCATCAATCTCGTGGGCAGAAATCAACTGAAAGCCTGCGATTTCTGCGGCGTTAAATCGGGTCGTGACGTGGATAAGTTTTCTGCCTGCGGCCTGACGGCTGTGGATGTGCCCGAAATGCAGTATACGCCTGCCATCGGCGAAAGTCCGCTGTATCTGGCCTGCAAGGTGGAGCACGTGCTTGAGCTGGGCTCCCATGATGCTTTTGTTGCCCGTATCGTGGGCATGGGCGTTGCGCCTGAGATCATGGATGAAAACGGCAAGATCGACCTTCGCCGCGCCGAACTGACGGCGTACAGCCACGGCACCTATTATGCGCTGGGCGAGGCCATGGGCTTTTTCGGTTACAGCGTTGCCTCCGACGAAGTGCTCAAAAGAAGGATGAAGGATCTGCGCTGATCCGTTAAAATAGTCGTGCTCTGCAAATACAAGGTTGCAGGGCACGATTTTTTTGCATATTGTGACGTAAAAAAACATACATTCAGTCACAAAACGCAAGGACGAAAGCGGCAAAGAAAAAATATAATAAAATAGATGTTTATCTATTGCCGGAGGCAAATGCAAATGAAGTTTTCCACCATCTTTTTTGATATTGATTACTGTTTGATGGACACGCCCACATCCGAGCGGCGCATTATCCGCGAGCTCTACGCCCAACAGGGGCAGATTGTAGGGGATGACGTGGGGGATGAGTACCGCGAGATCAACAGGCAGCTGTGGGTATATCTTGATCGCGGCGAGATCACAAGGGAAAGACTGTATGTGATGCGCTTTGAACGGCTGTTCAAGATTCATCCCTTCCACAAAAGTGCGGAGGAAGTGGCGCCGTGGTTCCTGGATCAGCTGGCTCATGCTTATGATGCCACCGTGGGAGCAGAGCATCTGCTCAAGCGGCTTCAGGAAGCGGGCGTTCGGGTGTTTACCGCCTCCAATGGCATCGGCGAAGTGATGAACGGCCGCGTGGCCAATGCGGGGCTTGCCAAATATCTCACCGGCAAATTTGCCGCTGACGAGGTGGGTGCCATGAAGCCCAGCGCCAAGTATTTTGACTACATTTTCAAGCATTCGGGGGAAACCGATCTGAGCCGTACGCTGATGGTGGGAGATAATCCCGTGACCGACGTGGACGGGGCCGTGGAATACGGCATGGTGGGCGCGCTGTACGGCCATCGCTGGCAGGAAAAGAGCAAGGCTACCTATCGCGCCGCCACCATGGCAGAGCTTGAGAAACTGTTGTTTGAAGAATAAGTACTGCATATACAGGAGGAAAGAAAAATGTTCAATACCAAGCTGAAAACCATCCGTCATCAGGCGGATATCTGCGTTGTGGGCGGCGGCATCGGCGGCATGTTCACGGCTATTTCTGCGGCGCGCCAGGGCGCAAAGGTCGTTTTGATGCAGGATCGTCCCGTGCTGGGCGGCAACTGCTCCAGCGAGATTCGTATGTGGATCTCCGGCGCCGGCACCCGTGTGCGCGATCTGCAGGAAACGGGCATCATGGAAGAATTGATGCTGGAAAATATGCACCGCAACCCCACCCGCAACTTTACCACGTGGGATGCGCTGCTGTACGAAATGGTGCGCTTTGAAGAGAACATTGAGCTTTTGCTCAACTGCTCCTGCTGCGACGCCGAAATGGATGGCAGCGATATCAAGCTGATCCGAGGCTTCCAGCTGACCACCTATCTGTGGCACGAAGTCGAAGCAAAGATCTTTGTCGATGCCTCGGGTGACAGCATCCTCGCGCCCCTGACCGGCGCCGAATACAAGGTAGGCCGCGAAGCCAAAACCGAGTTCAACGAGGAATTCGGTCTGGAAGCAGCGGACAATCATACCATGGGCATGAGCCTGATGATCCAGTGCCGCGAAACCGATCATCCCGTCAGCTACACGCCTCCTGCCTGGGCGCACAAGTTCCCCGATGACGACGCCATGAACAACAAGCCCCACGATCTGTATGCCATGAACACCAATTTCTACTGGATCGAGCTGGGCGGTATGCAAAACAGCATCGACGATACCGAAGAAGTGCGCGACGAGCTGCTGAAGATCGCTTTCGGCGTGTGGGATCATATCAAGAATCACGGCGACCACGGCGCGGAGAACTGGGAGCTTGAATGGATCGGCTTCCTGCCCGGCAAGCGTGAGAGCCGCCGCTATGTGGGCGATTATATCATGACGCAGCACGACGTGGAAAACTGCCCCGTGTTTGAGGATACCGTGGCCTACGGCGGCTGGCAGATCGATAACCATCTGCCCGGCGGCTTCTACATGGACGCCAAAGGCGGCAAGCATCTGCAAAAGCGCCGTCTGAGCGAGCCCTACGGCATTCCCTACCGCAGCCTGTATTCTAAAAACATCGGCAATCTCATGTTCGCGGGCCGCAATATTTCCGCTTCCCATGTGGCCTTCAGCTCCACCCGCGTGATGGGCACCATCGGCGTGATCGGTCAGGCGGTTGGTACCGCCGCTGCCATCGCCGTAAAGCATGGCCTTACGCCCCGTCAGGCCGGTCAGCAGAAGATCACTGAAATTCAGGATCAGCTGATGGAAGACGATTGCTTCCTGCCCGGCTTCCGCCGCAAGATCTCGCCCCTGGCCCTCAAGGCCAAGCTCACCGCCGACTATGGCGATTGCTCCGATCTGATCAACGGCCTTGACCGCCGCATCTGGGGCAAAGATAACGGCTATTTCGGCAAAACCAACAAGGCTGTTACCTATACCTTTGATGAAATGACGCACATAAACGGCTTCCGTCTGGTATTGGACAGCGACCTGAACCGTGAATTCACCGACGGCAATCCCGACGGTCTGCATACCAGCAGCGTGCTGTTCTTTGCTGCCAGCCACAATAACACCACCTTCGGCTTCCCCAAGTGCCTGATCAAGCATTTCAAGATCGAAGCGCAGGATGAAAACGGCGCCTGGAGCGTGGTTTACGAAAAGGCGGACAACCATCAGCGCTTCATCCGCGAAAAGCTGGATATCACGGCCAAGGCTGTGCGCTTTGTGCCGCTTAGCACGTATCAGAGCGAACTGAAGGTGGAAGATTACGGCAGCTCTGTGGCCCATCTGTTCAATTTTGAGGTGGTATAATGGATCTGTATCTTATCCGTCACGGCGAATCCGTGACCAACAGAGATAAAGCTCATGCCGGCTGGCTGCCCGTTCCGCTGACAGAGCTTGGTGTTTCTCAGGCGAAGGCGGTAGGCAAACTGCTGCGGGATATTCCCTTTGATCGCTTTTATTGCAGCGATATTTACCGCACGGTGCAGACCTTTGACAATGCCTTTGGCAAGGAGCAAACGCGGGAGTATTGTGAATTGCTGCGGGAGATCAATTCCGGCGATCTGGCAGGAAAGAGCCATGCTGCTTGCGCCAAGGAGTACGGCGAACTGTATGACCGCGTCCGCGCAACGTGGGCGTTTGATCTGGTAGGCGGCGAAAACGCCGAGCATGCCATCGCCCGCGGCGCAGCCTTCCTTAAGCAAATGGAACAGCTGCCCGAGGATGTGAAGTGCGTGGCTGCCGTCAGCCACGGCGGATTGATGCGCGGCATCGCGGCGGGCTTGCTCCATCAGCCTTTAGGCGGCTTCCCGCTGCTGGTGAGCAACTGCGGCGTGTGCGTGCTGCGGCTGAACCGCAAGACCGGCGAATGGCAGATCATCCACTGGAATGTGGGCGGAAAGCTGGCCGGGGTAAAGGTAACGGACGGTACGAATTGATGGGGGAAACGATAGGGAGGCGGCTTTGGAAGGCCAAAGCCCCTCCCTATAACCCTCCCGAAAACCAATCTTTGGTCTGCGTAAATGTTACGGCAGGCAATACAAAAAGAGAGTTAAGCCCGTACGTGCAAGCAAGCTTGCCCAACGGTCTTTCCTCTCTTTTTTTGTCCGTTACACGGACACGATGGCTGCGCCATCGGCCTGCCGTGTGATTGAGTGCTGTCGCCCGCGGGGGAAGAGTTACGTCCTCTGCGGAGGACTACACCTCATCCGGCTCGTTCCACTCGCCACCTTCCCCTTGAGGGGAAGCTGTCGCCTGCTAAGGCGACTGATGAGGTGTAGCCGCCGTAGCGGCGTTACCCCTGCATCCAAGTTTGTCCACGTGGGATGGACTGTGCCTGCACACAATATGATCGGCACAGGGAGCGGGCACTGCCCGCTTTCTCTTTTGACTCAAAAGAGAAACGTTCTCCTTTCAAAAAGAAGCGTTCTCCTCCCCATGCCTACTCCACCGTCACCGATTTTGCCAGATTCCGCGGCTTGTCCACATTAAGCCCACGTTTGCAGGCGGCATAGTAGGCCAGCAACTGCAGCGGAATGATGGAGATGATGGGCGCAAGCAGCGGCGGCATATCGGGCAGTGTGAAAACAAAGTCCGCCGCCTCCCGTGCCTCTTTTTCCATGTGCGGAAGACAGAAGCATACGCACTCAGCGCCGCGGGCACGGCATTCGGAGAGATTGATCAGCGTTTTGTGCACCCACTGCGGCTGCGTGCAGACGGCAATCACAGGCATGCCGGGGTGGATCAGCGCAATGGCGCCATGCTTCAGCTCCCCCGCGGGATACGCCTCGGATGGGATGTAAGTGATCTCCTTGAATTTGAGGGCCGCTTCCTTGGCGGTCACGGCATCCGCGCCGCGGCCGATGAAGAAGAAAAGCGGCTTGTCTGCACGGGGATCGATGTATGCCTTCAGCAGCTTTTCGGTTTTCAGTGCTTCATTTGCCCAAGCGGGTAAATGCTGCAAATGTTCTTCAAACAGCGGATCTTCCTCTTTCCCAAGCTGCGCTCCCCAGCTTCGTGCCAGGTGCAAAAGAGCCAGCGCCTGGGACGTATACGCCTTTGTGCTGGCAACGGCCAGTTCGGGGCCTGCGGGGGTGACCAGTGCAGCCGATGCCATGCGGGAAAGTGAGGATCCCAGCGTGTTGGTCAGCGCGATCAGGTTCGCTCCCCGGTTTACGGCTGTGTGGGCGGCGGAAAGGGTATCTGCGGTTTCGCCGCTTTGGCTCACGGCAATGCATGCGCAGTTTTTGTAGGGGAAAGCGATGCGGCTGGCATATTCGCTGGCAATTTCGGGATGCGCAGGGATGCCGCTGAGCCGTTCGATATAATAGGCGCCCAGCAAACAGGCGTGATAGGCCGTTCCGCAGCCCAGCAGCAGCGCTTGCTGCGGGGAGTTAAGCGTCTTATGGGACGTGACGGGCGGGGAGGCAAGCACTTGGGGCTGCTGATGGATCTCCTTGAGCATATAGTGGGGATAATCACCCTTTTCGGCGCTTTGAACGTCCCACGATACGTGAAAGGAAGTGCTTTTGCGCGGCCGGCCTTTGGCATTGTATATCTGAATGCCCGTGCGCCGGAGAACGGCGGTTTCTCCGTCTTCGGGAACGGTGACGTCCCGGGTATAGGGCAAAAGCGCGGGGATGTCCGATGATAGAAAGGCTTCGCCGGAGCACGTTCCCAAAACAAGGGGACTGCCGGAGCGGATGCAGTACAGCGCTGAGGGATCGTCTGCGCACACGGCGGCAATGGCGTAGCTGCCTGTCAGATATCGGGCGGTCAAAAGCAGGGATCGCAAAAGATCGCCGTCATAGAGAAAATGCAGAAGATGGGCGGCGCATTCGGTATCGGTATCCGATACGAAGGTATATCCCCGCTCAGTGAGCATATTGCGCAGCTGCAGGTGGTTTTCGATGATGCCGTTATGGACGATGGCAATGCGTCCGCGTCCGTCAGTGTGCGGATGAGCATTCAAATCATTCGCTTCGCCGTGGGTCGCCCAGCGGGTATGTCCAATACCCAGCGTTCCCGAAAGCTGTGATGCGGCGCATTTTTTTCGCAGATCATCGATCTGCCCGCGAGTCTTTACGACGTGCAGCGCGCCCTCCTGCTGGATGGCGATGCCTGCGCTGTCGTAGCCGCGATAGCTAAGCGTTTCAAGTCCCTTCAAAAGAATATCCTGCGCATTGCCGCTGCCGATATAGCCCATGATGCCGCACATTCAAAATACCTCCCGGGGAGTGAGATAGGAAAGGGGATCCAGGGTATTTCCGTCTTTTGTAAGGCTGAAAAGCAAAACGCCCGAAGAAGCGCATACGGCAATTTCCGTGCCGGCGGAGACGGTGCTGCCGCTTTGCGGGAAGGGATCAAAGCTTCCTGTTAACGCAAAAACGAGATCGTCCTCAGCGCGGATGACGACGTGCTGCTTATCTGCGGAAGCAATGATCCCGCCGCAGGGAGAAAGAATTTGATCGCCCTTTTTAACGGTGTAACGCACATAGGGGTCAAGCTGCCACAATCCGCTTTCGCTTTTGAATACGCCGCGGTAGGCCTGTACAGGTACAGAAGCGACGGGCGCACAAAACAAAGGGACGTTTTTAAGGGTGTCGCTTTTGTCAGCTGCGGCGTTTTTGGCAGCCGCACGCTTCAGGTCATCCTGCCGCGTATACAGCGCCGAAAAGAGAACCACCAGCGCACAAATGACGATCAGTATTACACTGCCCCGCTTTTCAAGCCATGAGATCATAGGTTTTACAATCCTCCGAGGGTAGTATGTGCAAGGTTTCCTTTGTATATTCGTTTGTTTTGTGATACAATATGATATTAGGAGGGATTTTGGATGCGTGACACTTTCTTGATCGTTGACGGAAACAGCCTGATGCATCGCGCCTTTCATGCGCTGCCGCTGATGGATTTCGGCGGTGTGTACACCAATGCCGTGCACGGTTTTTTGAATATGCTTCTGCGCTGCATCCGCGAGCGCGCGCCGCGCTATGTGGCGGTGGCTTTTGACGAGCACGCGCCCACCTTCCGTCATACGGAGTACGCCGAGTATAAGGCGGGCCGCGCCAGAACTCCGGATGAATTGCGCGGACAGTTTGACATTATCAAAGAGATTTTGCTGGATATGGGCTTTGGCGTATTGAGCCTGACGGGCTATGAGGCGGATGATATTCTGGGTACCCTTTCCATGCAGTGCGCTCAGCGCGATCTTTCCGCGCTTTTGCTCACGGGCGACCGAGACGCATTGCAGCTGGTCAGCGACGACGTGACGCTTTTGCTCACCCGCAAGGGTATTTCCGACATTGAAGAATGCACGCCCGACCGCGTGAAGGAGCTGTGGGGTGTGACCCCTGCGCAGATCACCGATCTGAAAGGATTGATGGGCGACAGCTCGGATAATATTCCCGGCATCCCCGGCGTGGGCGAAAAAACGGCGGTCAAGCTGCTGGGTCAATATGAAACCCTGGAGAACGTGCTGGCACACGGCGATGAGATCAAGGGAAAACTGGGTGAAAAGGTGCGGGATAATGCCGAAAGCGCCCGCTTTTCCAAGTGGCTGGCTACCATCCGCCGTGATGCGCCCATTACCGTGCATTATGACCAATGCGATGCCAATCACCCTGAAAAAGGTGTGAAAACGCTGTACAAATACGGCCTGAATGCCATTGCCCAGCGTCTGGGCGGCGAAAAGGCGGATACGCCTGTGACCGAAGGAAAGCAGCATGAGTTTTCTGACTGGCAGGAGATCACGGCGGATACTGCGGAAAAGCTGGTAAAGGATCAGCGGGAGATCGCCGTTTACATGAGCGAGGATACGCTTTCCGCCGCTGCCGGAAACGACCGCATCAAGGGGCAGCTGGGCGGACAGGTGGCGCTGTTTGATCTGCCGGGCATGAATGACGGCGATCCCGTGGCCGCCTGCCGGAATATCTGGCAGAAAAGCGTGATCACCCATGACGGCAAGCGTCTTTTGCATACCCTCAGTCAGCAGGGACACGCCTTGCCCGGGATTGCTTTTGATACCATGCTGGCGGCATACGTGCTCAATCCGCAGGAAAAAAGCTATCATCTCTCCGCCTTTGCCGACGCCGATGCTTCGGGCGTTCTTTCGCTGTATGAAAAGCAGCGGGCGGATATGGAAGCGGCAAAGGTTTCGGAACTTTACGAAAACATCGAGCTGCCGCTTTTGCGGGTGCTCTATGATATGGAAAAAACAGGCTTCCCCGTGGACAAAAACGTTTTGCGCGAGATCGGTGAAACGCTTACCAACCGCGAAAACGAATTGCGCAAGGAAATTTTTGCACTGTGCGGCGTAGGGGAATTCAATATCAACAGTCCCAAGCAGTTGGGGGAAGTGCTGTTTGAAAAGCTGGGTCTGCGTACGGGCAGAAAGACCAGCAAGGGCTATTCCACCGACGCTGATACGCTGGAGGGCTTGAAAGGCGATCATCCTGCGATTGAACGCATTCTGGAATACCGCCAGGTAGCCAAGCTTAACGGCACCTATATCGATGCGCTGATCCGCAAGACCGAGTCCGACGGGCGCATCCATACCTTCTTTGATCAGACGGGCACGGCCACGGGACGCATTTCCAGCGCCGAGCCCAATCTGCAGAATATCCCCGTGCGTACCCAGATGGGCCGCGAAATTCGCCGTGCCTTTGTGGCTTCTCCCGGCTGCGTATTGGTGGACGCTGACTATTCCCAGATCGAGCTGCGCATTCTTGCCCATTTTTCCGGCGATGAAGCCATGGTGGACGCTTTCCGAAAAGGACAGGATATCCACACGCGCACGGCAGCCGAAGTGGCGGGCATCCCCATGGAAGAGGTCACTTCCCAGCTGCGCGCCAATGCCAAGGCGGTCAATTTCGGCCTGGTGTACGGCATCAGCGATTTCGGTCTTGCCCGCAATACGGGCATGAGCCGCCGTGAAGCAGCTGATTTTATTGAAAAATACTTTGCCACCTATCCCGGCGTGAAGAATTTTATGAGCCGTGCCGTGGCGGAAGGTTATGCGGCAGGGGAAGCGCGGACGGTATTCGGCCGCGTGAGAAAGCTGCCTGAGCTCAAGGCGTCCAATGCCAATGTTCGCTCCTTCGGCGAGCGCGCCGCCATGAATACCCCCGTGCAGGGAACGGCGGCGGATATCATCAAGCTGGCTATGGTGCGCGTGCATGAGGCGCTGAAAGCGGGGAATTTCAAGGCGAAGCTCATCTTGCAGGTGCACGATGAACTGATCATCGAAGCGCCTGAAGAGGAAGCGCAGGCTGTGGCCGAGCTGCTGCGCAATTGTATGGAAAATGTAATTCAGTTGAACGTGCCCCTCGTTGCAGAGGTCAAGACGGGGAGAAGCTGGTATGAAACAAAGTAAGCCATATGTGGTGGGGCTCACAGGCGGGATCGCCTGCGGCAAATCAACGGTCGCCAAAGTCCTGCGGGAAAAGGGCTTTACCGTACTGGATGCGGACGCTATTTCCCGCAGCGTGACAGCGAAAGGCGGAGAAGCGCTGGAGAGCATCCGTAAGGCCTTTGGGGATACGGTGTTTGACGGGAGCGAGCTCAACCGCCGAAAACTGGGGGAGATCGTCTTCCGGGAAGAAGCGCAAAGGCGAAAGCTGGAAGAAATCATTCATCCTTTGGTGATTGGAAAAATGCAGCGCTTGACACAGGAGGCGCAGACCGCTATTGTATTTTGGGACGTGCCGCTGCTCTATGAAACGGGCATGGACAAAGACTGCGATGAAGTCTGGTGCGTGTATGTGTCGCAAAGCGAGCAGATCCGCCGCGTGATGAAACGGGATCAGCTGACCCGCGCACAGGCGCTTGACCGCATCAATAGCCAGATGCCTGCTGCGGAAAAGAAAGAAAAGGCGGCGCATCTGATCAATACATCGGGAAATTACCGCGCTACGCGCCGCCGCATATACGGATTGCTGCGTGAGCTGCAAAGGAGAACAAGCCTTGTCTGAAATGAACGGAAGCACCCAAACGCAGCGCAATCGCCGCAGCGGACGGTATACGGTGCCGGTACAGCAGGATAAAAAGCCGAATACACGTAAAAAACGTGCGGCGAAAAAGGCTGCGGGGAAATTCCCTGTGCGCACGGTGATCGTATTGGCGCTGGCTTTTGTGCTGGCTGTTGTGATGCTGCTTGTTGCCAATGGCAATATGAAGCGGCTTTATGAATCCCGGCAGCAGGCGCAGGAAGAATATCAGCGCCTGGTGGATCGCCATACCGTCAGGTATCGGAATTATATTGAAAAATATGCTGCGGAAAACGACGTGCATCCCGCCTTTATTGCGGCGATCATCCTGCGGGAGAGCAGCTATGACCCCTTGGCGGAGAGCAACGTGGGCGCCCGCGGGCTGATGCAGGTGATGAAAGACACCTACGATTTTGTCAGCGGCAAGCTGAACGACGGCGCAACATGGGATGACATGTATGACGCCGAAACCAATATCCGCTACGGCTGCTGGTACATCGGCTATTTAAGCAGGATCTTTAACGGCGATCCCATCCGCATCGCCTGCGCCTATCATGCAGGCCCCAATAATGTGAAACTGTGGGCGATGAAATACGCGCCCGACGGCGTGAATCTGCGCCTTGAAGATATTCCCATGGACGATACGCAGTATTATGCGGGAAAGGTGATGAATGCCTATGCGATCTACTTCCAGCATCACTATCCGGATCAGGTGTAAATGTGCGCTTATCTGCGCTTGTGTGCTGTTTTTAAGCCTTCTGACGCCGGCGTATGCTTCCTATTTGCAGGATGATGCGCTGCATCTAGGCGTGATCTCGGTGGCCAGCGAAAGCGTTAATCCCTTTCAGCCGCTGGAGCGGGAGTTCATGTCGCTGACCGATCTGTTGTATGAAGGGCTGATGTATATCGATGACGATTACAAGCCTCAGCCTTGCCTTGCGGAGAGCTACAAGGTATCGGAAAACGGCAAAACATGGTATTTTTATCTGCGGGATGACGTGACCTTTCATGACGGCACGCCGCTGACGGCTCATGACGTGGTGGCCAGCGCCATGGAGATTCTGCGCCTTGCCGAAGAGGGGCAGGGCTGTTATTCTACGCTTAAATATTTTATCAACTCCATTCAGGCCAGCGATAACCTGACGGTGGTGATCAAAACCACTTCAAGACCGGCGTATTCCTTCCTGTATGCCATGAATTTTCCCGTTCTGAAGGCCAGTGAAGTGCAGGCGGACAATCCCGTGGGTACAGGCGCGTATTATCTGGATATCTTCGTTCCCCGGGATTATATGCTGCTCAGCGCCTATCAGGGCTGGTGGCAGAATACGCCCGATTATTCTCAGATCATGGTCACTTTCCACAGCACCAACCGCGAACTGATCTCCAGTTATGAATACAGCCGCGTGGATGCCGTTCTGACCCGCGCCATCACCGCTGCCCAGTATCGAAACGGCGTTTCTTCCTATAACATCGGCTACCGTACCACCCAGCTTGAAACGCTGATGATCAACAACGCCTCCCGCGAGCTGGAGGAAGTTCGCGTCCGTCAGGCCATCCGCTATATGATCAATATGGAAGACCTGATGGACAACGTTTATTACGGCATGGTCACCCGTACCGATACGCCTCTGGTGCCCGGCACATGGACGTACTTGAACGACGCCGACAATCTGCAGGAATACAACAAGCAGAAAGCCATAGAGCTGCTGGATGAAAGCGGCTGGATTGACAGCGACGACGAAGACACCATCCGCGAAAAGGTGATCGACGGCAAAAAGGCCAATCTGCATCTGCGCTTTTATGTGTATGAGGAGCAGGAAAATTCCGTGCGCATGGAGGTGGCCAATCGCATTGTTGAAAAGCTGCTGGAAGTGGGCGTGGAGTGCAAGATCGAAGCACTGAAATTTACCGATGTGAAAGCGCGTCTCAAGGCGGGCAACTACGATCTGGCACTGGCGGCGTTCAATATGGATACTGCGCCCGATCCGGGCTTCATGCTGATCTCGGGCAACACCGCCAACTATATGCGCTATAACTCCAAGGAGATGGACAATCTTTTCACCAAGCTGCGCAAGAGCCTGGATTTCAACACCTACAGCCAAACGCTGCAGGATATCCAGAAGCTGTTCTGGCAGGATTGCCCCTTTATCTGCCTGTATTACCGCAACGGCTCCATCCTTACCCGTAAAATGTTTACCGACGTGCGAGACGTGCGCGAGCCCGAAGTGCTCCGCGGCGTGGAAGCATTCCAAAAGTAAATAACAAAAAGACGGAAACGCTTGTTTCCGTCTTTTTTGCTGCGCAGTTTATTTTTTCTTTCTATCGCCTTTTCGGAAATGCTTTGCGATGGGCTGCTCAAACAGATAGGTCATCAGCGCCGATATCAGCAGCGCACCGCCGAAGCACAGGAAGGTGTACAGATACTGCCATGGGCGGTCGCTTTCCATCCAGGGAGATTCATAAACCGATGCGGGGATCTTCCAGTTTTTCAGCTGCACGGAGAATACCTGATGCCAGATGTAAAACTGGAAGGAGATTTCGCACAGGATGCGGGTGACACGGTTGCCGAAGATCAGTCGGATGGGGCGGATGCCGTAGAGCAAGCCCAGCAGCCCCAGCGCTACCAGCGCTGACAGCGGGAATCGGCGGCTCATCTGTCCCAGACGGATGTTGTCATAGCCGTTGGAGCCTGCCTGCCCCTTCAGCAGCGGAACGATCAGACAAGCTGAGGCGATGAACAGCGCCGTGAAGAGAATTTCCGTCCAGCGATCCTGCTTCATGCGGCGTTTCAGCGCGGTATAGATGCAGGCGGCCACCATGCCGTTGGCATACACGTCCAGCTGCGCCGGCAGCTGATTGAACAGAAGTGTTGTATCCGGAAGCGTGCCGATGTAATGACGGTAGCCGAAAGCAATAAGGAGCATGCCGGCGTAGGTAAGCAGCGGCTTTTTGCCAAAACAACGGGCGACAAAGGGGAAGATAAGGTAGAATTGCATTTCCACGCCCAGCGTCCACAGCGAGCCGTTCAGGGGCGAGCCTGTATAGCTGAAAGGGAAGAGGGTATGGGTGAAGGTGGCGTGGGCCAACAGATCCTTGCCGATGCGCAGCGTATCGGTTTCGCCCCATACGGTATTGTACAAGCCCTGAGGCAGCGCCACAAAGAGAAGCATGATGAGCAGGTTAAAGTAATACGAGGGAACGATGCGCACGATGCGGTTGCGGTAAAAGGGGAGGATGCGGGGCAGCTTTTTTCCCTCTTCATTGGCCTGCGCATAGGGGAGATACAAAAGGAAGCCGGACAGAAGCAGCATGGCGTCTACCCAGATATAGCCCGAACGGGCAACAAAATCAAGGCTGATGCCTGTGCCGATGAGGTAGGGCGTCAGCCAGCTTTGCTGCCAGATGTGAAAATACCCCACAAAGAACACAAACAGCGCACGGGCGCCATCCAGCACGGGAAGGCGCCCATCGCGTTCGGTTTGCGTATAGTCAAGATATTTTTGCTTGAACTGTGTCATTGATCTACCTGTTTCGTCAGCTTGTACTGCTTGCGGGTGCGGGTGTTTTCAAGGGACATGGTTTTGCCGTTGCAGGAGTGGATGGTCCACTTGGTCTTCAGCGCATCTTCCTTTTCACCCGTTTCAAGAGAGAAGTTCTTGGCGTAGAAGAAAAGCTCGTCGCCGTTGATCGTGCAGGTGCCGTCATCCCGGAATTCCATCACGATGCCGGTATTGCTGACCCAAAGACCCAGAATGCGGTAGCATACGCGGTCCAGCTTTTCTTTCTGAACGTCCTTGTAATCAAGGATGTTGCGGTAGTACCGAAGCGCTTCGTAGGGCCGTTTGTCCGCATAGAGAGCATCGGCGTACTCGTAGTTGGCCACGTTGTACATATCGTCGATGTCGGCATACTTGGCGGAGAGATTCTCTCTGTCAATGTTTTCAAGGGCGGCCACGGCATCGCCGTAACGCTTGTCTTCCAGCGCTTCCTTGGCCAGCGCGTAGGCTTCCTGATAATAGGCGTCGTAGCACGCGGCGGAAAGCTCATCGGCATCCTCATAACCGGGGATAGAGGCAAACAGCGCGGCGGCTTCGCTCAGCAGGCCCTTTTCCTTCTGCTCCATAGCAGAGAGGTAAATGCTCTTTTGACGCAGGGTTTCGGCGTCCTCATAATCGGGAATGGCGCTCAGGTGGGAGGCTGCATCGATGAAACGATCCTCGTTCATAGCAATCTCCGCCAGTGCGTAAACGCATTTGGCATACTGCTTGTCGGCGTCCTTGTAGCCGATCGCCTTTTCAAAGTAGGTATAGGCCTTGGCAAGCTCGCCGGCGTCCAGCGCCTGAGAACCCAGCATATACTGGGCTTTTTTATACTGATCCTCGCTGTCTTTGAAGGGCGAGAGCTCCAGCAGCTTTTCGGCAGCTAGGCCGTACTGCTCGCTTTCCATCAGGATCAGCGCATAGCCGTAGCGGGCATTTTTCAGCTCTTCCGGGCTGTTTTCATAATCACCCAAGGCTTCAAAGAGAGCGATGGCGTCGGCGTAATGGCTGTTTTCCATCAGTTCAAAGGCCAGTTCATAGCGGATGGCCAGCAAACGGTCGTCCGTGTCCATGTAGCCGGGGATGGTGGCGAACATCATTTCAGCCGTGCGCAGATCACCCTGCTGCTGCAGCGCAACGGCGGGGAGATAGGTGCATTCCTTGAGAAGCTGGGCTGCGGGGGCGTATTCCAGGGCGTTTTCCAGCAGCAGAGAGGCCATGGAGTAGTTGCCGGCCTCTTTTTCCATCAGAGCCAGCTGATAAGAGCATTCCCAGGAAAGCTGCTGCGAATCGCGGAAAGAGAGAATCTTGTCAAAGCTGTCCTTGGCGGCAGCATACTCGCCCTGCTGCATCAGCTGATACGCAGGCTCATACAGACAGGCGGTGGCCTGAGAGTAAGCATCCAGATAATCGCCCGCCAGCAGATAGAAATCGGCAGCGGTGTCGTAATCCTGCTGATCGAAATACTGGTTGGCGGCGCCGTAATAGGCTTCCTGCAGACGGAGCGCGGTGTTCTGATAGGTGGGCTCCAGCTGCTTCAAAAGCTCGATGGCAGAGAGATAATCGCCGCTGTCGATGGCGGAAAGGGCGGGCTGGTACAGACAGTTGCCGGCCTGCATGGCGGCGTCGGAATAATCGCCCAGGGACAGATACTTTTCGCGGGCGGCGGTGTATTCCTTGGCGTTCATCAGCTGTGCCGCCCAGTTATACACGGCGGCGTTGCGGCGCTGCGTGCTGCTCTCGTAGGTGAGAATTTCATCATACACCGCAACGGCGTTTTCGTACTGACCGATGGCGGCCAGATGCTCCGCCCGCTGATAACGGGCAGCCTTGGCAAGGTCGGCGCTGTCACGGTATGTACCCAGCGCGTCAAAGGTATCCTGCGCTGTTTTCAGCGAGGTGATGGTGCCCGTTGCCATGGAAGCGGTGGCCTGACGGTAATCGCATTCGCTGATCAGTTCAAAGCTTTTGTGGTAGAAACAGCTGTCCAGCAGGTCGATATCCAGCTTGAGGGCGTCGATCTTCACGGGAAGGGAATATACGCCCCGCATTTGCGCCAATTCAACGAACTCGGCGCGGGCGGCGGAATACAGCCCGGTTTCCATTTTCTGCTGGGCGGTGTAGTAGCGGTAATAGGGGATGCCGTGGAAAAAGACGCCGTATGCGGAGAGCAGCAGCAAAATGATCAGGGTGATCACCGTTGCCGTGATGCGGCGGCGCTTTTTCTTTTTGCTGCGAAGTGCGGCCTGTTCGTCGGCAATGCGCTGCTTTTCGGCGCGTTCGCGGCGGGCCTTTTCTTCCATGGCGCTTTCGTGATTGAAAATGATGGTTTCCACGGAGGCTTCATTGAAGGTGGTGAAGACTTCGCGCTTGTTTCTTCCGCAGCGGCGGCAATCGTCGGAGGAGGGAGTATTGGGTCTGCCGCAGACGCACACCCATACGGCGCCCTGATCGCTGGGGAAGCCCATGGCGTCGGCGCCGGCAAGATAACGCAGCACGTCCAGCCGACGGCCTGCGGGCAGGGTGTTGGGGGTGTACTCGCTGCCGTGTCCCATGACGTGACGCCAGACCGTGCCGTCCTCGAACCACACTTTTTCAATGGAAAAATCAAGCCCGGCTGCGCTGACGCCGTCATCCAGCATGACGGCCATTTCAAAGGCGCTGCGCCCCTCGCCTTCAAGACCTTGAACGCGCTCTACCTGACGGGACATGAGTGCTCCGTTTTGATCGTAGCACGAAAAGACCGCCTGAACGCTGACTACGGTCTGTTCGGTCAGGTTGAACAGCTGCAGACGGCAGAGCGGATTGTCGGGAGTGGGCAGTGCGTGATGCCACAGTTCAACAGGGCAAGATAGGTCAATCTTCATGAATAGGCCTCCAAGCCGTCAAAGTGAATTACAGGCAGGTACAGGTCATATCCACCAGCTGATCGTCCACAAAGGTGAGCGCCAGCAGGACGGTTTCATCTTCCACCTGCGCGGCGTACAGCAGATAGAGACTGCCGTCTTCGCGTACATGGAATTTGCCGTAGGGCGCGTTTTCGCCGTCGCCGTACAGAACTGCGCCTTCCAGATTGGTGCGTTCAAAGCGATTCATCACGCTCAGGGCGCTGTCGCCGATGTGCAGATTGCGAGGGCCTTCAACACCGTCGCCGTACACCTGCAAAAGCTCCAGCGAAGAAGTGGATTTCTGCGCGTCGTAGCTGAATACCAGCTGAACATCGTTCCACTGCATGGAGCGGATATAGCCGCTGCCGTCCTGCGCCCAGGTGTCGCTCAGCGCACCGCCCAGCGTGTCCAGCGCGGACTGGGGGGTGACGGTGAGGAAGTCAAGGCCGCTGAAGGACAGATCCTCGCGGGTAAAGGCTTCGGGATTTTCGGCGGTGTAAACTCTGTATTCATCCTTTTCCTGCAGAAGAGACAGATTTTCGATCTCCGCATGGGCTTCGTCCAGCGTCATCTGCTGCACGCTGAGCATCACCTGAGAGGCAATGATGAAATTGTTTTCAAGGGTGTAGAGCACGCAGCACTTTTCCACGTTTTCGCCGTCAGCGTTGTAGATGGTGTGCTCCACGATCAGCATGTGGGAGCCGTTGCGCACGGTGCGGCCCACGTTGACGGTACCGGGCAGCAGACCGCGGATGTAAAGAACGGCTTCGCCGTAAGTGCCGCGAAGATTTTCGTTATCCAGCGGGTAAGCGCTCAGCAGCGAGGAAAGGGGATAGCCGGGGGCCATGCCGCGAAGATCTTCCGTCAGCGCGTCGGGATTGAACAGATCAACGCCCGTGATGCGGGATTCCTCCGTCAGCGCGGCGTCGGGGGAATAGACGGCGTAATCTTCATAAGTGAATACATAGCCGCCGTCTTCCGCAGGCTCGGGGGAAACGGGGGACTGCTTCAGCGCGTCGCTGAGGATCTCATCGCAGAAAGCGAGCAGTTCGTCCACCGTGGGCACGTCTTCCTGTGCACAGACGGGAGAGAGGCTCAGAAGCATTACGAGGGAAAGTACAGCGGCAAGCAGTTTCTTCATGGTCGATACCTTTTTACCTTTCATGTCGGCGGGGAAATTACTTCAGTTCCTTTACGCCTTCGGGAGTGACGGCAGCGTACAGGAGGCGCTCCTTTTCGCAGGGCTCCTTGCTGACGGTGATGGCGCCGAGGATCATATTGCGGGCTTCTTCCAAGGTTTTCTCATCCTTGGCATACAGGGTGCAAAGGGGCGTTTCGGGGGTGACGTAATCGCCCACGCGCTTGTGCATGATGTAGCCCACGCGGGGATCGATCACGTCCGTCTTCTGACGGCGGCCGGCGCCCAGCGCCTGGGAGGCGTAGCCCAGAGCGGTGGTGTTCATGTGGGCGATATAGCCCTCCTCGGGCAGGCAAAGCGGGGTGACGATGGGCGCATCGGCCAGCACTTCGGGATGGTCGCATACGCTTTCGTCGCCATGCTGCCAGCGGATGAGCTCACGCAGCTTTTCAAGGCCGGAACCGTCCTTGAGCGCCTGACGGAGCATCTTTTCGCCTTCTTCGGGGGTCTTGGCGATCTTGCCGGCCACCAGCAGATAGGAGCCCAGCTTCAGGGAGACGATGAGCAGCGGGCCTTCGCACTCGCCGCGCAGGATGTCAATGGCTTCCTTGACTTCGATGCGGTTGCCGATATGGGAGCCCAGAGGCTCGTTCATGCCGGTGAGCAGCGCGGTCACGTTACGGCCGGCGCGGTGGCCGATATCCACCATGGCCTTGGCCAGCTCCAGACTGCCCTCATAGGTGGGCATGATGGCGCCCGAGCCCACTTTCACGTCCAGCACGATGCCGTCGGTGCCGGCAGCCAGCTTTTTGCTCATGATGCTGGCGGCGATCAGCGGCAGGCTGTCCACGGTGGCGGTGGCGTCGCGCAGGGCATAAAGAGTCTTGTCGGCGGGGGCAAGATCAGCACTCTGGCCGATGATGGCACAGCCGATCTTCTGCACCTGGGTGAGGAACTCTTCTTCCGTCAGCGTGGTCTGCATACCGATGGATTCCATTTTATCCACGGTGCCGCCGGTGTGTCCCAGACCACGACCGCTCATTTTGGCGATCTTGGCGCCGCAGGCAGCGCACAGGGGAACCAGCACCAGCGAGGTGGTATCGCCCACGCCGCCGGTGGAGTGCTTGTCAACGGCAACGCCGCCCACGTCGGGGTGCAGCATATCGCCGGACTGGGCCATAGCCATGGTCAGGGTAGCCGTTTCGCGCTCGTCCATGCCGTTGAGGCGGATGGCCATCAGCAGAGCGGCTAACTGATAATCGGGAATGCTGCCGTCGGCAGCGCCTTTTGCAAAAGCGGAAATCTGTTCATCGGTCAAAGCACGACCGTATTTTTTGTCGGCAATAATCGCAGGAAAGTCCATGAAGGTTTTCTCCTTTAAAATATATAGTATTCTACACTGAATTATAACATAAAGGGGGACCAAATACAATATATTTAAAGGACATATAAAAACACCGTTCATCCGGAGCGTGAACGGTGTAAAAGATGTTTTACGGTCTTTCGGGCTTGCGGGAAAGGCCGATGCCAAGGCCTCCCTGACCGATATGCGCGCACAGGCACAGCGGCAGATCGTCGTAAAGCACGGGGAGATCGGGGAAGGCGGCTTTAACCTGATTGATCCAGCTTTCGGTGGTTTCGGGATCGGCGCTGCCGGCGATCATCACCGTTACTTCACCCTTTTCCTTTGCAGTGGCAAAACGGGTGTTCAGATCCTTTTCCACGGCGGCGATCATGGCTTTGCGGGCGTTTTTGCTGCCGCGTACCTTTTGATAAAGATCCAGCTTGCCCACGGTGAGGGACAGAACGGGCTTAATGCCCAGAAGGGAGCCCAAAGCGGCTGCGGTGGCAGAAATGCGTCCGCCGCGCTTGAGGGAATCCAGCTGTTCAACGGCGATGTAGATGGAAAAATCCGCACGGCTCTTTTCAAGGATGTCCTTGATTTCCTCTGCCTTGTACCCTTCGTCGATCAGCGCCTGTGCGTCGAGCAGGGACTGGTGCATCAGCGTGGACACGCGCCCCAGATCAACCACGAATACGCGCCCGGCATAAGGATGCTCCTGCGAGAGCACCCGGGCAGTGGAATAAGAGCCGCTCAAACCGCTGCTGATGGGAAAATACAAAATGCGCTTGTATTCCTTCAGCGCCTTGTCCCAAAGCTTCGTAACTTCTTCGGGGGCGGGCTGGGAAGTGGAAATATTTTTGCCGGCGGCCAGTTCTGCGAAGAAGGCTTCGCGGGAAATTTCATTTTCATGGCAAAGCTTGCCGTCAACGAAAAAAGGAAGCGGAAGTACCGTTACTTCCAATTCTTTGGCGGCTTCGGGGGTCAGACTGCAAGCGCTGTCGGTAAGAAGACCGATGGATTTCATGGTAATACTCCAGTTAAAGATAATTATACAAGTATAATATACGCAGCAAACATCAAATTTAGGTAAACACAGGCCCAAAATATTATATTCGTTTGTTCAGTATCGATTGACAACAATTGAAATAAAAGGTATAATAAAGGCAGCGTCCGGTTTGGGACGCATAACCGGTACGATTATAATTATGGAGGTACAATCCAATGAGCAAAGAAATTTCCCGCCGCGATTTCCTGCGCACCACCGGTAAGGGTATGCTGGGCGTTGCCGCTGTCAGCATGATCCCCGCCGCCATGGCCGAAGCTCCCGCCGCCGAAATCGGTGCCCCCGCCTGGCCCTGGACCTACCACAAGCTGGACAAGAAGGCTGTTCAGGATCGCGCTTTCAAGAACTTCGGCCTGTACGGCGGCTGCTGCTCTTCCGTTGCTTCCGCCATCATCGAAGAACTGGCTGAACAGTATGGCTATCCCTACAACCAGATCAACGGCAACATGTTCGCCATCGGCGCCGGCGGCTTCGGCAACCAGAACCTGTGCGGCGCGCTGGGCGGCGCTTTCTTCGCCATCGGTCTGTTTGTGCCCCGTGCTGACATCGGCGGCATCCGCAGCTCTCTGTATGCTTACTACAAGGATGCTGCTTTCCCCATCTACGTGCCCGCCGGCGATCCCGAGCATCAGTGGCATTCCCAGGCCGGCAGCGAGCTGTGCCGTGACTCCGTGAACAACTGGATGGCTCTGAGCGGCTACAAGTTCGGCGATCCCGAGCGCGTCTACCGCTGCAAGTGCCTGTCTGCCGACGTGGCCGGCAAGACCGTTGAACTGCTGAACGTATACTTCGGCTTCGAAGCTGCTGCTCCCGTTGCGGAAGAGCCCGCTCCCGAACTGGCTGCCAACGAGTACATCGGCGAAGGCCAGGGCTATGGCGGCAAGGTCAAGGTCAAGGTTACCATGGACGGCGACAAGATCAAGAACATTGAAGTGCTTGAGCATTCCGAGACCGCCGGTCTGGGTGACAAGGCCATGGAAAAGCTGATCCCCGACATGATCGCCAAGAACAGCGCGGATGTTGACGCCGTCACCAACGCGACCCGTTCCTCCGAAGCTCTGATCGCTGCCGTGAAGGACGCTCTGAGCAAGGTCGGCAAGTAATTTATCCCTACAGGATATATTCCCCTGCACGTGTAAAAGCGTGCAGGTTTTTTTATTGTTGACAAATAATTCCTGCCGTGATAATTTATATTAGACCGGTCGTCTACATGACCGGACGAATATTGTTTAGGAGGAACTCCAAATGAAGAAGATCATTGCGCTCGTGCTGGTTCTGGCCATGATGCTGCCCAGCGCCTTCGCCATGACCGCCGGCACCTATGAAGCCGCTGCTCCTGGCTATCATGGTGACGTGAAGGTTGCCGTGACCGTTGATGCCGACAAGATCGTTGACATCGCCATCACCCACACCGAAACCGAAGGTATCGGTTCTGTTGCCCTGCCCCAGCTGAAGGAAGATGTTCTGAAGTATCAGACCATCAATGTGGACAGCGTTTCCGGCGCCACCATCAGCTCCAAGGCCTTCAAGGATGCCATGGCTGCTGCTCTGACTGCTGCCGGCGCTGACATGGACAAGATGACCGCCGCTGTTGAAGCCGGCGAGAAGACTGCTGAGACCCTCACTGCTGATATCGTTGTCGTCGGCGGCGGCGCTGCCGGTCTGACTGCCGGTATCAAGGCCATCCAGGGCGGCGCCAGCGTTATCCTGCTGGAGAAGACCGGCATGACCGGCGGTGCTTCCGCCATGGCCGGCGCCGGCACCAAGGCCACCGGCTCCAAGTGGTCCATCGAGTCCGGCAGCACCGAAACTGCTGAGGATTTCATCGCCCAGATCACTGCCAACGGCCACTACAAGAACGATATGGCCACCGTTAAGAACTTCGCCTACACCCTGGGCGCTGCTTTTGACTGGCTGGTTGCCGAGGACGGCGCTGCTGTTCCCTACGGCCAGGCTACCAAGCCCTCTGCTTCCTTCTCCGGCACCGGCCGCGGCGCTGGCGTTGTGAAGAACCTGACTGCCAAGTTCGAAGAAGTTGGCGGCAAGCTGATGCTCTCCACCCCCGCTACCGAGCTGATCATTGAAGACGGTGCTGTTGTCGGCGTTATCGCTGAAGGCAAGGAAGCCGTTTACACCATCAACGCCAAGAAGGTCATCCTGGCCTCCGGCGGCTACGGTGCCAACGATGAGCTGGTACCCGATGAGTACAAGAAGTTCGTGTATGCCGGTCATGCCGGCGCTACCGGCGACGCCATCAAGATGGTTGAGCCCCTCAACGCCGATCTGATCAGCATGGAACTGATCAACACCCAGCCCAACTCCATGATCAAGCCCAGCGGCCTTGGTCAGTACTGCAACCCTGGCGTAGGCAAGGCCTATGCTCTGGGCGGCTTCATGGTCAACCAGGATGGCGTCCGCTTCGTGCATGAAAGCACCAACGCCTGGGACATCATGCAGGAAATGAAGAAGAACGACTTCCAGTTCCTGGTCATGGACCAGGCTGCCTTTGATGGCTTCAACGCCGGCATGACCGGTTCCGCCATCTACAGCATGGAAGACGTTGCCGAATGGCTGAAGGACGATTACGCCGGCCAGCCCGTCGTAAAGACCGCTGCCACTCTGGAAGAACTGGCTGCCAAGATCGGCGTTCCCGCTGATGCTCTGAAGGCTGCCGCCGCCAACTTCAACGCTGTTGCCGCTACTCAGGGCAAGGACGAATTCGGCCGCACCATCAAGGTTGCCCAGAGCGAAGAAGGCCCCTTCTATGCTTGGGAAATGCACATCCGTTACTACGCCTCTCTGGGCGGTCTGCACGTAAACGATGATATGCAGGTCCTCAACAAGGATCAGCAGCCCATCCAGAACCTGTACGCTGCCGGCGAAGTCATCGGCGGCCATCAGGGTGACGTGTACATGGGCGGCTGCCTGTTCGCTTACGCGATCTGCTCTGGTCACAACGCCGGCGCTGCCGCTGCTGCTGCCATCGCTGAGTAATCCCATGGTTTTTCGCCGGGGTATCTTCGGATACCCCGGTTTTTCATTGACGAAAATTGTATTTTATACTACAATACACCCATGGATAAGAGAGAACTGATCCTTTCCGAAGCGGAAAAGCTTTTTGCGGAAAAAGGATATTACGGACTGGGCCTGAGCGAGCTGCTCAAGCGCTGCGGCATTCCCAAGGGTAGCTTTTATTACTACTTCCCGGAAGGGAAGATCCAGCTGATTCAGGAGGTGCTGGAGTACAGCTACCGGCGGATGTGCACATGGATCGACTCGTGGAAAGGGGAAAAGGCCACGGCGGCGGAGGCATTTGCCTACATGGCCGATCACCTGAGTAACGGCATCCGGGAAAAGCGTCGGCTGGGCACGCTGATGCTCTCCATGATCGCCATCGAATCGGTGTATCTGGATGAACAGGTGAACTGCACCTGCAAGCGCATTTACAGCAGCTGGCAGGCGTATTATGCCCGGTGGCTGGAGGATTACGGCTATGATCCGCAGCAGAGCCTCTGCCTTGCGCAGGCGGTGTTTGCGCTGATCCACGGCTCGCTGATCTCCTCGTGGATCAAGCAGGATCCCCGGGATCTGCAGCTGGCCAAGGAAGCCCTGAGCATGATGCTCGCACCCCGGGAATAACATTCCGTCTCCGGTAAACGATCGCCGGAGACGGCTTTTTTTAGCAGATTATATCAGTTGTTTAGCAGCATTTAGCATTGAAAAAAACAGGACGCTTTGCTATAATGAAAACAATGAATCAGGCGCCTTCCGCAGAAAAGGCATCAAGGAGGATAATCATGAAGAAGATCATTGCTTTGGCTTTGGCCGCTATGATGCTGCTGGGCATGACCGGCATCGCTTTTGCCGGAAACGAGACCCATAAAATCGGCATTCTCTGCTCCGATAACACCCACGGCTGGGTAGGTGCTGTGGCTTATTATGCCGAGCAGCGCTGCAAGGAGCTGGGCGTTCAGTACAATATCACCACCGCCGGCAACATTGAAGAAATGACCACCAATATCGACGATCAGCTGACCTGGGGCGCCGAAGCGCTGGTTGTTTGCGCCCAGTGGCCCGGTCTGGAAGATCCTATCGGTGAGGTTGTCAAGCAGGGCATTCCCGTTGTAAACTTTGATATCGACATCGCTGTGGACGGCCTGTATAAGGTCACCGGCCACAATTATGACATGGGCGTTCTGTGCGCGCAGGCCATCGTGGAGCAGATCGGCACCACCGGCACTGTTGTGGCGCTGCCCGTGCCCACCTCCGGTTCCGTCAGCGAGCTGCGTATGCAGGGCTTCTATGATACCGTTAAGAAGATCGCTCCCGACCTGGTTGTGAAGGAATATTCCACCAAGTTCAATGCCGAGGCTGCTCTGACCGATATGGCGGACGTGCTGACGGCGGAAGATCACATCGACGCCGTGTTCTCTCTGGATGACAGCACCTCTCTGGGCGCTATCGAAGCCATCCTCGATGGCAACCGCAAGGATATCAAAGTGATGACCGGCGGCGGCGGCGCGCAGGCTTATTTCCAGAACATTCAGAAGAACGAAGATATCTGGCTGTGCACCGCGCTTTACAGCCCCATCATGGTGCAGGATGCCGTGAATGCGGCGGTTGCGCTGCTCAACGGCGAAACGGTTGAACAGGTGCTGGTGATTCCCACTGCCATCGTTGACCGCAACAACGTTACCGAGTACCTGGACGAGAATACTCCCTATTACGATTAAGTCCTTTGCGGAGGCCGTGGCAGGTGTGTCACGGCCTCTTTTATGATGTATAGAAGGAGGGCTTCAGCTGATGCTGAAAATGCTGGGCATCCATAAAGCCTTCGATGAAACCAAAGTGCTGCAGGATGTGGATTTCTGTGTTAACCCCGGTGAGATCCATGCCCTGATCGGCGAAAACGGCGCGGGCAAATCCACACTGATGAATATTCTGGGCGGCGTTTTGCTCTGTGACAGCGGAAAAATCCTGCTGAATGGCAAAGACGTCCGTTTTTTGCGTCCTAAGGACGCCATGGATGCGGGCATTGCCTTTATCCATCAGGAACTGAACCTGATCAACGACCTGACGGTGTACGAAAACATCTTTATCGGCAGGGAACTGAAAAACCGCGCCGGCTTTGTGGATAAAAAGGAAATGATCCGCCGCAGTGCCGCTCTTCTTGAGCGCATGGGCGTTTCTCTGGATCCCAATACCATGGTCAAGACGCTGGATGCCAGTTATAAACAGATTGTGGAGATCGCCCGCGCCCTGATGATGGAAGCGAAGCTCATCATCATGGATGAGCCCACCACGTCGCTGACCGACGTGGAGATCAAAGTGGTCTTTTCCCTGATGCGAACGCTGAAGAAACAGGGCGTGTCCATTATTTTTATTTCGCACAAGCTGGGGGAAATCCTTGAGATTTGCGACGCCTACACCGTTCTTCGTGATGGCAGGGTGGTGCGCAGCGCATCGGTTGAAAATGCCACGGCGGACGAGCTGGCCTATCACATGGTGGGACATCCTGTTCGCACCGAGCAGCTGCAGACGGGGAAAAAGCACGGAAAAGAGATCCTGCGCGGCGAAAAGCTTTGCGGACGCGGCTTTGAAAATGTGGATTTCGTGCTGCACAGCGGCGAGATCGTAGGATTTACCGGGCTTCTCGGCGATGGCAGAAGCGAGCTTTTCAGCGCGGTATTCGGCGCCGAAAAGCTGCAGGGCGGGAAATTGTATCTTGAAGGAATTCCCGTGCGCATCGATTCCCCCATCGCGGCAAAAAAGCTGGGCATCGGCTACGTTCCCCGCAACCGCAAGGAAAACGGTATCCTGAAGGATATGAGTATCCTGGATAACGGAACGCTGGTGACCCTTGAAAAGTACAGCAAGGGCGTGATTTCTTCCCGGCTGCAGCGCGGCGAGTTTGACACGATGGGCAAGCGCCTGCGCATCAAAATGAGCAGCGCGGCCCATAAGATCACCAGCCTTTCGGGCGGCAATCAGCAAAAGGTGGTTCTTTCCAAATGGCTGGCCGCCAAGCCCAAGGTGCTGATCTTTGACAATCCCACCCAAGGCGTGGACGTGGGCGCGAAAGAGGATATTTACGATATCATCGTTTCGCTTGCCAAGGAAGGCGTGGGCGTGGTGATCCTTTCCAGCGAATCTCAGGAAATGATGCGCCTGTGCGACCGCGCACACGTTATGTATCACGGCAAATGCGCGGGCGTTATGCAGCGCGGGGAAATGAGCGAATACGAGATCATGCTGCTGGCAACGGGCGGCAGGGAGGTGAAGGCATGAATTTTGCGGCAAAGATGAAAAAAATGTGGCGTTCGCAGCCGCTTCTGAGCGTAGGTTTGGCGCTGGTGCTGCTCATTCTGGTGCAGACCGTGGTCATGACGATCGAGTTTACGCTTTCGTTTGCTCCGGAGTTTGTGTTTGACGTAAAACTCAAAAATTTTGACTCCTTTGGTGCATGGGGACAAAAGCTGATCACCAACTGGCGCAACATCCTTTTGAACAATAGCTATGTGGGCATGATCGCTCTGGCCATGACCTTCGTCATCATTTCGGGCGGTATTGACCTGTCCGTAGGCTCCATGCTGGTTGCCGTGGGCGCCATGGTGATGGTGCTGATCAATACCAAGGAAGCGGGCATTCTGACAAGCCTGGGTATTACGGGCATTCCTGCGGTGGTGATCGGCGTTGCGCTGGGCCTTTTGCTGGGCTATCTGCTGGGCAATCTCAACGGTATCATTATCTCCAAAGGCCGCGTGCCTCCCTTCATTGTGACGCTGGGCACCATGATGATGTTCCGCTCGGTTACGCAGTACTTTATGCAGACGAGAAAGGGCGCTGCGCTGCCCACGGCCTTCAAAAATATCTCCAAGCTGCAGATCGGCGGCAACATGGTGCTGCCCATCATATACTGGCTGCTGCTGGCGGTGATTCTCTATGTTGTCGCCCGCCACACCGTGTTTGGCCGTCATGTATATGCGGTGGGCTCCAATGAGCGTACGGCCAAGCTTTCGGGCATCAATGTGGATCGCGTCAAGCGCCGCGTATATGCGCTGACGGGCGTGATCGTCGCCTTTGCCGCGATGGTGCAGGTGGCGCGTATCGGTTCCATGGACTATGCCAGCGCCGGTTCGGGCTATGAAATGGACGCCATCGCATCGGTCATTATCGGCGGCACGGCTATGTCCGGCGGCAGCGGATCGGTTTTCGGTACGCTGCTTGGTACGCTGACTCTTGCCGTTATGAACAACCTGCTCACGCTGATGGGCGTTGATCCCTTCCTGCGCGAAGCCTTTAAAGGCGCTATTGTGGTGGCTGCCGTGCTGCTGCAGCGCAAGGAAAAGCAGGCCTGATGGAAAACCAAAACAACGAAAAAGCTGCCGTAAGGCAGCTTTTTTGCAAATAAAAAACTGAGGAACCGGGAGCGCCCGCGGCACATGGACAACATGTGCTTATTGCTGCTTCCTTCCGGACCTGACAAGGTTCACACCGCGCCATCGCACGGGACCCGATCCCTCAGCTTTGCTATTATAGCAGATATTGAAAGAAAAAACAAGGGGAATATTTACCGCTTGGCATACAGGCGGTCATGGAGCGTATCAACGTTGATCTGTCCCGGTGCGGATGGGGCGCCCAGCGTGCCAAAGGACATACAGGAAGCATAGCGACGGGGATCAATGCGGCTTTCCATGCCTTCTTTGCCCATGGCGATGGCGATCATGGGGCGCTGCGCTTCCCGGGTATAGAACCCTTGGGCAGCACGCAGCAGCGTATGTGCGTCCTCTTTGCTGTTTGCCATGACGGCGATTTTGAGAACATCCGCGCCCATAGCCTGCGCATGCCTGAAACGGGAGACAAGCGTTTCTTCCGGGGGTGTTTGCTCAAAATCATGCCATGAACCCACAACGGATACGCCGTGAGCATGAACGGAGCGGATGCATTCGCCGGCGCAGGGGGAGAAGACCTCCACGTCGATGAGATCGGCGTGACGCGACGCTGCGGCGCTTTCGCATAAACGGACGTACGCTGCATCCGATATTGCTTTCATTCCGCCTTCGCGCACGGTGCGGAAGGTATACAAAAGCGGCTTGTCTTGCAGAATATGGCGCAGCGATGCAAGCAGCGAAAGGCTTTTTTGTCCGTCAAGACCGTGCTCCCAGTGATCGGCCCGCCATTCCGCAAGATCAACAGAAGGATGCGCTGCGATGTTGTGCGCGCAGGCAAGAATGTCTTTTTCAGTAGCAGCGGCAATGGGGACGATGATCTTTGGATGCCCGTTTCCCAGCGACAGACCGCGGATTTGTTGCGTTGCGCTCATGGATTCTCCTTACTGCGCATTGGATTGGGGAAAAGTGAATTGCATTTCGCCGCCAAGCAGGGGCGCAGTGTACGGTTTGCTCGGGTCGAAGGCATAGCCCTCGGGTACGCGGATAACGTGGACGTCGTAGGGGTAGGGCACGTTTTCAAAGGAAATGACGCCGTTTTCATCCGATACCAGCGGCATGCAGGTGCTTTCGTCACAAATGTTGGCGATCACGCCCGCAAGGGGAGCGCCTGCTTCATCGGTGAAACGCAGGGTGTACATTACCTTTTCATCGGCATACTTCCATGCAGCCGTTACGTTTTCCGCAATGCTGCTTTGACAGAAGGAATCAAGATCCGCCTCCGAGGCAAACCAAAACAGCGGCGCGATCGTTTCGTAATCATTGAAATAGGGATAAACCACCAGCGCAGACCAGGGATAGCCCGTGGTTTCAAGGCTGTCGGAGGGAAGGGTTACGAGAAAGCCCGTTTCATCCGTTTTCAGCGTGTCCAGCGTCTGCTGGCTGCCGTCGTAGAAGGAATACAGGGAGGCGGCTTCGGCGTCCACGTCTTTGCCGATGCGTACGCGCAGTTCAAGCTCCGTTCCGGGTACAAGATAGAACCCGGCGCCGGGATAATAGCTGCTGAGTGTGCCGGAAGGATCGTCGATCACCACGGGACGGGCGTCTTCGTTCAGAACGTCAAAGGCAGCGTTGCCTTGAGCGGTTTGCGGCCAGGAAGGATTAAGATCCAGCGCTTCCTGAGCCTCTTGACCCGACAGCAGACGCACATTGTCGATGAACGCTGTGTCGTTTCCGCCCGAAAGGGCATTGTTTTTCAGATAGGCAAAGTCGATTTCGTACGTGCCGTCCTGCGCAAGGGCATAGGCGTAGCTTTGCCATGCACGCTCACCGGAAAAGACCTTGACAGGTTCTTCATTGATGAAAAGCGCAAAGAAATCGTCTTGTACGGTCGAGCTGACGGCGTAGTCAAAGGCCAGCACGTCGCCCTTGGAGGCTGTGAAAGAGGCATGGAGAACGGCGCTGGTGCTGTCCTCTCCGCTGTTGGAAGAGTAGGCATAGCTGCGTCCGTCCTCTTCTTTAAGCAGCCACGGCCAAGCGCCATCAAGGGTGCTGTAAGCAATATCAGAGCCGTTGCTGTTCAGCGCCAGCGCCATGTTTTCTGCCGGGGGCATGGTTGCGCTGGGCTGGACGGGCGGAATCTCAAATCCCACCAGGGAAGAGGCATAGTCCTCCGCGGCAAAGGGCTTCATCAGACGCAGGAAAGCGCTTTCGGAGGTGATGGCGCCGCTGTGGCTGAAGCAGTACACACCGTGGCGGTCGATCATCACGGTGGTGGGGTAGCCTGTGCAGCCGAAGCGTTCGCTGAGCCCCGCGGTATCCTGCGCCATGGGGAAAGTGAGGTTCATGGATTGCTGATAAGCACGAATGTCCTCTTCGCTGTCATAGGGAGAAAGTGCCAGTACGGCAACTTCGTTCCCCATCTTTTCGTAAGCCTGCTGCAGGTAGGGGAATTCGTATTCGCACCAGGAGCAGTTGATGAACCAGAAGTTGATCAGCACGGCCTTATGGGAGGAAAGCAGCCCCGAAAGCGAAAGGGTCTCGCCCTCCACTGTGGTGATGGTGAAATCGTCTGCGGTATCGCCAAGCTCATAGGTCTCCGCGCCTGCGGGGATCAAGACCGCAAGGGAAAGCAGCAGGATCAGCAGCAGGAAGTATCTTTTCATACGGCCTCCGTGGAAGCGCGCTTCTGGGCAGCCAGCCAGCAAAGCAGGTCGGTCTCCTCATAAGCGTAGGTCCAGCAGTTGTGCTTCACGCCGGGAAGAATGTTCATTTCCACATTGGCGCCCAGTTCCTTCAGGCGATCGGTCATCAGCAGGGAATACTGAAGCGGGACGGCGTCATCGGCGTCGCCGTGATAGACACGGATGGGCAGATGCTTGATGCGCTCGGCACGCCAGCTCAGGCCGCCGCCGCACAGCGGGGCAATGGCGCTGAACAGCTGAGGCGCATGGCAGCTCAGTTCCCACGTTCCGAAACCGCCCATGCTAAGCCCCGTCAGGCTGACGCGGTCTTCATCCACATTAAAACGCTTGATGGTGGCGCGGATCAGATCGGTTACGGGCAGGATGAAGGGCATCCAGGAATGCTCAAGGGGGCACTGGGGGCAAAGGGTGATCACGCGCAGCCCCTTGTAATCCTGATCCTTGGCGAACACCTTGGAAACGGCGGTGTTGCAAAGGCGGTCAAAGCTGTCGCCGCGTTCGCCTGCACCGTGGAGGAAAACGATCATGGGCAGTTTTTCGCCTTCCTTGTAATCGGTAGGCAGGGAGATCTGATAATTCATCATAATACCGTTGGGCAGGGGGAAAATTTCGCGTAAAAGCATGGGAAACAGCTCCTTTCTATGAATTGAATATCTATATTATACAGGATATGCGCGGGGTTGTCCATGGATAAACTTTACGGCAGGCTGTCAATGACGCCTGAAAAGCATTCGGCCAAAACCGCATGCCCCCGGACGTTGGGATGGGGATCCGGATTAAAGGGGTGCATATGGGCGCAGCAAAGGTTATCGGGGGATGCGGCAAAGGCGCCGTAGGCGTCGGCAACCTTGTATCCCGCGGTTTGAGCATTCTCCTCAATGGCGTCGGACAGCTTTTTTACGCCCTTGTCCAAGCTCGCGGCCAGCGGCTCATAGGCATCCGAGAAGAAGGCAAAAGGGTTATACTGCGTGGATACGATGATAACGGCATCCGGGTTCACGGCGCGGATCTTTGCAATGATATCGGTCAGGTTGGTAACGAAAGCATCCAGCGCGGCATCCATCACGGGGCTGTCCGCAAAGGCAGGGATATTTTCACTGCCCAGAAGCAGCTGCTGCAAAACGCCCAGCAGCGCCGTCTGCCGCCCATCGTTTGGGTCGGCAAGGATCTGTGAAACCTGACCGGCATTGATCTTTGCGGGAGACAGCGCGTTGAATGCTTCGGCTGCCTGCGTGAAAATCAGCCCCATCAGGTCGTTTCCGCCGCAGGTGAGGGTAATGAAATCGGCCTTCGCAACGGTATACTGAACGCTTTTTCGACTGAGCAGCCTGCTTACATCCTTTGCCGTTGCGCCGTTTACAGCGAGGTTGGTAAGCGCATAGCCTTTTTCCTCGGCCAGCAGCTGCGCGAAGCCTTTTTCATCCTTGGCCAAGCCGTAGCCGGTGGTGATGCTGTCGCCCAGCGCAACATAGATTTTCTCTTCAGCCGTGGAAAGCATCGGCACGGCCAACAGGCAGATGCAAAGGAGAAGCAGCAGCTTTTTCATCGTTTCAGCCCCTTTCGAGCAAAGGTGTTATGGTATATACTGATTATACCCAATAATATGGTCTTTTGTACAGAAAAAGCGCTGATTTTTATCAGCGCTTTTTGTTACTGTCTTTTCATTTGCCTGAGGAACAGCAATATTGCTGCGGTCAGCGTGAGGGCGGCATAGCCCAGCACCCATACCAGATGGGGCAGTGCGGCCTCTAAGTTGCCTGCAAGCAGGCTGCGTTCCATATCCACGGCATGAACGAAGGGGAGGGCATAGGCGATCTTTTTGAAGGCGCCGCCCACCAGATTCAGATCAAACCAGATGCCCGACACCCATGCCGAAAGATTGGTCAAAAGCGCACCGCAGACGCCGCCCACCTGCTTATCGGTGAGAACGCTGCCGCACAAAAGACCAAGGGCGATATACAGGAGGGAAACGGGCAGGATGCCGATGACGGGATACAGAAGATTCACGGAGATCTCCAGTCCCCAAAGGAGGGCGGCCAGATAGCAGATGACACACTGCATGACGGCAAGGGGCAGGATGGGCAGCGTGTAGCCTAAGATGAAATCGGCGGCGGTCAGCGGCGTGGTGTACAGGCGCTGAAGAAGGGAGGAGCTGCGATCCCTTGCGATGAGGGTGGCGGAGAACAGCGTCATAAAAGACAGGCCGAATACCGTGATGCCGGGGGTCAGGTGCTCAATTTCAAACAGCGGTACGGGGATATTGGCCTGAATGGCGCTGAGCAGCAAAAGAAGCACCAGCGGAAAGCCCAAACCAAAGAAAACAGTGAGGGGATCGCGCAGGATCTCTTTTACGTTTCTGCGGGAAAAGGTCAGCATTCTCATCGTATTTCCCCCTTTACGATACGGACAAAGGCCTGTTCAAAATTGCTGGTTTCCGCTTTCTGCTTGATTTCCTCGGCAGTGCCGCACAGCAGCAGACGGCCTTCCTTCATGATGGCGATGCGATCGGACAGCGCCTCGGCCTCCTCCATGTAGTGGGTGGTCAGCACGATGGTGATTTTGCCCTTGAGGGCGCGGATAAGCTCCCACAGATCGCTGCGGGCGATGACGTCAAGCCCCAGCGTGGGCTCATCCAGAAAGAGGATCTCGGGCTCGCTGATCAGCGCCATGGCGATGCTCAGCCGACGCTGCCAGCCGCCCGACAGCTTGCCTGCCTTTTTGCCGATGACTGCGTCAAGGGACAAAAGGCGGGTAAGCTCTTGCATTTTGGCCTTTTGTTTCTCTTTGGAAAAACCGTGAACGCCGCAGATCAATTCAAGATTCTCCTTCACGGAAAGACCCCGTGCAACGGCGGTTTCCTGCGGGGAAACGGCAATGAGGGATTTGACGGAAGCGGATTCTTTGCAAATGCTCTTGCCGCACAGATAAGCATCGCCGCCTGTGGGCTGCGTCAAGCAGCAAAGTATCTTGATCAGCGTGGTTTTGCCTGCGCCGTTTACACCCAGCAGCGAAAACAGTTCGCCCTTTTTTACGGTAAGGGAAAGCTGATCCACGGCCGTGACGTCTTTGTATGCTTTGGTCAGATTTTCGATTCGGATGGCGTCCATGGGTTACTCCTTCGTTCCGTACTGCTTTTTCAGGCCCTGATAGGCGTTGGTGAGCATTTTGCTCACCATCTCCCATTCAAGGTTCAAATAACCTGTGGCAAACATTGCGGCAATGCCGTGGACGAACGCCCACATTTCAAGGTGAAAAAGGGAGGCGGTTTCATTGGACAGGCCGGTGTTTTCATGAACGATGGATTTCATATTGCTGAACAAGGCCTGTTCTTCGGGAAGGTTTTCGCCCTCGCGTTCGCGCATAAACAGCAATTTGAACAGTTCTTTTTCTTCTTTGGCAAAGCGGATATAGGCCATGCCGCTGGCCTTGTAGGCGGGATATTTGCCGCTTTCCACCTCGCGTCGGATGTATCCTTCGTAGAGCGACGCTGTCTTCCCGGCTGCGGCAAGGCGCAGTTCGTCCATGGAAGCGAAGTTGGAAAACACCGGCTGGGTGGAGCAGTTCAAGCGCGCTGCAACAGCCCGCGCATTGACGCCTGAGGCGCCTTGGGCGCGTACGATCTCCACCGCGGCATTTACAATAGCTTCTCTTGTGATCTTTACTTTGGGCGGCATGATACACCTCAAATATCAAATGATATATAACGAATGATATTTTAGCGTAGAATAAAGAAAAAGTCAAGGATAAAATGAAAAAAGCCCCGAAACCGCTTGGGTTTGGGGCTTAAAATCGACGAGGATCAGTTTCTCAGGCTGTGCAGCGGCGCAGGGATCCTGCCGCCGCGCCGGACAAACAGCTCCGAGCCAAAGGGGTGCACGGGCATGATGGGCGCATGTCCCAGCAAGCCGCCGAATTCCACGGTATCGCCCACCTTCTTGCCGGGCACGGGGATCACGCGCACGGCGGTGGTCTTGTTGTTCACCATGCCGATGGCGGCTTCGTCTGCGATGATGGCGGAAATGGTTTCGGCAGAGGTGTCGCCGGGCACGGCGATCATGTCAAGACCCACGGAGCAAACGCAGGTCATGGCCTCCAGCTTATCCAAAGTCAGCGCGCCGCGCTCCGCCGCTTCGATCATGCCCACGTCTTCGCTGACGGGAATGAACGCGCCGGACAGACCGCCCACATGGGAGGACGCCATGACGCCGCCCTTCTTGACGGCATCGTTCAGCAGCGCCAAAGCAGCGGTGGTGCCATGGGTGCCGCAGCATTCCAGACCCATTTCTTCAAGGATTGCCGCCACGGAGTCGCCCACGGCGGGGGTGGGAGCAAGGGAGAGATCCACAATGCCGAAAGGCACGTTCAGGCGGCGGGACGCCTCGCGGGCTACCAGCTGACCGATGCGCGTGATGCGGAAGGCCGTGCGCTTGATGGTTTCAGCCACGGTATCAAAGGGCTCGCCGCGGACGGATTCCAGCGCGGACTTGACCACGCCGGGGCCGGAAACGCCTACGCTCACGGCGCAGTCGCCTTCGCCGGGGCCGTGGAAAGCACCTGCCATGAAGGGATTGTCCTCCACGGCATTGCAGAAAACAACCAGCTTCGCACAGCCCAGACCGTCGCGGTCGGCCGTGCGATCGGCGGCTTCCTTGACGATCTCGCCCATCATGCGCACAGCATCCATATCAATGCCGGCGCGGGTGGAGCCGATGTTGACGGAGGAGCAAAGGAAATCCGTTGCAGCCAGCGCTTCGGGGATGGAGAGCATCAGGCGCTTGTCCGCTTCGGTCATGCCCTTTTGCACCAGCGCCGAATAACCGCCGATGAAATTGACGCCCGTTTCCCTGGCGGCGCGATCCAGCGCCAAGGCCAGCTTGACAGGGTTTTTGATACCGCCGGAGATCAGCGCGGCTGGCGTGATGGAAATGCGCTTGTTGACGATGGGTACGCCGAATTCGCGCTCAATATCCTCGCCCACGCGCACAAGATCCCTGGCGGTGTGGGTGATGTGATCATATACTTTCTGACACAGGCGATCCTCGTCATCCGATACGCAGCCCAAAAGCGAAATGCCCATGGTGATGGTGCGCACGTCCAGCTTCTGCCGGTCGATCATTTTAAGCGTTGAGAGAATCTCGGAGGTTGTGACCATGGTATACCTCCTTACACCTGATACATGGCTTCGAAGATCTCGCTGCGCTGAATACGGATCTGCAGCCCCAGCTTTTCGCCCAGCGCGGACAGCTCGGCGCTGAGCTTCTCAAAGGAACAGGTTGCCGAAGAAATATCGGCGATGAGTACCATGTTGAAGTATTCATCCAATACGGTCTGGGAAATGTCCAGGATGTTGGCGTCGTTCTCGTACAGAATGGCGCTGACGCGGGCAATGATGCCCTTGCGGTCGATACCCAGTACGGTAACGACGGCTCTTTTCATATCATTCATTGTGTGCAGCCTCCTTAGGTGCAGATTTTTTATTCGGAAATATGCTCGGCAAAGGCGCTGAATTTTTCGGCGAGGAAAGCGACGTTGCCTTCATCGCACACCGTATCGCGCTTGGTATGGATGCGGTTGATGCAGTGCCCGATGACCGGCAGTTTTTTGCAGGCGCAGACGGCGGCGCCGCATTTGAAATTGGCCTGATCGGAGGGATAAACGCAGGAGAAGGAAGGAAGATGGGAAACGGCGAGCGCATCGCTTGAAACGACGGTTTCCTGCAGAAGCGGATAGTACTTGTGACGGCGCATGGCTTTCTTGGCGATCACGAAGATATCCTTGCCGTCGCCCACACAGTCGAAATTAACGGTAAAGGCGGTTTTTGCAGTTTGCTTGTGGGCGGAGGCGAATTTGCCCGAGCCCTTCATGCCGGCTTCTTCGTTGTCAAAGAAGATGAACGCGGTGTGCTTGCGGGCGCTTTCGGGCAGCTTTTCCATGATGGACAGAAGCGTTGCCACGCCCGAGGTGTTGTCGTTGGCGTTGTGCTTATTGGCAGGGCCTAAAAGCATAAGGAACAAAACAGCCATATAGACAGCCCAGCCGATCCAGAACAGCATCATGGAACTTTCAATGTGCAGTACGGCTTTGGCAAGCCATCCTGCCAAAAAGGCGACGGCGAAAACGCAGGATACGATCAGAATATTATAGAGAATGTAAATCAGAATGTTTCGGGGCGTGATGAAATTGGGGAAGAACATTCTGGCAGGCGTGTCATAGTGGGCGGTATAGATCACCCTGGCGGTGTCGGGATCGCCGATGATCAGATTGCGGTTCTTTTTGACCGCTTCCATGCGGACGGCGTAGCCCATTTTCTCAGCTTCCGCAACGGCATAATCCAGAAAGGCCGTTTTCTGTTCATCCTTTTTACGGATGGGGAATTTTTCAATGATTTCGCTTATGTAACGCATAATACACTCCTTCAGGGAACGAGGTAGCGGTCGTCTTCTGTCAGATCCAGCAGATCAGCCACCCGGCGAAGGATGGGACCCATCAGTTTATAGCCTTCCAATGTATGAGAATCGGAGGAGCAGTAGAATTTACAGCCTTCCTCCTTGGCGATGCGGTATAGCCGCAGCGTGTTTTCGGGATCCTCATCCAGTTCTTTAAAGGCGCTCTTGTTCAGTTCAATGCCGGCGCCGCGAGCGGCAAAGCGGGCGAAAATTTCATGGAGCTTTTCTTCGTCCATCAGCCGGATCACGTCGCAAACCTTGCCTTCCCGGTGGAGCAGGGAACAGGTGATATGGGCAATGCCCACCTTTTCCATGGGAATATCAAGGCGGGAGATCTCATCCAGCCGCTGGGTAAAAAGCGCCGCCAGCTGCGGGGGCGTTGTTACGTCCTCGGGGCGCACAAAGCCCAGCATATGCATATGGTTGGGCGGAATGACCACAAAATCAAACAGATCAAAATGCTCTTTGGCAAGGCCCAGACGTCCGCCGCCGGTGTATTCCGTTTCGCAGCCCAAAAGGCAGCGCATACCGGGTACGTAGGCATGGGGCTTGGCGGACAGCACATGGGGGATATCCTGCGGCGCATACCACTTGGAGGCGCCGGGGACGGAACTGTCCCACATATGATCGGTCAGGCACAGGGTATCATAGCCCATTTCTTTGGCCTGCCTGAAAATATTTTCAGCGGTGCAGGTTTCATCCTTGCAGCAGCTGGAAAGGAAGGAATGGCAGTGGAGATCATGGAAAACAGAAAAAGGTTTTGACATGGGATATCTCCTTTTTGATCGGTTGATTGAATGATACCGCTAAGACAGAGGGATGTCAAGAAAAAAAGCTCTGCCCGGAAGGCAGAGCTTGTGGAAAACCGGATCACAGGATGAACTGCAGCACGCAGAAGGCGGCGTAGATACAAAGAAGCGTAATGCCCTGCCAGCGGCCCAGCTTCTTTTTCACGAGGGCGGGGAGGCACATCAGGCTCATGACCAGCAGCATCACGGGGATGTCAAACACCAGCGAAAGATTCAGGCCGGTGTTCAGCAGCGTATTTTCAACCGGCACGTCAAAGGGAGCCAGAGAAACAGCAACGCCGGAAACCAGCACCAGATTGAAAATGTTGGCGCCGATGACATTGCCGATGCCCAGAGAGGCGTGCCCCTTGCGCAGGGAGGTGATGGTGGTGACCAGCTCGGGCAGCGAGGTGCCCAGCGCCACAAACAGCAGCGCGACTACCGTTTCGGGAACGCCCAGCGTGCGGGCGATGATCTGGCCGTGCTCTACCAGCAGGTCAGCGCCCCCGGCGATCACGGCAGCGCCGGCGACCAGCAGCACAAGCTCCTGCCACAGCTGCTTGGGTTTGCCGGTTTCTTCTTCCTCTTGGGCGGCGTCGGGGTTCTTCATGCCGTTGCGGACGGTGAGGAACATATAGATCGCAAAGACGGTGAGCAGCACGAAGCCCAGCCAGCGGGGGAAGGTGCCAAGACCGTAGGCGGCCATGCAGTAAATGGCGGAGGAAAGGAAGAAGAAGATCACAGGGGTCTTCATGGACTTCACATTCACCGGGCCGGGATTGACGAAGATGGAAATGGCGGCGATCAGCGAAGTATTGCAGATGATGGAGCCGATGGCGTTGCCGTACGCCATGGCGCCGCTTCCCTGCAGCGCGCCGGTGGTGGATACCATGACCTCAGGCAGCGTGGTGCCGATGGAAACCACGGTAGCGCCTACCACGATATCCGGCAGATTAAAACGGCGGGCCAGACTGCTGGCGCCGTCTACGAACCAGTCGCCGCCTTTGATCAGCAGCACCAGACCTACAGCAAATAACAGAACAGATACAAGCATCACGATTCTCCTTCGTGTATATTCGGGCAGATACGCCCGTCCGAAGTATCATTTCTTCGGAGCTTACCTATTATAATATCAATTCGCGGAGGCGGAGTCAATAAAAAATTTGCCGTTTTCCTGATTGTTTGCCTGTGCGCCCGCAGAGAAAAAGGCAGATGCTTTTACATCTGCCTTGCTTTGATTTATTTATTCAGCTTTGCCGCTTCTTTTTCGATGGCGGCGATGCGCTGGCTCATGGGGGGATGGGAATAGCAAAGCGTTACCAGCAGCGGATGGGGCGCAAGAATGCTGAAATTGTCTTTTGTCAGCTTTTTCAGCGCGGTTACGAGGGCGGGGCCGTAGCCTTCGGATACTGCCTGACGGTCGGCGCGGTATTCGGCAAAGCGGCTGTAGGAATACAGCAGCGGCTGCAGCACGGGAGCGAGCAGCTGCATGAGTACGTTGTTCAAAAGCAGGAAGGCAAAGCCATAGTTCACCATGTCAAAACCGAAGGCGGTATGAACGGCGCCCGTGCGCACCAGCAGCCATGCAAACAGCGCCATAAACAGCATATTGCCCATGTTCATCAGCTGCATCTTGGTCACGTCCTTGTGCAGACCGTGTCCCAGTTCGTGGGCGAATACGGCAACGATCTCATCGGCGGTCATGAGGTTGAGCATATTGTCATACAGCACGATGGTCTTGGTTTTGCCCATGCCGGTGAAATACGCATTGGTATTGGTGGTGCGGCGGGAGGCGTCCATTACTTCGATTTGACGTACATGATAGCCGTTTTTCTGCAGCAGCGCAGTGAGCTTGTCCCGCAGTTCGCCTTCTTCAAGGGGAGTGAATTTGTTCTCAATACGGCTGATGGCGGGAGAAATAAAGGCGAGGAAGAAGGCGATCAGCGTCAGAAGCACGGCAAAGAGGATCACCATGCTGTCGCCCAGCCACTGATGCACCGCGCACAGCAGGGCAGAGAGCGCCATGTTGAACACCAGACCGATGATCAGGTTCACAAACTGGTCGCGGATAAAGGTTTTCATGGTGGTGCGGTTGAAGCCGTACTTTTCCTCGATCTTCATGGTGTCGTAGTATTCAAAGCCCCAGCCGAATACCAGCATCACCAGCGACTGGAACAAAAGCACGGCAAACGTCTGCAGGTACAGGTTGGAGCCGAACAGGCTCGCAAAGGCGGCATGGGCGTCCAGCGCCAGCAGTACGCACGTTACCAGCAGCATGGCAATTTCACTCAGGATGCTCAGGCGTACTTTTTCGGTGTTGTATTCGTTCCAGCGCTTGAATTCCGCACGGTCATACACGTCGCTTACATTGGCGGGGATGGGCATTTTGGCGGAGCGCAGACGCAGATAGTGGATCAGAAGAGAATACAGCGCGGTAAGGACTGCAAACAGGATGATGACAAGTTTCCAACTCATCGGAAAACTCCTTTCGTATGGGGGATAATGGCTTTTGCAGCGTGATTTCAGTATAGTGCAACGAAAAAGGAAAGTCAATTAAAGGAAGATTAGAAAAGCGTATTGCAAGAGATTATTGACATAAAGCAAGAGATTATTGACATGAAAAAAGGCACTTTCTGTTTGAAAGTGCCTTTTGCTGACAGATGCTTATTTGACGAAGGTGAAATCTTCCCAAGGAATGTTGACTTCCTTTTTGTCCACCAGAATTTCGTTGACGTGCATGAGCAGCGGGAAATCGGCGGGGTTGAGGATGCCCTTCCCGGCGGCCACCTTGACGGCGCGGGCAACGCGCTCGGCAACCACCAGGGACTCCAGCGTCACGCCGTTGAGCTCGGCCTTGGCTTCGTCGATGTTCATGCCGCGGCCCAGCAGAATGCCCACCAGACGGGTACGGCCGCCGTACACGGTCACATACAGATCGCCGGCGCCCACGGAAATGTTATCCAGAGAAGCAGCCCCCTGATACTCCAGCAGGCGGTACATTTCCTTCACAGCCTGACCGAAAACGGCAGCCTGAGAGTTGAAATGCAGCTCGCTGTCAAGGCCGAAGGCCTTCTGATTCAAGCCGATGGTCAGGGCGATACCCAGCGCGTAGCCGTTCTTGAGGGCGACGGCGCTTTCGATGCCGATGACGTCGGTGGACAGGGAGATGTGGTAGTAATCGGTCTTCATCACGTCGCGCAGGTAGGCGAGGATCTTCAGATCCTTGCCGCAGAAGGCGACTTCGGTCTGATCGTGGGCGACCAGTTCGTAGCTGGTGCAGGGGCCGCCGATGGCGTTGAGGGGCACGTTTTTGCCCAGCTCATCCAGCTTCTTCTGCCACAGATCGGGATAGGTCAAGAGCTTTCCGTCCTCAGTATCGAAAAGACCCTTGGTCACGGTCAAAAGGGGCATGCCGTCGGGGATCTTGGGCAGGATGACGTCGGCGAACCAGTCAACGCCAAAGGAGCTGACGCCGCCGATGACGAAGTCCGCGCCGGCGATGGCAGCGTCCACGTCCTCGATCTGATAGTATTTGACACCGGCGGGGAAATCCTTGACGAACTTGGGATGACGGCCGGTCTTGATGCTGGTTTCAATGATTTCACGGTCCAGATGCGTACCCACAAGACGCACTTCGTGGCCGTTTTCGCGGGAGGGGAAAGCCAGGGCGGAACCCATCATGCCCGCGCCGATGATCGTAACGATAGCCATAACGATGACTCCTTTCGCTGTGCAGGAAATGTGATGAAAAATGTTGCAAATGTTTGCAAAAGTGCTGAAAATATTCTATAATAATACGGGGTTTCCGTCAAGTAATTGGATGAAACTTGAAACTTTATCATCTTTGCGGCGGAAAAGTTTGCGAAAGTTTTCAAATTGTTGCATGGGAGGCGCGGCGAATGATCATCATGGAACGCAGGGAGAAGATCCTCTCCTATCTTGAAAAAAAGCGCACGGCCACCGTTCGTGAACTGGCGGGAGTGCTCTATATCAGCGAGGCCTCCGTGCGCCGCGATCTGGAGGCGCTGGAAAAGGCGGGGCAGGTGCGGCGCATTTACGGCGGCGTGGTGCTGGAAAAATTCCATAACGCCGTGGTGCCGCTGGGATTCCGGGAAAGCGAGCATTCTCAGATCAAGGAAGAACTGGCACGCCGTGCGGCTGAAATGATCGGGGACGGCGATACCGTGATGCTGGATGCCTCCTCCACCGTGCGCCGGATGATCAAATATCTGGGCGGAAAGCGGGGGATCAAGATCATCACGAACAACCTGCGGATCTTTTCCGATGAATTGCCTTCGGACGTGCAATTATACTGTACGGGAGGGCTGTTTAACGCGCAGAACGCCCTGTTTTTCGGCGCAGGCGCCGAAAGATACCTGCGCTCCATCAATGCGGACAAGTGCTTTTTCTCCAGTCAGGGCATATCGGAAGACGGGCGCATCAGCGATGCATCGGAGGAGGAAACGGCACTGCGCCGCGTGATGCTTTCCCGAGCCGAAAGGAAGATCTTTCTGTGTGACGGCTCCAAGCTGGGCATAAAGCGAATGTTCACCCTCTGCGGCAGGGAGGACGTGGATGAGATCATCTGCAACGTGAAGCTGCCCTGGGAGGAAAACCAATGAAAAATCTGTACCTCATCGGCGGTACCATGGGCGTTGGCAAAACCACGGTATCGCAGCAGCTCAAGCGACTGCTGCCCCGCAGTGTGTTTCTGGACGGCGACTGGTGCTGGGATGCCCATCCCTTTGTGGTAAACGATGAAACAAAGGCCATGGTCATGGATAATATCTGCCACACGCTGGGGAATTTCCTTGGCTGCTCCGCGTACGAAAACGTGATCTTCTGCTGGGTGATGCATGAGCAAAAGATCGTGGAAGATATCCTTTCCGCGCTTGATACCCGTGCCTGCCGCGTACATTGCATTTCCCTTGTCTGCAGCGAGGAAGCCCTGCGGCAGCGGCTGGAGAAGGATATAGAAAAGGGTCTGCGGACGCAGGATATTCTGGAAAGAAGCGCAGCGCGGCTGCCTTTGTATGAAAAAATGGACACGGTGAAGATCGACGTGAGCGATATATCGCCTTCGGCTGCCGCCCAAAGGATTGCGGCGCTGTGAAAAAAAGGAAAACCCTGCAGGATTTACGGATTTTTAAGAGAAAAAGATAGGTGTTTGCCGAAAGGAGTTTTTGCAGATGATGGAACTGTATATCGTCCGTCACGGACAGAGCGAAGCCAACCTCAACGGAACCTACTCGGGATGGGCGCATGTGCCGCTGACCGCTCAGGGAATTGCCGATGCCGCAAGGGCGGGGGAACTGCTCAAGGGGATCGAATTTGCCAAAGTGTATTCCAGCGATCTCAAGCGCGCCATGCAGACCTGCGAAACGGCGCTGCCGGGCGCGGTCTATGAAACCGATCCGCTGCTTCGTGAAATTTCCACGGGTATTCTGACGGGCACCTATCACAAGGACGCCCTTTTGAAATACGGCGATGCCCACAAACGCTGCACCGAAAGCAGAGATTATTCCCGCTACGGCGGCGAAAGCCATCAGATGCACTGCGCGCGTGTGGCGAAGTTCATGAAAAAGCTGGAGGAAAACCCGGTGGAGGGGAACGTGGCGATCTTCTGTCACGACGGCACCACCAAGGCCATCCTTAATTATGTTCTGGGCGTTGATATGCATCCCTACCGCGTGCGTACGGATAACGGCGCGGTGAGCATCGTGTGCTTTGATAAGGGCGCATGGTATTTGAAACGCTGGAATGTGGTTTAACCTTTTTATACCGGATCAAAGGCAGATCCGGTTTTTTTATGTTGGCTTTAGGTTGAAATGCGGGCGTTTCTTGATATAATAGAGGTACGCTTGTGCCTGCAAAGGAGAGTACGCTATGAATAAAATATATCTGGCGGCTTTTGCCGATGAAGCGGGCGAGGATTTTTCGCTGCAGCTGAAGGCGCTGAAAAGAAATGATCTGCAGGGCATTGAAATCCGCTCGGTGGAAGGCGGGAATGTGGTAAGCCTTTCCCCGGATAAGGCCCGGGAACTGAAAAAACGCATGGAGGATGCCGGCGTCGTCTGCCGCTCCATCGGTTCGCCCATTGGGAAAATCAGCATGGAACGTGCCGGGGAACATGCCCGGATGCTTGAGCACATTGCACAGATCGCCCACATTCTCGGCGCGGAAAACGTGCGGATGTTCTCCTATTTTATGAAGCCGGATGAAGAAACGCAGGAATTTGAAAACAGGGTAATTGACGAACTGGGCATTCTGCAGCGGATCGCCAAGACCGAAGGGATCACGCTTTGCCATGAAAATGAAAAGGGCATCTTTGGCTGGTCGCCCGAAAACTGTTTGAAGATTCATAACGCGATCCCTGAGATCCGTGCGGTGTTTGATCCTGCCAATTATGTGCAGTGCGGCGTGGATGCGCTGCGGGCGTGGGAACTGCTCAAAGACAGGGTGCTGTATTTCCATGCCAAGGACGCGCTGCCTTCCGGCAAGGTCGTTCCTTGCGGAGCGGGCGCGGGGCACGTGCCCGATATCCTCAGGCGGTATCTTGCCATGGGCGGCAGCATGATCACGCTGGAGCCCCATTTATTCTCCTTCAGCGCGCTGAAAACGCTGGAGGAAAACCCTGAAAAACGAAATGATTATGCCACGGCGGACGAGGCCTTTGATGCAGCGGCCCGGGCGCTCAAAGCCATTATCGGAGTGTGAAAGGAGCAATTTGCCAATGAGGATCGGCGCACAATTATATACCGTGCGGGAATTTTGCCAGACGAATGAGGGCATTGAAGAAACCTTTCAGCGGGTTGCGGACATGGGCTATGAAATTGTGCAGATGTCAGGCTCCTGCCCCTATGAAGGGGAATGGCTGCAGGAAATGCTCAATAAGTATCATCTCAAGTGCGTATTGACCCATTATTCGCCGGCGGAAATGCTGGCTGATCCCGTGCAGGTGGCAAAAAAGCACCAGCTGTTTGGCTGCAGGCACATCGGCCTTGGCTCGTTCAAATCCATCCGCGAGCAATACGACGCCTTCCGCGAGCAGTATATGCCCGTAATGGAGAAATTCAGGGAGCAGGGGCATTTGTTTATGTATCACAATCATGGGGCGGAGTTTGAAAAGCTGCCCAACGGAAAGCCTGTGATTTATGATATGCGCGATACGTTTGCCGCCGATCTGATGGGCTTTACGCTGGATACCTACTGGATTCAGTACGGCGGCATGGTGCCTGACCGCGTTATCCGGGATTTTGCCGGACGCGTGCCCTGCATTCATCTGAAGGACATGGGCATCACCGGCAAGGAGCATCGGATGCTGCCCGTTGGCAGCGGCACCATCGATTTTGAACGGGTGCTGAGCGCCTGCGAGGACGCAAAGACGGAATTTGTTTTGGTGGAGCAGGATCATTGCAACGGGGAAAATCCCTTTGACTGCCTGAAAAAGAGCTATGATTATCTGCACTCACTGGGCCTGAAATAAGGAGGAGTATATGAAAAAGCTGCGCATGGGTATTTTGGGCGTCGGCAATATGGGTACGGCGCATCTGAATAATATTCTGGAAGGCAAATGCCCCGAGATCGAAGTGACGGCGGCCTGTGATCTGAAAAAGGAACGCCTTGATTTTGTGCGCGAGGTATCGGGCGGCAGCATTGCCTGCTTTGAAAATGCCGAGGAAATGATGGATTCCGGCCTGATCGATTCCGTTCTGGTGGCGGTGCCCCACTACGATCATCCCCGCTATGCCATTGCCGCCATGGAGCGCGGGCTGCATGCCATGGTGGAAAAGCCCTCGGGCGTATACACGGCGCAGGTGCGCGAAATGAACGCCGCAGCCGATCGCTGCAATGTGAAGTTCGGCATGATGTTCAACCAGCGCACCAACTGCCTGTACCGCAAAATGAAGGAGATCATGGACAGCGGTGAACTGGGACAGCTGCGCAGGACCAGCTGGATCATTACCGACTGGTACCGTCCCCAGGCCTATTACGATTCCGGCAACTGGCGCGCCACTTGGCGCGGCGAGGGCGGCGGCGTGCTGCTCAACCAGTGCCCGCACCAGCTGGATCTGTGGAGCTGGATCTGCGGCATGCCGAAAAAAGTGACCGCCTTCCTCAAATTCGGTCAGTGGCACCGCATTGAAGTGGAGGATGACGTAACGGCGTACGTGGAATATGAAAACGGCGCGACGGGTACGTTTATCACCACCACCGGCGACGTGCCGGGCAGCAACCGTTTTGAGATCACCTGCGAGGGCGGAAAACTGGTGGCTGAAGGCGGAAAACTGAAAATGTGGAAGCTGAAAACCTTCGAGCCCGAATTCAGCGCTGCCAATGAATACCCCTTCGCCAAGCCGGAAATGGAAGTGATCGACGTGGAGCTGGACGGCTCGCATCCCAAGCATCCGGGCGTGCTCAATGCCTTTGCCGGGGCTGTGCTGCGGGATGAGCCCATGATCGCCGACGGCCGCGAGGGCATCAACGGCCTGACCCTGTCAAACGCCATGCATCTTTCCGCCTTCCTGGGGAAAACGGTGGAGATCCCCTTTGATGAAGCGCTGTATTATGAAGAACTGAAAAAGCGGATCGATGCTTCCGTGCTCAAGGATAAAACGGAACAGGTATTTGTGAATACCGATTCTTCTTACGGCACGTAAGAACGCTGCGAGGGACAAATGAAACAAATTGCACCGGATTATTACGCCGCCTTCCGCTGCATCGCCGGGGAATGCAAGCATAATTGCTGCATCGGCTGGGAGATCGACGTAGATGACGATACCCTTTGTTTTTACCGGTCTTTGAAGGGTGAACTGGGAGACAGGCTGCGCCAAAATATCTGTATGGAAGGGGATGCGCCCCATTTTGTGCTGGGCGAAGGCGAGCGCTGTCCTTTCCTCAATGAGCAGAACCTGTGCGATATTATCATCGCGCAGGGCGAGGGGGCGCTGTGCTGCATCTGCAGCGATCATCCGCGGTTTTACAACGAGCTTTCCGATCGAACGGAAGCAGGCGTCGGTCTGTGCTGCGAGGCAGCGGGGGAACTGATCCTTTCCCGAAAAGAGCCTGTGCAGCTTTTGTGCCAAGGGGAAAGCGATGTGTCTCCCGACGAGGAAGAAGCGGCGCTTTTGCAGCTGCGGGAAACGCTTTTTGCGCTGACGCAGGACAGAACGCTTTCCATCGAGGCAAGGATGGAAAAGATCCTCGATACCTGCAGCATTTCGCTGCCCGCGCTCTCATGGGCGGAATGGGCGGCGCTGTATGAAAGCCTTGAAAGGCTTGATCCCATGTGGGACGGGAATCTGAACGATCTCAAAAACGGACAGCCTGCAGCGCTTGATAAAGCCTGGGATACCGTGTCCGAACAGCTTTTGCATTATTTTCTTTACCGCCATCTGGCGGGAGCGCTCTACGACGGATTCCTTGCCGAGCGTGCAGCTTTTGCGGTGCTGAGCGTGAAGATGATCCGCGCGCTGCTGGGGCGGATGGAGAATCCGTCCTTGGCCGATGCGGTGGAGATCAGCCGCCGCTACTCTGCCGAGATCGAATATTCCGACGAGAATATCGACGCGCTGCTTAACGCATTATCCCAAATGTAACGGCATATAAAAAGCCACCGGAGGATTCCGGCGGCTTTTTTGAGGGGGATGGGATGCGGGAAATCGAATTGCTGATTGTGGCGTGGAGCTTGTCGCTGGATGCGTTTGCCGCAGCAGTATGCAAGGGAATGGCGGAAAAGCACATGGATTTGCGGGGCGCGTGCAGAATCGGCACGTGGTTCGGCGCCTTTCAGGCGGGTATGCCCGCGGCAGGTTATGCCTTGGGAAAATGCTTTTCACAGGCGATCGCCCGATATGATCATTATGTAACGCTGGTGCTGCTTTCCTGCCTGGGCGCCAATATGCTGCGGGAAGCAGGGAAGGAAGAAACGCATTCTGCCGGGCTCGGCTTTGCAAAGCTTTTTCCGCTGGCGCTTGCCACCAGCATGGACGCGCTGACGGCAGGCGTCACTTTTGCTTTTTTTGAGGTCAATATCTTTTTTGCTTCCCTTGTGACAGGCGCCTGTACCTTTGTTATGTCCGCCTTCGGCGCATTTCTCGGTCACCGCGTAACCGGCAGATGCAGACGCCTTGCGTGCATTTTGGGCGGAGGTATTCTGATCGGAATGGGGATAAGGAGCTTCCTGCTGCATACGGGAATGCTGTAAAAAATCAAACCGTGCACTGTCTTTGTTGCCAAATCGCACATAATATTGTATAATACATTGAATAATAATGTACTGCCGGGAGGAAACAATGCGTGCTGCGGTGCTGATTTGGGTTTTTCTGCTTTGTTTGTGTTTGCCTTGCGCTGCAGAAACAAAGATAGAGCCTGCGTATCCTGTTCCGCAGTATATTGAAAAGCTGCTTGAGATCGCTGTAAACGAACTTGGCTATACGGAGAAAAACGGCTACTCCAAGTACGGCGAATGGGCGGGCAATCCTCAGGCGCAGTGGTGCGCAGAGTATCTGTGCTGGTGTGTTGATCAGGTGGATCAGGCGCTTGGCACCAAACTGCTGAAAAAAGTCTACCCCATGTATTCGGGGCAGAATGTGGGTCTTCGCTGGTTTTTAAAGCAGGGTCGCTACGTGGCGCGCAACGGTCATGTGGAAGAGTGGGGCTCTCAGTGGTACGTCGGAGAGGAAGAAACGCTTTCTTCCGGCAGCTATGTGCCTCAGCCCGGCGACTGGGTTTTCTATACGGTGGACGGGATCAACACCTCTCATGTGGCTATGGTGGAATACTGTACCGTGGATGAAAAAGGCGTGATTCGTGCCCATGTGCTGGAGGGTAATCTGCCCGACCGCGTACAGCGAAACTCCCATGAGCTGAAGGATCCCCGGGTTCTGGGCTACGGTACGCCCCGCGATATTGTGGATACCGTCATGCGTTACGGCTGTGAAGGTGTGAAAGTACAAAGTCTGCAGGACAAGCTGGTGTATCTGGGGTACCTTGATCAGCAGTATGCCACGGGCTTTTACGGGCCGTCTACCACCCAGGCGGTGATGAAGTTCCAGCAGGATACCGGCAAGGAGCCCACAGGCATTGCCAATCATCACACCCAGCTTACGCTGAGTGAGGTATATGCGGTAAAGTATTGGAATGACGATTCGAATTTTCAGGTTGTATCGGATGAAGCAGGAGGCTGACTCATGCACGATATGTTGTTGATCCTCAATTTTGACGAAAGCAGCAGCCGGTCCATTGCCCGTGCGCTGCGCGTTGAGGATATTTACTGCGAGATCGTTCCGGGAAACGTTACTCTGGAGGAAGTCAGGGAACGGGATCCCAGAGGCTTGATTCTTGCCGGCGGCGTAAAGGGCGGCATGCCCTCCGGGCTGAATGAGGATTTGGTTCACGGGCAGTGGCCGATCCTCGCACTGGGCGATGCCGCTGCCTATCTGTGCAGAAAGCTGGGCGGCGACGCTCTTGAAACGGCGATTTGCAACAGCATCGGCGCCGTGCGCTTCAGGGAATGTCCCCTGACAAACGGCATTGACGACTGTGAGCGAATGCTCCATAACGTGCGCCGTCTGCGCATGCCCGAAGGCGCCGTGGCATTGGCGGAAGCCCTGCAGGAGCCTGTCGGTTTTATGCTGCAGGATCGCCCCGTATACGGCGTCCAGTTTACGCTGGAGCAAAACGATACGGACGGTATGCAGCTTTTGATGAACTTTGCTGAAAAAGTATGCGGCTGCACCCGCTGGTGGACGTATGACGCATTCTTTGAACGTACAACGGAGAATATTTGCAGCCGTGTCGGGGAAGGCCGGGCGGTATGCGCCATGACGGGCGGCCTTGACAGCGGCGTAAGCGCCATGCTGGCCCATAAGGCGCTGGGCGGCCGGCTGATTGGTATTTTTATCGATACCGGTCTGTTGCGCGAGGGCGAAGCCAAAAAGGTGCTTACCTTCTACCGCGATCAGGTGGGCATGGAGATCATCCATGTACAGGCGCAGGAAAGATTTCTGCAGGCACTGGAAGACGTGACGGATGCCGACAAAAAACGGTATATCATTGGCCGGACGCTGCAGAACATTCTGGATGAAACCATGAAAACGGTGGGGGAGGTATCCGCGATCGTCCGCGGTACCAATGCAAGCGACGTGCTCAGTGCCATCGCTTGTGGAAAGCGTCCTTCCCCGCAGGCGGAAGTGCCTGTGATCGAGCCTTTGCGGGAGCTGTTCAAAACCGAGATCCGTTTGGTGGGTACCGCTCTTGGAATGCCCGAAGAAATCGTAACAAGACAGTCGTTCCCCGGCAGCGGTCTGGCGCTGCGGATCCTTGGGGACGTTACCCCCGCAAGGCTGCAGACGCTGCGCGCGGTGGATCGGATCTTTACCGAGGAACTTGCATCTTCCGGTCAATTGAGAAAACTGTGGCAGCATTTTGCCGTGCTGACGCCCATGGCGGGGGATGATCCCCGGGCGGTCATTGCGCTGCGTGCGGTGACCTCCACCGAAACGGCTCAGGCCTATGCGGCAAGGCTGCCCTATGATCTGCTGGAACGCGTGATGGACCGTATCCGCCGCGAACGTCCCGAAGTATCCCGCGTGGTGTACGACCTGACAAGCTATAGCCGTCACAGCGGCGTGGAATGGCAATAATACAAAATTTGAAAGCGAACTGAGGAATACGCATGCATCTGACACATCCGATTGCGCCTTATCAGGGCATTCCGCCCGAGGATTGCATCTTTGTTACCAACGACCGCATGGTAGAAATGGGCATGGGCTATGTGACCATGTTCATGCAGGGGGAAATGTATCCCGAAGCGCCGCTGCATGTATATATGCAGATCGATGCGCAGCCGGCGGGCAGAAATCTTTTGCTCGGCGCTCTTCTGGCGCGGGCAGAGCAGCTGCGCGCGCAGGCGCCTCAGGTAAAAGGCAGGCTTTATGCCCAGCTTTCGCCTGAGGATTGGGACATGACCAACTTCTACGCCAAGGCGGGCTTCAAAATGGACGATACGGAGGATCTGTACCGTTTCCCGCTGCCCATGTGGCCTGCGCGGGCGCCGGTATCCTGTAATTTCGATCAGGTATCCTTCCGCACACCGCAGGAAACGATGGCCTTCCTGGAGCGCTTCAACGCTTATCGCATTGCGCCCATTGACGCCGAATTCCTTGCCCGCTGCATGGAGATGGAGCATTTCCTGGCCATCGGCTACTACCGCGGCAATCATCCCGTGTGCGAAGCGCTGTTCACCGGCCGCGGCCCCGAAGCCACGCTGGTGGGGATGTATGTGCGTGCGGACTATCGCCGTCAGGGCTTTGCCAAGGCGGTGATCGGTGCGGCCTGCGATATCCTGCGCGAAAAGGGTGTTCAGCAGATCTCTACCCGTGCCTTTTCCCGCAATGCTGCGCAGATGGGGCTGATGCGCTCTGCCGGTGCACAGAAAGTGCGCACTACGGCTGTACTGCCCGGACTTCCGCTGTAACAGGGAGATAAAAATGAAAAAACTGCTGTTGACAGGCTTTGAACCCTTTGGCGGGGAAAGGATCAACCCCGCTCTTGAGGCCGTGCGCAGCGTGAAAAATACGATCGGGAGCCTGCAGATCGTGAAGCTGCAGGTTCCCGTTGTTTATCGCGAGGCAGGACGCGTTGTGTGCGAAGCCATGGAAAAAGAAAAGCCTGACGCTATTATTTGCATCGGTCAGGCCGGAGGACGCGACGCCGTTACGCCCGAGCGCGTGGCCATAAATGTGATGGATGCGGCTTCTCCCGATAATGCGGGACAGGTGATGACGGATGAATTGATCGAAACGGACGGTCCTGCCGCCTACTTTGCCACACTGCCCGTCAAGCAGATGGTCAAATCGGTGCAGGAAAAAGCAATTCCTTGCCGCATTTCCAACACCGCAGGCACTTATGTGTGCAACAGTCTGATTTACGACGTGCTGCATTACGCCCGGCGGAATATGCCCCATGTAAAAGCCTGTTTTATCCATGTGCCCCATATTCCCGAGCAGACGCAGGATAAGCCCCAGATGCCCTCTCTGCCTCTAGAAAAGATCGTGGAGGCCATCGAAGCGATCATTGAGAATTGCCTGTAAACACAAAAAAACGACCGTAATCACGGTCGGTTTTTGTATGCGTTTTTTACTTAACAGCCTTCTCGAAGGCTTCGAAGAATTCGGGGCAGTTCCACGTGCCGCAAGCCATGACGCTTTCATCGCGGACAGCCATCTGCAGAACAAGACCGTTTTCCAGCTGGATCAGCAGGGAGGAGGAGGTTTCGCTGGCGCCGGCGCGGGCGAGGAAGGCATTGTCGGTCAGGATCTTGTACAGCTTCTGCGCTTCGGTTTTATCGGTCACGGTGCCAACTTTTGTCAGCTCCATGGCTACGACTTTATCAGCCTTCAGCGTATTGGCAAGCGTTTCGCCGCCCACAAGGGCGCTGCTGCCGAAGGATACGCGCTGGAAGGCGCGCATTTTTCCGTCTACCTCTGCGGCGACCATGGCGTCCTTCATGCCGGATACGGCATAGACCTTGGTGCCTTCCTTGGCGGTGTTGCTGACGATGCCGCTGCTTGCAAGTGCGGGTTCACTGGTATAGGTGTCTACGGTGCCAAGTGCCTTGCCCAGCAGGTCATTGCCCAGGTCAGTGGGATTGGTGAGCAGGCGGTAATAGCGGCCTTCCACACAGATCAGGGGGAAGTTTGCACCGCTTGCGCTTGCCCACACGCCGCGGTAAGCGGGCTTTGCGCGCTGGGAGATCACCATGCTGCCCTGAGGCACGTCAAGCGCCACGGTGGCGATATTGTCAAGGGAAGGCTCGCCGCCCGTATGGGTCACGATGGCGCTTTGCTTGTTTTTGATGTCCATGCCAATGAGCGTGGGGAAGCCCACCACCGAGCCCAGCAGCACCACCAGCATACAGGCCATGGCAAGAGAACGCTGGAAAGTGCTCTTATTGCGGGGGCCGTGCTGCTTGATGCGCTTGGACTCCCATGCAGAAGAGCGCAGATGCGCCTTTCCGTCCTGCATGGCGGCCTTGGCGTCTTTGAGAATTTCGTTTTTCAGCTCTTGCGTGGCGTGAAGCCCGCCCAGCATATCGTTTGTCATTTCCGGCAATTGTTCCAATCGCTTCACGCTTCTTCGCCTCCTTCTCCAAGCACGGTTTGCAGCTTCTTGCGTCCTCGGGACAAACGGCTGGAAATCGTGCCCTCGGCTACGCCTGTGATCTGCGCAATTTCGCTGATCCCGTAGCCCTGATAATAATGCAGAATGAATATTTCGCGGAATTCCGGGGGAAGGCTGTTGACTGCCTGCAGCACTTCCGTTTTTTCAAGATGCTGACCGATGGTGTCGGGCCCGGGAATCACTTCGAACACAGGACTTCCCATCACCACACGGCGCAGCCATGCAGAGCGCCAGATGTCGCGGCAGCGGTTGAGCGCCACCTTCAAAAGCCAGGATTTTTCCTTTCCTTCCTCCAGGTCGGGCCGGTTGGTAAACAGGCTTACGAATACATCGTGGCACACGTCTTCTGCTTTGGCGCGGTCGCCAAGATAGAAATAGCTTACGCGGATCACGTCATCCGCATAGCGCGTGTAGAGCACGTCGAACCATTGCGAGAATTCCGCTTCGGACATCGGTTCACGCACCTTTTGACGCCCTTCATCCATAATAACGCATTACCCTTTCGTTTTCTTGCATATATTTCAAAAAAATTTTGCATTTTCCGCCCTCAAATTATACAATATTTTCTTGCTCAGCGTCAAGTCGGAGGGAAATGTTACAAGGCGTCGATTTGCGCGGGTTTTCGGCCTGCGATACGGCACAGCGCCATCAGGATCAGACAGACGATCCCCGGTATAAGGCAGGCGCGCATGCCGAAGATGAGATACAGGACGCACAACAGAAGGCCGTAGGTGAGATAATTGCGGTCACGGGAGGGGGAGAGGATGGTGCCCAGCAGCATTTTTTCCATCTGTCCCTGATGCTTGCGGCGTCCCAAAGCGATCAGCTGGTCGTCCGTTGCAGGCCATGCCGCGCCGGCCAGGGCGATCATTTTGTCGTAGTGGATGATGCGGAGGACGGGGGAAAGCAGCGCCTGCTGCCTTGCCTCCGGACTGATGCGCCCGATGCCGCAAACTACGCCCCGCGGGATTTTTTCTTTCAGGCATATTCGCTGGAGAGCGGCCACGTCACGCACGGAGAATTCTTCCTTCCGGTGAACCTGCCCGCAGAAGATCAGCATTTTTTCGCCGGTATCGGGATTGATGCACAGGGCGCCGTCTTCGTTTGCCGTTTTGGGGGAAAGATTGTACGCCTGCGACAGCAAAAGCGCTGCTTCGAAATGCGCCCGCCGCGGCGGCGTCAAAAGCCATTGTTCCAGCTTTATTTCACCGCCGATGCGCCGCCGGAGGGCGTCCTCGCGCCGCCGCAGCCGCTGCTTGCGGGTGCTTTCCCGCAGTACCAGCAGCATGATCCCCAAGGCGGTGCCTGCCAATACAGAGACGGGACGGATGCCCCATAAAAGGAAAAAAGTCCCCATGCCTGCAAAGAGGATCAAAAGCGTACTGCCCAATTTATCGATGGCCGCGCCAAGACGCGTTCTTGTGAGATATTCCTGCATGCGCCCTCTCTTTCTGTTTGTAATTTGCACCGAAATGCGGTATAATATAAGTGAAAGGACGCAAAACGGAGGATTTCATGGGCAAGACTGGCATTTTGGGCGGGATGTTCGATCCCGTTCACAGGGGGCATATCGCTGCTGCACGCAGTGCCCTTGCGTATGGGCTTGACCGTGTGCTGCTGCTGCCTTGCCGCGTGCCGCCCCACCGTGATGCGCCGAGGACGGAGGAAAGCCATCGGCTTGCGATGTGCCGTTTGGCGCTGCAGGGCGAGGAAAATATGGAGATCTCTTCCGTTGATCTCAGGTCCGGCCCGTGCTATGCTGCCGATACGCTGAAGCTGCTGCAAAAAATGTACCCTCAGGACGAATTTTACTGGATCCTGGGGGCTGACAAGCTTGAAAAGCTGTCGCAGTGGAGGGACGCGGCATACCTGTTTGAAAACTGCCGGTTTCTGATTTGTCCCAGACCGGGGTACGATGAAAATCTAACTGTGCCGGGGGCGAAAACGCAGGTGCTGAGCGCTGCACCCCGGGATATTTCCAGCAGCGGGATCGTGGAGTGCCTGCGGCGCTGTGAGGATGCGGAAGCTTTTCTGCATAGGGATGTGGCACGTTACGTCGCCGAAAAAGGGCTGTATCAAAGAAATTTTGTGCCCGAACTGCTGAAACGGGGCATGGATGAAAAACGCCTTGCACATACCCTGGGCGTAAGGCAGGAAGCTGTTCGTCTTGCCTATCTCCATGGGGGGCGGATGCAGGCGGCTGCCGTTGCGGCCATGCTGCATGACATTGCAAAGCCCTTGCCGCTGGAAGAAATGCAGGCGCTGGCCAATCGCTATGCCCTTGCGCTTCCCCGGGATATGATGGAAGACGGCAACCTTTTGCACGGCCCGGTGGCGGCAGCCATTGCCCGGTATGAACTGGGAGTAGAGGATGAAGAAATCCTCTCCGCCATTGCCTGTCATACCACGGGAAAATGCGGCATGACGGTGCTGGAAATGGCCGTGTTCCTTGCGGACGCCATCGAGCCCGGCCGCCGCGATTATCCGGGGCTTGAGGAGATGCGCAAATTATCCTCTGTCGATTTGCCCGGCGCCGTGCTGCTTTCCATGCAGCGAACCCAAGAATACGTTTTATCCCGCGGGATGCATTTTTGCACCCGCACACAGGAAGCGATGCAGGATATTGTTTTCAGGAGGAAAAATCATGAGTGAAGAACGTAATCTGGCTGTCCGTGCAGCCGAGATCCTTAACAAGTTCAAGGCCAATGACATCGTTGTGCTCAACGTCGCCAACATGACCGTGATCACCGAATATATGGTCATTTGCACCGCCCGCACCGCCCAGCACGTGAAATCCCTTTCCGATGACGTGGAGGATAAGCTGGCGGAAGAGGGCATCCTGCCCCGTAAGAAGGAAGGCCAGAACGAAGGACGCTGGGCGATTCTTGATTACGGTCATGTGCTGGTGCACGTGTTCCACCCCGAAGAAAGACAGTATTACCGTCTGGAGCGCCTGTGGGATGACGGCCTGAACCGCGTGGAGCTCACCTTCGATAATAATGACGAAAGCAAGCCCTTCCTCGGATGAGCTTGCAGCTGTACGCACTGAAAAAGAACTTTGCCGTGCAAAAGGCCGAGCGCTTCTTTAAGGAGAGGCGGGTCACGGTGCAGTTCGTGGATCTGAAAAAGCATAAACCGGGGCTGCGGGAACTGCAGCTTTTTGCCCGCGCTGCCGGCGGCGCGGCGCAGTTGGTGGACAGGGAAAACGTGAACGCTCTGTCCCACCCTGTCGCGCACACCGACAACGCGGAGATCATCCTTGGATATCTCATGGAAAAACCGGAGTTCATGCGCACGCCCATCGTCCGCGACGGACAGAAGGTGGTCATCGGGGAAGATCAGGCTGCGTGGCAGAAGCTTCTTGACGCGCAGAAATAACCGTTACAGATCGTCCGCATCCTGAACGGGATAACCGCCGTCGGCGGGAACGCCGGTGTAGCTGCCCAACACGTCATAGTTTGCGGGCGTTTCCTCCGGCTGCAGAAGAGGCTTCTTTTTGGCCTTGGGTTTCATTTGATCACCTCCTGCAGTTAGCGTGTATCGAATGAAATGCTTTTACGCAGGAAAACTTTAAAAATTGAAAGACCGTGAATATCACGGTCTTTTTATCTGCCCTGGTTTTTTCTTCTTTGCGCGGACAGGGGACGGAAGCGGTCATAGGCGCGGAGGGATTCGCGGGGGGCTTGGGTTTTATCTGCCGCCCTGTCCCATACGGGCTCTGCTGCACAAAGCCATATACAGGAGATGAGCTGCCGGGCGTATTCCGTGACGATCCCTTGGTAGGCGGACATTTCGTTTTTTTCAGCCAGAGAGTGAGGCTGGATCAGCATATGAAGCAGTGCGCGCAGCGTTTCCTTGGGGCCGTGATGGATATAAAGGTCGAGCAAGGCGGCGCGCAGCGCGTAAAGTCTGTCGGTGCGGAGGGCGCCGGCGGTGCTTTGACACAGGGCGATGATCCTGCGCTCCGCAGCGTGAAGCGATTTTCGGGCATAGCCGCGAAGCCTGCCTGCGATTTTGTCGGGGATCAGGCTGCCGAGTACGTCGCCCAGCAGCTCTTCCACCGACTGCTCGGGCAGCGTATCCAGCGTTTCAAGCAGCGCGATGGCGGCCAGCATGGCGTCTTCCGTATGGCGAAGACCGTGCAGAAAGGCGAGGGTATCCTGCACGACAGGCTCCTCGGTGCGGGGGCCGTAGCAAGCTTTTCTGTATTCTGCGCTTGAGGGCAGCACTTTGCACATGCCGACGTGCATACGTCCGCCCATGCGCGAGATCAGGTCGTCGGCGTTGATGATATTGAGCACAGGATAATCCGTGGCGAGAGCGATATCCCTTTGAGCAGCGACGCCGGGAGAGGCAAAGCCGATGCCGCGCAGGGAGCCTGCAGGAATGCCCGATTGCAGCAGGTGATAAATATAGATCTGCATCAGCGCGGCGCCTTGCGAGTGGCCTGTGACAATGAGCGAATACCGGCTGCCGCCTTTCCGCAGATCATTGAGAATATCTCCGAGAGAAAGGCGGGGGAGATTGAATTGCGCGGCGATCTGCGGGAACAGGATTTTTTCTTCATTTTCTTCAAAAATGCGTGTCAGCTGCAGAAAGCCTGCGTGAAATCCGTCCTTTTCGTCGATGCGCAGATTGCTCAGCCATTCGTAAAGCCTGCGGGTGGTGCCGGTGAAGGAGACGACGATGGCATGGGAGCCGTCGCTGAGCGGATGACTCAGCGTGACGGCCTTACAGGTATCAAGCGCTTCCCGCTGCCGCCTGAAGCCGAGGAACTGGCTGATGGGATCCAGCTTATCCAGTTTGTTTCGGGCTTTTTGCGCGGCCTGCTCGCAGCCCTTTCGGGTGGGCAGGTCGGTTAAAAGCATATCGTCCACCTGAAAGGAAACGTCCTGCCAGCCTGCGTCCAGCCACGGGGCAACGTCCATGGTGTAGGCAAGCTTGGAAAGCTCCAGCGCCAGCTGAAGGGTATCGGCTGCCGTGGCTTGCGCAGAGGGGCGCAGAACGTCCGCATCATTCAGCGGACAGCGGGTATATACGCCTTCGGTCAGCAAGCTTTCACCTTCCTTTCAGGAAAAAGACTGCGCCGCAATCGTGGCAGCGCAGTCTTTTGTGTTTGCGATTACACGCGCTTACCGTTGATAAACACGCATTTTACGTTGGTGGATACCTCAAAGGGGCAGCCGTCGGTCAGCACGATGTCGGCGTCCTTGCCGCATTCCAGAGAGCCTACGCGGTCGGCGATGCCGGCGTGGAGCGCCGGGTTGATGGTGATGGCCTGCAGCGCATCGAAGGGATCCATGCCGCTCTTGACAGCCAGACCGGCGCACAGGGGCAGATACTGCTGGGGAATGACGTCGGCATCGGTGATGATGCTCACCTGCAGCCCCTTCTTGGCCAGAATGCCGGGGGTTTCAAAGGTCATGTTGCGCAGTTCCCACTTGGAAGCGTCCGTCAGGGAGGGGCCGACTGCACAGGGATAACCTTCGGCAGCCAGCTCATCGGCGATGAGATGACCTTCGGTTACGTGCTCCAGCGTCAGCTTAACGCCAAATTCCTTGGCGATGCGGATGGCGGTGAAGATGTCCTCGGTGGCGTGGGCGTGAGCCTTGAGGGGAATCTCGCCGCGGACAACGGGCAGCATGGCTTCCAGCTTCATGTCGAAGGTGGGTTTTTTGCTTTCGTCATCGCCGGCGGCTTTGATTTTCTTGTCGTATTCAAAAGCCTTGAACAGCGTTTCGCGCAGCTTGGCGGCGGTGGACATACGGCAGGAATCACCCTTGTCGCGATAGCAGCGCTTGGGATTTTCGCCGAAGGCGCATTTCATGGCCATGGGATTTTTGACGATCATATCGTCGGCACGCTTGCCGACGGTTTTGACGGCGATAAAGGTGCCGCCCAGCACGTTGGAGCTGCCGGGGCCGGTGCAGACGGTGGTAATGCCCGCCTTCGCCGCCGTTTCCAGCGGGGGCTGCATGGGCTTGAAGCCGTCGATGGCGCGCAGGTGAGGCGTGATGATATCGTTGTATTCGTTGTAATCCTGACCTTCGTAGCCGATGCCGTAGCCGCACAGACCGATGTGGGAATGAGCGTCAATGAAGCCGGCGTAGGCATTCAGACCGGTGGCGTCCACGGTTTCGGCGTCCACGCACTCGATGGCCTTTTCGATCAGGGCGATCTTGCCGTCTTCGATGAGAATATCCGCTTCGTAGGATTCGCGGTTGATGCTGTCATGCACCAAGGCGTTTTTGATCAATGTTTTCATAGGTTTTCCTCCTTATTTTTCGGAAGTATCCAGTTCTTTCAGCCAGCGGACAGCCATTTCGATCCAGTTCTGGCCGTGGGGCAGAACGCGCCGGGGCTCGCCCTTGTGGGTTTCTTCATTGCACAGCGCCGTGCCGTGGGGACCCTTCTGATAAATGTGCATTTCGCAGGGGATGCCGCTGCGGCGCAGAGCCCAGGCCATCAGCAGGCTGTTTTCCACGGGAACGATCTCATCCTCCCAGGTGTGCCACAGGAAGGCGGGCGGCGTTTTGTCGCTTACGCGGTTTTCCAGCGACACTTCTTCCAGCTGCCGGTCATAATTATCGCCCAGCAGACGCAGGAAGGAATTGTTATGGCGGTATTCACCGCTGGTGATCACGGGATAGGAAAGGATCATGGCATCGGGACGGCAGCTTTCGCCGTACTCCAGCGTATGCCAGCAGGTGCCCAGAGAGGCGGCAGCGTGACCGCCGGCGGAAAAGCCCATGATGGCCATCTTCCGGGGATCGGCATGCCAGTCCTCTGCATGGGCGCGGCAGTACGCCATGGCTTCGCCGATCTCGTTCAGAGCCGTGGGCCATACGGCGGGCTGGCAGGAATAATGGACGATGACCGCCTGAATACCGCTGGCCAGAAGGCGCAGCGCAATGGGCTCGCCCTCGTGGGGAACGCGGTGCAGATAGCCGCCGCCGGGGCAGATCAGCACCAGCGGACGCTTGCGGTCAGGCTCCACGGCGCTGTTATCCAGCAGATAGGTGGTGATGGTCGCGCCGGTGCGGGGCATGACGATGCTTTCGGTGATCATGCGTTTTTGCCTCCGTGCTTAGTCGATAAAGTCGAACTGCATATCCTCGATTTGTACGGTATCGCCCTCGCCTGCGCCTTTGGCACGCAGTGCGTCGATTACGCCCGTGCGGCGCAGGGTGAGATGGAACCACTTCATGGAATCGGTATCCTCGAAGTTGACGCTCTCGATCAGACGCTTCATGGCGTTGCCTTCCACGATATATACATTGCCCTGACGGCGCACTTCGTAGCCGGAAAGATCGGGCAGATCATCCAGGAACTCTTCCTGCTCAAAGGGCGTGACGGGCGGCAGCTCGCTGAGCTTGTCCGCAACAGCGTCAAGCAGCGCGTCAAAACCCTTGCGGGTGGCGGCGGAAACGGCAAAAACAGGCACGTCGGGGTATTTTTCCTTGAACAAATCAAGGTATTCTTCCCCGTCGGGCAGATCCATCTTGTTGGCGGCTACGATCTGGGGACGATCCTTGAGATCGCCGTAGTTGGCAAGCTCCAGATTGATGGCTTCAAAATCCTCAATGGGATCGCGGCCTTCGCTGCCTGCCATATCCAACACATGGATCAGAAGGCGGGTGCGCTCCACATGACGCAGGAAATCATGACCGAGACCGGCGCCGTCGGCCGCGCCCTCCACAAGGCCGGGGATATCGGCCATGACGAAGTCCTGACCGTGACGGCGGACAATGCCCAGATTGGGCGTGAGGGTGGTGAAATGATAATTGGCGATCTTGGGCTGAGCACGGGTCACAACGGACAGAATGGTGCTCTTGCCCACGTTGGGGAAGCCCACCAAGCCCACGTCGGCGATGGTCTTCAGTTCCAGCGTAAAGTTGAAGGCCTGGGTTTTGATGCCGGGCTTGGCAAAGTTGGGGGCCTGACGGGTGGGAGTGGCAAAATGATGGTTGCCCCAGCCGCCGCGGCCGCCATGGAGCAGTACGCGGCGCTGGCCGTCTTCAAACATATCGGCTACGACGCGGCCGTCCTCACCGCGCACAACGGTACCCACGGGCACCTTTACTTCAAGGTCTGCGCCGCGCTTGCCCGTGCAGCGGCCGCCGCTGCCGTCTTCGCCGTTTTCGGCAAAGTATTTGCTGCGGAAACGGAAGTCCAGCAGCGTATGCATATTGCCGTCGGCAATGAGGATGACGCTGCCGCCGTTGCCGCCGTCGCCGCCGTCGGGACCGCCGTTGAGAACAAATTTTTCGCGGTGGAAGGCAACGCAGCCGTTGCCGCCGTTGCCCGCCTTGGCGATGAAAGGCGCCTTATCTACAAACAAAGCCATTTTGTGATCTCTCCTTTGGACTTCAGGGCATATTTGCCCACATATCAGTATACATGATTTGTGGAAAAAAGTACAGACAAAACTGATTGAAAACGTAACTTTGCAAGGAATCGCTCTTTACAAACGGCGTTTTTTTGCGTATAATGTTTTTGTTATACGGCTACGAAAGGGAACGCTGCCTGATGCGTGCAAAGAGAGCCGCCCGTTTGGTGTAAGGGCGGAGACGCAGTTTGCAGCCGCTCGCCCCCGAGCCACAGGATGACGAATTCTGCGGGATACGCCCGATACAGCGTTCATAAGCGGCGGCCAATGGCCGCAAGCAAAGTGGTACCGCGAAACAGCCGTTTCGTCTTTGTAAAAGACGGGGCGGTTTTATATTTTGAAGGAGGATTCCCATGCGCGAGATTCCCATGTACAATCCGGCGGGCATCGAAAAGAAGTGGCAGAAGATCTGGGCCGATAACAAGGCTTTCGCCGCTACCAACGATTATTCCAAGCCCAAGTTCTATACTCTGATTGAGTTCCCTTATCCCTCGGGCGTCGGCCTGCACGTCGGCCATCCCCGCCCCTATACCGCGCTTGACATCGTCGCCCGCAAAAAGCGTATGCAGGGCTACAATGTGCTGCATCCCATCGGCTGGGATGCTTTCGGTCTGCCCACCGAAAATTTTGCCATCAAGAATCATATCCATCCCGCGATCGTGACCCAGAACAATATCAATCACTTCCGTGAGCAGCTGCAGATGCTGGGCTTCTCCTTTGATTATGACCGCGAAGTGGATACCACCGATCCCAACTATTACAAGTGGACGCAGTGGATCTTCCTGCAGATGTTCAAGCACGGTCTGGCCTACAAGAACCACATGCCCGTTAACTGGTGCACCGGCTGCAAGTGCGTGCTGGCCAACGAAGAAGTGGTGGACGGCGTGTGCGAACGCTGCGGCAGCGCAGTGGTTCATAAGCAGCAGAGCCAGTGGATGCTTCGCATCACGGCTTATGCCCAGAAGCTGCTGGACGGTTTGGATGACGTGGATTTCATCGACCGCGTCAAGCTCTCCCAGCGCAACTGGATCGGCCGCAGCGAAGGCGCCGAAGTGGACTTTGTGCTGGAAGGCACCGAGGACAAGCTGCGCGTCTTCACCACCCGCGCCGATACCCTCTTTGGCGCCACCTACATGGTGCTCTCTCCCGAGCATCCCTACCTTGAAAAGTATCAGGCTCAGATCGAAAACTATGAAGAGCTGATGGAATACCGTGCTTTCGCCCAGCGCAAGAGCGATTTTGAACGTACCGAAATGAACAAGGACAAGACGGGCGTTGAGATCAAGGGTCTGCGCGCTGTTAACCCCATGACGGGCAAGTCCATCCCGATCTGGATCAGCGACTATGTGCTGATGACCTACGGCACGGGTGCCATCATGGCTGTTCCCGCCCACGACGAGCGCGACTGGGACTTCGCCAAGAAGTTTAACCTGCCCATCATCGAAGTGGTTTCCGGCGGCGAAAACGTGCAGGAAAAGTGCTACAGCGACGTGGCTACCGGCACCATGGTCAACTCCGGCTTCATGAACGGCATGAGCGTGGCGGAAGCCAAGAAGGCCGCCATCAACTATGCTCACGAGCACGGCTTTGGCGAGCGCAAGATCAACTACAAGCTGCGTGACTGGGTCTTTGCCCGTCAGCGTTACTGGGGCGAGCCCATCCCGATCGTCCACTGCCCCGAGTGCGGCATGGTGCCCCT
>JAFYVB010000013.1 GCA_017549335.1 Clostridia bacterium | reverse complement strand
TGCGCTGCTTCTGGCCGCCGGAGAGCTGGCTGGGATAGGCGTTTGCGCGGTCGGCAAGGCCGACGCGCTCCAGCAGAGCCATGGCCTTTTTCTCAGCTTCTTCCCTGGATTTATGCAGAAGCTTCATGGGGGCGATGGTCATATTGCGCAGCACCGTCATATGGGGGAAAAGATTGAAGTGCTGGAAAACCATGCCCATACGCTGACGGTGTACGTTGATGTTGACGGAGGGATCGGTGATATTGACGTTGTCAAAGATCACCGTACCGCCGGTGGGCATTTCGGTCAGGTTCAGGCAGCGCAGGAAGGTGCTTTTGCCGCTGCCGGAGGGGCCGATCACAACCACTACTTCGCCGCGTTTGATATCGGCATTGATGCCGTTGAGTACCTGAAATTTGCCTTTGTCAAAGGATTTTTTCAGATCCTTGACGCGGATGAGAATATCAGCGTTCACTGTTGCGCAGCCTCCTTTCCAGCTTGCTGACCAGCCAGGTAAAGAACATGACCAGCAGCAGATAAATCAGTGCGGAGCCGACCAGCGGCATGAAGGGAGAATACGTTGCTCCGCGGATGCGGCTGGCAGCGTAGGTGAGATCCATGACGGTGACGTAGCCGGCAACGGAGGTCTCCTTCAAAAGGGAGATAAATTCGTTGGCCAGCGTGGGAAGCACGTTTTTGAAGGCCTGGGGGGTGATGATGTAGACCATCGTCTGCACATAGTTAAAGCCCAGACTGCGGCCGGCCTCAAACTGACCGTTGTCAATGGACATAATGCCGCTGCGGAAAATCTCTGCAACATAGGCGCCGGAATTGATACCGAAGGCCAGCGTCGCAACCAGCATATCATTGCGCCACGTTTTGAGGATGATGAAATACATGATCATCAGCTGCAGAACGACAGGCGTGCCGCGGATGACGGTGAGGTAAGCGCGGCAAAGGGCATTGAAAAAGCCGAACACGGTCTTTTTCAGGCCGGGGCGCATGGTTTCATGGGTTTTGTCCCAGGTAGAGCGAACAATGGCTACCATAATGCCGATCGCAATACCCATCAGACAGGCCAGAAGAGTGATGAGCAGCGTGTTCTGCACGCCGGTGAGCATCAGCTTCCAGCGGTTCTTGGTAATGAAATTGAGGATGAATTCGGCTTTAACGTCCGAAAACCATTCTGCAATGCCGGTAAACAACGGTGCGTCCTCCAATCACAGGGAAGGGGGAAGCGGTCATAGCCGCTTCCCCTGTTAACTGTTTTGTACTTATAAATCAGTTGGCGGGAATGTACTTGTCGATGATCTTCTGCACGGTGCCGTCGGCGATCAGATCCTGCAGCGCGGCAGTGACCTTGCCCAGCAGCTCCACGTTGTTCTTGTCAATGGCGATGGCGTAGTCTTCCTCGGCGTAGGCGGTTTCGAGGATCTTCAGGCCTTCATTGGCGGCTACAAACGCCTTGGCGGGCTCGCTGTCGATCATGACGCAGTCGATCTTGCCGTTCTTGAGGGCTTCCACGGCGTCAACGCCGGTGTTGAAGCGGGATACCTTGCCCAGACCTTCGTCTTCAAAGTCCCAGCCCGCGTAGATGTCGCCGGTAGTGGCGATCTGAACGCCGATGACGGGGTTGGCTTCGAACAGATCGTCAACGGTCTTGATGGGGCTGTCTTCCTTGACGATGATCACCTGAATGCCGGTGGCATAGGGGAAGGAGAAGTATACGTTATTCATACGGTCTGCGGTGGCGGTGAGACCGGCCATGGCCATGTCGGCCTTGCCTTCGGTGACAGAGGGGATCACGTTGTCAAAGGCGATGTCCATCACTTCGATGCCTTCATAGCCCAGCTTCTTGGCGATGGCGTCGGCGATCTCAATGTCGATACCGGCGTAATCGTCGCCGTCAACAAACTCATAGGGCGGGAAAGTGGCTTCAGTGGAAACGACCAGCTTTTCGGACAGAGCGGGAACCATGGAGCAAACCATCATCAGAGCAACGACGAAAGAAATCAGCTTTTTCATGTTAGGGCCTCCTGATCAATTATAATCTGTTTGGGTGTTCCCTTGGAACGAGTATAATCATACACCTGCTCTTCCGGAAAGTCAAGGGGTAAAATGAATTTTTATGCAAAAAATTTTAAATTAATTCAATCAGGCGCGGAAGATGCAAAAAATGGAAAATAATCGGACGATTTATGGATGCTTTCGGAAAATTTGCAGGAAAATCCCCCGATCTTCTGAAGAAATCGGGGGATGATTGGGGGATTAAACTGTGTAAACAGTGTATATGCACTGCATAATCATGTTAATAATCCGGGTATTCATACAGGAAAGTGTGAATCTTGTCCTTGCATTTGGCAAGCTTGGGAACGATGAAATAGGTTTCGTTGATGACCTTGCTGGAGTACGCACCGTTATGCGGGATGCGCAGGGAATCGGTGTGGATCTCTTCAAAGCTCATCAGCGTCAGCACAAGATCGGTGGCTTTGGCCAGGGTAATATCGGTGCCGACGCGGCCGATATAGGTCAGAACGATATTGGTCAGTGCGGCGAGATCGGTCTGACAGATTTTTCTGTAAATGGCCAGAATGACTTTTTGCTGACGCTCCACGCGCACGAAATCGCTGTCCAGCTTGCGGATGCGGGCGTAACTCATGGCCTGCAGTCCGGTGAGATTATGGGTTCCGGCTTTTTTGAGCTTGCCGGTTTCTTTTTTTACGCCCCGCTGGTAATTATAGTATTCCAGGATGCCGTTGAGTTTGGGCACTTCGTCCTCGCTGACTGTGATTTCGATGCCGCCGATGGCGTCCACCAGCTCCACCATCAGCGTATAATTCACCGCCAGGTAGCCGTCGATATGGATGCCGAAATTGTTTTCCAGGGTTTTGATCAGCAGCTTGGCTCCGCCGTAGGAGTAAGCGGCGTTGAGCTTGTTGTGGCCTCTGCCGGGGATCTTCACATAGGTGTCGCGCATGAAGGAAAGCAGGCGCATTTCGCCTGTGCGGGCGTTGAGAGAGGCCACAAGCATGGTGTCCGAGCGGCCCTTCAGCGAGGAATCGCTGGTATCGACGCCGATGAGCAGCAGGTTGAATATGCCTGTTTTGCCCACGGCCGGCTCCTCGTATTCATCGGGAAGCACCATGAATTCGGCGTCGCCGTTTTCGGTCTGGTACATTTCCCATAAAAGCGCGGTGATTTCATCCTCGGTCATTTCGCCTGTTTCTTCCGCTGCGGAAAAACAGGGGATGAGCAGCATCAGCGCCAGAAAAAGCGCTGCAATTCTTTTAAACATGGTAGTAATCCTTGTCACAGTGGACGACGCAGGCGTAGCGTTCGTCCAGAGAGTGGGCGTGAGCGCATACTTCCACAATGAGGCCGGGCTCGTCGCTGAAGCCCGGAGGCGTGACGATATCAAAGATCAGATTGATGCGGTTTTCGCCGGGAACGACGCGGAAATCGTGCATCTTCAGCGGCGGATCATAGGCGGCGAGGAAGTCGGAGATGGCTTTTTGCACGGCTTTTTCTTTTTCCGTCAGCGTCTTGACGGGATCCAGATGGACGCACAGCGGCACGTTCAGCTCTTCGGCAATGTCCCGCTCCATGGTATCGATGACCTCATGCATGAGCACAAGATTGCCGTCGGCGGGCACTTCCACATGGATGGACGCCATGCAGCGGCCGGGGCCGTAATCGTGCATGACGAAATCATGAATGCCCTGTACATAGTCGTATTTGAGGACACGCTCGATGATCTTGTCGCCCAGCTCCTTGTCGGGCTTGCCGCCCAGCAGCTGGGAGACGGTTTCGGACAGCACTTCCCAGCCCGCCTTGAGAACGAGCAAGGATACGAGCAGGCCGATGACGCCGTCGATCTTAAGACCGAAGAAGTGGTTTGCAAGCATGCTGGCGATGACGGCAAGGGTGGCCACGCAATCGCTCAAGCTGTCCTTGGCGGCAGCCAGAAGCGTGGAGGAGCTGATGGGTTCTCCGATCTTTTTATAGATGAAATAGAGCCACAGCTTGCCCAGAACGCTGACAAGGAGCAGAACAAGGGTGATGACGGAGAAAACCACGGCTTCGGGGTGGATGATGGCCTCAATGCCTGATTTGAAAAGCTCCACGCCCATGAACAGGATCAAAAGACCAACGCCCAGCGTGCCCAAATACTCCATACGTCCGAAGCCGAAGGGATTGTTTTCGGTTTCACGGCGGGAGGAGAGGCGCACGGACAAAAGGGAAATGAAGCTGGCGCCCGCATCGGAAAGGTTGTTGGCGGCGTCGGCTACGGCAGCCACACTGCCGCTCATTGTGCCCACAACGAACTTGACGGCCGCCAGCAGGAAGTTGACCGCAATGCCCGTTAAAGAACCCACCGTTCCCCATGCGTCACGGCGTTTGTGCTCGCTTGCACCGTATTTGTGCTGAATGTGTTTGCTGCACAGATTGTAGAAGTAAGACATACTTTGCCTTCTTTCGAAAAATCATTACAATTTTATATTATAGCACAGTTCGGGGCGGAATGCCACTTTATTCGTTTTTTTACAAAGCGGTCAAAATGGAATTGACAAAAAGGGAGATAATGAGTATAATACTTCGGAATGTGATCTTTCCGAGGAGGTGGCATGATGCGGTACTTGCTGAAAGGCGGTCAGGTTTATCGTTGCGGCTCCTTCGTATCGGCGGATGTGTCGGTGGAAATGGGTGTAGTGTCCGAAATTGCTCCCTTTATCGACGTCCGAACGGATGATTGCGTACTGGATTGTTCTCACTGTTTTTTGATACCCGGTTTGGCTGATGTGCATGTGCATCTGCGCGAACCGGGTTTTTTATATAAAGAAACGGTGGAAACGGGTACCTTGGCTGCCGCCCGCGGCGGATATACCGCGGTATGCTCCATGCCCAATCTCAATCCTGCGCCCGATACCCTGGAGCATCTGCAGGTGCAGCTGGACGCCATTGAAAAAGATGCAAAGATCGCCGTATATCCCTACGGCTGCATCACGCTGGGGCAGAAGGGCCGCGGAGAAACGGTGGATTTTGACGCCCTTGCCTCCCGCGTCATCGGCTTTTCGGATGACGGACGCGGTGTGCAGGAAGAAAGCCTGATGCGCAAAGCAATGCAAAGCATCGCTTCGACGGGCCGGGTACTGGCGGCTCACTGCGAGGATGAATCGCTGCTGCGCGGCGGATATATCCATGACGGCGAATACGCAAAGGCTCATGGGCACAAGGGTATCTGTTCCGAAAGCGAAACGGCGCAGGTGGTAAGAGATCTGAAGCTGGTCAAGGAAACGGGCGTCAAGTACCATGTATGCCACGTATCCGCCAAGGAAACGGTGGAAGCCATCCGAAAGGCGAAGCGCGAGGGCGTGGACGTCACCTGCGAAACGGGGCCCCATTACCTGCTGCTGACGGATACGGATCTTCAGGAAGACGGACGGTTCAAAATGAATCCGCCCCTTCGCGGCGAGGAAGACAGAAAAGCGCTGCTTGAAGGCATTCTGGACGGCACGGTGGATATGATCGCCACCGACCATGCGCCCCACTCCGCGGAGGAAAAAAGCCGCGGGCTGGCCGGCAGCCTGATGGGCGTGGTGGGGCTTGAATGTGCCTTCCGCGTGCTGTATACCGAACTGGTTCTCAATCAAAAGCTTTTGACCCTTGAAAAACTGGTGGAGATCATGTGCATCGCTCCCCGCAAACGGTTTATGATTCCCGGCGGACTGGAAGTGGGCATGCAGGCGGATATCGCCCTGATCGATCCCGAAATCGAAGGCGAAGTCGATCCCGAAGCGTTTTTGTCCAAAGGCAGGGCAACGCCCTTTGCCGGCATGAAGACCCGGGGCGACATCGTCATGACCATGCATAAAGGAAACATTGTTTATCGCAGCGAACGGATGTAAGGAGGAAGGAAAATGCCCAAGCGCACGGATCTCAAAAAAATTCTGATCATCGGTTCCGGCCCTATCGTGATCGGTCAGGCGGCGGAATTTGACTATGCCGGCACGCAGGCGTGTCTGGCGCTGAAGGAGGAGGGCTATGAGGTTGTCCTGTGCAACTCCAACCCTGCCACCATCATGACCGATACCGCCATTGCCGATAAGGTATATATGGAGCCGCTGACACTGGAATACATCGCCAAGATCCTGCGCTACGAGCGTCCCGACGCCATCGTGCCGGGCATCGGCGGTCAGACGGGTCTCAACCTTGCCATGCAGCTGGAAAAGAAGGGCGTTCTCAAGGAATGCCGCGTAAAACTTCTGGGCACCAGCAGCGAGAGCATCGAGCGCGCCGAGGACCGCGAAATGTTCAAGGAGCTGTGCCAGTCCATCGGCGAACCCACCATTCCTTCCGAAATTACCTATAATCTTGATGAAGCCAAGGCCGCTGCTGCGCGCATCGGCTATCCCGTGGTGCTGCGTCCTGCCTTTACTCTGGGCGGCACGGGCGGCGGCTTTGCGGATAACGAAGAAGAGCTCACCGAGATCGGCATAAATGCGTTCAAGCTTTCTCCCGTGCATCAGGTGCTCATCGAAAAGAGCGTCAAGGGGTATAAGGAGATCGAGTTTGAGGTCATGCGCGACGGCGCCGATCATGCTATCACCATCTGCGGCATGGAAAATATCGACCCTGTGGGCGTGCATACCGGCGACTCCATCGTTGTGGCGCCTATTTTGACCCTCAGCGATCATGACCGCAAGATGCTCAACGACAGCGCCATCAAGATCATCCGCGAGCTGAAGATTGAAGGCGGCTGCAACGTGCAGTTTGCTCTCAATCCCCATACCAGCGAGTATTATCTGATTGAGGTCAATCCCCGCGTTTCCCGCTCCTCTGCGCTGGCCAGCAAGGCTTCGGGCTATCCTATTGCCAAGGTCACGGCCAAGATCGCCGTGGGCATGACGCTGGAGGAGATCGCCATCGCCAATACCACCGCCGCTTTCGAGCCCCGGCTTGACTATGTGGTGGCCAAGCTGCCCCGCTTCCCCTTTGACAAGTTTGCCAGCGCCTCCAATGTGCTGGGCACGCAGATGAAGGCTACGGGCGAGGTGATGGGCATCGGCGCCAATCTGGAGGAAAGCCTGCTCAAGGCCGTTTCTTCCCTGGAGATCGGCGCCAATCACTTCCATCTGCCCAAGTTTGACGCCATGTCCCGCGAGGAACTGCTGGATTACCTCAAGGTGTTCAAGGCGGATAATATCTTTGCCGTAGCCCAGCTGCTGCGCATGAATGAAAGCGTGGAATCCATTCACGCCGTCACCCGGATCACGCCTTATTTCATCGAAAGCATCGGGCGCATCGTGGCGTGCGAAAACCAGATGAAAGCCCACGTCGGGGATGAAAAAGTACTGCTTTCCGCCAAGAAGATGGGCTTCTCCGATCCTTTCATCGCAAAGCTCTGGGGCATGAAGGAAATCGACGTATACAATCTGCGCAAGGAAAAGAATATGTTCCCCGCTTTCAGTATGGTGGATACCTGCCATACCAATGCCTACATTCCCTACTTCTACTCCTCCTACACCGGCGAAAATGCTTCCCGCCTGTCGGATAAGAAAAAGATCATCGTGCTGGGCGCCGGCCCCATCCGCATCGGTCAGGGTGTGGAGTTTGACTATTCCACCGTTCATGCGGTGGCTACCATCAAGCGCTCGGGTTATGAAGCCATCATCATCAATAACAACCCCGAAACGGTTTCCACCGACTATACCACAGCTGACAAGCTGTACTTTGAGCCCCTGACGCCCGAGTATGTGATGAACATCATCGAGTACGAAAAGCCCGAGGGCGTCATCGCGTCGCTGGGCGGACAGACTGCCATCAATCTGGCTGAGCCGCTGATGCAGCGGGGCGTAAAGATCATCGGCACGGACTGCGCTGCCATCGAGCGCGCCGAAAACCGCGACAGCTTCGAAAAGATCCTCAAGGAGCTGGATATTCCCCAGCCCCGCGGACAGGCCGTCACCCGGATTGAAGACGGCATCGCCGCTGCCAATGCCATCGGCTATCCCGTGCTTGTTCGCCCCTCCTTTGTACTGGGCGGACGCGCCATGCAGATCGTAGGCAATGAAGAACAGCTCCGCCATTACCTGAAAACCGCCGTTGAAATCGACGAGGACAAGCCCGTGCTGGTGGATAAGTACATCATCGGCAAGGAAGTGGAAGTGGACGCCATCTGCGACGGCTGCAGCGTGTTCGTTCCCGGCATCATGGAGCTGGTGGAACGCACGGGCATTCATTCCGGCGACTCCATCAGCGTGTATCCCACCTTCTCCATTTCCGATAAGGTGAAGGGCACCATCCTGCAGTATGCCAAAAAGCTGGGTCTGGGCATCGGCATTGTGGGTCTTTACAACATCCAGTTCATCGTGGATGAAAAGGAAGACGTGTATGTGATCGAGGTCAATCCCCGCTCCTCCCGCACCGTTCCCTTCCTTTCCAAGGCCACGGGCTATTCTCTGGCGGATATCGCCACCGAAGCGATCCTCGGCAAATCCCTCAAGGAACAGGGCATTTTCGGCATCTATCCCGATGAAAAGAAGCGCTGGTATGTGAAAGTGCCGGTGTTCTCCTTCAATAAGATCCGCGGGCTTGACGCCTATTTGTCTCCCGAAATGAAGTCCACGGGCGAAGCCATCGGCTATGATGACAAGCTGAACCGCGCGCTGTATAAGGCGCTGCAGGCAGCCGGTACGCATCTGCAGAATTACGGCACGGTGTTTGCCACCATCGCCGACGCCGATAAGGAAGAAGCGCTTCCGCTGATCCGCCGCTTCTATAATCTGGGCTTCAACATCGAAGCCACTCCCGGCACCGCCAGATTCCTCAAGGAAAACGGCATCCGCACCCATGTTCTGCAGAAGATCACCGAGGGAGGCCACGAAATCCTTGATTCCATCCGTCAGGGGCATATCGCTTATATCATCAATACCCGCGAGATCAATTCCTCCATCAAGTCGGCCAGCGACGGTTATGAGATCCGCCGCGCCGCCACCGAAAACAACGTGACCATCTTCACGGCGCTGGATACCGTGCGCGTGCTGCTGGACGTTCTGGAGGAGACCACGCTGTGCATCTCCACCATCGACGCTTAAGGAGAAAACGATGAAGCAAAGCATTTTTGAGATCATCCGTCACGAGCGGCTGACCGAGACCGTTTTCCGCATGGTGCTGAAGGGGGATACTTCGGATATCACCGCTACGGGACAGTTTGTCAACGTGCAGCTCAGCGGAAAATTCCTGCGCCGTCCCATCTCTGTGTGCGACTGGGATCAGGATACGCTGACGCTGGTGTATAAGGTGGTCGGTTCCGGTACCGAGCAGATGAGCAGAATGCAGGCAGGGGAAAAGCTGGATATCCTCACCGGCCTCGGAAACGGATATAACCTTGAAGCCGGGTTTGAAAAACCGCTGCTCATCGGCGGCGGCGTGGGCGTTCCGCCTCTGTACGCGCTGTGCAAGGCACTGGTGAAAAAGGGGCTTACGCCTGTGGCGGTGCTTGGCTTTAACAAGAAAGAAGAGATCTTCCTGAAGGAGGATTTTGAAAAGCTGGGCGCTGAGGTGATCGTTGCCACCGCAGACGGAAGCTATGGCGTAAAGGGTTTTGTGACCGACGCCATGAAGGGGCTTGAATACGATTACTTCTTTACCTGCGGTCCCGAGCCCATGCTCAAGGCGGTGTCTGCGGCAAGCGAATGCTCCGGTCAGCTTTCCTTTGAAGAGCGCATGGCCTGTGGCTTTGGCGCTTGCATGGGCTGCAGCTGCAAAACAAAGTACGGCAACAAGCGCATCTGCAAGGACGGCCCCGTACTGGTGAAGGAGGAAGTCGTATGGTGAACCTGAAAGTCGATCTGTGCGGCCTGACGCTGGATAATCCTCTGATCCCTGCAAGCGGCTGCTTTGGCTACGGCAAGGAATTTGCCCGGTGGTACGATATCAATATGCTGGGCTCCTTCTCCTTTAAGGGAACCACCCTTGAGCCCCGCTTTGGTAATCCCACGCCCCGCATTGCCGAATGCGCCGAGGGTATGCTCAATGCCGTGGGGCTGCAGAATCCCGGTGTGGAGCATGTGATCGCCCACGAACTGCCCGAAATGAAAGAATACTTTCATAAGCCCGTGGTTGCTAATATCTCCGGCTTTTCGCTGGAGGAATATGTGCGCTGCTGCGAACTGCTGGATGCGCAGGAGCAGGTGGGCATTCTGGAAGTGAACATTTCCTGCCCCAACGTACACGGCGGCGGCATGGCCTTCGGTACCAGCGCAAAGAGCGCTGCCGAAGTGACGGAGGCAGTGAAAAAGGTGACGAAAAAGCCTGTTTTCATCAAGCTTTCGCCCAATGTGACCAATATTGTGGAGATCGCCAAGGCCTGCGAGGATGCAGGAGCGGACGGGCTTTCGCTGATCAATACGCTGCTGGGCATGCGTATTGACCTGAATCGCCGCAAGCCCATCCTTGCCAACAAGATGGGCGGCTTCTCCGGCCCCGCCATCTTCCCGGTGGCACTGCGCATGGTCTATCAGGTTTATGAGGCGGTCAAGATCCCCCTGATGGGCATGGGCGGCGTACAGACAGCCCGCGACGTCATCGAAATGATGCTGGCGGGCGCCACGGCTGTGCAGATCGGCGCGGCCAATCTCGTTAATCCCTGTGTTTGCAAAGAGATCATCGAGCAGCTGCCCGCTGAAATGGAAAAACTGGGCATCCGCTCGCTGAAAGATATTATCGGAGGTGCGCATTGATGAATCACGATGTTATTATTGCCCTGGACTTTCCGTCTGCCAAGGATGTATACGCTTTCCTTGATAAGTTCCGGGAGGAAAAGCCTTTTGTCAAGATCGGTATGGAGCTGTTCTATGCCGAGGGCCCCGAAATCGTCCGTCAGATCAAGGCGCGCGGCCATAAGATCTTCCTGGATCTGAAGCTCCATGATATTCCCAACACTGTAAAGTCCGCTATGAAGGTGCTTTCCCGTCTGGACGTGGACATGACCAACCTCCACGCCGCCGGCACCATCGAAATGATGAAGGCCGCCGTGGAAGGCCTGACCCGCGCGGACGGCACCCGTCCCATGCTGCTGGCCGTTACGCAGCTGACCTCCACCAGCGAAGAACGGATGCAGAAGGAACTGCTGATCAACGAGACCATGCCCAAAACCGTGCAGAAGTACGCTCAGAACGCGCAGGAAGCCGGCCTTGACGGCGTTGTATGCTCTCCCCTGGAAGCGGCGCTGGTGAAGGAAGCCTGCGGCAAGGACTTTGCTACCGTTACCCCCGGCATCCGCTTTGCCGACGGCGACGCCGGCGATCAGGTGCGCGTAATGACCCCTGAGCGCGCCCGCATCGGCGGCAGCGATTACATCGTGGTGGGCCGTCCCATCACCCGTGCGGAAGATCCGGTTGCCGCCTATCGCCGCTGCATGAAGGAATTTGTGGAAGCCTAAATTTAAAAAGGAGAAACTGATTTATGAGCATTGCCAAGAATATTGCCCACGATCTTTTGTCCATTCGCGCCGTTTTCCTGCGTCCCGAGCAGCCCTTTACCTGGGCCAGCGGCATCAAGAGCCCCATTTATTGCGATAACCGCCTCACCCTGACTGCGCCCGAAGTGCGCACCCACGTGGAAGAGGGGCTGATGGCCACCATCAAAGAGCATTATCCCGAAGCCGAAGTGCTGATGGGCACCTCCACCGCCGGCATCGCCCATGCCGCCATCACCGGCCACATGATGAACCTGCCCATGGGCTATGTGCGCTCGGGCGCCAAGGATCATGGCCGCGGCAATCAGATCGAAGGCAAGCTGGAAAAGGGTCAGAAGGTGGTCGTGGTGGAAGATCTGATCTCCACCGGCGGCAGCGTGATCGAGGTTGTTGAAGCGCTGCGCGAAGCCGGCGCCGAGGTGCTGGGCATTGCCAGTATCTTCACTTACGGCATGAAGAAGGGCATCGACCGTCTGGCGGCTGCCAATGTGAAAAACGTCAGCCTTTCCAACCTGGATACGCTGGTGGAAGTGGCTGCCGAGGAAGGCTATATCGAAAAGGCGGACTGCGAGCGACTGATCAAGTTCCGCAACAATCCCGCCGACGAAAGCTGGATGAATAAATAAGGAGGCCGTTATGCGTCACCTGATCAGTATTACCGATCTTTCCGTTTCGGAGATCGATGAGCTTTTGCGCACGGGCGAGGATATTATCAAGCACCCTGACGCCTACGCGCACCGTGCCGATGGCAAGAAACTGGCTACGCTGTTCTTTGAGCCCAGCACCCGTACCCGTCTGTCCTTTGAAGCAGCCATGCACGAGCTGGGCGGCAGCGTGATCGGTTTTTCCGCAGCCAATTCTTCCTCCGCCTCCAAGGGAGAAAGCGTCAGCGATACCATTCGTGTGGTGGGCTGCTATGCAGATATCATTGCGATGCGCCATCCCCAGGAAGGCGCGCCGCTGGCAGCCGTTCGCCGCAGCGTGGCGCCCATCATCAACGCAGGCGACGGGGGACATCAGCATCCTACCCAGACGCTGACTGACCTTCTGACCCTCAAACGGGAAAAGGGCAGGCTGGATCATCTGAAGATCGGCATGTGCGGCGATCTCAAATACGGACGCACGGTGCATTCGCTGATCGAAGCCATGAGCCGCTATGAGGGTACGGAGTTCATCCTGATCTCGCCCAAGGAGCTGCGCGTACCCGCCCATATTCTGAAGGAGCTGGATAAAGCGGGCATTCCCTACCGCGAGGCGGAATCGCTGGAGGAAGAGATCGGCGGTCTGGATGCGCTGTACATGACCCGCATTCAGGGCGAACGCTTTGCGGATATGGATGAATATCTCCGCCTGAAGGACAGCTACGTGCTGGACCCTGCCAAAATGGCCATGGCCAAAGCGGATATGATCGTCATGCATCCCCTGCCCCGTGTCAATGAGATTGACACCGACGTGGATGATGATCCCCGCGCCTGCTATTTCAAGCAGGTGTGGTACGGCAAGATCATCCGCATGGCGCTGATCCTCAAACTCCTCGCCGAGAAGCATATGGACTATGTGTCCAATGTGCACGGTGAAAAATTTGAGGATGGCACGGTGTGCAAAAATCCCCGCTGCATTACCCAAACGGAACAGGGCATCAAGCATATGTTCCTTCGCGACCGTGACGGCGCGTGCCGCTGTATGTACTGCGAGCACAGCAAGTAAATAACAAAGAGGACGCCGGGATTTTCCGGCGTCCTTTTGCATAAAATTTGTCAGGATTGTGAAAGAAAATGATTGACTTTCACTTTCTGCTTTGCTATAATAGTTGGGCTGACAATGTGTCGGTGTGCCAATGTAGCTCAGTTGGTAGAGCAGCTGATTCGTAATCAGCAGGTCAGGGGTCCGAGTCCCCTCATTGGCTCCATTTTTTATATCGGGGTGTAGCGCAGTTTGGTAGCGCGTTTGCTTCGGGAGCAAAAGGTCGCGGGTTCAAATCCCGCCACTCCGACCATCAAAAACGGGATATCCCTTGTGGATATCCCGTTTTTGATTTAAATGAAAGAGTGGAGGGATTTGAAGGGTGCGGCTGCGCGGACGCAGCGAAAACAGTCCGGTGCAGCGCTTTTTCGTTGTAATCTGTATGTATGCATGATATAATCGGGTTAGTCGATCTGAATTTGATCAACAGCATAATTACACTGCATTTACGCTATTATACTTCACATAGAGGAAAAGGGAGTTTAAACGAAAACAAATGATGAGTGCATTGATTATTTTCATTACTGTATCATTGTTGACCATTAGCCTTTTCGTCGTTGAAAGGTTCATTTTTTATCCATTCAAAGGTACGGGCGAAAGATGGTTGCATCACTCGGATTATAATGGGCGACATGTCACTTTCAAAAGTAAACACAACCAATTAAGCGGTTGGTTTTACGGGGAAAACAATGCTTGTCCCAAAGGTCTGATTATTTTTTCCCACGGAATGGGTGTAGCTTCGGAATACTATCTTCCTGAAATACTTTATTACGCCGGGAAAGGATACAAAGTATTTGCTTTTGATAACACCGGCTACGGTGCAAACAGGGGACAGTTTCTGGGATTCTCGCAGGCGGTTTTTGATTTGAAATGTGCCATAGACTATGCCGATGACGGCGCATTACCGGTCACACTTATTGGACATAGCATGGGAGGATACGCTGTTTGCTGTGTTCTCAAACGATTGAATTTGTCTGAACATAACATAAAAAATATAGTCACTTATGCTGCTCTGGACAATCTGCCGGAAGTGGCTTTGGATTTTCTGAATGCGCGCGGAAGCCTCATCCGAACGCTTTTGGCAAAGATAATCTGCTTCGGTCAATTCCTTTTGTTCGGAACGAGCGCTTATTTAAAAGCCTCGGATATGGTTGATAAAAATCAGCAAATTCAGTTCATCATGATTCACGGGGATAAGGACGATGAAATTGATATAAACACCGCAAGTGTCATTTCAAAAAAATGTACAAATCCTAATGTTACAAAAATGATTATTTCTGATCCTGAGATAAATACGCACATGGGCGTAGTTCGGAAAAACGGCATGGCAGCAAACGGAATAAACAAAGAAATAGTGGAACGTATCGCGGAAAAGCTATAAATTGCAAGAGCGACAAATGGGTACCGTATTTTACCGCACCCATGATATACTGAATTTGACGGGAGATTATATGAACTACACGCATTTTGTTTCGGTTGCGGGATTTGTGACCAATGACAAGGGCGAGGTGCTGCTGATCAAAAGTCCGAATCGCGGCTGGGAATACCCCGGCGGCATGGTGGAGCCGGGCGAAACGTTTCAGGCTGCTTTACTACGGGAGATAAAGGAGGAATCCGGCATCGACGCGGAGATTACGGGCTTTATCGGCTTATGCAAAAATATAGAGAAGGATATTGTGAACATTGATTTTGCCTGCAGGGCTGTGGGCGGACAAATAACAACAAGCGATGAAAGCACAGAGGTCAGGTGGGTCAAAAGAGAAGACGCTCTCAATATGGTTACGTTCCCTTTGACGAAAAAACGCTTGGAAAGCATGCTTTCAGAAAGTGCGCAGGTATATTGCTTCTGCTTCAAAAAAGAGCCTTTTGAGGTTGTGACCGAGGATACATATCATGTCGGAGAAAATCGGAATGAAACTTGACGGCTTTGGTCTGCTTGCAGAGGATGTGCTAAACACTTTGAAATTGCATTGTAAGCTGAACAAGAATGGTGTTATTAAAAATGCAATAGTGATTTGATGAATATCAAAAAATTTATGTAACGTTTTGTGCAGCTTTCTTCGAGGAGAGTGACAATCGGCGGAATTCATGATACAATTTGCACATCGGCAGAAAACATATTTTACGGAGGGATCAGCATGCCTGAAAAATTATGCGGTTTGGCGCACATCGGGATTTACGTTGCCGATGCGGAGGCTTCTAAGAACTTCTATCTCAACACGCTGCGGTTTGATCTGAAGGCAGAACATGAATTGCCCAACGGCACGAAGCTCATTTTCTGCGATGCGGGGGATTGCCGGATCGAATTGATCTGTCCGCCCGTGCCCGTCAAGCGGGAGGAAGGCGTGGTCAGCCACATTGCTGTCGAATGTAAAAATATCGAAGCATGGGTGGATGCGCTCAAGGCTAAGGACGTGTATTTTGAAAGCGAAAAGGTGAACGCCATGAACGGATTCCCCGGCGGTGCAAAGAACATTTTCCTTCACGGTCCCGACGGTGAGCGGATCGAGCTGTGGGAGTACACGGAATAACAAAATCCCCGGGAAGATATGCTTCCCGGGGTATTTTTTATGCAAAAACGCAACTGCAGGTTGCAAAACGGTATAAATCCTTCTTATGATAAAAGACCGGAACGAAAGGTTTCTCAGTCCTTGAGAGCCTGTACGCGGGCGGAAACCACAGCCAGATCGTCGGGATTGTCGATCTCGCTGCACAGGATATCGCGCACGTCCACAGGGTAGATCCGGCACTTGTCGGAAACGCGGTTGAAGGCGTTTTCGGCATAGCACTTGCGCTGATCGGACTCGCAGAAAGCAATGATCTCGCTGAGCCATACGCGCCAGTCTTCGCGGTTCAGCTTATACAGAGGCTGCGCGGCCATGGCGCTGTCGAAGAATTCGATACCGACTTTGGTAATGTGACCGTCTTCGATCACGGCCTTGAAATCCTTTTCGGGCAGCGGCAGGGTGGAGCTGACGGTCATGCAGCTTTCCTTGCTGGCAAGAGCCATGTCAAGAGCGCTGTCTTCAAACACCAGATCGCCGTGCATCAGCAGGATATCGTCATCCAGCACGTCCTTGGCGCAGTAGATGGAATAGATGTAGTTGGTTTCCCGGTAGATGGGGTTTTTGACGAAGGTATAGTGCAGGGGCAGCTGCAGGGAATTGCAGTAATCCACCAGCACCTGATCAAAAAGACCGGTGGTCATCACCACTTCTTTGATGCCGGATTTGGCAATCTGCTTGAGCTGACGGCTCAGGATGGTATCGGAAGAAGTGATATCCGTCATGCACTTGGGATGCTCGGAGGTGAGCACACCCATTCTGCTGCCCATGCCGGAATTGAGAATCAAAGCTTTCATGCGAATGGACTCCTTTTCGGTGGTGTATGAAGATTTTCAGAATCTTATTATACTATACCATGCATCGATTTGTCAACAAACGGAAATCCCATAGGAATATATGCGAAACTGTGCTTTTTTTATGGAAGAAACTGTGATATACTGGTATTTCGGAGGAAATGATCTGCCGGAGGGCTTTTTCTTCCGGATGATGTTTGTATGAGTATAACGAACTGCGAGGAAACACATGAAAAAACTGTTGGTGTATTTGAAGGGCTACTACAAGGAAAGTATTCTGGGCCCGCTGTTCAAGCTGCTGGAGGCGTCTTTGGAGCTGATCGTGCCGCTGGTGGTGGCTGCGATCATCGACAACGGCATCGGCACGGGCGACCGCGGCTATGTGGTGCGTATGAGCCTTGTGCTGGCGGGTCTGGGTCTTGTGGGCCTTATTTTCTCTGTGACGGCGCAGTATTTTGCCGCCAAGGCGTCGGTGGGTCTGGTGACCCGCCTGCGCTCGGCGCTGTTTAAGCATATCCAGTCCTTCAGCTTCCGTACGCTGGATAAAGTGGGCACCTCCACCATGATCACCCGCATGACCAGCGATATGAATCAGGTGCAGACCGGTTTGAATCTGGCACTGCGTCTGCTGCTGCGCTCGCCCTTTGTGGTGTTCGGCGCCATGATCATGGCATTCACCGTGGATTCCAGAGCGGCGCTGTGGTTTGCTGCGGCGATCCCGCTTTTGTCCGTGGTGGTTTTCGGCATCATGCTCATCAGCATGCCGCTGTACAAAAAGGTGCAGGGGATGCTGGATAAGGTGCTGGGCGCCACCCGCGAAAACCTGACGGGTGTGCGCGTGATCCGCGCCTTCGGCAAGGAAGAAAGCGAAACCGATGCCTTCTGCCAAAAGAATGAGCAGCTCACCGATATGCAAAAGCATGTGGGCCGCATTTCTGCACTGATGAATCCCGTGACCTATGTGATCATCAATCTGGCGGTGCTGTGCCTGATCTGGACGGGGGCGCTGCGCGTGGAAGCGGGCATCATCACCCAGGGCGCGGTGATCGCGCTGTATAACTACATGTCCCAGATCCTGGTGGAACTGATCAAGCTGGCTAACCTGATCATCAGCATCACCAAAGCGCTGGCGTGCTTCAACCGCATCGAAGCGGTGCTGGAGATCCCCGGCGGTGAAGATACCGGGGAGGAAAAGCACGAGGGCGGCGATGCTTCTCTGCGCGTGGAAATGAGAAATGCCGGCATCTGCTACGAGGACGGCGGCGAAAATGCGCTGACGGGCGTTAACCTGAAAGCGGCTGCCGGAGAAACGGTGGGCGTTATCGGCGGCACGGGCTCGGGCAAATCCACGCTGGTGAACCTGATCCCCGGCTTCTACAAAGCCACCGAGGGCGCTGTGCTGATCGACGGCGTGGACGTGCGGGATATGGATAGCGTCGTGCTGCGAGAGCGCATCGGCATCGTGCCGCAAAAGGCGGTGCTGTTCAAGGGCACCATCCGGGAAAACCTGCTGTGGGGCAATGAAAATGCCACTGAGGAAGAGCTGCTGGCTGCCGTGGAAGCGGCGCAGGCGGCGGACGTTGTCAAGGCCAAGGGCGGTCTTGACGGCATGATCGAGCAGGCGGGCCGCAACCTGTCCGGCGGTCAGAAACAGAGACTGACCATCGCCCGTGCGCTGGTGAGAAAGCCGGATATCCTGATTCTGGACGACTCCTCCTCCGCCCTTGACTTTGCCACCGATGCCGCCCTTCGCCGGGCACTTCGGGAGATCCCGGGCGCACCCACGGTATTTATCGTATCGCAGCGCACCTCCTCCATTCAGCATGCCGATACCATCATCGTCCTTGATGACGGCGAAGTAGCGGGCGTGGGCACCCATGCATCGCTGCTGGAAAGCTGCCCCGTATATCAGGAAATTTATGAATCCCAGTTCAAAAAGGAGGCGGAATAATGGCCAAGGCAAAGCAAAAGGCTGAGCGCGGAACGCTGCGCAAGGTGCTGGAATATATCCGCCCCTACCGGGCGCTGGTGGCGCTGTCGGTATGTTTTTCTGCCGTTGTGGTGGCGCTGACGCTGTATGTGCCCGTGCTGCTGGGGCGCGCCATCGATCATATCATCGCTCCCGGACAGGTGAATTTTGACGCGATCCTGCGCATTCTCTTTACGGTGGGCGCTATGATCGCCGCCACTGCGCTGGTGCAGTGGCTGGTGAACGCCATCAATAATAAGATCACCTATCAGGTGGTCCGCGACGTGCGCGAAAAGGCTTTCCGCAGGATGCAGATCCTGCCGCTGAGCTACATCGACGCTCATCCCGCGGGCGAGATCGTCAGCCGTATTATTGCCGACGTGGATCAGTTTGCCGACGGTCTGCTGATGGGCTTCACTCAGCTTTTCACCGGCGTTGTAACGATCTTCGGCACGCTGGTTTTCATGCTCGCCATCCGTCCGGCCATTGCGCTGGTGGTGGTGGTGCTCACGCCCCTGTCCTTTGTGGTAGCCCGTTTTATTGCCACCCATACCTATCAGATGTTCAAGGCGCAGAGCGAGACCCGCGGCGAGCAGACGGCGTTCATTGACGAAATGCTGGGGAATCAGAAGGTGGTCAAAGCCTTTGGACGCGAGGATGAAAACGTCGAAAAATTTGATGAGATCAACGGCAGACTGCAGAAATTCTCCCTGCAGGCCATCTTCTATTCTTCGCTGACCAATCCCTGCACCCGTTTTGTCAACTCCATGGTCTATGCGGCGGTGGCGCTCACGGGCGCACTGGTGTGCGTTGCCACGGCAGGCACGGCTGCCCCCTTTACGGTGGGCGCGCTGTCTGCGCTTTTGTCCTATGCCAACCAGTACACCAAGCCCTTTAATGAGATCTCCGGCGTTGTGACCGAGCTGCAGAATGCCCTGGCCTGTGCGTCGCGGATATTCAAACTGATCGCCGAAGAAGCGCAGACGCCGGATGCTTCCGACGCCCGCGTGCTGGAGAATGCCGAGGGTGAAGTGAAGATGGAGAACGTGGCGTTCGCCTACGTTCCCGAAAAGCAGCTGATCAAAAAGCTGAATCTCACCGTTAAACCCGGCCAGCATATTGCCATTGTCGGCCCTACCGGCTGCGGAAAAACCACGCTGATCAATCTGCTGATGCGCTTTTATGACGTGAATGCAGGCGGTATTTCCGTGGATGGCACGGACGTTCGCCATATCACCCGCAAGAGCCTGCGGGCCAACTACGGCATGGTGCTGCAGGATACGTGGCTGAAGGCGGGTACGATCCGCGAAAACATCGTCATGGGCAAGCCGGAAGCTACCGATGAAGAAGTGATCGCCGCCGCCAAAGCCTGCCATGCCCACGGCTTTATCAAGCGTTTGCCCAACGGCTATGACACCGTCATCGGCGAAGACGGGGGACGGCTGTCTCAGGGGCAGAAGCAGCTTTTGTGCATTACCCGCATCATGCTGTGCCTGCCGCCTATGCTCATTCTGGACGAGGCCACTTCTTCCATCGATACCCGCACCGAAATGCGCATTCAGAAGGCTTTCAACAAGATGATGCAGGGCAGAACGACGTTCATCGTTGCGCACCGTCTGTCCACCATCCGTGAGGCGGACGTGATTCTGGTAATGCGCGAGGGCGATATCGTGGAGCAGGGAAATCATGAAACGCTGCTCAGACAAAAAGGGTTCTATGCACAGCTTTACAACAGCCAGTTTGCCTCATAAAACGTGCTTTAAAAGAGAGTGGGAAACCATTCTCTTTTTTGTGCCCGAATGAATATAGGCAAAACTTATAGAGTAATAATCTTTGCATATAGTGCATGAAAAAACGATAAGGAAAGTTGACATTTTCTATAAAAGATGCTATTATCATACCAATCTGAGGCATTGGTCAAATGCCTTTCCATATTCAGGAAATCGTTTCGTGCATGGGACCTGTGCCCATGCATAAAAAACGGACAGAATGCGGATTTAAGCGGTTACGGCCGCTTGAAAAATTTTAAGGAGGAACTCTCATGAAAAAGCTGTTTGCTGTCGTCATGGCGATGATGCTGCTGCTTTCCTGCGGCGCTTTCGCTGAACTCGACACCACCATCCCCGAAGGCACCTCTTTCGTCTTCTGGCATTCCTTCACCGGCGCCAACGAAGCGACCCTGGTAGCCCAGATTGCTGAATTCGAAGCCCAGAACCCCGGCATCGATGTTCAGGAACAGTACATCGGCGGCTACAACGTCATCCACACCGAGCTGGCTTCTGCCAATGCTGCCAAGGTTGGCGTTCCCGCCCTGTCCGTTATCAACGTTCCCCGTCTGACCAGCTACGCCAACGACGCTCTGGTTGAAGACCTGACCCCCTACATCGAAGCCTTCGCCGATGAAATCAACTTTGCTGATTTCTATGATGGCATGGTTGACATGATGAAGAACGGCGATCATCAGACCGCCCTGCCCTTCGGTCAGTCCGGCCAGATCTTCTACTACAACAAGACCCTGCTGGATAGCCTGAACGTCACCTTCCCCACCAAGACCGAGGATATGGAAGCCTTCCTGGAGACCGTTTACAACGCCACCCAGAAGCCCGTTATCGAAATCCACGGCACTGACAACGCTTACTTCTACTGCCTGTTCACCAACATGGGCGCCTACATGATCGACACCGAGACCAACACCACCGGTCTGGACAGCGACGTTGCCAAGGATCTGGCCGCCAAGCTGCGCAGCTGGGTTGACAAGGGCTACATCAAGTGGGTCATCAACGACGTTGCCAACACCATGCTGCTGGACTTCACCTCCGGCAACTGCGCTTCCGTTCTGTACACCTCTTCCGTGTACGCTTCCTACAAGCAGAAGGCTGAAAGCGGCGCCAACGGCCTGACCTTCGAAGTCGGTATCGCCAACCAGCCCTTCGGCGCCAACGGCACCAACCATCAGTATGTTGCCGGCGCTACCATGATCATCCCCGCTGCCGAGTGCAACACTCAGGCTCAGAAGAACGCTGCTTTCAAGCTGATCTGCTTCCTGACCGCTCCCGAACAGCAGCTGGAGTGGGCCACCACTTCTTCCTACTACGTAACCCGCAAGTCCGCTTCCACCGATCCTCAGTATGCCGAAGCTTACGCTGCGCTGCTGGAGAAGCTGCCCGAGATGGCCACCATCGACCTGAACTCCTATGTTGCCAAGACCAAGCATGAGCTGTTTGACAAGTGCGGCGACATCTTCGAGAAGTACATGTCCGCCATCATGGCTGACGCCGGCGATCTGGAAGAAAACTGGGATATCATGATCGAAGAGATCAACGACACCCTGGCTGACCGCTAATTCTTATTGATTCATCGCAACTTGGGGACAGAATTGTTCTGTCCCCAGGTTTTCATGTAAGGAGTACATTCATTATGAAGAAAAAGCTGACGACCATGGAAATCGGCGGGCGCACGGTACATATTCGTCCTGAAAAATTCTATTGGTCCGATTTTTTCATGGCGCTGCCCGCCGTACTGATCCTCGTACTGATTACCTACTATCCCATCGCTGAGCTGATCCGCATCAGCTTCACCGACTGGCGTCTGACCAGCAACGTCTACGATTACGTAGGCTTCAAGAACTGGAATTGGCTGTTTACCGCCAAAACCTCTACCCGCTATCTGAGCAACTCCCTGCGTATTACCGTCATCTACACCGTTGGCAACATTGCCATCGACCTGGGCATCGGCCTGCTGCTGGCGCATCTGTTCAACCGCCTCACCAAGCCCTTCGCCGCCATGCGCGCGCTGATCTTCATGCCCCGTTACATCGCTATGTCCTCCTGCGGTATCATCTTCCTGTGGATGCTCAATACCGACTACGGCGTCATCAACAAGATGCTGGAGTGGGTGGGCGTGACCGAGCATATCAACTGGCTGGGCGATGACCAGAATGCGCTGATCTCCATTCTGATCCTCACCGGCTGGCATGGCATCGGCTACTGCATGATGATCTATCTGTCCGCTCTGCTGGGCATCTCCAAGGATTATTACGAAGCGTCTTCTCTGGACGGCGCCACGGGTCTGCAGCAGTTCCGCTACATCACGCTGCCGCTGCTTTCTCCCACCACGCTGTTCCTGTTCATCACCACCTTCATCAGCTCCATGAAAGTCTACCAGTCCGTTGACGTTATGACGGGCGGCGGACCCCGTCAGAAGACGGAGGTTATGGTGTACTATATCTACCGCCTGGCCTTTGACGATAACCGTCTGGACCGTGCCAGCGTGGTCGCACTGCTGTTCTTTGTCATTCTGCTGCTGGTAACTGCCTCCACCCTGCGCGTTACCAACAAGAATGTTCACTATGAAGCTTAAGGAGGGGCAAAACAATGAGTAACAACAATGCTTTGATCTCTCCCTTCGCTAAGAAAAAGATCGCTGAAGCGATCCGCCTGATCCTGGCGATCATGGTGACCGTCGTGATGGTTTTCCCGCTGTACTGGCTGCTGGCTACCGCCCTGAAGACGGAAGACGAAGTCATGAGCGCCACCATCACCTTCTGGCCCAAGGTCATTCAGTGGCAGAACTTCTCCTATGTTATCAACAAGGTGCCCTTCTTCAAGTATATGCTCAACACCGCCGTCGTTACGGCGCTGCAGATGTCCAGCGAACTGCTGCTGGGTATTCTGGCTGCCTATGCTTTCTCCAAGGGTAAGTTCCATGGCAAGCATGCCTGCTTCCTGATCGTGCTGGGCGCCATGATGATCCCCATCCAGGTCACCTTCATTCCTCTGTACATCATCATCGCCCGCGTCGGCTTGATGAATACCTACTGGGGCGTGTGGATCGCCGGCTGCGTATCCTCCTATGCTATCTTCCTGCTGCGTCAGGCCTTCATGACCGTGGACGACAGCTATTTGGAAGCGGCCAGGGTAGACGGTATGAACAAGCTGGGCGTGCTCTTCCGCATCATGGTTCCCATGTGCAAGCCCACCATGATCACCGTTGCGCTCACCGCTTTCATGGGCGGCTGGAACAACTATTTCTGGCCCAAGGTCATCGTCAAGGTGCAGGATATGTACGTGCTGACCGTCGGTGTTCAGCGCCTGCGCACCTCCTACGGCGGCGAAATCACCAACAACTATCATCAGATCATGGCCGGCGTGCTGCTGTCCATCATCCCCGTATTCATTGTGTTTGCCATCTTCCAGAAGCACATGCTTTCCGGTTTCACCAAGGCAGCCATGAAATAATTCCATTGAGAAAAAGCGTCCGGAAACGGACGCTTTTTCATGTACATTATTGTTAAATTGTGGTATAGTATAAGGGATTACAGGAACGGAGCAGGAACGATGCCCAATTACGATATTCTTTTTCTTGATATGGACGGAACGCTGCTGAACAGCGAAAAAACGGTTTCCCCGCGTACGCAAAAGGCGCTTAAGGCGGCAAGGGAAGCGGGAGTTCGGCTGGTGGCTGCCACGGGACGCACGCTGAAGATCGCGCCGCCCATGCTTCGTGAACTGGATTTTGACTATGCCATCGTGTCCAACGGCGCATCCATTTATGATCTCAGGTCCGGCGAGCGGATCTATCACAATCCTTTCGGCGCCGAAGCGGCGCGGGTTTTGTATGATCTGATCCGGGATGATTGCGATTTCATTGAGTTTTTTGCCGACGGCGAGATCATTTTGTCCAAGCGTGCCCATGATATGCTGGCATACCGCGAGGTACCCAGCTGGCACAGAAAGTATTTTACCGAGAACGAAACCCCTGTGTGGGAAAGCGAGGACGCATACATTGCAGCCGGCGCGCCGGGTCTGGAAAAAGTGGGTCTTGTGCGATATAAAGAAGAAGTACTGCGCCGTATCAAGCCCAGACTGGAAGCAACGGGGCTGTTCAATATCACCGGTTCCATTGCCCGATCCATGGAGATCAACGACAAAACCTGCTCCAAGGGCGTTGCCATTGCGGAAATGTGCCGTACCCTGGGCATCGATATTGCCCGTGCCGCTGCCATGGGGGACAGTACCAATGACCTTGAAATGATCAAAACCGCCGGCTGCGGCGTTGCCATGGGCAATGCAAAGCCCGTCCTTAAAGAAGCCGCAGATTATATAACCGACAGCAATGACGAAGACGGCGTCGCCAAGTTTGTTGAAGAAAAAGTGCTGTAATGAGGATTGAATGATGACGGAAAGACTGCCTGATTTTTTGCAGCAGGCGCTGAAAAAGCAATATGGCGAGGAGATCACGGCGCAAATTGCGGCGGGGATGTCAACGGAGCGCAAAACGTCGCTGCGTGTCAATACGCTCAAAACCACAAGAGAAGCGGTGGCAGCTTCCTTGACAGAAGCGGGGATCGCCTATGAAACGGCGCCCTTCAGCGAGGACGCCTTCCTGCTGACACAGGCAAAAGAAAAGGATATCTGGGCGCTGCCCATGTACGAAAAGGGAGAAGTGTATTTGCAGAGCTTTTCGTCCATGCTTCCGCCTTTGGCGCTTGCGCCCAGGCAGGGGGCGGATATTCTGGATATGGCTGCTGCTCCCGGCGGAAAAACCACCCAGATCGCCGCGCTGACGGGTAACCGTGCCAATATCACCGCCTGCGAGATCAACAATATCCGCGCCGAAAAGATGCGCTATAACCTTGAAAAGCAGGGTGCCAGCCGCGTCAACGTCATGGTGCGGGATGCCTCAACGCTGGAGGATTTCTTCCGCTTCGACCAGATCCTGCTGGATGCTCCCTGCAGCGGCAGCGGCACGATCCTGCTGGATAAACCCCAGACCTATAAGGCATTTTCCGAAAAGCTGGTGCTTAATTCGGCGAAAATCCAGTTAAAGCTCCTCAAAAAAGCGCTGACCTTGCTCAAACCCGGAAATACGATGGTGTACTCCACCTGCTCGATTCTGGCTGCGGAAAATGAAGACATTGTGCTTCGCGCACTGAAAGGCGTGAATGCGGAGGTTGTTTCCGCTGAACTGCCGGGCATGGATCAGCTGCCGCTGCTTCCCTGCCGCATTCCCGGTGCGCTGTGTGTGCGTCCGAATGAAAATTACGAAGGCTTTTTCCTGTGTAAAATCAGGAAACTAAAATAATGAGGTGATTGTATGCGTTATCTGCTGCCCGAAAAAGGAAAGTTCTACAAGGCCAATCTTCATTGCCACAGTACGCTGTCCGACGGTTCTCTCACGCCTGAGGAACTGAAAAAAGCCTACAAGGAAAACGGCTACGATATTCTGGCCATCACCGACCATGAATATCTGGTGGATCATACCGATATGACCGAGCCGGATTTCCTTATGCTCAACGGCTACGAGCTGTACGTCAAGGATATGAGCGAGCCGGAGCTCTCCCGTTTTTACCGCACTACCCACCTGAACGCTATTGCCAAAACCCCCGATGTGAAAAAGCAGATCATGGTGGATCCCCGCTATACCAAATACGCTGTGCGCTACGGTAAGATTGAAGATCTGCCCCGCGTAGGCGAGATGTGCACCCGCACCTACACCCCCGGCTGCGTCAACCGTATGATCAAGGAAGCCAATGAAAACGGATTTCTGGTTTTCTATAATCATCCCTGCTGGTCGCGGGAGGAACTGAGCGTGATCACCCAGTACACCGGCTTTATGGGCATGGAGATCTACAATCACGGCTGCTTTGCCACCGAGGGCTACGGCACCGATGACGGTCAGACCTACGATACCCTGCTGCGCATGGGTCGGCGTCTGGCGGTGTTTGCCAACGACGATAACCATAACAAGTATCCCTTCGGCGATCCGCTGTGCGATTCCTTCGGCGGCTTCAATATGATCAAGGCCGAAGAACTGACCTACGAAGCGGTGATCGCAGCCATCGAAAAGGGCGATTTCTATTGCTCCACCGGTCCGACCATCGAAAAACTGTACATGGACGGCAACGTGCTGCACATTGAGTGCTCGCCCGCCCGGGATATCTTCCTGCGTACCGAGCCGCGCAATAATGCCAAGGGTCGTTCGCCCCACGTTGGCACGAAGCCGGGCGAAGTGGTCACTCACGCGCAGTTTGAGATCCGTCCCGAGGACGGCTATGTCCGCCTTGAAGTGGTGGACCACGCCGGCAAGAAAGCCTTTACCCGAGCCTATTTCATGGATGAACTGGGAATGTGACAAACCAAAGCGGGAGCTTCAATGTGAAGCTCCCGCTTTTTTCGTATCAATATTTACTTCACGCACTCTCTGAATTTGGCGATCGCTTCATCCAGCGGCATGGCCTTGGTGAATACGCTGGAGGAGCCGCAGACGAAGATATCCGCGCCCTTTTCCCGCATTTTGGGCGCCATTTCGAAAGAGCAGTTGCCGTCCACCTCAATGGGCAGGTCGCCTTTGCCGTGCTTTTTGAGAAGCTCGCGGGTATCGGCGATTTTCTGGATGGTTTCGGGAACAGCCTTCTGACCGGCAAAACCGGGATTGACGGTCATCACCAGCACGCCGTCGATCACGTCGATCACGTCCTCCAGTACGCTCACGGGAGTGGGGGGATTGATGGTAGCCAGCGCCTTGGCGCCCTTTTCGCGCACCATTTCAAGGCACTTGCGCCATTCCTTGGTGCTTTCGTAGTGCACAGCCACGAACTCGCCGGGCTGGAAATCAAACCACGGAATTTTCTTTTCGGGCTCAACGATCATCAGGTGAACGTCCAGCGGGATGTTCGTCAGCTTGCGCAGCTGCTTGATGTAGTCGGTTCCCAGCATCAGGTTGGGAACAAAGCAGCCGTCCATCACGTCAATGTGCAGGTACTCAATACCGTTTTTTTCAAAAGCGCGCAGGTAATTATTCAGATCGTCGATCTGGGCGCACATCATGGAAGGGGAAATCATACCCATGGCGTAAACCTCCGTTATCATTGGATTATACGTATATCATCCCATTTTTTCTTTGATTCGTCAAGAAGAAAATCCCCATTTATTGCATGGATGCTTTCGCGATTTTTCTTTATATATTGACAAAAAAGCCATAATGTGGTATAGAGAAATCAGTGTTAAGTGCTGTGATTATAAAACGGAAAGGAATAAGTTTGTCATGGCAAAAAAAATCATAGTGATTATCCTGATTCTTTGTCTGGCTGCAACCGACATTTTCGCGATTGTTTCCATGGTGGGCAAAAACGAAAAGAATGCTGAACTGCAGCAAACGCTGACGGCAGCACAGGGCAATTTGGAAACTGCCAATACGCAGATCACTGCGCTGGAAGCGGACAAGGCTGCTCTGCAGACCACCGTCGCGACCACGCAGACCGATCTGGAAGCCGCCAATACGCAGATCACTGCGCTGGAGGCGGACAAGGCTGCTCTGCAGACCACCGTCGCAACTGCGCAGACCGATCTGGAAGCCGCAAATACGCAGATCACTGCGCTGGAGGCGGACAAGGCTGCTCTGCAGACCACCGTTGCGACCACGCAGACCGATCTGGAAGCCGCCAATACGCAGATCACTGCGCTGGAGGCGGACAAGGCTGCTCTGCAGACCACCGTCGCGACCGCGCAGACCGATCTGGAAGCCGCCAATACGCAGATCACTGCGCTGGAGGCGGACAAGGCTGCTCTGCAGACCACCGTCGCAACCACGCAGACCGATCTGGAAGCTGCCAATACGCAGATCACTGCGCTGGAAGCGGACAAGGCTGCTCTGCAGACCACCGTCGCAACTGCGCAGACCGATCTGGAAGCGGCGAATACGCAGATCACTGCGCTGGAGGCGGACAAGGCTGCTCTGCAGACCACCGTCGCAACTGCGCAGACCGATCTGGAAGCCGCCAATACGCAGATCACTGCGCTGGAAGCGGACAAGGCTGCTCTGCAGACCACCGTCGCAAC
>JAFYVB010000012.1 GCA_017549335.1 Clostridia bacterium | reverse complement strand
GGGCTGAGATTCTGATAGCGGTCAATCGGTTAACTGGTGAGCGAGCAAAGAATCTGGGAAGCTTGCTAAAACGGTATGGATTCGAGATGAGTTTGAAAACGAAATCAAAGAAAACAGATGCGCCGTATAAAATTGTTCAAAATCCGGCAATGGTTGAAGAGGCTGTGTAGATTATGAGGGGGAAATTCCTGGATCATATATGTCTGGGAAAAATCCCCCCTTTTTATGTGCGGACGAAGGGGTCCAGGGGAAACGCAGACGCAAGGCGATAAAAAACTTAATTTTGCTTTGCGCCAGCGAAGAAAATTGTTTTTTTTCGCGTCGTTTCCCATGGGAGATAAAAAGGGGTGTGCTTGCACAGCGCGTTTTATTTCGATTATCTTGTTATAGGTATCTGCGGTGTTTCGCCAGCGGAGACCTAATGATTACGATAACGAGGAAAATTTAATTTTGTGTCCGAAATGATGTCACGTTTTGTTGTTTTGTGTGCAATAAGGGCAGAGGGATAAAAAAACAAGGGACAGAAGGATAAGGTGCCGATGGGACTGGTGGACCAAGATCACCGCATGTTCAAGGCAACTGGTGGGGCCGGAAGACTGTCATTCTGTCAAAAAACCATACTGAGGAAAGGAGTGCATAGCATGGCAAGAAAACAGACGGAGAAAATTAAAAGCCGTCCCGGGTTGTTCGGGACGACAGTACACTACGACGAGAAAGGGCGCAAGCTCGGAGAGAGACGACCGGGGTTGTGCGGTGATTCTGTGCATTACGACGCCAAAGGAAAAAAGGTGGGCGTCAGCCGTGATGAATTCTTCGGGGATAGGAATCACTACGATGCCCGAGGCAAGCGCATGGGGAAAACGCAGGATGGATTCTTCGGCGATAAGATCCATCGAGATGCGGATGGAAAGCGTGTCGGCAAAAGCAGAACGAGTTTCTGGGGTGGAACGGATACGGAGATCGACAGGTGAAAAAAGAGCAGCGTGGTGAGCGCTGTTTTTTGTTGTAGGATGGGTTGGTGGGATGTCATTGGAGGGCTATACCAATATGTAAAGAAAGCGGAGGTGCCCTCAGAGCAACACGTCGGAAATCTTGCAGAAAATATGATTGACAACCCGACAAACTCGTTTTATTATCAAAAGGTATCTGCTGCATGGAAGAGTTTGGCGGCGGGTAAACAGGAGGGTAACGGATGACATCGCGAGAATTTGCGGAACTGATCGGCGTATCGCAGGCTACGGTTTCGCGAGCGCTTAATGGCAGTTCTTCCGTGAGTGAAAAAACACGGATCTATATTGAGCAGAAAGCAGAAGAATACGGCTTTGTGCTTAATAGCCAGGCGCGTAGCCTCAAGACCAGCAAGACGCAGACCGTTGGTGTTCTTTTCCCGCTCAACTTTGACAGCTTGAGCAAAAATCTCATGTTTACCCATATCTCTGACCAACTCCAGAGAGAGCTCAGCCGCAGGGGATATGACATTATGATCGTCTATGATCATGACCCAGAACTCAAAAGCAACACCTTTGAGCGTGTGATCCGCAGCGGCAAAGTGGATGGACTGATCAACTTCAGACCGCAGCTGCTGGAGCGCGAGATCGATTTGATTGAGAAGTTCAAAATCCCGTTTGTTTCTCTGCACAGCGCGTTGCAGGAAAGTGCGAAGCTGCATCAGCTGATGCTTGACGAGGAGAATGCCGGTTTCCAGATTGGCCAGTACTTTGGTGGTCAAGAGGGCGAACGCTACATCTATATCGCAGCTGAAGATGAGCCGACTGAGAAGAGCAGCCGCTTGCAGGGATATATGAACGGTCTGGCCTCCAGAGGGAAGAAGCTTGATGCGTGTCTTTCGGCTGAGAGATCGTCTTCTGCAGCGTACGAGGCAGTCATGGCGCAAGGCAAGGTGTTTCGGGAAAACAACACCAGCATCTTCGTATATAATGATGTGATGGCGCTTGGTGTGGTTAATGCGCTGCGCGATCTGGGTATTTCTGTCCCTAAACAGGCCCAGGTATTCGGCATGGACGATATTCCGTTGGCATCGTGGTTCACGCTTAAGCTGAGTACGATGCGTTCGCCAGTTAGACAGATGGTGAAGGATGGCTGTGATTTGCTGATTGCTCTTATCGAGGGAGAAAAGATTGAGCCGCAGACGGTGTATTATCAGGCTCAGATGATCCTCCGGGATACAACCCGATGAGGTGTAAATAAAAATAAATTTCTATATCACGCCTTATATAGTGTTGACAAGCACCCGCACGCGTGATATATTATTGTTGACAAATGAATACGTATGCAAAAGGCGAAAATTGCCATATATACAAAATTGTGTGCGTATACTGAATGGGATTTGACAAAACGTGTGTGGATGCAAAGAGGCGTCTGCGTGGGGAAAAGGCGAATCAAACCGAATCAAGTGGTTCGGTTGAAAATAAGGAGGATATCCATATGAAGAAGCTCGTTTCTCTCGTTCTGGCTCTGATGCTGTGCCTGAGCTGCGTTTCCGCTCTGGCTGCCGAAGCCTGGACCGTCACCTGCCCGTGGGCTCCGTCCGGCGTTGCCGCGATGGTCAACCAGAAGGCTGCTGCTCTGTCCACCACCTATTCCAACGATTACGTGATCGTTGCCAACGCTGAGAAGGGCGACACCGCCACCATCAACAGCTGGCTGACCAAGTACACCGAGGCTGACCCGCAGATGTGCTTCATCGGCGAAGGTATGTTCGGCATCACCGCGATCCTCGATCCGGGCCGCATGAACTTCACCTATGACGATTTCGAGTACGTTGAGAACCTGTACTCCTCCATCTTCGTCATGAGCGCCCGCAAGGAGCTGAACATCACCTCCATCGACGCCCTGAAGGCTTACCTCGAGGCCGGCAACCAGATCATGGTTGGCACCAACGGCGCTACCGGTTCTGAGGCTTTCTTGGCTGCTGCTCTGATCGGCGCTATGGGCTATGGCGAGCAGTTCTATCTGATCCCGTACGAGTCTGCTGCTGAGGCTGCCCAGGCTGTTGCCCGTGGCGAGGTTGACGTGGCTGTTTCTCACCAGAGCCAGATCCTGGAGACCTGGCAGCAGGGTGGCGTTGATGTCTTCGCTGCGTTCGACGGCCAGGCCATTGCTCAGGGCCCGTTCGCTGGTGTTGAAGGCGTTGGCCAGTATGGCTATCCGTACTTCCGTAACCGTTGCTTCATCTTCGCCAAGGCTGGCGCTGACGAGCAGAAGATCGCTGACATCAAGGCGCTCTACGCTCAGATCCTGGCCGACGCTGAGATGGTCGATTGGCTGAACAACACCATGCTGCTGGAAGCCGACGTCATGACCGAGGAAGCGACCCTGGCTCACATCGAGAACGTGAAGAACATCGTTACCGAGTATTACGATCTGGTTGCCGAGTAATTCACAAGGCTTACAATCGGGCAATGCAGGGGAAGCTTTGCATTGCCCCTTTTCTGTAATAAGCAAACGTTAAGAAATGTGAACCGGGTTCACGTTGGGAGAAATGGTATGAATAACGAAAATAAGGGCTTCATGGCTGCGCTGGATGCGAAGCTGGACGCCATTGGCGATAAGCTCAAGAAGAAAGAGTGGAAGGTGCCCACTGATCTGCTGGGCGGCGTAATCTTCCTGGTCTTTGGTCTTGCGATGCTCTACATCATCCCGCTGCAGATCGAAGTGAAGAAGAAGGAACTGGTCAACGGTCAGGCCTTCCCGAAGCTGCTGATGTACATCATGATTGCCTGCTCGGTCATCCTGATCGTGAATCAGGTGCTCAAGATGCTGCGCAAGGAGCCGGTCAAGACCACCACGATCAACCTGCTGGTTGAAGTGAAGGCGGTTCTGATTTTCCTGTCCATGATCGTATTCTGGCTGGTTGCGGAAAAGACCGGCAACTTTGCTATCGGCTCTGCTGTCTTCGGCGTGCTGATGCTCTTCTTCTTCCGCTGCAAGAAGCCGCTGTATTACGCGATTGTGCTGGTTGCGGCTGTGGCGATCTGGGCTGCGTTCCGCTTCGGCCTGGGCGTACTGTTCTGATAGGAGGGGAAAGACATGCTTGAGTTTATCGTTCCTGCTCTGCAGAATCTGCTTAACTTTGAAAATCTTCTGTGGATTAACCTGGGCGTCTTTATTGGCAGCGTCTTTGCTGCGATCCCGGGTCTGTCCGTTATTCTGTGCATCATCCTGTTCCTGCCGTTTACCTACCAGATGACGGCGATCCCGGGCATGATGTTTCTTCTGGGTATCTACTGTGCGGGCGGTTACGGCGGCAGTGTTAGCGCGATCCTGATCAATACGCCGGGTACTCCGCATGCTGCTGCGACGATGCTGGACGGTTATCCGCTCAATCAGCAGGGCCGTACCAAGGCGGCGCTTAAGATTGCTCTGTATGCGTCTACCTTTGGCGGTATCTTCTCTGCGCTGATGCTGCTGTTCCTCGCTCCGCAGGTTGCCAAGGTGGCTGCGATGCTGGGTACGGCGGAATACTTCCTTGTCTGTATGTTTGGCCTTACGATTATCGCCGGTATTTCCGGTGACAGCCTGTGCAAGGGCATCATGGCTGCGTGCGTGGGCCTGTTGGTTGCCTGCATTGGTGCTGACCCGATGACCAGCCGTGCCCGTCTGACCTTTGGTGTTGAGCGTCTGTATCTGGGCCTGGATCTGGCGATCTGCCTGATCGGTCTGTTTGCTCTGGTTCAGGTTCTGACCAAGGCCGAGCAGGTAGAAGGCCGTCTGGTGATGGATACCTCCCGTCTGAAGGGCGGTAAGGATATCACCAAGGAAGAGTACAAGCGCATGCTGCGCCCGATGTTCGTTTCTTCCATCATCGGTACCATCATCGGCATCATCCCGGGCACCGGTGCTTACATGGCCTCCTGGTTCAGCTACGACCGTGCCCGCTCCATGTCCAAGCATCCTGAAGAGTTTGGCAAGGGCTCTGTCGAAGG
>JAFYVB010000011.1 GCA_017549335.1 Clostridia bacterium | reverse complement strand
TGGTGGCGTCCAGGTGCGCGAAGGTGGTGGCCGGGGCGGGGTCGGTCAGGTCGTCCGCGGGCACGTAGACCGCCTGCACGGACGTGATGGAACCCTTCTTGGTGGAGGTGATGCGCTCCTGCAGGGCGCCCATTTCAGTAGCCAGCGTGGGCTGATAGCCTACGGCAGAGGGCATACGGCCCAGCAGAGCGGATACCTCGGAACCGGCCTGCGTGAAACGGAAGATGTTGTCAATGAACAGCAGCACGTCCTGATTCTCGCGGTCGCGGAAGTATTCCGCCATCGTAAGGCCGGACAGCGCAACGCGCATACGCGCTCCCGGAGGCTCGTTCATCTGACCGTAGACCAACGCCGTCTTATTGATAACGCCGCTGTCCTTCATTTCGTTGTACAGGTCGTTGCCCTCGCGGGTACGCTCGCCAACGCCGGCAAACACGGACAGACCGCCGTGCTGCTTGGCAACGTTGTTGATCAGTTCCATGATCAGAACGGTTTTACCAACGCCGGCGCCGCCGAACAGACCGATCTTGCCGCCCTTGGCATAGGGAGCGATCAGGTCAACGACCTTGATGCCCGTTTCAAGGATCTCAGTAGAGGTTTCCTGTTCTTCGTAAGCGGGAGCTGCGCGATGAATGGGCCAGCGTTCCACGTCTTCGGGATCCGCCTGATCGTCAATCGCCTGACCCAGCAGGTTAAAGATGCGGCCCAGACACTTATCGCCCACAGGCACGGTAATGGGGCTGCCGGTATCCACGGCATCCAGACCGCGCACCATACCGTCGGTGGCGTTCATGGAAATGCAGCGAACCACGTTATCGCCCACGTGCTGGGCAACCTCGGCAACGATTTTCTTGTCGCCGTTCATAATCTCAATGGCAGTAAGCAGTTCGGGCAGATGTCCGTCTTCAAAACGGATGTCCAGCACCGGGCCGATGACCTGAACCACTTTACCGATATTTTTGTTATCCATCATGGTTTCTCCTTTCCCGATGCATTTTACTGTTCCGCGCCGGCCACAATCTCAGTAATTTCCTGAGTAATGGCGCCCTGACGCGCACGGTTGTATTTGAGTCTCAGATCGCTGATCATTTCGCCTGCGTTCTTGGTAGCGGAATCCATGGCACTGCGGCGGGAAGCCACTTCGCTGGCGAAGGAATCGCAAATGGCGCTGTAGATCCGGCCGGCCAGGAAATCAGGCATCACCGCTTCCAGCGTTTCGGCAGGCTCAAGCTCGTATATGGTGGATACGGGCTGTTCTTCGGGTTCTGTCTGTTCAATGGGCAGCAGCTGCTCGGTCATAACGTCCTGCGTCATCATGGACTTGAAGGACGTATACACCAGCTGCACTTCATCAAACGCCCCGTTCAGATAGCCTTCAATGATCTGCTTAGCCAGCTTATAGCAGCAGCCTACCGTCATTCCTTCCACACGCACATAATTGTTTGAAAGGCTTTCGATCCCCGCACGCTGATACTTCTCAACCGCTTTTTTACCCAGTGGCAGCACGCAGAAGGGAATATCCCCGCAATGCGCGGCAACCGCCTTGAAGATATTGGAATTGTAGCCGCCCGCCAGACCGCGATCACCGGCGATCACAATATAGCAGCGTCTTTTGACTTCACGCGCAGCGGCAAAAGGTACCGTATTGTCTGCGCAGTCCTTCACAGCTGTCATGATCGCCATACGGGAGATCGAAGCGTAAGGCTTGCTCAATTCCATGCGCTCTTTGGCGCGGCGAAGCTTGGAGGTCGCTACAAGCTGCATGGCCTTGGTAATCTGCATGGTGCTTTCCACGCTTTTGATCCGCAGCTTGATGTCTTTCATGGACGCTCCGGCCATGGCAACTCCTCCTTACTTACTTGGTTTTGAGAAAATCGCGGGTAAAGTTTTCCAGCGCGCTCTTCAGCGCAGCTTCGGTTTCGGCGCTCAGCTGACCGGTGGTGCGGATGGCGTCCAGCACGTCGCCGTGCTGTGCTTCCATACGCTCATACAGTGCATCTTCGTATTCCGCAACGTGCTCGACTTCAACTTCCTTGAGGAAATCATGGGTTACGGCATAGAACAGACACACCTGATTTTCAACCGCCACAGGGTGATTGCGGTTCTGCTTGAGTACTTCCACGATGCGGGCGCCCTGTGCCAGACGCGCCTTGGTATCGGCATCCAGATCGGAGCCGAACTGGGCGAAGCCCTGCAGTTCACGATACTGGGAATAAAGAAGCTTCAGGCTGCCGGCAACCTTCTTCATGGCCTTGATCTGGGCATTGCCGCCTACGCGGGATACGGAGATACCCGGGTTCACGGCAGGCATGATACCGGCATGGAAAAGCTCAGTTTCCAGGAAGATCTGGCCGTCGGTAATGGAAATAACGTTGGTGGGAATGTAGGCGGAAACGTCGCCCGCCTGAGTTTCGATAATGGGCAGCGCCGTAATGGAACCGCCGCCGTAGGCAGGATCCACACGCGCAGCGCGTTCCAGCAGACGGCTGTGCAGATAGAATACGTCGCCGGGATAGGCTTCACGGCCCGGAGGACGGCGGATCAGCAGGGACAGCGCACGGTACGCAACGGCATGCTTGGACAAATCGTCGTACACGATCAGAACGTCTTTTCCCTGATCCATGAAATATTCCGCCATTGCGCAGCCGGAATAGGGCGCAATGTACTGCAGAGGCGCAAGCTCGGAAGCCGTGGCGCTCACAACAACGGTGTAATCCATCGCGCCCGCAGCGGTCAATGTATCCACCAGCTGAGCAACGGTGGAACGCTTCTGACCGATGGCAACGTAAATACAGATAACGTCTTTGCCCTTCTGGTTGATGATGGTATCCAGCGCGATCACGGTCTTACCGGTCTGGCGGTCGCCGATGATCAGCTCACGCTGACCGCGGCCAATGGGGATCATGCTGTCAATGGCCTTGATACCCGTCTGCAGAGGTACAGAAACACTCTTACGCTGAATGATACCGGGAGCATTGCGCTCGATGGGGCGCATTTCCTTGGCGTCAATGGGGCCGCGGCCATCCACAGGCTGACCGAGGGCGTTGACGACACGGCCGATCAGGTCCTCGCCGGCGGGAACGGAAACAACCTTACCGGTACGTTCCACAACGTCGCCTTCCTTGATGCCCTCGTCGGTACCCAGCATAACGACAGCCACGGAGTTTTCCTCCAGGTTCAGCGCCATGCCGTATTCACCGTTGGAGAAGCGCACCAGCTCGTTGGCCATGCACTTATCCAAACCGGAAACGCGGGCGATACCGTCGCCGATCGTGATGATCGTACCGGTGTCGCTCTGCGAAATTTTATTTTCATAATGTTTGATCTGCTCTTTAATGAGCTTGGAGATCTCTTCGGGTCTTAACTGCATCGTATCACCGCTTTCCGTATATAGGGAACTGTTTTCCCCTTCGCTGCGTTAGGGCAGCCTTATGCTTCACCGACCATCGCGCGGCGAACAGACTCCAGACGGTGACGGACGGTATTATCATAGCGTCGGCCGTTCATTTCGAGCAGCACACCGCCGATCACCTTAGGATCGACTTTTTCCAGCAGGACAATCTCTTTGTCCGTCATCTTCCTGAGTTTTTCGATCAGGAGCGCGCGCTGATTGTCATCAAGCGCTTCACCGGTGGTAACGTGCGCTTCCACCACAGCGTGATCTTTATTGTAAAGCTCACGGTAGGCTTCTTCGCAGCCGGCAAATTCGCTCAGCACTCCGCGTTCGCAAAGGATCTTGAGGAAATTGAGCAGATAGGGATGAACCTGACCGCGCAAAGCATTATCAAGAATGCCCAGACGCTCTTCCTTGCCAAGAGCCATGTTGGACAAAAGACGCACGAACTCAGGCTGCTCCTTAAAACAGCACTTAAGCTGGTACATTTCCTCCAGCACGTCCTTGGCAATGTTTTCCTCTGCCGCCAGCGCGTACATACCCGCGCCGTATTCTTTGGCTAACTCTGTCACGACTGTTCACCAACGTTCTTGATGAATTCATCCACAAAGTTATCGTGATCCTCTTTACGGATCTCACGCTCCACAACCTTGGAAGCAATGCTGACAGCCATTTCAGAGATCTCGCTCTTGACGTCAAGCAGCATCTGCTTCTTTTCAAGGGCGATCTCTTCCTCTGCCTTCTGCTTGATGTGACTTGCCTGGCTGTTGGCTTCGGAAACGATCTGGTCGCTCTTGCGCTGTGCATTCTGCACGGCGTTGCGCACCAGCGTATCCGCCTCTTCACGTGCGGCATTGAGTCGTTCTTCGTATTCCTGCTTCATGCCGGCGGCAGCATCCTTATCCTGCTGCGCTTCGTCGTATATCTTATCGACCTGCGCCTGACGCTGGTTGAGGACGTTCTGCACGGGCTTGTACAGGAACTTCTTGAAGAGGACAAAGAGAATCAGCAGGTTGGCAAGAGAAATGAGAATTTCCCACAAGTTGGCAGATACAATATCTAATGTCTGCATACCCACTTTTGCCTTTCTGTTGAGGTAATTACAGGCTCTTGAGGATGTTGATGAAGGTGCTGGGCGCAACGAAGATCAGCAGGATGCTGATAACCAGAGAGTAGATACCGGTGGTTTCGGCAACGGCGCAACCCATGATCATGGTGGAAGTTACAGCGCCCTTGCTTTCGGGCTGACGGCCGATGGCTTCGCAGGACTTGGCAACAGCGTTACCTTCACCGATACCGGGGCCGATAGCACCGATGCCCGTGCACAGACCAGCGCCCAGAGCGCAGCAACCGAGAATGATAGCAGCAGCAATTGTCAACATGAGAAATTCCTCCTAATAATGAATAAGTGATTTATGCTTTACGCAAAGCTTTTTCACGCTTGCGTTGGAGCCTCTTTTCGTACTCCTCTTCAGGGAAGTTGTTGGCGATGTTGAGCATCGTCAGCATGGCGAAGATGAACGCCTGCATACATCCGCTGAAAATATCGAAGTAGATGGAGAATACCGCGGGAACACCGAAACGAAGGAGCGGGAACTCGCCCAGAAAGCCGGGCAGCCAGCCGATGATGGCGGAGCTTGCAACCTGCAGACCGGATGCGAGCAGGGTGGAGATAACAACACCGGACAATACGTTACCGAAGTGACGGAAAGCCATGGAGATGGGCGTTGCGATCTCACCGATGACATTGAGGGGAGCGAGGATGAACAGCGGCTCAAAGTATCCCTTGACGTAGTTGCCAAAGCCGCCCTTGAGCTTGTAGTAGGTGATCAGACCAAATACCAGGATCGCCCAGCCGAAGGTGACGTTTACGTCAGAGGTGGGCGGGAACAGACCCAGCATACTGGACAGGCTGGAAAGCGCCGACAAACCGAGGATCGCCGTGATGAAGGGCGCGAAGGCGGCAAAGCGCTCGCCCATGTTGGTGTTGACCAGATTCTGCACGGTTTCTACGATCCACTCTGCGATGACCTGACGCTTGGAGGTGGGCTTCACCTTCAGATCGCGGGTCATGAACAGGCAGAAGCCAAACAGCGTAATCAGCACTGCCAGAGAGTTAACCTGGCTTTCACCGATGTGCATATCCATGAAGGGCATGGGCACGGTGAAGAACACCTGCGCGCCGGTTACGGAAATGCCTTCGGCGGGCACTCGGGTAAGGATCTTCAGCAAGAGAGCCAAAGTCAGCGGCAGTACCATCATCGCGATCAGCAGACCGTCAACGATGCGAGCCTTCAGTGATTTTTTCACTTTTCTTCACTCTCCTTTTTTCAGTTTCTGCAGCAAAGGCTGCGCGGTAATCACAATTCGCGGGAAGAAGAAAGCCACAATGGCGGGAACCGCATGAAACAGCGGAACCTTCACCGCAATGACTGCCACCAGCGCCGTAAGCGCCAGACGCAGCGTGTACGATCTTTGGACAATGCTTCTGGCCATTTTCTGCTGCGGAAGCTCTTCCTTTTGCTTAGGCTGCGTTTCGTCCCCGGTTTCCTCTTCTTCCGCAGGGAGGGTGACCCCGTTCATCTGCTCGGCAGCGTGCTGCACAGTCAGCGCCATCAGGAAGAAATTGAGAACCGCGTATCCGCCGCCCAGCAGCGTCCCCCACAGGACGGTCCAATCAAAGCGGCCGATAAGGACAAATACGATCAGCATCAGTGCGGATAATACCGCTACACCAACGGCGATTCGCCGTGTTTCTGTCTTAACTGGAGCTTGTACCTTCATACATTCATTCCCCGAAAGTAGTGTAAAACAACCTAAAAAATATTATACTTCTTTCCTACTATAATTGCAACCGTTTTTTAATTATCGATTAGGTCATTTCCGGCTCTCGAATTCCTCGGCGTGCGCAGCAAAGAAGGAATAATAGGTGCGCATATTTTCGATCTCCGTCCACTTCGTTTCGCACGCATCTTCCCTGTCCAGATCATAGATTTTCGCACCCTTCGTCGAAAGGATGAAGGGCGAATGGGATGCGATAATGAACTGACATCCGTAAAAACGGGCGGAATCGGCAATAAAGCTGCACAGCTCCTGCTGCCGCTGGGCAGACAGACTGTTTTCAGGCTCATCCAGAAGATACAGCGCGTTTTCGCGAATATTCTCGGTAAAATACATCAGTGCGCTTTCGCCGTTTGACTTTTCGGGGGTATTGTTCATCAATCGCTTGCGCACATAAGCAGATTTCGTCATGCGCTTGGCATCCAGAAAACGCTTGAGATCGTTATAATCCTCCATGGATTTGAAAGTATAGCCATCCTTGCGGGTCTGGCGGTATTCGTCAAAGAGTTCTTCACGCTTGAGATCAATGTTCTCATTCAGGCAGCGAACGTTGATAAGATAATCAAACACGTCGTCACTGGTAACGATCTTTCCGTGGGCGATCGCCGCGGAGGCTCCCTGTGTTTCATAATCACAGCGCTTTACATATTCTTCAAAAAAGGCGGATCGGTTATACACCGTGCCGTGCGGAATGCCGATCCGCTCGGCGATGACGTTCAGGATGGTGCTTTTTCCGCTTCCGTTGCCGCCTGCAAATATGGTAACGGGCTCAAAAATAAACTCCGGCAGCTGACGCAGCGGAAACAGATCAAAGGGATAAACCGAAACATAGCAGGTCTTTTTGACGTCGTTTATATATCTTTCTCTTGTATCGAGCGATGGAAGAGTGAAAGATTTAAGATATACCATATATGCTCCTTCGCAGGTTACTTCGCATCCATTATACCGCCTTCGCCGGCGACTGACAATATAAAAAAGGCACATCCCTTCGGATATGCCCTATAAAACAATTAAGTGCAGCTTTCCAGCAGTTTATCAAGCAAGGCGCGAAGCGTGGTGCGTTCCTCCGGCGTAAGTTTAACGCACTTGGACATTCCCAAAGGAATCTCCATTGCTTTTTCCCTGAGAGCTACGCCCTCCTCGGTAAGCGTGACGATCAGGCTTCGTTCATCCTCTTTGGAGCGGCAGCGTTTGACCAGCTTCTTGCTCTCCAGTTTTTTCAGCAGCGGCGTAAGCGTACCCGAGTCCAAATACAGCCTGTCCCCCAGTTCTTTGGCAGTTGCTGAGCCCTGTTCCCACAAAATCAGCATGGTGATGTACTGGGTATAGGTCAAATCCACAAGATCCAGATAGGGCTTATACATTTTGATAATTTCACGGGAACAGGCATACAGCGGAAAACACATTTGGTTTTCGATCTTAAGTACATCGTAATTCTTGTCCACTTGACATTCTCCAAACTAAATAGATATTGAAACATCTATTAGTTTAACACATTTTACTCCGTTCCTCAAGTAGGTATTTGGGATTTTTTGTCATTCATACAAAAAATAAACTTTTTATGCCATTTGCGAAATCCGCAGGAATCCGATATAATGTAAACGAAGTTCTGTAAACCATGAGGTAATCTATGTTTGAAAAACTTTATGCTTTGATTCGATCCTACAACCGCATCATCATCCACCGCCATTACTTTCCGGACGGAGACGCTTTGGGCAGTCAGATCGGTCTGAAACACATCATCCTTGAAAACTTTCCGGGCAAGGAAGTGTATGTCGTCGGTGATCCCGCCGGTCGTTATGCCTTTATGGAAGACAGCGTGATGGACAAAATCAGCGATGATATCTACCGCGGCGCCCTGGCGATCATTCTGGACACGTCGGCGAAAAAGCTGATCGCAGACGATCGCTACCCCTTGGCTGCAGAGACAGCCCGCGTGGATCATCATATTTTCTGCGAAACGATTGCTGCTCACGAAATCACCGATACCGGTTTCGAAAGCTGCTGCGGTCTGATCACGGAATTTGCAAGGGAATGTCATCTTCGCCTGTCCCCTCTTGCCGCCAAATCGCTGTTCACGGGCATGGTGACCGATTCAGGCCGTTTCCGCTATGACAGTACCTCCGCCCGCACGTTTGCCCTTGCGGCCTTCCTGATGGAAAATGGCGTTGATACAAACGATATTTATCTGAACCTTTATGCAAACGACTACGAGCAGATGAAGTTAAAGGCGCAGTACGTCCTGAAAATCAACTTTACGGAGAACAAGGTCGCCTACATCTACACCACCAAGGAAGAACTTGCCGCTGCCGGCGGCGATACCTTCGGCATTTCCCGCGGCATGGTGGGCTGCATGGCGGATATCAAAGGCACGGACATCTGGGTGAACTTCACCGAAACGGAAAAGGGCGTATTGTGCGAACTGCGCTCTTCCCGCTTCAACGTCAACCCCATTGCTGTCAAATACGGCGGCGGCGGTCATGCCAAGGCCAGCGGCGCCACCGTCAAAGACCGGGAAGAAGCCATGCGTATGCTGGATGATCTGAACACATTAGCAGGAGAAAACAAATGACGCACGTAAAACAGCAGATTTTTGACAAAATCAAATCCTATGATCGCATCATGCTCTTCCGGCACATCCGTCTTGACGGCGACTGCGTGGGCTCCACCATGGGCATGAAAGCGCTGATCAAAGCAACCTGGCCCGAAAAGGAAGTGCTGGTGATCGACGGGCAGCATTCCGATTCTCTGGCCTTTATGAATGAGCCGGACGAAGACGTTCCCGACGAAGTATATGCCGCCTCTCTTGGCATCGTCATTGATACCGCCACCGAAAAGCGCATTTCAAACCCCAAGTATGCTCTGTGCAAAGAGCTGATCAAGATCGATCATCATATTGAGCGCGAGCCCTATGCCCCGCTTTGCTGGGTGGAAGAAGAGCGTTCCTCTGCCTGCGAAATGATCGCTGATTTCTACAGCACCTTCCAATCCGAGCTGAAAATCACTCAAAAAGCCGCCTCCTGCATTTACGCCGGCATGGTGACCGATTCGGGACGATTCCGCTATTCCGAAGTCAACGGTGAAACGCTGCGTCTGGGCGCGCTTTTACTGGATCAGGGTATCGATACCGAGCAGCTGTTCGCCCATCTGTACCTGCGCGAATTCGAATCCCTGCAGTTCAAAGCCTATGTCTACGGTCATATGCAGCGCACCGAGAACGGTGTTGCCTATATCCGTATCACCCTTGAAATGCAGGAAAAATTCGGTCTGACCTTTGAAATGGCCAGCGCGGCGATCTCCTATCTGGATTGCATCAAGGGTTGCCTTTGCTGGCTGGCCTTCATCGAAGCCCCCGACGGCGCAACCCGTGTGCGCCTGCGTTCCCGCTTTGTCACCATCAATCAGGTGGCTGAAAACTACCGCGGCGGCGGCCACGCCTATGCCAGCGGCGCCACGGTATACGGCGAAGAGGAAAAGAACGCGCTCATCCGCGAGGCCGACGAAACCGTGCGCAGCTACAAGGAAACACACGATAACTGGCTGTAACACTTCGTTATACAGCAAAAAGCAGCTTGCGTCCGCAACAGACGCAAACTGCTTTTTTGATTATTCTTTGTCGAAGTAATACATCCAATTCACAAAGTCCGGCAAATCAGGATCGATATAGCCGGTGTCGGCAAAGCCCACTTTCTCATACAGCTTCAGCGCCGCCGTGTCTGTGTTTTTGACGCATACTTCTACGCATTCAAAGTGATGTTCGGCTTTCAGCAATGCAAGGATCTGCCTCAGCGCCTGCTCGCCATATCCTTTCCCTTGGAATCTATGGTCGATCATGAATTGCTGCAGATCATAGCAACGCGGCTCTTCATTCTCATCCCGAACAAAGACAAGGCCCACAATCTGCTCTTCATTTGCAATTCCAAAGACGCGTCCGTTGTCTTCCCGGTATATATACCCGCGGGCGATAATGCCAATGGGCGAATCAAGGAATCCCTTTTGATCTTCGCGGACAGAGAGCGCAGCAATCTCCATCCAGTTTTCTTTGGTGACTTGCACCAGTTTGACGTTGGTGTTCATTTGTTAACCTCCAATTCTGTTTTTGGAGGGTTAGGCTTCGTGAACCCTCCACACACGATTCTTTTTCATAAACGATCATCCTTTCTGTGTAGGTTTCAATTTTGCCAGCCAAGTACTGTGCGCACACTTCGAACCGCCTGACGGGATACATTATAGCACATTATTTCCAGTTCGCCAAGATGTATAACAAGAAGAAGCCGCATCCTTATGCTAAGGATGCGGCTCCTTTTGATGCAAGCTGTTAAAACTTACTCGTTGGGCAGCTGCACATCGTACAGACCGGCAGGGAACTGAGATACGCCGATCTTGGAAATGTCGGAGATATAGGAAACGTTGGAGGTGCTCATGGTGTTGTAGGTGCCGTAGGTGCCCAGGTAGAACTGGCCCAGCTCGCCCAGATCGGCAACCAGCGTGCAGCGCTCGGCATCCCAGGTGTAGGGAACGGAGGGAGCAGCTTCGATCTTCTGAGTGTTCTTCAAAGTGCCGTCATTCTTGGCATAGGTGGTGATGTTGACGTAGTTCTTCACGCCATCCTTGAGGAAGTACAGATAGTAGCCGCCCTCAGCCTGCTCCAGATATACGGCAACCGCGTCGGAAATGGCAGTGGAGGTAGCCAGATAGTTACCGGACATTTCGCCGGTCAGGTACAGGGTAGCGGGAGTGGCCAGAGCATTCTGCTGCAGAGCGAACACATAAGCCTTGCCCACTTCGGGGGTCTTAACCTGTTCGGGAACCATGACGGCAAAGCCGGCGGGGAACTGGGACACGCCGATCTTGGTGACGTCGGAGATGTAGGAAACGTTGGAGGTGCTCATGGTGTTATAGGTGCCGTAGGTGCCCAGGTAGAACTTGCCCAGATCGCCCAGGTCAGCAACCATGGTGCCGCGCTCGGCATCCCAGGTGTAGGGAACAGAGGGAGCATCCTCGATCTTCTGGGTGTTCTTCAGAGTGCCGTCAGCCTTGGTGTAGGTGGTGATGTTCACATACTTCTTGGCTTCGCCGGCATTGAAGTATACGTAGTAGCCGCCTTCGGCTTCTTCAACGAATACGTCAACAGCATCCAGAATGCTGGTGGTGGTGGCCAGGTAGTTGCCGGACATTTCGCCGGTCAGGTACAGGGTGGCAGGAGTGGCCAGGCCGTTCTGATTCAGAGCGAACTTGTAAGCGGTGCCCACTTCGGGAGTTTCCACATACATAACGCCGGTGGTAGCGGTAGCGGGGATCTTGCGCTGGAAGGAAACGGTTTCGGTGTTGCCGGCTTCGTCCTTCAGGGTAGCGGTGATGGTGTAGATCACTTCGTTAGCGGAGGCAGCGGGCACGTCGATGGTGGTGACGCCTTCCTTCGCAACGATCTTCACGCTGGCGGTATCGCAGGTCCATTCCACGGGGAAGCGTACGCCGCTTACAACAACAGCGGACAGCACGTCATAATCGGCGGTGGTAACCTTGATATCGGTGCGGGAAGCGTTCTTGTACATCTGATAGAGATAAGCCTTGGCGGACTTGAGATCTTCATTGCCATCGGCGAGGCCGGAAACGCAGCTCAGGCACAGAACCAGAACCGCGATCAGGGCGATCAGCTTTTTCATGATGACTGCTCCTTTTCAATGATTATGGATGAATGGTAATGTCAGAGGCAAGGAATACCTTGATCTGGTATGCCCCCTCGAAGGGTTCCACAATGCCTTTTACGTCAATCGTTTTTCCCAGATACGCATTTTCATCGATCCGGGTACGGTTTTCGTCATAAAGCACAGCGGTGCGCACCTGGATGGTATGCTCCCCTGCCTTGCAGGTCAGGGTCATGGCTCCGTTGGAGGAGCTGTCTGCATCCTGGGTGGTATGGATATTCTCCACGTAGAGATTCTTCATTTCGATGGAGGTGGCCACCGCCAGCCGGGCATAATCGAATTCCACATCGGATTCGTCGCCCGGAAGAATTACTTTTCCGTGAAGGAATGTTTCCGGAGTGGTAAGCACATAGGCGGGCTTGTGCCCGTCGCTGAGCTTTTGGATATTGCCGGGATCCTTCGGCTTCATCATGCGGTAATTGAGGCCGGAAACCTGCCAGGTCCCGCCGGCTTCGTAATACTGCAAGGTGCCCACAATGCGGGCTTCATTGCCCACCGACAGAATCTCCATGCCTTTTCCGTTGAGATTGTAGCCGTAATAAACCGCAAGACCGAAATAGTGATCGGTTTCCGCGTCATAGGATTCCAGATAGACACTGTTATTGCTGTTCATGGTAATGATACCGTTGAAAGCAACCTTTTTGCCATTGTAGGCTTCGGGATTGCTGCGCAGCTCTTTCAGCGTCAGCTCGATGGCGTCGCCATAGTAGAAATCCGGATCTTTCTGACCGGAATAGATGTTCAACTTTCGCGTCCTGGATTGATCAATGGCTTGGGTGCAGACCTCGCCGTAGCGATTATTGGCGGAGGAATTGGCAATGGCCAGACCCTGCTGCAGGATTTCGATATTCAGGTTGCGGTAGGGCTGTCCCTCTGCTTCCTGATACCAAACCCACGTCAGGTATCGGTCACCGGTGGTGTCCTTTGTCCATGCCGCAGTTTCCGACTCCAGAACGATGGAAAAAGCGTTTTCCAGCTTGGAGCGCGTAAAAGCTGCAGCTTTTTTGCCATATTCTTCGATCTTGCCGGTGGTTTCGGGGGTGTTGACCGCAAGGAATCGTGCCTTGAGCACACCGCCGGGGATCACCGATTCGGGAACGAAGAAGTGCACTGTATCTCCGTCAATGAAGGTTTTGACTGTAACCTGCTGTTTGGCCGTTTCGGAAGCGAAGTTCAGCGGGATTGACGCCGCATAATCCGTTTCCGTCCCCTCTGCCCCGGCGGGGATCATCCCCGCCAGGCAAAGGAAGGACAAAAGCAGAATCAAAAATCTCTGCATCTTATTCATGAATAATCGGTGGATTTATTCGCCGATGGAGTACTTGCACTCAGCAATGGCATCCGCGAAGGCCGCGTCGACCTGAGCGTCAACATCCGCGCCGTCGGGAATGTTGAAGCACTTGGTCAGCATGGAACCAACCACGGTACGGGCCATGGAGGAGCCGTTGAAAGCGGGAGAGGTGTAGTAGTATTCAGCCTGATCCAGGCAGACCTTAGTGCTCAGAGCAGCCACGTAATCGCCGCCGTCAGCGCTGTTGAGGAAGTCAGCATACGCTTCGACTTCGGTAACACTCTTGATGGCAGGCACATAACCGGAATTCATGGAGAATTCAGCCTGGAAAGCTACGTTGGTGGTCATGAACTTCACGAACAGCCAGCTGGCAGCCACTTCCTGGGGGTTGGCATCCTTGAAGATGCACAGGGAGGGACCCTGGGAAATAACCTTCTGGTTGTTAACTTCAGACTGAGGAATGGTGGCAATGCCCACTTCGAAGGGGTATTCGCCGTTTACCTTGGCAGGACGCTGATGGGTGGCACCGGCAGAAGAACCGATGGACATATAGCTCTTGATTTCGCCGGTGGAAACGAACAGACCGGAGGTGTAGCCGCCGTACAGGGTCTGGGTGGTCACATAACCGTTCTGATACCAGTCACGGAAGCGCTTTACGAAAGCTTTGTTTTCAGCGTTGTCAAACAGGAAGTGAGGAGCGGTAGCGCTGGTGTAGGGGGTCTTCAGCTGTTCACACATGGTGATGAACCAGTTGGATTCGCTGTCATAGCCCAGAGGAATGGACATGGGATCGATGGCAACGATTTCTTCAAACAGCTTTTCCATTTCGTCCCAGGTGGTGGGAACCTTCAGGTTGTTGGCGTCGAAGAAGGTCTTGTTGTAATAGAGAACTTCGGTGGACTTGCTGAAGGGCAGGGTGTACATCAGGCCGTCGCCGAACTGAGCGCCTTCGGTGTAGTAGCCTTCGATGAAGTCAGCCTTCTGCTCAGCGGTGAGGCCGAACACTTCGGTGGTGCCGTCAGCGCGGGTGATGACCGCTTCGCTGTCAATGTAACCGTCCAGAGTCTGAACAGCCTTGGCCAGGTTGTACAGAGCCACGTGGTCGGGATAGCAGTAAGCAAT
>JAFYVB010000010.1 GCA_017549335.1 Clostridia bacterium | reverse complement strand
CTTGGCCCGCCGAAGAGCGAAGCGGGAAATCGCATAGTCCCCATGACTAAAGAACTGATGCAAATATTAAAACCGCTCAGACATCTGGGCGGTTTTATCATCGGCGGCAGCGAACCCATCAGCGAAATGACCTTCAAGCGTATGTGGGAACGCATTGGAAAAACGGTGGATCTGCGCGGCGCGACGCCGCATGTGTTCAGGCACACATTTATCACACTGGCGGCGTCATCAGGTGTGGATATCAAAACGCTGCAAGGGATTGCCGGGCATTCGGATGTACGCATGACGATGGAGCGGTATGCACACGTGCGCATAGAAAAGGTGAAAGAAGCGGGAGCGCAGATAGAGGCTGTTTTTGAGGCTTTGTGACAGATGAAAACCTCAAAAAACCCAGGAATATCAACGTTTTTTGAGCCTTTTTTGCCGCGTTATGTGAACCTCTCAAAAACCAAAAACGGTCTGAGGATCCCAAAAACACAAAAAACCTTGATTTCTCAAGGTTTTTTCAGTGGCGCGCCCCGCGGGATTCGAACCCACGACCTTTTGATTCGTAGTGAGTCAAAATGGACTAATTTGGAGGAGATTCAGGTCTAACGTGGTTAATCAAAGGAAAAGTGGAGTGTCAGTCCGGCACTTCGTTTTTTAAAATGAAAAGCATGTTCTTTTTGCTTGCAATTCTTGACAGGGCATGCATGTAACGATATAATGTTCTCATGAGATATGTGCGGAGAGAAGTGTTTCCGCAAAGAAAAAACAAAAAATGGAGGACTCGACGATGAAACGTTTCCTTTCCCTGATCCTGGTTGCGATCATGGTGCTGGGCATGATCCCCGCTGCTTCTGCCGAAACCGTGCAGGAAGCGCTGGCTGCCGCCGCCAAGATGACCAATGAAGAACTTTATGCCAAGGCTAAGGAAGAAGCGAAGGCCGGCGCTCAGATGAAGTTCTACTCCACTACCTCTTTCGCGGAAAAGGCTGCTGCCAATTTCATGACTGTCTATCCCGAACTGGCGCTCGTTTACAATGAAATCGATGACGCTGAGACCTATACCATCCTGGGCAACACCATCGGCTCCGGCGTGAAGGACACTGCTGACATGGGCCTGACGCAGAATGGTCCCGATCTGCAGACCTACCTGCTGGATGAAGAACTGGCTTACACCTACTTCCCCGAAGCCCTGAAGGACGTCGTGGATGAGAAGAATCAGAATCCCGCCATCGTTACCTACATTAACTCTCTGCTGATCTACCACAACGGCAACGGTTCTGTGGGCGTAAACAACATCTGGCAGCTGACTGAAGCTGAGTGGAAGGACAAGGTGTTCTTCAAGAATCCCACCAACGAAACCGTTAACATCAACTTCCTGATCATGCTCACCAGCCCCGAATGGAATGCCAAGCTGGAAGCCGCCTATCAGGCTCGCTACGGCAAGGCTTGGGAAAAGGGTGAATTCGATACCTGCGCGCTGCAGTTCATCGATGCTTTCCTCAAGAACGTGAACTATACCTACACCTCTGCTTCCAAGATGGCTGCCGGTATTGCTTCCGGCGCCGCCGGCAACATGGGTCTGTTCGTATTCTCCAAGCTGCGCAAGGTGGATGAAGCTGACCGCGGCAACCTGACTGTTCTGCAGCTTGAAAACAAGGTGGAGGGCTTCTCCGGCTTCATGTATCCCATCTACGCTACCGTGTTCAAGGATACCGATTGCCCCTACACCTGCGCGCTGTTCATCAACTACCTGCTGAGCGAAGAAGGCTTTGCCGGTCCCAAGAGCTGGAACTCCAGCCAGGGCTACTACTCTCCCAACAAGACCATCGCCAAGCCCGAAGACATCCAGGACGAAGCGTATGATTACTGGACCGACTGTCTGGTATTCGAGGATCTGGAGTATATCAACGAGCACTTCGTTGACGTATATGAGTTCATCGCTACCCGCGTTGGCTAATTCTTCACAACATGCAAACAGACGGGGTGGAGCAATCCACCCTGTCTATTGTTAAACATTGTTTTCTAAAGCTCATTCAAAAGGCGGGATTTTAGCCTATGAGAAAACCACGTCCTAATTCTTTGCAGCATGAGCCGCTGATTTACAGGCTGCGTGCGTTTGTAACCAATCCGGCAAATCTGCTGCTGGTGTTCTTTTTGCTGGTATTGATTACACTGTCCCTGATGCCTATGGTGACCATGCTGACCAATATGTTCACCGTTCATCTGGGTACAGAAAAGAAAATGTATCGCTTGCCGGTGGGCTCATGGACACTGACACACTTCAAAAAGCTGTTTGAAGGCAGCGACTGGTCCAAGGTCAATTTCTGGGAGCCGCTGAAGAATTCCTTCATCGTGGCCATTGGCGCGGGTATCCTGGGCATCGCTATCGGCGGCAGCATTGCCTGGTTTGTGACCCGTTCCGACCTCAAGTGCAAGAAGTTTATTTCTTCTGTGTTCGTGTTCCCCTATATGATGCCCGCTTGGACGCTGGCGCTGTTCTGGACGAACATGTTCCAGAATTCCAAGGTTGGCGGCGGCAATATCGGCATGGTGGAAGCTGTTTTCGGCGTGTGTATGCCGGAATGGTTTGTGTTTGGCCTTTTTCCCATGATCGTGGTCATAGGCATGCACTATTCGCCGTTTGCCTATCTTCTGATTGGCGGTATTCTCAAGAATATGGACGCCACGCTGGAAGACAGCGCGACCATTCTCAAGGCCAGCCGCTGGACGATCATTCGCCGTATCACGGTACCTATCGTCATGCCTGCGATTCTGTCCACCTTCCTGCTGATTTTCTCCTCCGGCTTCTCGTCCTATACTGTGCCGGTATTCCTGGGATCGGCAGTCAAGACATACACGCTGTCCACCAAGATGCGCGCGCTGATTCAGGCAGGCTATCAGGGCCAAGGCTATATCATTGCCTTCATTTCCATCCTGATGGGCTGCATCATTCTGGGTATCAACCAGTGGTTTACGGGCAAGCGTAAGTCCTTTACCACAGTAACGGGCAAGTCCGGTCAGGTGTCCTTGGTGAAACTGCGTCGTGCCAACTGGCCCATTACCATTGTGCTGATCATCTTCATCAGCTTTGTAGCCATCATGCCGCTGATCTCCTTTGCGCTGGAGAGCGTGATCCGTCAGCCCGGCAATTACAGACTGTCCAACATGACGCTGCATTTCTGGATTGGTACGGAAGCTTCTGCCTACGAAACAGGCATGATCGCCGGCATTCTGCTCAACGATACCATGTGGAAGGCTGTGGGCCGCCAGGTGCTGCTGGCGCTGGTGGTTGCGCTGATCGTTGGTACGTCCGGCATGCTGATTGGCTATGCCTGCGTACGCCGCCGCGGATCGAAGCTTTCCCGTGCGGTGGAAAGCTTGGCCTTCTTCCCGTATCTGATGCCTGCCATGGCCTTTGGCACAATCTATCTGGCTGTGGCGACGAGCGAGAACTTTAAGTGGCTGTACGGCACGTTTGGTTTGCTGGTGCTGGTCAGCGCGGTTAAGTTCCTGCCCTTTGCTTCGCGTTCGGGCGTGAACTCCATGCTGCAGATTGCGCCGGAAATTGAAGAGGCCGCAATTATCTTTGGCGTACCGTGGCGCAAGCGCATGACGCGCATTCTCTTCCCCATTCAGAAGAGCAGTATTCTCTCGGGCTACCTGCTGCCTGTTATCTCCGTTATGCGCGAAGTGGCATTGTTCACACTGCTGGTGCCCTATGCCAGATATTTGCTGACAACGATGCTCTTCTCCTTCAATGAAACAGGCTATGCGCAATACGGCAGCGCGGTGACGCTGCTGATTATCCTGATCATTATGATCATCAACGGCCTGACCAACAAGCTCACCGGCGCATCTTTTGACAAGGGAATCGGAGGTTAAACCACATGCCTGAAATCATTCTTGAAAACGTAACAAAAAGATTTGACAAATTTGTGGCGGTGGACAACCTCAATCTGTACATCGCCGACCGTGGCTTTGTAACGCTGCTGGGCCCCTCCGGCTGTGGCAAAACCACTACGCTGCGTATGATCGCGGGCCTTGAAACGCCCACGACCGGCCGCATTCTTATCGACGGAAAGCCTGTGTTTGATTCGCAGAAGGGCATCAACGTGCCACCGAACAAGCGCGATATCGGCTTCCTGTTCCAGAACTACGCGCTCTGGCCGCACATGACGGTATATGAAAACATTGCCTTCGGTCTGGAAATGCTCAAGTGGGATAAAAAGCGCATTGCAGCCCGCGTAGATGAAATGCTGGCGCTGCTCAAGATCGAGCAGTTTGTCAAGCGCTATCCGGCGGAACTGTCCGGCGGCCAGCAGCAGCGCGTGGCCATCGCCCGTACGCTGGCGCCCAGTCCCAAGGTGCTGTTCATGGATGAGCCTTTGAGTAATCTGGATGCCAAGCTGCGTCAGGAAATGCGCACCGAACTCAAGCGCTTGCATACCGATACCAATTCCACCTTCGTATACGTCACCCATGACCAGCTGGAGGCCATGACGCTCTCTACGCAGGTATGCCTGATGAACAACGGTCTGCTGCAGCAGTATGCGCCGCCACTGGAGATTTACTCCGATCCTGCCAATCTGTTTGTGGCAGAGTTTGTAGGTAATCCGACGATGAACTTCATTCCTGCCAAGGTAAAGAAAATCGACGGCAGCACCGTTACGCTGGATGCGCTGGGCAAGGAAGCGGTATTCACTGCCAAAGTTCCTGTTGAAAACCTGGGTGAAGAAGCTGTGCTGGGTGTACGTCCCGAATTCCTGCCTATTCAGGAAGGCGGCGCGGTGGAAGGCCGCGTGTATTCCACGCTGCCTACCGGCATGGAAACGACTGTCAAGGTGGCCTGCGGTGATACCATGCTGACCAGCGTGGTTTTCGGCAATGTTGACTATCCGGTGGATACGCCCATCACCTTGGCTGTCAACGGTAATGGCCTGATGCTTTATGACAAGCTCAGCGGAAATGCCGTGGGTCAGGGTAGCATTGCATTTTGATTTTCACAAATAAAAGCGAAGTGCGTAACTGCACTTCGCTTTTTTCTGTGCAAAAAACAACCCTTGATTTCTCAAGGGTTGTTCGTGGTGGGATCGGTAGGAGTCGAACCTATGACCTCCACGATGTCAAAGCCACCATTTATCAACAAAAATTACATTAAAAATGGCCTGTTTCGGTGCGGATGCGTGAAGGTTCAAGAAGTGCTGGAGGGGCCAATCGGAGTCTCTTCGGGTCAAATCAGGGTCTTTTAGGGTCTGATGAGGGTCATTCATGGTCTAATCATGGTCAATGAAAGTGAAAGCAGAGTGTTTGTGTGACACTCTGCTTTTGCTTTGTAATAGATAACTTTATTCTTGCTTTGACACAGACGGTGCATGGCCGAAGTTTTTGCGGTATACGCGGTAGAAGGTAGTGTGGCTGGCGAAACCACAGAGCTTGGCGACTTCGGATACGGAGTGTTTTCTGCTGCGGAGAAGTTCATCTGCCAGTGCCATGCGTTTATTCTCAATGTAGGCAGTAATGGAGACATCTGAAATCAGCGAGAAGGACTTGCGAACTTTGGAGACCGAGCACTGGAAATGATCTGCCAGTGTGGCATAGCACAGATTTTCATCAGCAAAGTGCTGGTTGACATAATCCAGAAGCTGTTTGGCAAACGGGTCGGCTTCGGACAGTGACGTCTCGGGCTGCATTTTGCTGCAGAAGGCACAGATGGCATCTTCGAGCACCTTGTACATATCCAGATGTGCGTGATAATTGGGAATCTCGATGTCGATGAGTTGGCTTGGGTATTCCTGACGTACGCACAGCAGGATGGAGCGGAACATCTCAAACACAGAACGGTTGCGGTTGGAGAGGCTGTCGGCATAATGCTGAAGCTTGAGCAGCGCCATTTCTGTGTTGCCGTGGATGAGCGCGGAGTAAATTGCCTGCGTATCGCTCATCTGGAAATCGGCCTTGTTGGTCGGCCGGGTGTTGGAAATATGGCAGAGGCTGGAGATATCAGTAAGAGAAATCCAACTGTACATTTCCTGCAATTGCATATAGGCGATAGAAATGCTCTTGGGATGGTTATAGAATTTGCTGACGAGGCCCCAGGCATGATAGCAGGGTTCTTTCTGGTTGATGTTGGCGATCAGATGATTGATGATATCCTCGGAAGCGCTGAACTGCTCTTCATCGACAAACAGCAGGAGTTCGAGATTATTCAGTTGCTGGATGTAAACATCCTGCAGGGTGCTTTGCAGGTAAAGCTGGATTAGGGAGAGTGCATTGGGATAAGTTACGCCTTCATTGTCGGGATGCTCGATCAGGCCCAGCATAATCATGCAGAAGCTGTCCGGGAAATCCGGGAAGCAGGAATAGAAGGCATCATAGTCGGCTTCGATGGACAAGGAACTGTGCAGCGCCTTTTCCATGTAGCGGATTTGCAGCGCCTGGCGCTGATGATCGATGGTGTCGCGGGAAGTATCAAGCTCGTTGGCGTAGGAGACGATTTTTTCTTGAATGTAGTTAAAGCCATAGGCCAGCGGCTTAGCTTGTGTATCGGGAACATTGGCATTTCCAGCAGTATCGGATACCTTGTCCAGCAGATCGATGATCTTGAAAAGTGGTCTGGCAGAAAGATAAGAAACAGAGAGGATCATGATGATCAGCACCAATACGCACAAAACAAGATACAGCGTGAGGAAATAGTAAAGCGGGGTAATGTTATTGTCGGTCACCGAGTGGGGGATATGCACTGTTACCAGCAGATTGGAAGATGGAACTTGCTTGGTGATGGAGTGCACGGTGTTCAGGGGAGACAATAAATTGGTATACAGGTTCACGCCGCCGGTGGTGGTCAGCGTGATGGAGTAAACGCCAGCGTTTGCTTTGCCGACCAGCGACTGCGTGACGTCCTTCATATTCAGGCAGGCGAACAGCCAGGAGTCATTTACCCAGGGAACGGAGTAAATCAGCGCCTCGTAGGTCTGCCCGATGGAAGTAACGGGCAGGGCGCAGATGAAGCCGGATTTTCCCTGCACCAGCATGCTTTCCCATTCTTCGTAGCTGAGAGAGGCTACCTGAAACAGATTTGGATAATAAGGAGGAGCTTCATCAAAGCGGCTGAAATTGGTGGAAACAACGGTTTTATCGGAGAATTGCAAAATGCAGTCAGAGACCATCTCCAGCGGGAAAACCATGCTGTTCATGAAGTGGCGCATCTGATGGCGGACGGATACCGAGATGCTGGAGTAATTGGGCTCACGATAAAAGAAAGGAAGAAAGCGCACATCACTGGAAAGGCTCTGGGTCATGCTGGCTACGCCCTCGGCGGTGGTTTCCAGGCGAGAAATGCCAAAGTCCATCTGCTGGGAGCTTTTGGTAATCTCAAGCTCGGTGAAGGTTTCTCTGCAATAGGAAATCAGCGGCAGGAGCGCGATAAAAAAGATGATGGCAAAGATGCAGTAGCACAGCAGAAACCATTGCAGAATGGATTTGCGCGGGAAGGAGCGGGCGGTTTCGAAGAAGGATTTCAGATGGAATTTGATCTTTTTCATGCTTCATTCTTTCCTGAAGTAGTAGTTGAAAAAACACGGTATCTATCCATATACAAAGGCGCATCCGGATTTGTAAGATAACGTGCAGAATTTGTAATTTATCGATGAGTAAAGGATAACATTTTTCAGGCATTTTCGTCAATTTCAAAATCTGTAAAAGCAGAAATTGTATGGTAAAACCATTTATTGTATGATGAAAATGGATGGATAGCTATGTTATGCTTTTATCAGCAGCGATGCTGGCCGGCCGGCAGCATTGCACCGATGAGACGCAAAGTGAAAACCTGTAAAGGGAGGCAAAACAATGAACAAAATGTTCAAACGTATGACGGCGCTGGCGCTGATGCTGGTGATGGTTCTGTCCATGACCGCGCACGGCGAAGCGGCCTTCGATCCCAAGTCGGTTTGTGAAGGTGTGAAGATTACCATCGCCGTTCCCGCCGATGACGAAGTAATTGACTGGGATACCAACGCCCTGACGCTGTACATCGAGGAATCCCTCGGAGTTGATCTGGAATTCGACGTTTACGCATCTGCCGACTACCTGGATAAGCTCAACGTTATGGTAAACGGCGGCGCTGCGCTGCCGGATATCATTTTCGGTTCTGACCATGGTGATATTTCTTCCAACAATATCTACCTCAACTGGGCGGAAGCCGGCGCGATTATCCCTCTGAATGAGTACTTTGACAATCCTGATTATGCGAAGAACGTGAACGATTCTTCCGCGATCTGCGGCGTGGATATCCCCGCCATGATTGCTGACCCCAACGGCGTGATCTGGGGCGTGCCGCGTCTGCTGGAAAGCCCCACACAGGAATCTCGTCAGAAGATGTGGATCAGCACGAAGTACATGGAAAAGGTAGGCATTGACAAGGTGCCCACCAATACCGAAGAATACTACGAGCTGTGCAAGGCCTTTGTGGCTGCGGGCGATGTGAACGGCAACGGCATTGCTGATGAAATTGCGCTTCCCGGCCAGGGCGATGCGCTGACCAGTCTGGCCTGGTTCAACTACCTGATGTCTCCCTTCGTCTATGCGTGGGATGACTATTATCTGGATGTTACCAACGGCGATCTCGAGTTTGCCTATACCACCGATGCCTGGAAAGCGGGCCTGAAGTATATCAAGCGCTTCTTTGACGAAGGCATCTTTGACAAGAACATGCTGACCATGGACGGCGCCAGCTACACCGCCATCATCAGCGACCCCGCCATCCGCTGCCTGTCTGAGGTTGGCTACTATCCCGGCATGACCATTACTCCCGGCTACGTCAAGCACGGCGAAATGATTCTGTACGATTACGTTCCCGCTCTGGACGGCCCTGAAAAGGAAGGCGAAGCCTTCTTCCTGCCCAGCGTTGCCAAGGTTGCTGCCGTTATCTCTGCTGATTGCGAGAATCCTCTGGCTGCCTTCCTGGTGCTGGACTTCATGTGCTCCGAAGAAATGGGCCTGTCCAACCGCTTTGGCCGCCGCGGCGTTGACTGGGTATATAACTCTGACCTGTCCACCGAAGACTTGAACAAGCGTCTGCAGGAAGCCTTCGGTGAAGGCAAGACCGCTGACATGTACTCCGGTAAGCTCAAGAGCGAATATCCCGTGCCCGTCATTTGGGAATTCGGCACTGTAATCTGGGGCAAGAACGTTCCTCAGAACCGCGCTTACATGCACGCTGGTCCCTTCATCCGTGCGAGATACCTGTACATGGGTCTGGACGTTCTGTATGATGAATCCACGCCCGAAACCAAGCCTACTGCGCTGTGGAACCAGAAGTATGCTGACTCCATGATGGCTACCATTGCGGAAGCTCCCGCCGAGCATATCCTCCGCCTGCCCATGACTGCAGACGAGGCTGCGGAAGTCAACGAAATTCAGCTGGGCCTGAACAGCTACGTATTTGAGAGCATTGGCGCCTTCCTGTCCGGCTCCTGGGATATCGATACCTACTGGGATACCTATCTGAACGAACTGCAGAAGATTGGCGCTGCGGATGCGCTTAAAATGTACCAGACTTCTTTCGACCGTACCAAGTAATCCAATAACCAAGTGACTTTTCAGAGGGACTGACGGAGACTTCTGTCAGTCCCTCTCCTCAAAATGGGAAGGCTATTTTGGCTTGGTGGAAAGGAATTCCATGAATAAGAAAAAAACATTCGGCAGCCTCGCGGCAATCAGACGCGATGTGCGCAGGGACTGGCAGCTGTATTTGCTGCTTCTGGTGCCGATCATTTACATCATCATCTATAAATATCTTCCCATGGGCGGCCTGGTGATTGCATTTAAGAATTACAAGGTTCGCCAAGGCATCTGGGGCAGCAAATGGGTGGGATTTGATCAATTTACAAAGTTTTTCGAGTCCTACCAGTTTAAGCGCGTGCTTGTGAATACCATCGTTCTTTCGCTGTATACGCTGATCGTCAGCTTTCCGTTCCCGGTATTGTTTGCGTTGATGATCAACAGCGTGCGCAATGAACGGTTCAAGAAGGTTACGCAGACCATTGTTAACATGCCGCATTTTATTTCGGTGGTTGTTATGGTCGGTATCATGTTCTCCATCTTCAACAGCGCTACGGGCTTGTACGGCAGCGTATACCGATCGCTGACGGGCAGCAACATGGCGCCGGATCTCTTTGGCTCTGCCGCCAGCTTCCGCCATTTTTACGTATGGTCTGCTGTCTGGCAGCATTTTGGCTGGGACAGTATCATTTATACGGCTGCTTTGTCCAGCGTTGATCCGTCTTACCATGAGGCGGCGCAGATCGACGGCGCAACGCGTTTCCAGCGCGTTATTCATGTGGATTTGCCCACCATCGTGCCCACGATTATTACGATGCTGATTCTGCGCATGGGCTCTGTGATGACCATTGGCTTTGAAAAGGTATATCTGATGCAGAACAGTATGAACCTGTCGGCCAGTGAGGTTATTTCCACCTATGCGTATTCTGTGGGTCTGTCTGCCAAGGGCGTGGGTAATTTCTCCTATGCGACGGCGATTGGCTTGTTTAATAACGTGATTAACTTTACTCTTGTAATGATTATGAACACGATTTCGAAAAAGGTCAGCGAGACCAGTTTGTGGTAAGGAGGCAGAGCGATGAAGAAAAATGCTAAAATCAAGCATAATGAGGATCGGCTCTATTATGCCTTCTGCTATACAGTCGTTACCTTTCTGACGCTGATCGTGCTTTACCCGATCATTTACATTATCTCTGCATCCTTCAGCAATCCCGATGTGGTGGTGCACGGCGGGGTATGGCTGTGGCCAAAGGATATTGATCTGACGGCGTATAAATTTGTACTGGAGCAGCCCAGAATTGCGCTGGGATACAAGAACACAATCTTTTATACCTTAGTTGGCACGGTGATCAACCTGGTTGTAACGATTGCCTGTGCCTATCCTCTGGCCCGTAAGAATCTGCGCGGCAGAGGCGCAATCATGTTTCTGTTCACCTTCACCATGCTGTTTTCTGCCGGCATGATTCCGAACTATATTCTCATCAGAGAATTAGGGATGATTGATACCCGCTGGGCGATGCTTCTTCCCGGCGCGCTGAGCGTGTATAACATGATCGTATGCCGTACTTTTATCCAGACCAACATTCCTGCAGAAATGCTGGAAGCGGCGCAGATTGACGGCTGCAACGATTTTCAGTATCTGTTCAAAATGGTGCTTCCGCTGTCCAAACCTATTCTTGCTGTATTAACGCTTTGGTATGGTGTAAGCCATTGGAACGCATACTTCAATGCATTTATGTACCTGAACAGTGAGGAATTGTATCCGCTGCAGATTTTCCTAAAGGAAATTCTGGTGCAGAGCAAGCGTATTGGCCCGCTGGAAGATGAAATGCTGACCTTCAGCGAGCGCGAACATTTCAGCGAATACCTGTACGTCACGCTGAAGTACTGCGTGATCATGGTTTCCACCGTGCCGCTGTTCTGCGTATATCCCTTTGTGCAAAAGCACTTCCAGAAGGGTGTCATGATCGGCAGTGTGAAGGGTTAATGGTATAAAAACAACTGCATAGAAAGCTGGCAATGAAAACCAATGTTCTTCATTGCCTCTTTTTTTTACACCAAAATGGGAAGTCCGATTATCCGGACACTTGGTTTTGTATAATGCAGTCACAAGGTTGAGGGAAGCAACCTCAACCAAAATAACAAACAGTGCATCAGCACAGAAAGAGGAACCATTATGAAGCGCAACGCCTACACCATCGATCATCTGAACGCCACCGTTACTGTCACCAAGTCCTTCCTCAAGGAAGCCGGAGTCATCGGATCTCCTGCCTACAACGAAATGCTCCGGCTCCGCCGTGAATTGCCCCAGTATGAAATCTCCGTCCATGAAGCGAAGAAGCGCACGAGCGATAAGCCCTACGGCAACCTCACCTATAAGAAGATGGAAGCCTACATCTCGGCCAAGGAAGGAAAAAAGTCCTCTGTGCTGGAGGAATTTGAAAAGGTACAGGCCCTGGCCAAGGTACAGCGTAATCCTTTCCAGTACGTGAAGGAATGGTTCCTTAACCGTTATGAGAATGATTTCGTCACCAATAGGGATATCAACACTTTTTGAGATATGCCGCGCCAACATCGCGGTTCTTTTTGACCTCTTTTGGAGGAAATACGGCCTGTAGCACGTTTTTACAAAACAAAAAAGTCCTTGAAAATCAAGGACTTTTTCTGTGGTGGGATCGGTAGGAGTCGAACCTATGACCTCCACGATGTCAACGTGGCGCTCTAACCAACTGAGCTACGATCCCATGGTCAGTGACCGAATAAGATTATAGCACACGGTTGGATAAAATGCAAGGGGGAAAATGAGAAAAAATGCGGAAAATTTGCGGGAGTTATACCAAGTCGGCGGGGGTATAGGGCTCGATGGCCTTCAAATCGCCGGTGGACAGCAGATTGGTGCGGTTGCGGAAGCCCTGACAGAAGGTATAGGGCTCGGCCTTCTTATGCTTGCCCTTTTCGAAAGCGTCGCGGTCAAAGAGGATGGAGTACACATAACGGTCTTCCATTTCACCGCTGCGGTCATTGCGGCGCTGGGTGTAGCCCGAGATCACCTGTTGGGTGATGTGGGGGGACAGGCAGAACAGGTAGCTGGCGAAGAACACGGCCAGACCGAAAACGCAGGTGACGTAATCCTGACGCAGCTCTTTCTGGGATTTTTCCTTGGCTTTGACCTGACCGCTCTTGAGCTCAACAGCCTTTTCCGCGGGAAGATCTTCGATCTCGGGAAGGTCCAGATCCACCCACAGCACGCCGGCGTTTTCGTCATAGTCATACTGCAGGCTGAAATCCACGGGCAGCTCGATGGTGGAAAGCCAGCTTTCGATTTGATGTTCGATGAAGTCGGGGGTCAGTGCTTCGCCGGCATCGGCGGAGGCGGGGAGGGCGATTTCAACGGCGTTGCTTTCGCCTTCAAAGGCGGCTTTGCGGGCCTCCCATTCATCCAGCGCACGGGCGTAGAAGGTTTCCATTTGCTGCTGGATGAACTGACGCTTTTTCAGCTTGCGGGAATAGAAAGGCACCTTGGCGGCTGCTTCCTCGGCGGCGGCTTCCAGCGCGGGCAGGATGCTTTCGCGGGTGGGCTTAGGCTCGGAAAATACTTCGGCCTTGGGCACGGCGACAGCGCCGGCGCGGTGCTTGCCGGAGGAGGAAACATCGGCAGCGAGCTTGTAAATATGGGTGAAAGCTTCGGTGGCGGCATTGATTTGCTGCAGATAGTGATCCATCAGCTCTTCGTAGGTTTCCTTGTATTCCTCGGTCTTGCGGATCTCGCGCAGCGTGGCTTCATTGGTGATGGCGCGGCCGTTTTCGTTTTCGATCACCACTTCGCCCTCTTCGCTGAGCGACATGGTGAAATCGGGCACTTGGACCTTGGCGGCTTTTTCGGTTTTCTTTTTCTTGCCGATGCCCAGCTTATCGGTGATCAGCGTATCGATGCGCTTGCGGTCATAAAGGCCGGTGCCGAGCAGGCTGGTGTTGAGAAATACGCCTTTTTTACCCACGTTGAGCGAGATGCCTTTGCCGCCCACGGTGAAGCTGACGCCGGATTTGGAGGCGTTGAGCTTTACGCCTTTCATCAGGGAAACACTTTTACGGAAACGCATGGCAGTTACTCCTTTGCTGTTTGTTCTTTTATTTGCTGACGGACAGCGCCTTTTTGCGGTAGGCCGAAGGCGTCATGCCCGTGATGCTGCGGAATGCACGGATGAAGGTGGATACGCTGCCGAAGCCCGATTGAAAGCAGGCGTCGATCAGCGGAAGACCGGAGGAGATCAACATCTGACTGTAGCTGATGCGGCGTTTGAGCACGTAATCGGCCACGGTGGTGTTAAGATAGCGCTTGAACAGGCGGGATACGTATTCCCGGCTGTAGAAAAAGTGGGCAGCCACTTCGGATACGCCTGCAATCTCGGTGAAGTGATCATCCAAATACTTCTGAATATCCACTACATTTTGCGGAAATAGGGTATCCGTGCGGGGGTTACGGCCCGCCTGACGGTTAAATATATGAAAGAGACAAACGACCAGTGCCTGCGCCAGCGCTTTATCGTCGGGTTCATCAGAGGAAAGTGCGGTGCGCAGCTGATCGGTGAGCAGCAGCGTTTGATCAAGGGCACTGCCGCTGAGGGTGGCGATGAAGGGGCGCCCCTTTTCGGTTTGCAGAAAATCAAACAGAGCGCTGCCGCCGAAGGAATCAAAGGCAGAGGGGTAAAGATAAAACACATGGCGGGTGTACTGGGTTTTATCGGCATTGATGCGGGAGGTGTGCAGACAACCCGGAGGTACGACCAGTACGTCGCCCCGCTCGGGGATGAAGGAGTTGGTTTCGCAGATGTAGCGCACGTCGCCGTCCAGATACAAAAGGATTTCGTAATAATCGTGAAAGTGCAAACTTTCGGGGAAGGTGGTGCGGGTATACGGCGTGCTGCGGGGAGAATACATCATCTGATCGTTGATGAAATACTCCTGCCAGTTGACGGGAGATTGGTGAAACAGGTTTTTTCGGTAGGAATGCAGCTTCATGGGCGCTCTCCCTTTGGGTTAGATCACAAAATGAAAAACAGTGGTCACAAGATCAAAAGTGTTTGAAATATATGACCTATATACTGTATAATAACATAGGCACGAACGGGCGGCAAGGAAAAATTTGCCGCCGAAAGGAGTTTGACCGATATGAAGCATTTATTTGATATGCCGCAGACGGCGGAGCATCCGCGCTTTGTCAGCCACCGCGGCTTTCAGCCGCTGGCGCCGGCCAATTCTCTGCCTTCCTTCGAGTACGCCGGAAGGCTGGGACAGTGGGCCATCGAGACAGACGTACACATGACGCGGGACGGGCATCTGGTATGCTGCCATAACACGACGGTGGACGCTACCTTCAACGGCACCGGCGCCATCAAGGAGATGACGCTCAAGGAGTGCCGTGCGCTGCGAATGAATGTGGGCAATCGTCTGGAGTGCCTGCGGGATGATCAAAAGGTGATGCCGCTGTTTTCGGAATATCTGGCGATCTGCAAGAAATTCGGCAGCATTCCCTTCCTTGAACTGAAAACCGAGGATTCCGAAGCGGTGATGCGCGCGGTGGAGGAATCGGGCATCGGACAGGAGGGCGTGGTGTGCTCTTCCGGCCAGTACGATTATCTCGTTCTTGCACGCAAGGCTGCGCCCAGGGCTTTTATGCACCTGATCTTTGCCAAGGAAGAACAGGTGGAGGATATGGCGCGAATGGGCAATGCCGGCCTTTCCTGGAGGATTGACGATCCGCTCGCGCGGCCGGTGGAAAAGATCCGGCTGGCCCATGACAACGGGCTGAAGGTCTGCCTGCGTGCCGGCGATACGGTGGAGTCCGTGCGCATCATGCTGGAACTGGGATTGGATTATATTCCCAGTAACTGTATGCACGGAGCACTGTAATGGTTATGAAAGTGGAGATTGCATAACCTAAAACTGGATAAAACGCAATAAAAGTGGAAGATGGAAAAAGAATGCAATGAAAAACCGGCTTGTGATTCCCACAAGCCGGTTTTTCATTGCAGAAGAATTATTCTTCGTCTTCGGCGTCCATCGCGGCGATGAACATTTCGAAAACTTTCTGAGCAACGTCATCGTCATCCACGGAAACGTAGATGTCTTCGCCGTTTTCATCCTGCTCGATCTTCAGGATGATCACTTCGCCGTCGTCGCCTTCGGGCTCCTGGCCGTCTTCATCCAGCACCTGCAGGATGACGTAGTCCTCGCCGTCGAAGGGGATGGTCGCCAGATATTCAAACTTGCTGACAACGCCGTCGTCGTCGGTCAGTTCAACAATGTTGTCTTCTTCTTCGGGGATGTTGTTGAGCATTTCATCAGTCATGGTGAGTTTCCTCCTGTTATATTGCAAAGAAATCAGCCTTGATTTCTGAGCGTATCAAGATATTGTTGCAAAATGACGGCGGCGGCGACCTTGTCCACCGTTCCGCGCCGTTCCTGACGGTGCATACCGCCTTCGATCAAAGCACGCTCGGCGGTGACGGTGGTGAGGCGCTCGTCCTGATAGAAGATGTTCAGCCCGGCATTTTGAAGCTGCTCTGCCAGCGCCTGAACCTTCTGCGCCTGAAAACCTACGGTACCGTCCATATTGCGGGGCAGACCGCAGAGCACGTCCTTGGTGCCCAGCTGATCACAAAGCGCCTTGATATGGCGGACGTCGGGACCAAAGCCCACGCGGGTATACACGCTGTGGGGAGAGGCGATGATGCGCAGCTCGTCGCACACGGCAATGCCGATGCGGCGGTCGCCCACGTCCAGCGCTACGATACGGCCTGTGGTCATCTGTCAAAATTCTCCGTCAGATAGAAAGATACCAGCTCTTCCAGAATTTCGTCGCGCTCCAAACGGCAGATCATGCTGCGGGCGTTATCGTAACTGGTGATGTAGGTGGGGTCACCGGTCAGAATGAAGCCTGTGATCTGCGTGATGGGATCATACCCCTTGTGCTGCAGGGCGCGGTAAACGTGCTGCAGGATGTCGCGGGCGGTGCTGCGCGTGTCTCGGATGGGCTGCAGCTTGGTGGTATCGTTTGTCAACATGGCGATACCTCCTTTCTAACATACACTATATTATACCTCTTTCGTAAATAAATGGCAATAGGATAATCTGCGGCGAATGCCAAGAAAAAAGTCGAAACTCCCGTTATTTGCTTTCGCCTGCTGTGCATTGCAGCGCCCGGATCGCTCCGCGCAGGCAAACGAACAGCGGAAGCGACAAAAGCATGCCGCTGAGGCCGCCGATCAGTCCCCCCAGAGAAATGAGTATCAGCACATAGGCGGGATGCAATCCCGTGGCGCCTGACATAAAGTGAGGCGAGAGAAAAAGACTTTCGGTCTGCTGCACGGCAATGACGGCGATCACTGCCCACAAAACGGAATGAAGCCCCTGCGGCAATGCAAACAGCACGATGGGAATGGTGCCCAGGTAGGGACCGATGTAGGGGATCAGGTCGCAAAGGCCCATCAGTAGCCCCAGCGCAAGGGCGCCGGGAATGCCTGCGATCAAAAGGGCAAATGCAGTCAAAACAGCTACGGAGGATACCACCAGCAGCTGCCCGCGATAGTATCCCGCCACCTCGCGGCGCATTTCCCGCAGCGCCGACAGCGTGCGGCGGCGCACACTCAGCGGGATCAGCAGCGATATTTGAAAGCAAAAGATCTCTCTGTCCCGCAGGAAATAAAAGGCCAGCGCAGGCGCCAGAAAGGCGCGAAGGATGCGGTTGGCGATACGCCCCACCGTTTGCAAAATTTGCGGGACTACGGAGAGGATCAGATCGCCGGCCTTTTGCAAAAGATCGCCGGACGGCGAAATATACTGCATAAGGCTGCCGAAAAATGCGGAAGACGTGATGTTTTGCAAGAGATTCTGCAGCATTCCGATCAGCTGCGGGACAGCGCTTAGCGCCTGGGAAAAACGGCTGATAAGCCGCGGGATGAGCAGCGTGAGAAACAAAACGAGAAGCGCAAGGAGGGAAAGCAGAGAAAGCAGAGCGGCAAGGGAAGGCGGAAACCGCTTTTCAAGCAGACGGCAGATGGGAGCGGCGACGGACGCAAGCACAATGGCAAGCCCCACCTGAAACAACAGCTGAGAGAGGGCTCCGCGCAGAAGAAAGCAGAGGATGCCCGCTGCCGACAAAAGCAGAATCCATTTGACTCTGCGCGGCAGCGGACGGATGCTGCGGGGAAAAGCGGACATCCTTACAGCCCCAGCTTGCGTTTGAGGATGCGCTTCATGCGGCGCGTCGCCTTGCAGGCGCAGCGGCGCATCAGCCCCATCCGCGCACCCAGCGTATAGCCGATCATGCCGGAAATCAGACAAACATATTTGCTCATGTCGGTGCCTCCTTTCAGCTTTCCTTGCAGGGTATGGTGACATGGCCGGTGGAGCCCATGCTCTTGACGTCAAAACTGGTGGCGAAAAAACGCCCGTCGATCAGATCGTCCAAGGGGCCCGCGGAGATCTCAAGGGCTGTGACGGCAAGGGACTGTTCGCTGATCAGCGCATCGGTCACAATGCCGATGCGAAGACCGTTGGCGTCTGTTACGCGAAAGAGCCTGAAGGCGGAAGACTTGGGCGGCCTGACGGGCTGCCTGCGGCACAGAACGGAAAGCTGTCCCAAAAGGAGGATGTCCTCCGCGCCGATCCATCGGGAGGCGCGCAGGCCTTCCTTGACAAGAAGTCCCGCCAATGCCTTTCCGTCCCTTTGCAGTACGCCTCGTTCCACCGTGCCTATCTGCTTCCCGTTTCGAATTACGGGAAGACCGATCAGTTTTTTCATACCGGTCAATCAAATCACCAAGCTTATTTTCTCCGCAGGCATCTTTCGCATGAGTGGCAAATAAAACAAGAACCGCCGACAAAAGTCAGCGGTTCAACGGTTCGTTTTCTCCGTTCAGCGGCGGCAGACGGAGGAATATGAAAGAAAATGCAATCAAAGTAATTAGACAGACGCCTGAAAGCAGAAGAAATACGCCGCTTTGTCCGAAGGTGTTTGAAAGCAGGCCGCCAAAGAGAATGCCGGGAACGCGGGCGATGCCAAAGCCTGCAACGGATAAAAGCATCTGTGCGCCGGTTTTCAGCTCGTCCGGCGCCGTCAGGCTGACATACTGGGAACAGGATACCGTAAACACAATGAAGCCAAGACCGTGCAGCAGCTGGCTTGCCAGCGCAAGGTACGCGTGCTGCGCCTGACCCAGCAGCAGAAAACGCAGGGCAAGGGCGGCGGCGGATACAAGCATCAGCCTGCCCGCGCCCCATTTTTTAAACCATTTATGCCCGAAGAGCAGAAAGGGCAGTTCGCTGGTTGCTGATACGAAGTAGGCAAGTCCCAGCAGGCCGCTGCTGCTGCCGGGGAGAGCGGTGAAATAAATGGAAAAATAGCTGTAGAAGTAGCCCATGCACATCTGCTGTATCATAAGGAGCAAAAGCAGGGGAAGGATGCGGGGCAGCTTCAGTACTTTGCCGAAGGAGAGTTTTCGCCCCGCCTGCTGATGCCCCGGGAGATCGGGCAAAAGACGGGTGCCCCAAAGCAGGGCGATGATCCCGGCCGAAATGATCAAAGGGACATATTGGTAGTTGTTGCGGAGGAGAATGCCGCCGATCAGGTTCACAAAAGCAAAGGCCAGAGAGCCGAACAGACGGATCTTTCCGAAAGCCGTTTTTGCGTTTTGCAGGTTTTCGAGGATCAGACTGTCTCCCATGGGCTGCACGGCGATATAGCAGGCACCGAATACGCAGACCGCCGGCAGCAGAATATACAGGGAGGAAAAGAAATATAAAAGCGGCATGGCACACAGCGAAATGCAAAGCACAAGCCGCAGTACATTGCGGCGTTTTTTGCTGCGGTCCGCATAGGTGCCCCACATGGGCAGTGCAAAGATGGCCATCAGCGGCGCGGAAACAAGCAAAAGCATCAGGGGAGTGCCGCTGATGCCTTTTTGCTGATAGTATTTGGATAAAAAGCCCTGATAAAAAACATGGACGCTGTAGTACAGTGCCAGATACAGAGCGGATCTGACGGAAGACTTTTTGATAAAAAGTCGCCTCCTGTCGATGATTATTCGATATCCTCGCCGCGTTCCAGAGCGGAAAGCATGTTGACGCGCTGGGTGTGACGGCCGCCGCCTTCAAACTCGGTGGTGAGGAAAATGCGGGTGATCATCTTGGCCAGTTCGGGGCCGATGACACGCGCGCCCATGGCCAGCATGTTGGCGTCGTTGTGACGGCGGGTCAGCTCGGCAGAATAGGGCTCGGAGCAGGTGGCGCAGCGGATGCCCTTTATTTTATTGGCAGCCAGCGCGATGCCGATGCCTGTGCCGCAAAGCAGGATCCCCCGGTCGCATTCGCCCGAAGCCACGGCGCGGGCAGCGCGGGCGGCAAAAATGGGATAGTGGCAGCTTTCGTCGGTGTAGGTGCCGAAATCCTTGTACTCAAGGCGCATTTCGTCCAGCAGAGCGATAATTTCTTTTTTCATTTCCAAAGCGCTGTGGTCATTGGCCAGTGCGATCATCGGTCGATCCCTCGCTTTTTGTATTTTCCTGTCAAGCATAGCACTTCCCCTGAACTGCGTCAAGTAAAGTGCAAACTTTTTGTAACAGTTTGCGGGGGTGTTTGCCTTTTTATGCGGTTTGTCCTATAATAAAGAAGCACTGCTGTGCGAAAAAGGAGGATAAAGCGTGCTGTCGCTTTTATATCTGTTTGTATATCTGCTGGCGGGCGTAATGATCGTGCGCTGCCTTTTGCCGAGAATGGGCGTGATCGCCCGCGTGTGGGTGGGCTTGACGCTGGGCATCCTTCTGATGATGTGGCTGCCCGCGCTTTTTGCGTTCTTCGTTGATTTTTCCGTTCTTGGGCATTTGCTTTCGCTGATCCCTTTGTGCGGGGTCACCTTTGCCGCCTATGCTTTCCGCGATAAGGCGTCTGTGCGCCCCTTTGAGAAGAAAGATAAGCAGCTTTTGATCCTCATGGCTTGCGTGGCTCTGCCGTTGTCGCTGCTTGGGGGATATCTTCAGTATACGCACTGCCTGCGCGATGTAAACGGCAATCTCCACGTGGGACAGACTACCTACGGCGATCTGCCGCTGCATCTTGGCATTATTACCAGCCTGCGCAATGCTCCCTTCCCGCCCGATTACAGCATTATGCCGGGGGAAAGGCTGACCTATCCCTTCCTGATGGACAGCTTCTCCACCACGTTTATGCTCTTTGGCATGCCGCTGAATATTGCAGTCATCCTTCCCGGTACGCTGATGATGGCGCTGGTATTTGCGGGGTACATGATCCTGGCGGCCCGCATGGCGTCGGGAAAGCGCGCGGTGATCTGGGCGACGCTGTTCGTATTTATCAACGGCGGCTTGGGATTTCTTTATTCCATCGATATGATGGGCGTATCGCTGGGCGACGGCTCAACAAACTCCCTGCAGGCGGGTACTTGGCTGGATCGCCTTGAAACGATCCTTTACGGCTGGTACCTGACGCCTGCCAACCATGCCGAGCAAGGGTATTACAACCTGCGCTGGAGCAATATCATTGTGGATATGTTCGTGCCCCAGCGCACCTTCCTTGGCGGCTGGTGCATGCTGCTGCCCTGCATTTATCTGCTGTATGACGCTTCGGCCGGAGCCTTTACCCGCAAGAGGGGACTTTGCCTGACAGGCGAGTATGCGCTGCGCTTTGAAGACTATCCCGTGCGGCAGCTGGTGCTGCTGGGCGTGATGGCGGGCGGACTGCCGCTTTTGCACACCCATTCCTTCCTTGCATTGGGCATGATCAGCGCGGGATGGATGATCTATGATCTGTGCCACCGGGGCAAGCTGATGCCCTGGCTGCTGTATGGCGGTCTGGCTTGTGCTTTGGCTGCGCCGCAGCTGTTTGGCTGGACGTTTGCCCAGACGACGGGCAACGAGCGCTTCGTATACTTCCAGTTCAACTGGGTCAATAACCCCGGCGGCAGCGGCTTGCGGGACGGGTATCTGTGGTTCTGGATCAAGAATATCGGCCTGCCGCTGATCCTGCTTGCGCTTTCACTGTTTGAACGTGACCGCAAGCGCCGCTTTATCGCTTCTGGCGCGTTTGTCATCTTCGTGATCTCGGAGTTTATCATTTTCCAGCCCAACGAATATGACAACAACAAGCTTTTCTATGTATGGTGGGCGCTGTGCGCCGTGCTGGCAGCTGATTACGCGGTGGAACTGTATGACCGCATGAAGGGTCTGTGCTCCCGCCGCGTGCTGGCGGTGATGACGGCGGTCTGCTGCTTTGCCACGGGCACCCTGTCCATTGCCCGCGAGTGCGTCAGCGATTATCAGATGTTCTCTTCCTCCGACGTGCAGCTGGCTGCGTGGGTGGAGGAAAATACCGACCGGGAGGATACCTTCATCTGCTGGACGCAGCATATCAATCCCGTATCCGCGCTGGCTGGACGGGATATCGTTTGCGGCCCCGGGCTGTGGCTGTATTATCACGGCTTTAATCTTTCCGAGCGGGAAAATGATATCCGTACATTCTACGGCTCTCCCCACGGACGGCGGGACATTCTTGAAAAGTACTCGGTGGATTATATCCTGCTGGGCGGCTATGAATACAATAATGCTTTCCCCAACACCTACGAACTGGAAGAAAATTATGATTGCGTATACGAGGCGCCGGACGGTACACGCATTTTTGCGGCGGGAGAAATGAAAAATGATTGACCGTTTTTTACTCTATTCGCTGGAGCACCGTAAAAAGATCGTGCTGATGGTAATGGATGAAAAGGGGATCCGCCGCATCAATGCAACGGTCACGGCCATCGGCGACGAAGCGGTGGAATATATCACGGCGCGCTCGGATAAAAAGCAGACGGTGATGCACGATGATATTCTTTCCGCTTCCTACGCCCGGGGGGATGACGGGGATACGCTGAAAAATGAGGAGGATGAGCAGGATGGATAAAATCAAAGCGCTGCTTAAAGATAAAGAAAAAATGCGGGAGCTGATCAGCTATCTCATCTTCGGCGTGCTGACCACTGTGGTCAGCTGGGGCGTTTATTATGTATGGCGTCAGGCATTCAAAATGACCAGCTATCCCACCGACAGTGCGGCCTACACGCTGATCGCTACCTCCGGCCAGGTGGTATCCTTCGTGCTGTCGGTGCTGTTTGCCTTCGTCACCAATAAAAAGTATGTGTTCAAAAGCGAAAAAACGGCGGGATCGGGCTTGTGGAGAGAATTTGCGCTGTTTGTGTCTGCACGTATCATGGCATGGGTACTGTTTGATCTGGCGCTTTTCAACCTTCTTTTGCTGATTGCCAAAAATATGATCGCCGACGCCGATTTGTGGCTGAAGCTTTTGATGAACGTGCTGGTGGTCATTTTCAATTATGTGGCCAGCAAATGGGTCATTTTCAAAAAATGATTGCGTGGAATATCGATTGGTGATATAATTAACCTGTATGTGCTGCAAATGATTAGCACTTGAAGGAGGAAACGATTTATGCCGCTTGTAAACACTCGTGAAATGTTCAAGAAGGCGTACGAAGGCGGTTATGCCATCGGCGCGTTCAACGTAAACAACATGGAAATCATTCAGGGTATCGTGGAGGGCGCCAAGGCCCAGAACGCGCCCGTTGTGCTGCAGGTCAGCAAGGGCGCCCGCGCCTATGCCAACCACACCTATCTGGTAAAGCTGGTTGAGGCTGCCGAAAAGACCACCGGTCTGCCCATCGCTCTGCATCTGGACCACGGCCCCGATTTTGAAACCTGCAAGGCTTGCATCGACGGCGGTTTCACCTCCGTTATGATCGACGGCAGCCACCTGCCCTTTGAAAAGAACATCGAAGAGACCCGCAAGGTGGTGGAATATGCTCACAAGTACGGCGTCACCGTTGAAGCCGAACTGGGCCGTCTGGCCGGTGTTGAGGACGACGTGAAGGTTTCCGCTGCGGATTCCTCCTATACCCGTCCCGAAGAAGTGGAAGAATTCGCCACCGCTACCGGCTGTGACTCCCTGGCCATCGCCATCGGCACCAGCCACGGCGCTTTCAAGTTCACTCCTGCTCAGTGCACCCGCAATGAGCACGGCATCCTCGTGCCCCCGCCCCTGCGCTTTGACATCCTTGAGGAAGTTTCCAAGCGTCTGCCCGGCTTCCCCATCGTGCTGCACGGCGCCTCTTCCGTTCCCCAGGATTTCGTGAAGATCGTCAACGAGCACGGCGGCAAGATGCCCGACGCCGTGGGCATTCCCGAAGAACAGCTGCGCAAGGCTGCCGGCATGGCCGTTTGCAAGATCAACATCGACAGCGACCTGCGCGTTGCTTTCACCGCCAAGGTTCGCCAGCATTTCGCTGAGCATCCCGATCATTTCGATCCCCGCCAGTACCTTACCGACGCCCGCGCTGCCATTCAGCAGATGGTCGAGCACAAGATCGTCAACGTACTGGGCTGCGCCGGCAAGGCGTAAGAGAAGGGGAGACGTTAGGGAGGCGGCTTTGGAAGGCCAAAGCCCCTCCCTAAGACCCACCCGAAAGCCTGCGTTTTTGTGTGCGTGAATGTTACGGCAGGCAATACGAAAAAGAGAGTGACTATCACGGCTGCGAGCAAGCTCGCCCCGATGATATTCACTCTCTTTTTCTTGTCCGTTTCACGGACGCGATCACGCAAGCGTGATCGGCCTGCCGTGTGGTTGGATGGTATCGCCCGCGGGGGAAGAGTTACGTCCTCTGCACATACGCCTGTCCACGTGGGACGGACTGTGCCTGCACACAACTTGATCGGCACAGGGGGCGGGCACTGCCCGCTTTCTCTTTTGACGCAAAAGAGAAACGTTCCCTTCGTTCTCCCTTCCCGCTTACGAACGGACGGAGTGCACGGTCACCTGATAATCGTCATCCTCCACAGCCTCGCCGAACACGTCAAAACCGCTGTGATTGTAACGGCGAATGCGCACGGTGTCACGATCGACCGCAGTGATCTCAAACGCGCCGGTGCGCAGCACGGGACGGGACGCACGAAGCGTGAGTGCATCGCGGGTGATTTTCATGGTTTCTTCATCCTCATTGCCCCAGGGGAAAGTGCCGCGGCAGAAAGGATCGGCCGCGCCTTCCATCCCCGCTTCGTCGCCGTAATACAGGCTGGGCATGCCGGGCATGGCGGCAAAGATCTTCCACATTTCCTTCAGACGGCGCACAGCCAGATTACGCTTGTCTTCGGGCAGTTTCAGACCGCCGCGATACAGGGGATCCACGCTCTCCCAGCGTTCGCCGCAAAGCGTGTTGAGAAGGCGGGCGCGGTCATGGCTGCTCATCAGGTTCATCAGCGAATAGAAGAACGGTACGGGATAATTCTCCCGCAGGCTTTCGATCCGGCGGACGAAAGCGAAAGCGTCGATATCGCCGCGAACGAAGTTCTGCGCAGCCTCACGCAGAGGATAATTCATTACGCTGTCCAGCGTGTCGCCCAGGCAGTAGCAGCGCATTTCGCCGTAGGCTACTTTGTTGCTGGCATCCTCCCACACTTCGCCCAAAAGCACGGCGTCATCCTTTTCGCGGTCCACGGACTTACGCAGATCGCGGAGGAAGCGCATGGTCAATTCATCGGCCACGTCCAAACGCCAGCCGGCGGTGCCGCATTTGAGCCAGTGACGGGCAACGCCGTCTTCCTTGAACATGAACTCGCGGTAATCTTCGTTTTCCTTGTTGACTTCAGGCAGCGTATCCACGCCCCACCAGCAGCGGTATTTATCGGGGAATTTTTCAAAGGTATACCATTTGTAATAGGGAGAATGCTCACCCTGATACGCGCCGGGGCCGGGATGACGGCCGTAGCGGTTGAAGTAGGGGCTGTCATCGCCGGTGTGGCTGAAAACGCCGTCCAGAATAACGCGCATACCGCGCTTTTCGGCTTCGCGGCAGAGCGTTTTCAGATCCTCTTCATTGCCCAGCATGGGATCAACCTGCATATAATCGCCGGTATCGTAGCGGTGATTGCTGCGGGCAAGGAAAATGGGGTTGAGATAAATGACGGTAATGTGCAGGGATTTGAGGTAATCCAGCTTTTCGATGATGCCCTGCAGGTTTCCGCCGAAAAAGTCACAGGAATGGGTGTCGCCGTTGCGGGGATCAAAAATGGCAAGCGGCGGCTCATCCCACTTTTCGTGCAGATAAATATCATCCCGCGTCATGAAAGGCGGGCGGGTGCGGTGAAAGCGGTCGGGGAAGATCTGATACATGATGCCTTCCCGCAGGAATTTGGGCGGATTATAGGCGGGATCATATACCGTGATCTGGAAGGGCTTGGGCTGGGTTTGACTCATTTCGCCTACGCCGCCCAGACCGTCTGCGGCGTTGCCCAGATATACGGGCTGACCGTCCTCGGAAACGGCGGAAAAATAATACCACATCAGTTTGGGGGTGTGCGGCGCGGTGAAGCGCACTTCATAGGCTTCGCCGTCGGCGTGCTGAAGGGGCAAAAGACGAGGCGCCTGACCGTCTGCCAGAAATACGGCATTCACGGCACGGGCGCGGCCCTGTACATATACGCGCAGACGGATGACTTCGCCGCAGCGCACGGCGCCAAAGGGCGCACGGCAGTCAAGAGAGCGGGAATCGTGATACAGCTGCATGAAAAAACCTCAAAAATATAATTTATGCCTGAAGGCGGATGCGCAGGATGCGGGAAAGCAGGAGCGTTACGGCGTAAATGCAGGCGGCGCACAGTACGACGGCGGCGCCTACGCTGGAGGACAGCGGAACGGAGATGCAAAGGCCGCATACGCCGCTGAACACCGAAAACAGCACGGAATAAACGGCGTGCTGGCGGGCGTTGCGGGCGATGTTTCTGGCGGCGGCTGCGGGCAGAATGAGCAGCGCGTTGATCAAAAGCACGCCCACCCAGCGGATGGAGAGCATCACGGCTACCGCCACGAGGATCACAAAAGCGTATTCCACGGGATTTGTGCGTATGCCGCGGCTTTGGGCCAGCTGGGGATTGACGGCGGTGAGCAAAAGCTTGTTGTAAAGCACCGCCCACAAGATCACGCCGATGACCAGCGACAACGCCAACCAAAGTATATCTCCCTGGGTGACGGCCAATACATCGCCCACGAGGATGGCGGAATACTTGCTGAAGCGGCCGTTGCCGGAAAGGATCAGAAGTCCCAGCGCGATGCCGGTGGAGGAAAATACGCTGATGGTGGTATCGGCAGAGGCGCCGCCGGCGCGGTTGATGCGGGTGATGAGCATGGCCCACAGAATGCCGAAGCTTACCAGAATAACGGTTACGTTGCTTATGCCCAGCAATACGCCAAGACCAAGACCGAACAGCGCACTGTGTCCGAGGGCGTCGGAGAAAAACGCCATGCGCTTGTTGACGGCCATGGTGCCGAGCAGTGCCAGCAGAGGCGTGAGCAGGAGGATGGCCAGCAGCGCGTTTTTCATGAAAGTGAAGCGGAAGATCTCAAAGGGCAGGAGCGTATCCATAATTTTGTAAATAACGTCCATCATTTGCCCTCCTTTGCCGATGCGGGGAAAGCCTCGCGGAAGGTTTCGCAGGCGAAGACCGTCTCGGGGGTGCCTGCACACAGGATGCTCTTGTTGAGCAAGACCATCTGATCGGCATAGCGGCTGACCAGCGACCAATCGTGGGACACCAGCAGGATCGCCATGTGACGGCTGTGCTTGAGCTGTTCCACCGTATCAAGGAAGAGCATCAGACCGTTCTGGTCAACGCCGGATACGGGCTCATCCAGGATCAGAAGGTCGGGCGTGGGCGTTAATGCCATGGCCAGCAGCACGCGCTGCAATTCGCCGCCGCTGAGCTGTCCCAGCTGACGGTTGGCAAGCTTTTCGGCCTGCGCCAGCGCAAGGGCTTCCTGAACCTGCTGACGGGTTTTCCTGCCGATGCCTGTCCATACGGGACGGTTGGTCAAAGAGGCTGCAATGAAATCGGTAACGGTGACGGGCATCTGCTTATCAAAGGGCAGCTGCTGGGGAACATAGCCCGTGCGAACCGTACGCAGCGGACGCTCACGGTCATCGATATGGTGGATGGCGCCGGAATAGGGGATCTGCGACAGCAGCGCGCGGATCAGCGTCGTTTTGCCGGCGCCGTTGGGGCCCACAAGCGCAGTTAACTGACCGCAGTGAATGTGCATATACACGTCCTGCAGCAGGGTTTCACCGCCCGAAGTGACGGAGATATTTTCAAGCTCGATGCGGCACAGACCGCAGTGGCTGTGGTGATGATGGGCGTGATCGTGATGGCGGTGCGTAGGGTCATACGCGCCGGGGGCAAACAGATTATTCTTGGGCATTTTCTGAAACTTTCTGCGGATGCATCCGCAAATGATAGTCTTTGCAGCAGGCGGCAAGCGGACAGCTTTCGCACTTGGGATTGCGGGCGCTGCAGATGCGCCGGCCGTGCCAGATCAGCCAGTGATGGGCGTCGCACCAATCGGCTTTGGGGATGGCGCGGCGAAGCTGGCGCTCGGTTTCTTCCACATTGGGTGCGTCTGCCAGCCCCAAACGGTTGGAAACGCGGAAAACATGGGTATCCACGGCAATGGCGGGGATCTTGAAAGCATTGGCCATGACCACGTTGGCGGTTTTTCGGCCTACACCGGGAAGTGCGGTGAGCGCTTCCATGGAAGAGGGCACCTCTCCGCCGTGTTTTTCACATAAAATGCGGCAGGCGGCTACGATGTTCTGTGCCTTCGTTTTAAAACCGCAGCTTTTCACGTAGGGGTACAGCGTGTCGGCGTCAATGGCAGCCATGGCACGGGCATCGGGGAAATCCCTGAAAACGGCGGGCGTTACCTTGTTGACCTGCTTGTCGGTGCATTGCGCCGAAAGCATGGTAGCTACCAGCGTTTCATAAGGATTGGTAAAATTCAGTTCGGGGCCTGCATCGGGATAGGTTTCCTGTAAAAGACGCAGGATCTCGCCTTTCTTGACTCTCATCTTTTCAGCGCTCCTTCCAGTGTTTTGCGGTAACGGCGAAGAAGCAGAAGGATCAGCGTATACACGGGGAAAGCACCCAGCTGCGCCAGCAGGCGGACGCCGATATATTCTGCCGCCGCTGTTTTGGTGACCCAGTTCAGCGCCCAGAAAGAATTAAGGAAGGCATAGCAGATAAGGGATACCGCCAGCTGGCAGAGGATGACGTGATAAACGCACAGCTTTTTTCGGTGCAGGAACAGCGAAAAGAACAGTCCCGTCATAAAGGCGGTCAGGGTATACCCAAAGTAGAACGACCCCGAGCTGAAAAGCAGGGCGCCGATGATATCGGCCACAACCGCCACGGTGACGGTGGGCACAAGCCCAAAGAGCATACCCGACAGCGCCAGGGGCACAAAGCCCAGAGAGAGGACCAGTACGTTGGGAATGATCACGATCTTGCAGATCTCGGCTAATACGACGTTGAGGGCCACAAACATTCCCATCAGTGTAATTTCGCGGGGAGTGAAGCGGCGCCTTTCAATGAGAAAGCAGCTTGCCAGACCGATTACGAGCAGGAGCAGTACGATGATCATCAGCAGTGCGCCGTGATCGTTGACAAAAGCAAGTGCTCCGCGGATGATTTCCTCCATACTCATTCTCCTTGTCCGGAATTACTCTTCAAAATCGCGCACGGTAAAGCTTTCGTAGAGGAATTCCTGCAGCGCTTCGCGGTTGACGACCACGTCGATCTGCTGGGTGGCCATGCCGGCGTGATAGAATTCCTCGCCCGTGCCGTCAATGGGGATGCGCATCTGCTCGATTTCGGCGTCGCGCAGCTCAAAGGCATAGCCCGCGGCTTCGATGAAATCAGCCATCGTCATATTGGTGGCGGTGATGTTGCTGAAGACGGTGTTGGCAACGCTCAGCGCCTTGGCGTAATCAATCTCGCGCAGGCTGTTGGCCAGAGAAGACACCACGTTGCGGGCGCGGGTGGTGCGGCGGTAATCGTATCTTTCGCCGTTGACGGAGATATCGGAACGGATGCGCATATAAATCACAGCCGCATAGCCGCGGAAATGATAGGTGCCGGCGCCGCGGATCTCAGGCTGCGTCCAGTCGCTCTTGTAGGCTTTTTTGTCACGCAGACGGACAGCCTCACCGTAGGTGATGGTGATGTCCACGCCGCCCAGCGCATCGATGATGTCAGCGACCTTCGTCCAGTCCACCAGCACGTACTTTTTGATCTCAAGACCGAAATGGGAGTTGAGGGTGGCCATCATGTCTTCCAGCGAGAAACGCTTGGAGATGCCGTTGAGGCGGCCGTACACGCCGTCGGGACGCAGCACCAGCATGTCGCGGATGAAGGAAGTGAGCATGATGCGGCGGGCGACGGTGTCCACGGTCACCAGCATGATGCCGTCGGTGTTGCGGGGGGCGTCCTCGCTGGCGCCGCTCCAGGAATCGGAGCATAAAAGCAGATAGTGATGCATCCCCTCGGGCGTTTCCTCGATCTGATCTTTGGTCAGGGGAACGATGGGGTTGGGTTCTTTTTCTTCATCAGCCAGCGCCAGCATGGGCAGCATCAGGCACAGTACCAGCAGGATACTCAGAATCTTCTTCAGCATGGGGTCGTACCTCCTGTTTCGGGGTCGTATTTTTCAAGCGATATGTCCGCCTGACGGAAAAGCTCCAGAGAAAAATCGTCGGGGTAGCCGTTTTCATAAACGACGCGGCGGATGCCGGCGTTGATGATCATGCGGGTGCACACGCTGCAGGGCTGGTGGGTGCAGTAAAGCGTGCCGCCGTCAATGGAGATGCCAAGCTTTGCCGCCTGGATGATAGCGTTTTGCTCCGCGTGAATGGCGAAGCATACTTCGGTGCGCGTGCCGCTTTCCACGCCCAGCTTGCGGCGCAGGCATTCGCCTTTTTCCTTGCAGGTGATAAGCCCCGCGGGCGCGCCGTTGTAACCGGTGGTCATGACGCGTTTGTCCTTTACGATGACGGCGCCGATGGCGCGGCCCTCGTTATGACAGCTGGTCCATGTGGAAACGAGATGGGCCATTTCCATGAAGCGGACATCCCATTTGTTCATATCCGTCGCCTCCCGCACATGATCTGAAAGAAAAAACACTACATTTTATTATTATATCGCTTGAAAGCAACCTGTCAATCAAAATCCGCAGGGGAGAGGCAGATTTTGCGTTTTGCGCGGGAAGTTTTTGTCAAAACGGATAATATAGGAATAAATCCTGCAAAATACAGCCTTGGAACAGGAAAAACGCTTGACAAACGGGGACTAAAATGGTTACAATAACATGACCGGCTGAAAAAGGCCCCATGGACAGTTCATGGCGCCATGCTGTTTTCGATACACCATGCTTTTGTTCCTCAGCTCCGACAGGGTGAGACCTGTCTTGACATGATAAAGCAAGCTTTGTTTGCGTTGCTGTTTTGTTGTGGTTAATATGCAGTTGGGGCGCGTATGTCGCTCATGATTCCAATTACATACGGCGAAATGATGATTCCGCCGTTTGTTGGATATGGATCGATAGGTATGTTGTTTTGAATATAGCAGTCAGCCGTGCAGGTATATTTCTGCACGGCTTTTAGTTGGTTCATTGAATGAATTAATCAGAGAATATAAGAAAGGGAGGGACACAAGTGAACGATTTTATTTGGATTGCTATCAGCGTTGTAACGCTGGTCATCGGTATCGTGATCGGTATGATCTACCGCAAGAATGTTGTGGAAAAAAGCATTGGCCGTTCGGAAGAATACGCCAAAAAGTTGCTGGATGACGCCACCCGCAAGGCAGCTGAAGTCAAAAAGGAAACCGAACTGGAAGCGAAGGAAGAAGTGCTTCGCCTCAAGAACAAACTGGATGATGAGATCCGCACCCGTCGTGCCGAAATGCAGCGCAGCGAGCGCCGCGTAAATCAGCGCGAGGAAATGCTGGACAAGAAGATGGACAACCTCGAAAAGCGCGAGGAGGCCATCAACAAGAAGGCCGAGCAGACGCAGGAGCTCTACGACGAAGCGGAGCAGCTGCGCGACAAGCAGGTCAAGGAGCTGGAGCGCATCGCCGGCATGACTCAGGACGAAGCCGAGCAGATGATCATCAGCCGCGTACAGAAGGAAGCGTATCATGACGCTGCCGCGCTGGTGCGCGATATCGAAGCCAAGGCCAAGGATGAGGGCGAAAAGAAGGCCCGCAACATCATTGCCCTGGCGATTCAGAAGTGCGCCGCCGATCATGTGGCCGAAACCACTGTTTCTGTTATCAATCTGCCCAACGACGATATGAAGGGCCGTATCATCGGTCGTGAAGGCCGCAATATCCGTGCGCTGGAAACCGCCACGGGCGTTGACCTGATCATTGACGATACCCCCGAAGCCGTGATCGTTTCCGCGTTTGATCCCGTACGCCGCGAGATCGCGCGCATCGCCATTGAAAAGCTGATCCAGGATGGCCGCATCCACCCTGCCCGCATTGAGGAAATGGTGGAAAAAGCTCGCAAGGAAGTGGACAATCAGATCCGCGAAGCGGGCGAACAGGCCATTTTCGAAACCGCGCAGCATGGTCTGCATCCCGAACTGGTGAAGCTGCTGGGCCGCATGCGTTACCGCACTTCCTACGGTCAGAACGTGCTCAAGCACTCCATCGAAGTCAGCCATCTGGCCGGCCTTATGGCGGCCGAGCTGGGCGCCGATGTGCAGCTTGCCAAGCGCGCCGGCCTTCTGCACGATATCGGCAAGGCTGTCGACCACGAGCAGGAAGGTACCCACGTACAGCTGGGCGGCGAGCTGGCTCGCAAGTACCGCGAAAACAACGACGTGATCCACTGCATCCTGGCGCACCACAACGACGTGGAGCCCCAGACCGTGGAAGCCGTGCTGGTTCAGGCTGCCGACGCCATCAGCGCTGCCCGTCCCGGCGCGCGCCGCGAATCGCTTGAAAATTATATCAAGCGTCTGGAAAAACTGGAGTCCATCGCCAACGAATTTGCCGGCGTTGAGAAGTCCTTTGCCATCCAGTCCGGCCGCGAAGTGCGCATCATGGTCAAGCCCGAGGACATTACCGACGAGGGCACCAAGGTCATGGCCAAGGAGATCGCCAAGCGTATCGAGCGCGAACTGGAGTATCCCGGCCAGATCCGCGTGAACGTGATCCGCGAGACCCGCTGCACGGAGTATGCGAAGTAAGATGACGGGGGAAGGATGTTCGAGAGGCGGCTTTTAAGGTAAAAGCCCCTCTCGAGCTCTCCCGAAAACCTGCGTTTTGTTGGTGTAAAAGCTGCGGCAGGTATACGAAAAAGAGTCTGAAGTCGAATGTACGAGCAAGCTCGTCCCTCGGCTTCAGGCTCTTTTTCTGCGCGCGATGCGCGCCCGATCACGCATGGCGTGATCGGTCTGCCGCGTTGCTGTGTAGTAGCGCCCGCGGGCGAAATTCCGCGTCGCAGCGCGCAAACCCCGCTCGTTTTTCCGCAGAAAAATGGCGGTCCCTCGTGGCACCACACAATAAAGCGGCAGGCGTGCAGGCGTAGCTGCCGCGCCAATATACCCACCCAACTTCCAACCACAACACTGGTTTCTTTGGTACTTTCTTTGACACAAAGAAAGTACACGTCTCCCCATTGAAACATTCTTAAACCCGTGCTACACTGTACACAGAAACGGAGGCGATTTCTTATGGAAATGTCAAAAGATTATGCACTGTATGCGGTAGAAAAAACCAAAGAACTGCTGGCTATCGACAGCCCCTCGGGATATACCGACAAGGCGGCGGAATGGGTGCGCAAGGCGTTTGCCGAGCTGGGATTTGACGCAAAAATCACCACCAAGGGCGGCGTACTGATCGACCTTGGCGGCGAAAATGAAAAGGACGGCCTGTTTCTTGAAGCGCACACCGACACGCTGGGCGCCATGGTAACCGAGATCAAGGGCAGCGGAAGGCTGAAGGTGACCAATCTGGGCGGCCTGCGTGCCGAGAATTGCGAAGCCGAAAACTGCCGCGTGTATACCCGCGGCGGCAAAGTGATCGAGGGTACGCTGCAGCTTTGCAATGCATCCGTTCACGTCAATCTCAGCTACGGCGACACCAAGCGCACCTTCGGTGCCATGGAAGTGGTGCTGGATGAAGACGTGAAATCGGCGGAGGATACCCGTGCGCTGGGCATCGAGGTGGGGGATATCGTATGCATGGAGCCCCGTACCCGCGTCACCGAAACGGGATATATCAAGAGCCGCTTTTTGGATGACAAGCTGTCTGTGGGCATCCTGCTGGGCTTTGCCAAATTCCTGAAGGATCACAAGATCACCCCTGCCCGCCGCGTGTATGTGCACGTGACGGTGTATGAAGAAGTGGGTCACGGCGGCTCTTCCAATGTGCCCGACGGCGTGACCGAAGCCATCAGCGTGGATATGGGCTGCGTGGGCGACGGGCTTTCCTGCACCGAAAAGGACGTGTCCATCTGTGCCAAGGATTCGGGCGGCCCCTACAGCTATCAGGTGGTGGGCAAGCTGATCGATGCTGCCAAGCGCGAGAATGCTTCCTATGCCGTGGATATCTATCCCGGTTACGGTTCGGATGTGGAAGCCACGCTCTGCGCGGGCTATGATATCCGCCACGGTTTGATCGGCGCGGGTGTGTATGCCAGCCACGGCTACGAGCGCAGCCATATCGAGGGCGTGCTCAATACCCTGAAAGTATTGAAGGGATATTTGAATATCTGATGTACCATGCGCCCTCGAAGGTGCTGATCGTGCCGGAATAAGTGCATTGCGGCCATTGAAAAAGAACGGACAAAAATAATAATGAAAAACGGCAGGGGATTGATCCTGCCGTTTTTTATAGGTTGATTTCGTGTACGACCCGATAGGTTCCCGGTTTGCCGACGGGGGAGGTGCCGATGACGAAACGGCGGATCTCCAGCGTGTCGGGCAGCGGAAAATCGGTGCAACGGTCCGCAAAGGCTTGGGCATTTTCTTCGTTTTCGCCTAAGAACAGCGAGGTGTGGAAGAGGAAGCGTTTGTCGAAGGGATGCTGCGGAACAGAGAAGCTGTTTTCCAGCAGACGATCAAGATCGCCGTGGATCTTCTCAAGGGCTTCATTCCGCTGCATGGGAAGCCAAACGATGTTTCCCTCACGCTGGGGAGCCATGGCTTTTACGTTGAACGGGGAAAGAGAAGCGAGATAGGCGGAAATTTTTTCGATGATGGCTTCTGCCTTTTCTTCTTCTGCGGGAAATGAAATTTTCAGCGAGATATGCAGCGGTAGCGTAAGACAGGGATTATACAGGTTTTGCGCATTGCAGTGATTCCGGATGCGTTCGGCGACCTCTGTCAGCGGATCGCTGACGTCGGCGGCAAGCCAGATATACATATATGCTCCTTACTGCCAGCTGGAATTGTTGTCAAAGCCGAAAATATGCTCCGTGCCGTCTGTCATTTTGACCACGATATCATAGCTGCCGTCGCTTGCCCAGCCGATGGAGCGGACCTGCAGGCTTTCAAAACGGCGCCCGCAGACATAAACAAGCTCGCTTTCTCCCTTGTTTGTGCGGCTGTACACTCTGAAGGAAGTGAAGAGCGTTTTGCCCACGTCCTCGTTGAAGCGCTGAAGGGTAAAAGGCCCTCTGTCGTAGGAGAAGGGGTCTTCGGAAGAAACCGTTTTCTTTTCCTGATTGGAGGGCAGCGCATCATGGAGAAGAACGCCCAGCACCCAGATGAAAGCGACCAAAAGAATAAGCAAAAGAACACTCAGCACAATTTTCGCGGGGAAACGCATAAAATCCCTCCCTTTCAAACAATCTGTACTTATATGATACAGGAAAGCGGCGATTCAGTCAATAAAAAGCCTTCGCAGGGAGAATTTATAGGCCGGCAGCCGGAAATTGTTTAGCGCGTTTTGTCACCATATGCGTACGATTTGTCAAGACAGCGGCGGGAGATGCAGGTATAATGAAAATATAAAATGGCAGCAAGCCGTTCATAAATCCCATACGGTTATTGCGTGAAGCAAATTTGCTGATCCGAAAGGAGAATAAAATCATGTCTGTAATCAAGGTTGGTATCATCGGCTGCGGCGGTATCGCCAATGGCAAACACATGCCGTCCATCAAGGGCCTGGCAGCTTCGCTGAAGGACAAGCATAAGCCCGAGCAGGCGCTTGAAAACGACGTTCAGATGGTTGCTTTCTGCGACCTGATCATCGAACGCGCCCAAAAGGCCAAGGCCGATTACGGTACCGAAGACGCTTTCGTTTGCACCGATTACAAGGAACTGCTCAAGCTGGATCTGGATGCTGTGTACGTCTGCACTCCCAACCGCAGCCATTCCTTCATTACCGTTGACGCCCTGCACGCCGGCAAGCACGTTATGTGCGAAAAGCCCATGGCTATCAATTCTGCTGAGGCCAAGAAGATGCTGGACGCTGCCAAGGAAACGGGCAAGATCCTCACCATCGGCTATCAGAACCGCTACCGTCCCGACAGCCAGTATCTGAAAAAGACCTGCGATGCGGGCGAACTGGGTGAAGTTTATTTCGCCCGTGCCAATGCCATCCGTCGCCGTGCCGTGCCCACCTGGGGCGTGTTCCTCAATGAATACGAACAGGGCGGCGGCCCCCTCATCGATATCGGCACCCATGCGCTGGACCTGACGCTGTGGACCATGAACAACTACAAGCCCAAGTACGCTGTGGGCACGGTATATCATAAGCTGAACAACGATACCGAAACGGGCAATGCCTGGGGCGACTGGGATCCTGCCAAGTTCACGGTGGAAGACGCGGCCTTCGGATTTATCGTGATGGAAGACGGCGCGACGATCCAGCTGAATTCCTCCTGGGCGCTGAACTCTCTGGAAGTGGAAGAAGCCAAGACCGTGCTGTGCGGCACCAAGGCCGGCGCCGATATGCATAACGGCCTGACCATCAACGGCGTTAAGTTCGGCAAGCAGTATGAAATGAAGCCCGCCATGAACGCCAAGGGCGTTGATTTCTACGACGGCGCCTCCGATGATCCCAAGATCATGGAACAGCGCGTGTTCATCAATGCCATCAAGGGCGAAGGCGAAATCGTCGTCAAGCCCGAGCAGGCTTTCGTGGTCACCCAGCTGCTGGAAGCGATCTACGAATCTGCCAAGACCGGCAAGCCCGTATATTTTGACTGATAAGGAGGCTCTCTCCATGGAAAAGCGCCCCGTTGCGTATCAGGTGTATTCTGCCCGCGAGGAAGCCGCCAAGGATCTTCTGAACGTGCTCTCTCAGCTGAAGAAAATGGGCTATGACGGCGTGGAATTCGCAGGCTTTTACGGCCATTCTGCCGCCGAAGTGAAGGAAATGCTGGATAAGGCCGGCCTTGTGGCGATCTCCAGCCATGTGCCTTATGCTCAGATGCTGGAGGATATGGAGGCTGTTATCGCCGATCACAAGGAGATCGGCTGCAAATACATCGCCATTCCTCATCTGGGCGTGAATGACCGTCCCGGCGGTCCCGGATTTGCTGCGGTCATCCGCAATATTTACAAGTTCGGCAAAATGTGCCGCGAAAACGGCATCCAGCTGTTGTATCACAACCATGATTTTGAGTTTGTAACGGTCAGCGGTCAGTATGGACTGGATTTCCTGTATGACGCTGTGTGCCCGAACCTGCTCAAGACGGAGATCGATACCTGCTGGGTAAAGTATGCCGGCGAAGATCCTGCTGCTTACGTCCGCAAATATACCGGCCGCGTGCCTGTGCTTCACCTGAAGGACTATGTGGGCCGGAAACAGGACGGCGTTGCGCCCTACGGACTGATCGGTGAAAAGGAAGCCGCGGAGAATGCGGGCATTGCCTTCTCCTTCCGTCCGTTCGGCTATGGCTGTCAGGATGTGAAGACGGTTGTCAAAGCCGGTCTGGAGGCGGGCGTTGAATGGTTCGTTATCGAACAGGATGCCTCGCCCGACCGTCCGCCGCTGGAGGCCGCCGCAATGAGTATCGATACGCTGAAAAAGCTTGGATTAAAAGCATAACGTTCAATAAAGCGCCGTTTGATACGGCGCTTTTTAATTTCGGGAAAGAATAAATGACAAATCTAAATGGTTTCCAATCAAAAGGAGTGTTTCGCAATGTGTATAGCACAAAATGGATAATTTCTTATTGACAGCATTTAAATTTTATGCTACCTTATTGTCAAATGGCCAAAGGCCAAATTTATGAAAGGAAGTATTTCTCTATGAAGAAGCTTCTCGCTCTCGTTCTCGTTCTGATGATGATGGTTCCCTTCGCTATGGCTGACGAAGTCAAGCTGGGCCAGGTGCAGTTCGCTGCTCACGGCAACAAGTGCTTCGCCGTGATCACCGTTGCTATGCACGGCGACGTGATCGGTGACGTTCTGATCGACGAATATCAGCCCATGGCCGCCGACACCTCCATCGCCGTTCCCAACAGCGAAACCATCTTTGCTGACCTGTACACCGCCGGCAAGGTTCTGGCCTCCAAGGTTCAGAACGCCGCCGCTTACAGCGCCAACATGGCCAAGGCCGGTTCCACCATCGCTCTGGACGTGAACTACAAGGCTCTGGAAGACTATGCCACCGGCAAGACCATTGCTGAGCTGGAAAACATCCTGGCTGGCCAGTCCAAGGAAACCATGGTTGACGCCGTGTCCGGCTGCACCCTGGTTGACGCTTTCGGCTATCTGAACGGCGTTCTGGCTGCTGCCAAGGCTGCCAAGTAATTCAGCCGCTCTTTAAGAGCATGGGACGGAGACACGATCGTGTCTCCGTCTTTTTTTCTATCCGTCGATAAACATATAGTAAATACTTGCATTTTGTGCTATAATATATGCGGAGGCATGATGCAGGTGATGAATAATCCGATTCGTGCCGCACAGGCATCGCAGCCCGACAGCCGCGGCGCCTGCGTGCGGGTGGATTTAAACGCCGTTGCGCACAACACCAGAATGCTCAAAGCAATGCTGGGGGATCAGGTGCGCATGATGGCGGTGGTAAAGGCCAACGCCTACGGACACGGCATTGTTCCCGTTGCACACACCGTGCTTGCAAACGGGGCGGAATATCTGGGTGTTGCCGTTCCCGAAGAAGGGGAAGTGCTGCGGCAGGCGGGGATTGATGCGCCGTGTCTGGTGCTTGGTAACGTCAGCAAGTACGGCGCGTATGTTTCTGTGCGCAGAAAGCTGATCCAGACGGTGTGCAATGCAGAGGGCGTGATGCTGATGCAGCAGGCCTGTGAAATGGCTGATATGCAGGCACAGGTGCATCTGAAACTGGATACGGGCATGAGCCGCATCGGCGCCCGGACAAAGGAAGAGATCCTTTCCGTTCTGGATGCGCTGAAAAAAGCGGACCGTGTGCATCTGACGGGCGCGTTTACCCATTTTGCAGAAGCGGGCAACGAAGAAAGCGTTCGCAGGCAGTTTGAGCGCTTCAATGCGCTCAAGCAGTATTTGCCGGAAGGCCTTATGCTGCATACGGCAGCCAGCGAAGCGGCGCTGAAATATCCCTTTGCAAGGCTGGATATGGTGCGGCTGGGCATTGCGCTCTACGGCTGCGCGGGCGAGGGACTTCGCCGGGCGATGCGCTGGGAAACACGGGTAGCTTATGTAAAAGAGATCAATGCAGGCGACAAAGTGAGCTACGGCGGCACGTTCTGCGCAGACAGAACGATGCGCATTGCGACCATTGCCGTAGGCTACGGCGACGGCTATCTCAGGGCTTTCTCCGGCAAAGCACAGGTGCTTATCGGCGGCAAGCGTTGCGACGTGCTGGGGCGCGTATGTATGGATCAGACCATGGTGGACGTATCTCAGCTGCCGGAGGTGAAGCCGGGAGATGAGGCGGTGCTGCTGGGAACACAGCAGGACGAATGCATCACACCCGAGGAAATGGCGCTTTGGGCGGATACCATCTGCTATGAGGTGCTGATGCTTCACGCAGGCCGCGTTCCCGTGATCACAGAGAATAATTGATAAACCGAAAAACGGAAGGAAAATTCCATGCAGAACAAGACCAATGCAAAAAAGAATAAAAAGGGTATGAAGCCTGTTTATATGCCCTATTTGCGGGGAAATGTAGCCAGCAAGGCTGCGGCAAAGCGTGCCGGCAAGACGTTTGGCTTCATGGTGATGTTTGTCTTCATTTACCTGATGCTGGGCGGCGCGCTGACCTTTGATAATACGTTTTTGCGCGTGCTGCTCAATCTGGGTCTGCTGCTGGCGGGCATGATGCTGCTGTACAACGAAGGCGCCAATCAGGGCGAAACCGACGTGGGTTTTGGCGAAATCTTGCAAAAGCGTTTGGATGAAGGCAAAAATGTGCCCCAAAGCGAACGTGATCTGTGCTATCATCCCATGAAGGGCGTGTTCACGGCAGCGATCGCCGCCATTCCCTTCTTTGCCGTGAGCACGGTGTTCGCCTTCATTGCTCAGAAGCAGGGCTATGTATTGGGCGCGCTTCCTTCCTGGGTGTCATCTTACGAAAGCCAGACGGAGATTTCCCAGGCGCTGGCCTATTATACGGTGGCTACTCCCCTGACGCTGGAAGACATTCTGCGCGTGATCGTTCGCGTGATCAACTTCCCCTTTGTGACCATGGTGGGCGTAAACAGCAATGATCTGATGTATCTGGTGGATAAGCTTTCGCCCATTCTGTGCCTTGTAATGCCCATCGCTTATGCCGTGGGTTATCTGCGCGGTCCCTTCCTGCGTGCGCTGGTGCACGGGAACATCCGTGTGAGCCGCCGCAAGCACAACCGCCGCGAGCAGAAGGCCCGCAAGGAACGCAGAATGCAGATGGAAAAGAAGGAACTGATCTGATTTATGCGTATCATTGCCGGTTCCATGCGTTCGCGCACGATTGTGGCGCCCAAGGGTACGGATACCCGTCCTACTCTGGACCGTACCCGCGAATCGCTGTTTAATATGATTTCGGGCGATTGCCGTGAGGCAAGTGTGCTGGATCTTTATGGCGGCAGCGGTGCGCTGGCGTTGGAGAGCATCAGCCGCGGCGCGAAGCGTGCCGTGATCTGCGACTGCTCCCGGGAAGCAGCGAAGGCCATCAAACAGAATATCGAATCGCTGAAGGTGGGGGAACAGGTCAAATTCCTGTTCATGCAGGATCTGCAGGCGGTGGCGCTTCTTGGCAGAGAAAAAGAAACGTTTGACCTGGTGTTCCTCGATCCGCCTTACCGCATCTCCACCGATCCCGCCTGCCGTGCCATGGATGAAGCAGGGATTTTGGAGGCAGGCGCGCTGATCGTGATCGAACACGATGCGAAGGTAATTCCCGAGCCCGGCGAGGGATATACGCTGATCGACAAAAGGCAGTACCGCGATACGGCCATTACCTTTTATCAATATCACCAGAATACGGAGGGAGAACATGGCGGGATTGTGGATATTTCCGGGAAGCTTTGATCCGGCAACACGGGGACATGAGGATTTGATCCGCCGTGCAGCAAAACTGTGTGATCAGCTGGTGGTCGCCGTGCTGATCAATCCCGATAAGCAAGGCTTTCTGCCGCAGAAAAAACGTGTGGAGCTGCTCAAACGCGTGTGTGAGGATATTCCCAATGCCACCGTTGAAGCCTTCAACGGGCTGTTGGTGGACTTTGTACGCCTGAAGGGAGCCGACGCGGTAGTGCGTGGCGTGCGATCCTCGGCTGAAATGGAAACCGAATTGCCCTGGTCTACGTTTAACAAGCTGCTTTGCCCCGAGCTTGAGGTGGTATATCTGCCCAGCGATCCTGCACTTCGCGACGTGAGCAGTTCCATGGTGCGTCAGCTGGCTGCCTTTGGCGGAGACATTGCGCCGTTTGTTCCCGAATGCAACGCGGAAATTATTAAGAATTATCTCACCCGCCGTGAATGAACGGGTGTAAGGAGAGGAAATTATGGCAGAACTGAAGGTGTTTTCGGTCATCAGCAGCATTAGCTCCATGCTCCGCGAGGGCAGAGCGGTGCCGCTGAGCGGACTGGTAATGGTCAATAAGCAGCGCATGGAACAGCTGCTGGACGAACTGGAATCGAGTCTTGATCCCGATCTCGACCGTGCGGAAAAGCTTTTGAGCCGTGAGCGTGAACTGCTTCAGCGCATTGATGATCAGCGTATCGAAGTGGAAACCAAGGCGGCCACCGAAGCCCGTACAATGGTGGACGAAGCCAACAAAGCGGCGCAGAAGACTCGTCTGACGGCGCAGAAGGAAGCGGAAGAAGCTGTGGCCAATGCCCGTGCGCAGGCGGAAAGCGAATTGCAGCGCGCTGCCGAACAGGCGCAGCAGATCATCACCAATGCGCAGAACCACGCGAACCGTATGCTGGCCGATGCGCAGAATCAGGCTGCGCAGATGGTGGCACAGGATACCATCACCCTGACTGCGAAAAAGTATGCCGAAGATATCCGCAATGCCGCCCAGGCGGACTGCGACCGTCTGAACGACGAAACGCTGGGCAGCCTCCACCGGATGCTGGAGCATGCCGATATCAGCCTTGCCACGCAGCTGGATGCCCTGCGCACGCTCCGTCAGCAGCTGGGCGCGACCTACAGCGAAGAGGACATGGAAGGCTATGATGACGGCGGCTACCCCGAAGAGGGCTATGCCGAATAAATTTGTAATCAAAAAGTAATGGAAAATTGCCGGAAATATCCTGCACGTAAGGAAAAAACACTTGACACTTTCGCCCTGTATTAGTATAATGGTAAGGCTGTTTAGTGTCGAAAGTTGCGGCAGCAAATGAAAGATTGTGATAAACGCCCCTGAGCGTGATGTCATTAAGTAAGGAGAGAAGATAACATGTTCCGTACGTATCAGCCCAAAAAGCGTCAGCGCAGCAAGGTGCATGGCTTCCGTGCCCGTATGTCCACCAAGAACGGCCGTCGTGTTCTGGCCGCTCGCCGTCGTCGTGGCCGCAAGGAACTGACCGTGTAATCCTGCGGTCGTGCTTCATGCGCGACTGACCGACGTAGCATGGCTTAACCCGCCCCGAGGCCTGCCATCGAGCAAATGACCGGGGCGGGTTTTCCATGCCGGAAAACATGGAAGGAATACCATGCAGAAAGCATTCCGCATCCGAAAAAACAAGCAATTCCATTATGTGTACCGGAAAGGCAAAGGCGCAGGCGGCCGCGAAATGGGGCTGATGTATGTGCGCGCCGGCAAATTGCAGGTGGGCTTTTCGGTGAGCAAGAAAGTGGGAAATGCCGTGACGCGCAACCGCGTCAAACGGCGTATGCGCGAATGTTTCCGTCTGCAGATGGATCAGCTGAAAAGCGGCTTCTATGTATTCACGGCCCGACCGGATGCTGCAAATGCATCCTATTACCAGTTGGAGAAGACCATGAACGGCCTTCTTCGCCGCCAGAAACTTTACCGCGATATGTAAAGCATAAGACCGGGGTGATCAGAAGTGATGAAGCGAATGATGCTTAAATCTCTGCGCTTCTATAAGCGGAATATAAGTCCGCTCCTGCCACCCGCGTGCAAATACATTCCCACGTGCTCGGAATATGCCATGGAGGCTGTGGAGCGCTTCGGGCCGGTAAAGGGCGGGTATCTGGCGGCTAAACGGCTGCTCAGATGCAATCCCTTCGCAAAGGGCGGGTATGACCCCGTCCCCGATGCAGTTGAAACAACGATCAGGAAGGACGAAAACTGAACAATGACCGATTTTTTGAGAAGTATTCTGGACTGGTTCTATAACCTGACGTCCAACTACGGCCTGGCGGTTATCTGCTTTACGCTGTTCATCCGCCTTGTACTTACCCCCTTTGAGTATAAGTCCCGCAAGGGCATGCGCAAAATGCAGAAGATTCAGCCCAAGCTGAACGCTCTGCAGCAGAAATATGCCAACGATAAGCAGCGTCTTCAGCAGAAGCAGACCGAGCTGATGCAGAAGGAAAAGTACAATCCCCTTTCCGGCTGCCTGCCTTTGCTGCTGCAGTGGCCCATTCTGTTCTGCATGTTCTATGCCATGCGCGATATCGCCAACGAAAAGCTGATCGAGCAGGTTGTAACCTTCCTTAACAACGAAGTGCCTGTTTATGAAAGCTTCCTGTGGGTCAAGAACGTCTTCATGCCCGACTCTCCTTTCAAGAGCGTTGCTGTTGACGCCGGCGCCCTGATGGGCATTGGCGCTGATTTGTGGAAGGATATGCTGGCCAAGCTGGATCCTGCGCAGATCGAAACCATGCTGCAGAATATCCGCGCCGCCGTCCCCGCTGCTCTTGAGCTGACGCAGGCGGAGATCCTCAATTTTGAATCCGCCCGTGCGATGCAGACCACCATCGATACCTATCTGATCCCTGCGCTGCAGCAGATGCCTCTGTATGTGCAGGAAGCTTCCCATGTGACGGGCTGGAAGGACGTCAGCTTCATCCTCTTCAGCGTAACGCTGTTCAAGAATTTCAACGGTCTTCTGATTCTGCCTGCGCTGTCCGGCCTGACGCAGATGCTCATGACCAAGATGAATCCTGCCTCTCAGCCCTCCGGCGATGAGAAGCAGCAGAATTCCGGCATGAACGCCTTCATGAAGTACTTCTTCCCTGTTTTCTCCGTTTTCATCTGCTTGACCAGCAACGCCGGTTTTGCGCTTTACTGGGTGACGATCAACATCTTCGCCACCGTACAGACCATCGCGCTGAACAAGTATCTGGATCATAAGGAAGCCATGGAAGAAAAACAGGTTGCTACCACTACGAAGGGGAGCGTAAAATAATGAAAAAGTTTTTTGAAGCAACGGGCAAAACCCGTGAGGAAGCTATTTCCGCCGGTTTGGCAGAGCTGAACCTCACCATCGGCGAAGTCACTGTTGAAGATATCGAAGAAGGCAGCAAGGGTCTGTTCGGCCTGTTCGGCAGCCGTCTGTGGCGTGTTCGCGTAACCGCCATCGAAGATGAAAAGCCCGCGCTGGATACCCATTCTCTCTTTGCGGATTCTCTGGATACGCCTGCTGAGAAGAAGCAGCGCGCCAAGACCGAAAAGAAGCCTGCTGAGAAGAAGCAGCGCACCGAAAAGGCTGAAAAGCCCGCCGAGAAGAAGGAAGAAAAGCAGCCTGCCGAAAAGAAGCCCGCTGCCAAGAAGCCTGCGAAGAAGCCCGCTGAAAAGAAAGAACCTGCCGAGAAAAAGCCCGCCCAGCCCGCCGAGCAGAAGGATCCCGCCACTGCCGCCGGTCGTGCTCAGGCCTTCCTGCAGGAACTCACCCAGCTGATGGGCGTGGAAGTGGCTGTGAACGTCAATACCGATGAAGAAGGCAACGTCCGCGTGAATATGCAGGGCGATACCCAGGGCATCCTGATCGGTCGCCGCGGCGAAACGCTGGATGCGCTGCAGTATCTGACCAGCCTGCAGGTCAATAAGGGCCGCGGCGAATACGTCCGCGTCACTCTGGATACCGAAGGCTATCGTGCCCGCCGCGAGGAAGCGCTGATCCGTCTGGCCAACCGCATGGCCAACCGTGCCGTCAAGACCGGCCGCCGCGTTTCCATGGAGCCCATGAATCCTTACGAGCGCCGCATTCTGCACTCTGCGCTGCAGGGCAATACCGCGGTTACCACCCATTCCGAAGGCGAAGAGCCCAACCGTCATGTGGTGATCACTGTGAATAAGGCCGCCCGCAAGGCACAGGAAAACAAGCCCGCCGAAGAAGTGCAGGCCACCGAAGAATAATCAATAACAAATAACACCCCGAAGCATGCATCGCTTCGGGGTGTTTTTAAGTACTTGTTTTTATCGAAGAGAAAAACGGTATTCCGTAACGGAGTGATAGGTATCACCTGCTTTGAGTACCGTTGTGGGGAACTGCGGGTGATGAATAGCGTCGGGGTGATGCTGGGTTTCCATGGCGAAGCCGCCGTGTTTTCCGTAGTGAAGCCCGCCGCGGCCTGCGGCATCCATATATTGCCCGGTGTACAGCTGCATACAGGGCTCGGTGGAATATACCTGCATCAGCCGTCCTGAATCGGCGGCATAAGCCTCGGCATGCAGTCGGAAGCCCTCGCCGCGAATGGGATAGTTAAAATCATAGCCTTTTGCACTGATCATGATGGGATATTCGCTGCTGCGGGCGATGCCTTCGCGGAGCACAACGCCCTTGCGCAGGTCGCAGGGCAGGTGATCGACAGGCTCATCGATGCCCGTGGGGATCAGATCTTCCCGCACCTGGGTGATGCGATCGGCATAAACCGTAACCGTATGATCGAGGATGTTTGAAGTGTCGCCCAGATTGAAATAGGCGTGGTTGGTCAGATTGCACAGCGTATCCCGATCGCTTACGGCGGTGTATTCAATGCGCAGGGTGTTGTCTTCCAACCAGCTGAAGGCAACGGAAACGGTCATCCTGCCGGGGAAGTTCTCTTCGCCGTCCGGGCTTATACGGCTGAAAATCACCGTATTTTCGTCTTTGATCTCACCCTGCCACCAGTTCCTGTCAAAGCCCAAACGGCCGCCGTGGAGCGTATTTTCGCCGTTATTGCGATATAGCTGATGGGCTTGGCCGCAGAGCGTAAAATGCCCTCCTGCGATGCGGTTGCCTACGCGGCCGATGGTGCCGCCAAAGAAGCTGTATTCCACGGCGTCATAGGCTGCGGCATTGTCAAAACCAAGACAAACGTCCTTGATGCAGCCTGTTTTATCGGGCACACAGACGGATACCAGGTGCGCTCCGAAATCGCACAGGCTGACGGAGGCGCCGGACGTGTTGGTGAGGGTATATAGCTGAGCTTCCCGGTCGCCGATGCGACCGAAGGAGGATACGGTAATGTGCATAATGGAGCCTTTCTGCAGGTATTAAGATGATATACATGGGGAAGAGTATATGCAGGAGGGATGAACGATGGAAATAAGCTATCGCCGCTCGCTGAGGCTTTTGCTGGCCGGGCTGCTGCTCATGCTGCTGACGGGCGCATATTACGGAGAGGAAATGCCGCAAAACAGCAGAATAAAACTTGCCCAGACCAAGGATATTGTGATTTATGCCGGTGCGGAAGTGTCGGGCGACACGCAGAATTTCTTTTTTGATCGGGAAACGCTTCTCAAAGGCAAGCTGCTCTGTATCGGTGTCAATTCACCGCTTCCCCATGATATGCCCGTGCAGCAGGCACGCAACGTGCGCAAGCTGGTGGGCTTGTATGTTCCCGCGGCGCAGACAGTGAATCTGTCGGAGGAAACCATCTACGCACTGTGTGATCTGTGTGCCGAAAATCCGCTGGTACGTACATGGATCACCGACGGAATGCGCGCACCCAGCGCCCAGTATGCCTTGCAGAATGAAACCTTCGAGCAATACAGAAAGCTGATGCCGGCATCGCAGGCGCTGAACAAGGCACGCACAGACGTACCGGACAGCGGCAAAGGCGAACATCAGCTGTCTGCAGCTTTTGATCTGAAATTTACGGGCGAGCTGGACTGGTCTTATCCCGATCCGCTGGATCGCAGCGAGGACGGACGCTGGCTGCGGGAAAATGCATGGAGGTTCGGTTTTATCCGCCGCTATCCGCCTGAAAAAAGCAGCGCTACGGGGGTCAACAACGAAGAATTGCATTTCCGTTATGTGGGACGGGAGCATGCGCTCATCATGCGCATAATGGATTGGTGCCTTGAGGAATATCTCTCGGCACTGGAAAGGTACGGAGGCATAACCTTGGAGCGGGAGAATAAAACAGCCTATGTTTTATCCGTCCCCATGGGGGAACACGGCGCAGTGTTTTGTGTTCCCGAAGGATATTCATGCAGCGTCAGTGCCGATAATTTAGGACGCGCCGTTTGTATGGCGACGGAAAATTAAAGGGTATTCAGGTGCGCGGCCAGCGTTTTGCAGCTGCGCGCCTTTTGCATGAGGGGGAGCAGCTCGGCAATGGCTTTTTCGCTGCCCAGTTTTTCAACCAGCGCGTGGATCTTCAAATAGCATTCGTACTGATCTTCGGTGAGCATCAGCCGGGCGTTGCGCGTTTCACTCTGGGAAAGATCCACCATGGGAGAAAGCGGTGCGTTTGCGCTGCGGATGATGCGCAGCTCCATGTTGGCGGCGCCGTGGAATTCATCGGCGATGGCGTTGTCAAGCTCGCTCATGGTATCGGCGGTCATCACGGCGATGACGGTGAGGCTGCCGCCTTCCTGCAGATTGCGGGCGGCACCGAAAAGACGCTTGGGCTTGTTGACAGCGCCTGCAGCCAGACCACCCTGCAGCATACGGGCATTCTGGGGGGCGGCGTCGTTGTAGGTGCGGCACAGTGCGGTGAGGCTGTCAACGAACAGCACCACGTCCTTTTTCTGCTCGGCCTGACGCAGTGCATGCTCAAGCGCCAGCTCGGATACGCGCATCTGGTTCTCAGCAGGCTCGTCAAAGGTGGCATATACCACCTGACCGGGCAATTCCTTGCGGGCAGCAGCCATATCCTCGGGACGCTCGCCCAGCAAAAGGGAAATGATGCAGGTTTCGGGATAATTGCGCTGAACGGAGGCAGCCATGCTGCGAAGAAGCGCAGTCTTGCCGCTGCGGGGAGGCGCGATGATCAATGCGCGCTGACCAAAGCCAATGGGCGCGGCCACGTCGATCAGCTGCAGAACGGCGGGAGCGTCCTTGCTGTCAGCCAGCTTCAGCTGTTTTTGCGGAGGCAGCGCCGTGAGGGATTCGAAGGAAACTCGTTCGCCGGCATCCTCGGCTACTGTACCGTTGATCGTGGTGATATAGAGCATGGCGCAATAACGGTCGTTTTCGCGCTGAGGACGGGTTTTGCCGGTGATCAGGTCGCCGTTTTTCAAACGGAAGCGGCGGATCTGAGCATTGGAAACATATACGTCATGGCTGCCCTGCAGGAAATTGCCTGTACGCAGGAAACCATAGCCTTCGGGATGGATCTCAAGTACGCCCGTACTGTCGGTGACGTCGCCCGCGGCAAGAAGCTCGGGCAGCGCAGCGGCGGCAGGCTCGGCAGCGGGTGCGGGCTGGGAATCATGCAGCGGAGCGAAGGACGAACGGGTTCTGAAATCAGGCGCGGAAAAAACAGCGGGCTGCGGAGCGATCTCGGCAGCAGGCTCAATATGCGGCAAAGTTTCGGCTGCGGGCGTTTCGGCAGGCGGCGTCAGGTTGGCGTCGGGACCGAAACGGGACACAGTCTGGAAGGGACGCTGCATGGGACGGGGCTGTCCGTAAGGCGAAACGGGCTGCTGCGGACGCTGGGGGGGACGCTGCTGACCGTAGCCCGTGGGCGAGGTGCGGGGATTATGCCAGGCGCGGACGCCTTCCAGAGAAAATACGGGCTTATTCGTTCCGGGAACGTTGCCGCGGTTCACGGTGGGCTGCTGCATGGCAGGACGAACAGGCGCAGCGGGCTGCGCAGACGCGGGACGGGCGGGCGCAGGAGAGGAGGGTACAGTGCGCGTAAAAGCGACGTTGGGCGTCAAAACGGGGGTATCCTCATCATCCGTTACAATGGAAGCGGCGCGGCGCACCGCAGGGGCGGGCTCTGCAGCCTTTTCGGCGGGTGCGGCAGGAACGAGTTTTTCGCACAGACGGTCCACGATGCCCTGCTTTGAAATACCTGCGCTGAGGGTAACGCCGTTTTCGCGGGCGATCTTGCGCAGTTCGATAACGGTCATGGATTCAAAATTTTCTTTGCTGTACAATGTAGTATCCTCCTTGATATACGGAAAAGACTGCGTTATTTTTTCGGGTTCAGGGCAACGATCACGTCGCGGTTGACCGCTTGCTCGACCCAGTGTTCGAAGCTGTCATAAGGAGCTTGGGTGAGCACCGTAAAGCCGGCGTCTTCCATCAGTTTTTGCAGCGTATGGCGTTTAAGCGTGTAGGTGTTGAAGGAAATTGCCGCGGCTGCGCCCGGAAGCAGGGACTGACGCCATGCGGGCAGCGCATCACTGAGCAATGTTTCAAGGGTGCTCATGCGCCCGTTTTCCGTGGGGGCGTGCTGTACGCAGTAGGGCAGATCGGCAACCAGCGCATGGGCAGGCTTTTTACGCATCAGATGCAGGGCGCTTCTTGTATCAGCCAACAGGAAGGAGACAGAACGCTTTTCATCAAGCAGCGCTGTGATATGGGTTTCGGGGGCATTTTTCCCTCCGGGAACGGTACGCCCCGTGCGTTCGCAGGTATGCTTGACGCGATTTTGCTGCAGCCATTTTTGCGCATACATTGCGCCTTCCGTGATGCTCTTGCGGTCGCTGTCGATGCCCACGGCGTTCATCCCTCGCGTCAGCGCGCAGAAAAGTGTGGTGCCGTGGCCGCAGATGGGATCCAGAATGCAGGGGGCGGGGGCTTTGTACATTTCGCCTGCCGCAAGGGCAAGGTTGATCATCAGATGGGTGAAAGCGGTGTTGGTTTTCCCCTTGTATTTGAGAATATCAGGCATATCGGGGGGCAGATAATCGGGCCGGGGAAGGGAAAGGGGCCTGAGCAGGTCCTCTTTCAGTTCCGCCGCCAGATACAATCCCGAATGCGCGGCAAGAAAGGCGGCTGCCGCCGGAGGCAGCGTGTCGCATTCAAAACAAAGAAAAGGTGTGCCGCCCAGCACACGTTCGGTTACGGGAACGTTTATGCCGCAGGAAAGGAGCATGCACTCAAGCTCTTTTCTGCTTAACTCAAACAGAGATTGTTGATATCGGGCGTTTTGATGGGGCTTTAACTGATAGGCGTAATGCATGAAAGGCCTCTCTATGAGAATGTTTGATTAGTTGCGATTATAGCACAAATCCTTCGGTGAATCAAGGGATATGACAAAAATAGACCTGTTTCGGCGGCGGTGACACGCATATTTGAAAATCTTCCTCCATAGCATGAAAAAGAAATAAAGGGGGATTGTGCTATGAGCGTTCAATTTGTAAAGGAAACGGTGTTTTCGTGTCAAATGCTGCGCGCCGTGCCGCAGCAGGCAGCGGTGGAAGCAGAGGTGCTTTTGCCCGGGGGACTCAGGGATGAAGTAAGGATCCTGTACACCGATGCAACGGTGGTTCCCGTGGTATGCGAGGGCACGGGCAATCGCGTGACGGTTTCGGGCCATGTGGATTTCAAGGCCCTGTACGCCCAGGGGGATCTGACAAGAGTGAAGGTGGCTGAAGTCAGCCAGGACTTTTCCCGTACGCTGAACGCGGAAAGTTCCTGTGAAAACGTCCGCTTCACGCCTGCCTGCGAGGTAACGCAAATCGCGTCGCGGGTGTTCAACGGCAGGCTTTTGCTGAAAGCCGACGTTAATATTTACGCCGAAGCCGTCGTATCGCAGGAGGTAAGCGTCGTTTCATCTGTGAAGGAAAAGGATGCGGAAGCACTTGAAAAATATCTGAAAATCCGCCGCGTTGTGGGGGAAGGCATCGCACAGGGATTGATCCGCGGAGAATTTGAGATCTCCGAAGCCCTCAATGCGTCGGAAGTGCTGTTTGCCGGCGCCCAAGTGCGGGTGGAGGATATCGTGGGCGGCGCTGACGGACGGGCTGCGGTGACGGGAAATATCGATCTGTCGGTATGCTTTTCTTCCACGATTCCGGGGCGTCCCGTGGTCGTATCCACGCATGCCATGCCCTTTGAGCAGACGGTCACGCTCAGCGGAGAAATCGGCGATTTGATGTCTGCTGCGGCCTTTGTGACCGATGCTGCAGCAGCGTTGGAGGGGGATGAAACGGGCAAAATCCTGCGGGCGGAAGTGGGACTTCAGGTGAAGCTGGAAGCCATCGGCGAGCAGGAAATAAGCCTGCTGACGGATGTGTTTTCCACCGATGCGGGGGAGATCACGGCGGAAGATGAGCCGGTCAGCTTCTGTACGGCGCTGCTGAATGAGCAATCGGCCGAAAGCGGCCGCGTGCAGGTGATGCTGCCGGAAGGTGCGCCGCGTATCAAAACCATTCTGGCAGCCTTTGCAAAGCCTGTGCTGGCGGGAGCGAAAGAGATGGGCGGCAGGCTGAATGTGGATCTGCTGCTGCGTACGACCCTCCTTTATATGACCGAGGACAGCGGCATTCCCCTGTCCTATACCTGTGAAGAACCCATGCGCCTATCCTTCCCCTGCGAAGCACAGGCGGAGGATATGCTGTCGCTGACCGCTTCGCACGTGGAGGCCTCTGCCATTGCAGGCGACCGGGCGGAGATCAGGTGCGTGGTGGGACTGTGCGCTTCGGGCGTTCGGTGTGAAAAGGTGACGGTGCTGAAAAATGTGGCAAGGGAGGAAAACAGCGAACCGCTGCGCTGTCTGGCCATGTACGTGACGCAGCCCGGCGAGCGGCTGTGGGACGTGATGAAGAGATATCGGCTGCCTGAAACGTCCGTGAAGAGCTTTAACGAGCATATTTCTGCCTATGCGCCCGAAAGCGTACTGCCGCTTTCTACGCGCCTGATCGTGTACAAAAGATAAATAAAATAAGAAAAATGCAGATCGCAAGGTGTATTTTGGGCGGGTTGCGGGGGAAGCGGTCGATCAGCGCGCATTGCAGGAGGATACTGCTTGCCGCTGTGAGAAACCGTACCAGCATCAGCGAAAGAAAATGGATATCAGGGAATAAGAGGAGAATGAAAAGCGCAGGCAGACGGCTGATCAGAAGCGCGGCTGAACAGCAAAGCAGGATGCGCAGGATCAAGGCGGCGGGGTCTTCCTGCCGCTTTTTCCATATAGGTGCGGCAATGGGCGCGGGCAGGATATAGGCAAGGGAGCCTGCCAGCTGAAATAGGCCTGAAAGAAAAGGAGACAAAAGTGCGAGCGGGCACACAAATACGGCGCACTGTAAAGTGCGCCGCATCCACACAAGGGAGCGGTTCATCGCCCCTCCTGATAGGGCTCCATGCCTGCGGTCAGCTTTTTCAGGCTGCTTTCTACCGTGGCGTAGGAGCTGCCGCTTTGCAGCATCTGATACAAGGATGCAATTTCGTTGCTGACGGCGGGATCATCGGTGATGTAAACCGAAGTGATGCCGGGATGAATGGTCTTTACCCGCGTGTGGATCATGCCGCGCAGCCGGTCATCCATTTTCCCCTGATAGGAATTATTGTACGTTACACCGATCACGGCGCTGTTGCCTGCGGCGGCGCAAACGGCGGTATCCACCTCGGTCAGCTTGGTGACGGCGTCGCGGATTTGACGGGATGCGTTGAGCGCATCCTCCGTGCCCATGATCTTAACCACGGTGTCCGTCAGCATCTCTTTTGCTGCTTCGGGGAGCGTGGTGGACGTGGGCGAACCGCTTGCCATAGGCGAGGTCATGGGGGACGTCATAGGGGACGTCATGGGCGCACCGGAATTCATGCCCGGCAGGGGATCGGCATTGGTGGTGCAGCCGGCGAGCGTCAGCGCGGCGGCTATGCAAAGGGTGATGATAATGACTTTTTTCACAGAAAATCGCCTCCTCGCGGCTATTGTGCGCAGGGAGGCGATCATTTATCATGGGAAATTCAAGGGCGTTCAGGGAGCCTGATACAGCGTGTTTCCACCGATGAATTCGCGTAGGATGGACAAAGGCGGAATCTCATTGAGCGTATCCTCGGGCATGGGCAGGAAATAATCAAGGATACGGATCAGACGCTTGGCGCGGAAGTAATTGGGATCTTCGGGCGTGATATGGCTGAGCATATTGTAGGCGATGGGTTTGAGCACGGGCAATTCATAATGAAGCGCCGTGTTGAAAACGATGTCTGCCTGTTCCTGATAGGGGAAGATCCACTTTTCTTCGCCGGCGCGCACGCTGTCCCACATGGAAAGCGTTCTTTCGGGCGTTGTGCCGCGGAACTGATAATCGCGCACAATGCGGCGAAGCAATCTTGCATCGGTGGTGCGGATGCGGTTGTGGTCGTCAAGATTCAGGCACGTCAGCTCCGACAGGTAGAATTTACAGATCTCGCTTCGGTCAAACCCTTCATGAAGCTCGGGATTGAGCCCGTGAATGCCCTCGATGATGAGGAGCTGATTATGCTCAATGCGCATGGGATGCCCGTCCTTTTTGCGCATGCCTGTGGAAAAATCATACTGCGGCATCACGACTTCATGGCCGTCCAGCAGATCGCGGATGCACCGGCGGAACAGCTTTACGTCCAGCGCATACAGCGATTCAAGATCGGGCTTGCCTTGTTCGTCCAGCGGAACGTCGGGACGGTTCAGATAGAAATCGTCCATGGAGATCAGCACGGGACGCAGTCCCAGCACCTGCAGATGGATCTTCAGCCTGTTGGCGGTGGTGGTTTTACCGCTGCTGGAGGGACCGGCTAGGAAAATGGCGCGGGCGTCCATCCGAAGGATGTCCTCTGCGATGCGGGAAAGCGATTGATCGTGCAGCGCTTCGTTGATGCGGATAAACTCCCGCAGGCGGTTGTCTGCGATCAGCTTGTTGAGATCGGCGGCATTCCGGCATCCCAACACTTCACACCAGTAATTGCTTTCAAAGAAAGTGGCCATGTGCTTGGGGCGCGAAACGTAGGGTGCAGGCACGTGAGGATCCTGGGGCGAGGGCATTTGCAATATCAGCCCCGGCGGATGATAGCGCAGCGAGAATGCCTTGGCCATGCCGGTGGAGGGAAGCATGGCGCCGTAAAAGTATTCTGCCAGTCCGCCGCATTCGTAAATGTGGAAATAATCGTAAGGACGGTAGGAAAGCAGATCGGCTTTATCCGTCCAGCCCAGATTTTTGAAATAATCTATGGCTTCATGGCGCGACCATTTTGAGCGGGTGAAGGGGAGATCCTCCTCCACGATCTCGCGCATGGTATCTTCCAAAAGCTTGGCGTCGGACAGCACAATGCGCTTGTTTTCGATCTCAAAGTACAGCCCAAAGCCAATGGAGTGCTCGATACGGAGCTTTGCTTCGGGATAGCAGCGGCGCACGGCCAGCAGCAAAATGAAACGCAGTGAGCGTTCATAGATGCGGCGGCCTTCTTCGTGGGCGAAGGTGATGGGCGTAAGGGCGCAATCTTTTTTCAGAATGCTTTTAAGCTCCAGCACGCGTCCGCCGCAGAAAGCGCCCAGCGCAGTCGGATGATTTTCGGATAAAAGATGCGAAAAAACCTGAGCGACAGTGATTTCTCTCTCGCTCAGGTATTCTTTCCCGTTACAGGTGATTCGGATCATGTTCATTCAGCTTCCTTCTGTGCTTCCTGTGCAGCACGCTGGACAGAAAGCTTATTCTGCCATTGGAGCAGCTTGGTGGAGATATAGGCGGGGCTTTGCTCATCGCTCAGCGCACAGGAGCGCACCATTACGCGGCGGCCGGTATCATCCTTTTGGAATTTGATGCGAACGGTGAAAAGCCCGTGATCCGGACAGATGCACAGCGCCTGCTGCGCGCCGTCGGAAAGGGTGAGATAATCGGCGGAAAGCTCGTTTCGCTTGCCGCAGGTGGGGCAGGGAGGCGTTTGGGTATGCTTGCCGCGCATGGCTTCGGAAATGCGGGAAACGCGGATGATATCGCATTTCTGATGACGGGAAGCGCGGTCTTCGTGCACCAGCTTGCGGGCGGTCTGTGGGCAGCTAAGCACTTTCCTGGGCTCGGGGAACTTCTGAAAGACCAGTGCCGTATAATATGCGTCGTTGAGCGCATTATGAAACGGCATATTCTCATCGGGCTCGATTTCAAAATGCTCCATGGCGGATTTGAGACCGGCACGGTTTTTGGTATCGCCCACCAATTCGCCGTACAGACGCTGCATATCGTAAAAGCCGGGGAAGGGCAGATGACCGCACTCAAAGAAATCAAGGTTCTGCTGCAGCACGGAAATATCGTCGCAGCCCCAGGTCAGCAGCGCGGCGTCTTCGCCGCACCAACCGTGGAAGCGGCCGGCGGCCTCGGCAAACTGCGGGGCGTCGCACAGATCCTCCTGGGTGATGCCTGTGATGCGCTTGATGCGGGGGTGGAGCTTAACGTAATGGGTAGGCTGAATCAGCTGATTGAAAGTGTCGACAACTTCGAGGTTTTCATTCAGCTTGACAGCGCCGATTTGGATCAGTTCAAACAAAAGTTTTCCGCCCACAGCGCGGTAAGCGGAGGAATTGTAGGATAAAGGCTGGTTCCATTCCAGATCCAGTACGATGTAATGCATGGTAAAGTGTCCTTCCGTCAGGTACGGTCAGTATGATAATTGGCAGCGCTGCTGCCTGCCAGCGCGCCGGTGGAGAAGGCGATCTGCAGGTTAAAGCCGCCGGTATAGGCGTCCACGTCCAGCACTTCGCCGGCGAAGAACAGCCCTTCCGTTTTTTTGCTCATCAGCGTGGCAGGCGCCACTTCTTTGGTGCTTACGCCGCCGCAGGTGACGATAGCTTCGGCGATAGGGCGGGCAGAAAGCACGGTCATGGGCAGGGATTTGAGCTGTCCGATCAAGCGCGCGCGCTCGGCGGCGGTGATCTGCGCACACTGCTTCGTGCCTTCCACATGAATAAGCGCCGGGAAAATCTCGGCCATGCGTGCAGGCAGCAAACCGGGGAGAATGTTTTGGAACTGCTTCCGGGGCGCTGCGGACAGATCGCGCAGCACGCGGGCATTGAGCTGTTCTTCGGACAAAGCGGGCTTCAGATCAAGCGTCAGCTGCACGTCCTGCCAATTACAGGCAGCCAAAGCGCTGGACAGCGTCAGTACGAGAGGACCTGAAATGCCAAAATGGGTGAAAAGCATCTCGCCCTGCTCGCTGAATTTTATTTTACCATGAACACGGGCGGTTAAGCAAACATTTTTCAAAGAAAGCCCCTGCAGCTGCTTGACCCAATCCTCCTTGATGACAAGGGGAACCAGCGCGGGCAGCGGCGGCACGATGGTATGCCCGGCTTTCTTTGCGAAGGTATAACCGTCGCCCGTGGAGCCGGTGACGGGATAACTGACGCCGCCGGTGGTAACGATGCAGGCGTCGCAGGGAATGCGGCGGACGCCCTGGTCATCCTCTGCGAGGACGGCGGTGACGCGGTTATCGGTGATCTCGATATCCTTGACGGTGACGCCGATCTTCAGCTGCTGACCGCGCAGACCGTCCATGAAGGCGCGGGAAACGTCGCTGGCGTGATCGCTGACGGGGAAAACGCGGTTGCCGCGTTCCACCTTGGTTTCACAGCCCAGCTCATGCATCAGCGCTTGCAGTGCGTCGGGGGAGAGAAATTTCAGCGCGGAATAAAGGAAGCGCGGGTTGCGCGGTACATTGCGCAAAAACTCCTCGGTATCGCAGGCATTGCACAGATTGCAGCGGCCTTTGCCGGTAATATAAAGCTTTTTGCCGAACTTTTCATTCTTTTCCAGCAGGGTAACGCGTGCACCCGCACGCGCAGCAAACAGCGCGGCAGAAAGGCCCGCCGCGCCGCCGCCGATGACAATTACATCATTTGCTTTCATTCATATAGACGCTGTATGCGTCCCACACCTCTTCCAGTTGTTTGAACCGTGCGTTGAGCTTTTCGCGGTTCTGAATGCCAAGCGCTACGATCAGCGCGTTGATGACGCTCATGGGGGCGGCCATGGAATCCACGAAGGAGGCCATGTCCGTATGTACGGAAAGACAGATATCCGCCACGTCGTGCAGCGGGCTCATGGCGCCGTCGGTAAGGCCGATGACTTTGGCGTTATGAGCACGGGCGAAGGCCATGGCTTCGATGGTGCGGCTGGAGTAACGCGGGAAGCTGATGCCCAGCAGCACGTCGCCCTCCTCTACACGGGAGATGGCTTCGAAAACGTCGGTAGTGCCTGCGGCGACGACACGGACGTCGTCAAACATATAGTGCAGATAATAACCGGCAAACTGCGCCAGGGGCGCCGCCGAACGCAGACCCAGAATATACAGCCGCTTGCAGCCGTTGATGGATTCGACCACCTGACGGAAAATCTTCTCGTCGATCTCGTCAATGGTGGCGCGAATGTTCTGCATATCCGTTTTGAGAACGGTGGGCAGCACGTTCTGCGTGTCGATGTCCGCCGACATCTCAAAGCGCTGGGTGACGGTGAGCCGATGGCGTACAAGCTCCTGCAAACTACGCTGCAGCTGAGGATAGCCCTCATATCCCAGCGCCACGGCAAAGCGAACTACAGTGCTTTCGCTCACGTCCACCATTTCGCCCAGCTTGGCAGCGGTCATAAAAACAGCTTTATCATAATGCGCTACAATATATTCGGCAATCCGGCGGTGAGACTTGCTCAGCTTTTTGCCGCTCAGGTTCAGCCGCTGGATCATATTTTGCGTATCTTGCATAATTTCACCTCGAAAAAAGCGTATTTCGGTACAAGAACGCATATATTATACTGTATTGCGACTAAAAATGCAAGGTTATTGAAAGAAATCCTGCATTTTTTCTGTATATTCCCCGTTGCAATCGGGGCAGGGGAGCACGAAGGAGCAGGTGATGTGGCCCTTGCTCAAAAGATCCAGATCGCTGCCTTCTTCGATTTTTTCCATCACGATGCCGGGCTTGAGCCAGAAATAGGGATTGCCGCGCAGATCGGTGCGTTTTTCGTAGCTGTCCAGGAAAAAGCTGCGGCTGACGGGCGCCAAACGCAGGGGCTTTAATTCTTCTGCAGGCAGCGCCGGCGCATTCAGATTGATCACGCACATCCGCGGCAGATCGGTATGTTCAAAGGCTTCGGCAATGCGCACGGCCAGACGGGCAAGGTGCATGAGCATATCCCATGTGGCGTGGGGCTTGATCGAAACGGCCATGGACTTAAGACGCAGCATCCGCGCTTCGCGGGCGGCGGAAAAAGTGCCGCTGTAATAGATGGCGGTACCGGCGTTATCGCCGTTGTTGATGCCCGAGAACACAAAATCAATGGGCGCATCGCTCAGTTCCACGCCCATGCGCGCACAGTCGGCAGGCGAGCCTGCCACAGCATAGGCTTTGGCACCCTCCCATTTCACTTCCTTTACAAGAAGCGGTGCATGGAGCGTAACGGAATGGCTGGTGGCGCTCTGCTGCGACTGCGGAGCGCAGACGGTCAGCGTGTGGCCTTTTTCAAGTACGGCGGTGCCCAGCGCCTTCAGACCGACGGCGTCGATGCCGTCATCGTTTGTCAATAAAAAATGCATAAAAGCATACCTTTCTGAAAGATTTGATTCATTATACCGAAAAAAACGCGGACATACAAGCATCTTTCGCCCGTTTCATCATAAAATGCTGCAGGAGGGAGAAGAATGCGCACATATATCGGATTGATGGGCATAGGGAATGCTTTCGGCTGGGGAAAACGCAATGCACAGGGAGAATACGAAGTGATGCTGGGTGGTCTGAGACCCCATACCGTATATACGCTGGGCGGCGAAGGCCAAGCTGAAAGCGACGGCAGGGGAAATATAAAAACGGTTATTGCGGATATGCCGCTGTATATCGCAGATGAAAAGGGAGACGTGGCGCTGTATGATGCCGAGGTGATCTCCTATGAAGAAGTCCGGATACTTTCAGCGCCGAAAGCGAAGATCGAAGTGAAGGAAGTACAAACCACGCAGATGATGCCCGAAAAAATACCGCCGGTGGTATACAGAACACGTCTTCACATTTCGCCTGTGGATGCGCTGCCGCGCCGAATATGGCCCGGGGGCTATGAAAAGCTGCGTACGCTGATGGAAAGCGGAAAGCCTGTGCGTATTCTTCCGCAGCCATGGCGGTTTACAATGATTCCCGGCAGCGGGGGAATATGTTTTGCAGGCTATGCCGCAAAACACGGGCGCATCGTAAAAACCGCCTATGCCGTGCGGGCAAAAGGCGGTCTGATGCAGCCAAAGGCGCTGCAGGGATACAAATACGTACGCAGCGAGGCAGGCGAGGGATTTTGGATGTATGTACAATCGGTCAGCGCATCAGACGCCGGATGTGCTCGCTGAGGAGAAATAAAAATTCGGCGTTGGTGGGTTTTCCGCGCTCGGCACTGACGGTCAGGCCGAACAGCTCGCTTTGTGATTGCAGATTGCCGTGAAGCCATGTGCTTTCCACGGCGCTGCGGATGCGCCGCTCGACGGCTGCGGGCGTGGTGCCGAATGCTTTTGCCAAACGGGGATACCACAGATGCTGCGCGGGAGGTACGGGATGGGGAAAAGCACTGAGCCATGCCGCGCCGCAGGCAATGCACATTCGACCTTTGAGGGCTTGGGGCATCCCCAGGGAATCAAGAAGCGATTGCGCAAGGGAAAGCCGCCTGTCAAAGGAAGGGGCAGCCAGCATGCTGATGGGAGCATCACACGCGGAAAAAACAGCACTGCTAAGCGAGGAAAGATCGTTTGGATCAAACACGGCGTCGACAGCGCAGCGTTCTTCCTTCCGGCAGATGATGCGCGGCGGCGCGATGGGCAGAAGATCACCGATCTTATTCAAGGTTTGGGCAAGGGCAGGTGCGGGATCGAAGAATACAACGGCATGGGGCTGCAGAGAGGGAAGCATATGCATGGCTTCCCGGATCCGGTCGGCAATGCCGCATACGCAGATCCCCGGCTTGTCCAGCATCTTCAGTGCGTTTTGCGGCTGCAGGGCAACAAGCAATACACGCAAATGTGTTTTTTCAAAAGACTGCATACTTCCTCTCCTTTCTCAGATTATTCTATCATATGCCGCTGAAAAGGAAAACAATATAAAAATTACAAATTATTGATATTGAGTTCAAATACGGTTCATATCCCTTTGATACCATACAGGTGCAAGGGAAAGCAATCGCCGCCCTGCGGCTTTATATATACATGAGAGGCAAAAAAACTTCCTGTCCCGTCCGAACACGGCTGAAATAAGTGCCGTGACAGGGCGGGACAGACTATTTGGCGCTTTTCCGCCGGCTCCGGATATGCTATACTGATGTCGGGGGGGATGCACGATGCGGCAAAAAGAGATTGCCGGTAACTTGGATACCGGTGCGCTGAAACTGTGGGCGCTCATTTTTATGATCGCCGATCATGCGGGCGTGCGCATTTATAAGAATATTCCCGAACTGCGCATGGTCGGGCGCATTGCCTTTCCGCTGTATGCATGGTGCTTGGTGGTGGGGACGGTATATACGCGCAGGCCGCTGAAATATGCGCTGCGGATGTTTATGGCAGCCGTCATCTCCCAGCCCTTTTATATGATCGCCCTCAATCACGGATGGGATCAGCTCAATATTCTGTTTACGCTGCTGCTGGGGTATTTTGCCATTGCGGGAATTCGTATAAGAAGAAACGGCAGCCACGTCTGGGCGCCGTTGGCGGCGGTTTTGTGCACCGAGTTTGTAAAGGTCGATTACGGCGCCATGGGCGTGGTGCTGGTTATTCTTTTGTATCTGTGCCGTGAAAGACGCGGTGCATTGGCGGCGGGGATGGCGATATTTTGCCTGTACTGGGGTCAAAGCTCGAGCGTGGTTACTTCGCTTTTCGGCTATCGGCTTACAATGCCCGGCAGTCTGACCTTTGCTTTGTATGATTCAAAGTTCTTCGGCGCGTTTTTCAGATTGCAGACCTTTGCGCTGCTGGCGCTGCCTTTTATTCTGATGCAAAGCAAAAAGCGTACGGCCTTCCCCAAATGGGCGGCGTACGCAGCATATCCCGGGCATTTGTTTATCCTGTGGCTGGTGCAGCTGATGATGGGAAAAACCACGCTTTCGGCGGCAAAAATGCTGCTTATTCCCTGGATGTAAAGGGTGTGAAAGCACCGGCACGGGCGACGGCCGCCGATATGCGGGCGTGCACACGGTCAAGATTTTTGTGGCTGGGCGGCATGAAATGCTGCGGCTCCGGCGGCGTCGGCGGAGGCGTTTCGGCCTGCGGGGCGGGAACGGAAAAATCCTGATACGGAAGGGGCTTTGAACGCCACGTCCGCCATTTTTCCTGCTGTTCTGCATAGGAAAGCTGGGAAAAAGGCGAACGGCTGCGGTTTTCCTGATCGGTCATAGAAATGCTCCTCTCTGAAAGGTTTGCAGTATATATTATGAAAAATGCGGATATCCGTGCATAAAAAGAATCCCTCCTGCGCACCGTATACACAGGAGGGATTTTTGTATGCTTTATTATATTATCCGTCACATGGCGGAAACCCGGGAGAAAAACGATGCGCTGCGGGAGATCCGCCGCAACGGCTGGCGCGGCCTGTATATGTGGGACAAGGGGAGACGCTACAGGCTGCGTTACTTGATGAACAGATCGTTCCGCAGGCGGTAAAGCGTGCAGCCGTGGTTTTTGTAGCACACGGCGTCGATAAACCAGTCGATGTCCCGGGTGGCGTTATACTGCATATAGCCGTAGTGATACCCATTGACGTTGTCGTTTTTCATGTTGCTGTCCGTCCAGTAGACGGAATCGTTGGCGGCGTTGTAGTCGGCAATGAACAGCAGGCTGTGGGCGCCCTTGCCGTAGTAATAATCGCCGGTCATCTGGAAAAAGTCGCCGGCTTCAACGGATTCAAGCAGCTTTCGGCACAGGGCGATGTTTTCTTCCTTGGAAAGGGAGGTATCGTACTTGAACTGTGCCGCGATCTCAAAGGGATTGCCCATGTCGGCGGTATCATATCGCCATTCGATGCCGTAATCGTAGGGCTTGCAGTTGACCTTGGAATTGTTTTTTGGCATATATACAGGGAGATCGGGATACTCCTTCATGCGATAGGCATCCTTGAAGGTGTCAAACATACGCATGACAAAGTTTTTGCAGATGCCGCGATCCCAGTCTTCCTGAGCGGGGGCATGGTAATAATAGGGGTCTTTGAAATTCTTTTCCGCCAGCGCGAACATATCCCTGAACAGCTTTTCGCGGGGAGCGAGGATCTCGATCACGCGCGCGGTTTCCATGGGGTAGCCGTAGCGATCCGATCCGCCGTAGCCTGTTACCGTAAGGGTGGCGCCGAGGGTATACTGAGGGGTTTCAAAGGTGTATTCCAGCAGATTTCCCTCTGCAGTGCAGATGTAATCCTGCCCGTCATAATGCAAAACGGCTTTCAGGGAGGTCACGTTTTCGCCGCGGATCTTGATATGCAGCTTGCCGCCTTCGTCATAGCTTTGACTTGCGGCGGGCGCAAGAACGGTAATGTGCGGCTTGGGGATGATCTGCTGATAGGAGAACTCTTCTTCGGCCATAACAGGCAGAAGAAGCATACAGGCAAGCAGCACAGCGGCGAAAAATTGCTTCAAAATAACACCTCGCTTTCGAAAACCCAGATATGTATACTTTATCGCATAGCGGCAAAAAAGTAAAGTAAAATAATTTGCAGCCCCCTATTGACCCTGACGCTGCGTCAGGGTTTATAATGGGTATACAGGAGGTGAAGCGGGAATGTACACGGTAAATGAAGTAAGCCAGATAACGGGGGTGAGCGTGCGCACGCTGCACCATTATGATGCGATTGGCTTGCTGCCGCCGGCCCAAGTGACTTTGGCGGGGTATCGGCTGTACGATCACGAAACGCTGATGCGTCTGCAGAGCATACTGCTGTTCCGTGAGCTGCGCTTTCCCCTGAAAGAAATCAAAACGATGCTGGACAGCCCGAATTTTGACCTGCACAAGGCGCTGCGGCAGCAGATTGCGCTGCTGGAAAAAGAACGGGAGCATTTGGAAAAGCTGATTGTCCGTGCTTGCACAATTGAAAAAGAAGGAGCGGAAAAGTATATGTTTGACGCACTGGATCGAAAAGAAATGGAAAACTACAGGGAAGAAGCCTTTGAAAAATGGGGAAAAACCGCTGCATGGCAGGAGTATGCCAGCAGAAAGGTAACGCCGGATCAACATCGGCAGGCAGCGGAAACCATGATGGCGATGTTCGGCGAAATGGGGGAACTGAAAGACCGTCAGCCGGAAGAGGCCGAAGTGCAGGAAAAAATCAAGGCCTTGCAGCAGTTTATTACGGATAATTTCTATACCTGCACAAAGGAGATCCTCAGTAATCTGGGGCTGATGTACACGCAGTATGATCGCTTCCGTCAGAGCATCGACAGCGTAGGCGGCGAAGGTACGGCGGCGTTTGTGCAAAAGGCCATTGAAATCTATTGCAGATAACAAAAAACAGCCTGTCCAAATTGGACAGGCTGTTGTAATTCAGAAGGTGAATTACTTGATTTCGCACTTGGCGCCAACGGCGGCAAACTGCTCGACGATCTTCTGAGCGTCTTCCTTGGAAACGCCTTCCTTCAGGGTCTTGGGAGCGGCTTCCACGAATTCCTTGGCTTCCTTCAGGCCCAGGCCGGAAACGACTTCGCGAACAACCTTGATAACCTTGATCTTCTCGGCGCCGGCGTCAACCAGAACAACCTCGAACTCGGTCTGCTCTTCAGCGGGAGCAGCGGCAGCAGCGGGAGCAGCGCCGGCAGCGGCAACGGGGGCAGCGGCGGAAACGCCGAATTCAGCTTCCAGGGCCTTAACCAGGTCCATGAGCTCGATAACGGTCATGCCTTTGATGGCATTGATGAATTCTTCATGAGTCATGACAATGACCTCCTACAATTTTCTTTTCTTATGATTGGATAGTGGGGAATCAGGCGGCGATTACTCTTCGCCGGCCTGCTGCTTGCGCAGCGCTTCGAGGAAGTAGACCAGCTTGGCAACGGGAGCCTGGATGCTGCCGACCAAACGGGACAGCAGAACTTCCTTGCTGGGCAGTTCGCTCAGGGCCTTGACCTTGTTGATGTCCAGCACCTCAGTGCCCATCAGGCCGCCCTTAACGGTCATGCGACCGTCGTTCTTGGTCTTGTTGATGAAGTCGTACACGATCTTGGCGGGAGCGGCGGGATCGGTCATACCAAACGCGAAAGCGTTGGGGCCTTCCAGATGCTCGTCCAGACCGGTGATCTCCAGCTCGGCCAGAGCGCGGCGGACCAGGGTGTTCTTCAGCACGCAGTATTCAACGCCGGCAGCGCGGAACTGGTTACGCAGTTCGGTCACTTCCTCAACGGTGATGCCCTTGTAGCTGACGACGACCATGCTCTGCGCGTTCTTCAGCTTTTCGCTGATCTCAGAAACGACGACCTTCTTCAGTTCAAGATTCTTGCTCATTCTTTTCACCTTCCGTCCGGCTGAGAATGAAAAAAGCCCCTGTGCATGGCACAAGGGCATTGTTAACAATACTCGCTTGTACCTCGGCGGGCGACTTTCGTCTTTAATTGCTTGCGCATACCTGCTGTCTGTGGCACCAGGCTCTTTTCGAGCCGCAAGTAATGTTATCAGTTTTTGAGAAAAATGTCAAGGGTTTTTCTGATTTTTTCTTAAAAAAAGACGGAAGATGCCCCGCAGCGGGCGCGGAAGCTTGACGCATACGACTTTTACGGCCATTTTATTTCCTCCTTGTTATTTTCGCAGCAGGATCAGCCCAAGAACCACCAGGGCGATTCCCAGAAGCGCCAGATAAAACCACAAAGGAACGCAGAAAATCAGCAGGAACAGCCCCAGAAGAATCAGTGCGATCCCGATCAGAAAAAATATCCGGCTTCCTGAGCGGTAACAGGCGGTCTTCAGGGGATTTTGAGGGCATGAGTACACGGTTTCCACCTCCCGGTAGGGGAATATATGAAAGAAAACGCCTCCGGATGCAGAATCCGAAGGCGTTTTGATCAATTTTTATACCAAAGGGATGCCAAAGAACCTGAGCCCGTTCTTCGTTGTGATGTGAGCCATCTCTTCCTCATCGACTTCATGCAGCCGGGAGAGCGTTTGCATCACATACTTTACATGGGCCGGCTCGTTTCTTTTGCCCCGCATGGGCACGGGAGCCAGATAGGGACTGTCGGTCTCCACCATCAGCCGATCCTTGGGAACAGCCCTGGCAGCATCCAGAAGCCCGGCGGCGTTTTTGAAGGTCACGGGACCGGCAAAGGAAATGTACAGCCCCAGCTTCAGGTACTCCCGCACCACTTCCGCACTGGCGGAGCAGCAATGGATAACGCCCTTGGGCTGGCGATCCTTGTGAGCCTTGAGCACGCTCAGCATATCGCCGTGGGCGTCGCGCACGTGGTAGATCACAGGCTTTTGGCGGTCATACGCCAGCTCCATCTGTTCTTCCAGCACCCGCTTCTGCACGTCGCGGGGGGAGAGGTCGTAGTAATAATCCAAACCGATCTCACCCAGCGCAGCGCATTTGGGATGGCAAAGCATTTCGTCGATTTCATTCAGATACCCGTCAGCGGCATCCTTGGCTTCATGGGGATGAACGCCTGCGGCAAACCAAATGAAGGGGTACTTTTCGGCCAGCGCCAGGCAGCGGCGGGAAGTGGCGATATCGCTGCCCACGGTGGTGCAGATATTCACCCCGGTTTCCTGCATGCGGGCGATCACTTCCTCGCGGTCTTCGTCAAACCGCTCGTCATCCAGATGGCAGTGGGTGTCAAACAGCACCATCTCAGCCTACCTCGGAACCGGCGGCAACGTCGCCGTCCACGGTGAGAACGCGCAGGTATTCGCTGCCGTCTTCGCGGGTCTCCACAGCGGAGAGGATCATGCCGTTGGATTCCATGCCCATCATCTTGCGGGGAGGCAGGTTGGCGATGATCACCAGGTTTTTGCCTACGAGATATTCAGGTTCGTAGTACTTGGCGATGCCCGAAAGGATGGTGCGCTGTTCGGTACCCAGATCCAAAGTGAACTTGAGCAGCTTTTCGGACTTGGGCACGCGTTCGCAGGAAATGACCTTGGCTACGCGCAGCTGGCAGCGGAAGAATTCATCGATGGACACGCAGCCTTCGGGGATCTCCACCTTCTTTTCCTTTTTCTTTTCGGGCTTCTTTTCTTCCTTCTTTTCGGGGGCGGGAGCGGGAGCGGCAGGCGCCTTTTCGGTGGCAAGGGCTTCCAGTTCCTTCTTCACGTCCAGACGGGGGAAGAGCGCTTCGCCCTTTTCCACCTTGGTGCCGGCGGGCAGCAGGCCGAATTCCTTCAGGCCTTCCCAGCCCATGAGGGTTTCATCGGTGAGACCCAGCTGCTTGAAAATGCGCTCGGGCGTACGGGGCATAACAGGCGCGATCAGCACGGCCACAAAGCGGATGCATTCGGCCAGCATGAACATGACGTTGCCCAGACGATCCTTCTTTTCGGGATCCTTGCCCAGTACCCAGGGCTGCGTGGCGTCGATGTACTTGTTGCACTCGCCGATGACCTTCCAGATCTCCACCAGCGCCTGGGAGAACTGGAGCTTGTCCATCTGCTCTTCCACCAGCTTGGGCAGGTTGGCGCAATGCTCGCGCAGAGGCAGATCCAGCGCTTCATCCACAGCGTTTTCGTTCCATGCGGGAACGATGCCGTCAAAGTACTTTTCGATCATGGCCACCGTGCGGCTGACCAGATTGCCAAGGTCGTTGGCAAGGTCGGCGTTCACGCGGGTGAGCATGGCTTCGTTGGTGTAGTTGCCGTCCGCGCCAAAGGGCATTTCGCGCATCAGGTAATAGCGCAGAGCATCGGAGCCGTAGCGGGCGACGATGGGCTGGGGATATTCGATGTTGCCCTTGGATTTGCTCATCTTGTCGCCGCCAAAGAGCAGCCAGCCGTGGCCGAACACCTGCTTGGGCAGGGGCAGTCCCAGCGCATGGAGCATGATGGGCCAGTAAATGGTGTGGAAGCGGACGATCTCCTTACCCACCAGATGTACGTCGGCAGGCCAGTACTTCTGCATGAGGGTCTCGTCATCGCTCATGTAGCCCATGGCGGTGATGTAGTTGGAGAGCGCGTCGATCCATACGTAGACTACGTGCTTGGGGTCAAAATCAACGGGCACGCCCCACTTGAAGGAGGTGCGGCTCACGCACAGATCCTGCAGACCGGGACGCAGGAAGTTATTGAGCATTTCATTGGCGCGGGAGGCGGGCTGGATGAAATCGGGATGGGTCTCGATGTAGTCGATGAGCCAATCCTGATACTTGCTCATACGGAAGAAATAGCTTTCCTCACGCACGATCTCGGTGGGACGGCCGCAGTCGGGGCAGCAGCCGTTCTTCAGCTGGGTGGGGGTCCAGAAGGACTCGCAGGGGGTGCAGTACTGGCCTTCGTATTCATGCTTGTAGATATCGCCCTGATCGAAGAACTTCTTGAAGATCTTCTGTACCACCTTCTCATGGCGCTCATCGGTGGTGCGGATGAAATCATCGTACTGGATGTCCATCAGCTTCCACAGCTTTTTGGTCTCGGCTACGATCTCATCCACATACTGCTTGGGCGTTACGCCCTTTTCCTCGGCCTTGCGCTCGATCTTCTGACCGTGCTCGTCGGTGCCGGTGAGGAAATAGGTGTCATGGCCCGTCATCTTCTTGAAACGGGTCATGCTGTCGGCAGCCACGGTGGTGTAGGTGTGGCCGATGTGCATGTTGCCGCTGGGATAGTAAATGGGCGTGGTGATGTAGAAAGTTTTCTTGTCAGGCATGGTAGAGCCCCTCCTGTATAAAAATCTTATTTGTCTGCTTTGTCGGTGCGGTTGGAATAGGTGGTTTCAACGCCTTTCAGCTGGCGGATCATGGTATGGGTATAGGAGAACATCGCCGTGTAGGCAGCGCCGATGCCGATCCACAAAAGCACGGTGTGCGGCTGGAAGGTCATGCCTTCAAAGGAGCCGGAAAAGAAGCTGAGGAACAGGGCGGCGCATACGGCGCACTGGGCGAACTTGCCCACGAACAGGCTGTGTACCACTACGTTGCGCTTATAAAGGTAAGCGCTGCTGAAGATCATGAAAAGCTCCTTGAAGGTCATCAGCGAAACGGCCAGCCCCGAAATGATGCCCCGCAGCCACAGGGTGAGCAGCACGGACAGTACCATCAGCTTATCGGCCAGGGGGTCAAACAGCTTGCCAAAGTCTGTGATCTGGTTGAACCGGCGGGCGATGAAGCCATCCACCACGTCGGTGGCAGAAGCGATTACGAAAACTGCCAGCGCCCATTCGTTGAGATTGTACACCATCATCAGAACCCAGAAAACGGGGATCAGTGCCATACGAACGATGGTCAGCAGGTTCGGGACGGTGAAAATTTCGGATTTCTTGAAAGACATTTGCCTTGCGTGCTCCTTTTGCATGGGGAAAATAATGGACATACCAAAACATTTTACATTATATCACAAAAGGTTGCGCAATGTAAACGCATCCCGGTGGTGTAAATGCCCGAAATTTTCCACGCAGCGGGCGTATGCGCTCAATGCGGAAGAAAAATCCTTTGCTATGAGCGCAGCGCGCAGATCCAGCAGGCTTTCGGTGACGTGGTCGATATCGGCATGATTGACCCATAACTGCACAAGGCGGCTTTTTTCCTGCCAATCGGCATAGATATTTTCTGCCGATTTGAGGGCAGCATCTGTGTTTTCATCCGCCAACGACCGGGCGACGGAGAGCATATCGCTTTGAAACCGGTTTGCAATGCGGCGGCTGCCGTTTTCGCAAAGAACCCCCAGAGAAAGGGTGAAAAACAGCAAAAACAGCGTAAGGATCAGCTGTCGCTTCATTTCTGACCTCCCCGGAGGGTGATGCAGGTATCCCCGATCAGCGCCCGCACAGGCTGCACAGCAGCGTCATACCCCTGCACGAAAATCCGGTCGGGCGTGTCATAGCAGCATAAAAGCACCTGCGTTTCATCGCGGAAATGCCATTGATTCAGCTGCTTGCGCAGCCTTGGCAGGGAAATGCCTGTCTGTGTCAGCGCGTCATCCCTCACCTTGCCGTCTGCGATCAGAATGACGGAAAGAGTTTCTTCTTCGGGGGACAGCTGCATATCCTTGGGCGTCAGGGGGCGGGCCAAAGCGCGGGGGAATACGCTGAGGGTGCCGTTGGTTTCAAGCACGGCTGTCTGCACGTCGGAAATGGACAAAACGCCGTTTTCGCGGATGTCCTCCAATAGATCGGATACCGTCAGGCATACGCGGGATAATTCTTTGTAGCGGATGCAGCCGTTTTCGATCAGGATGCAGGAGCTGCCGTTGACAAATCTTCGGAAAGCGGGAAACTTAAGCCCGAGAATGCTGATGAATGAATGCATGAGCATCAGCGCGGCAATGGGAATAATGCCGTACAGCAGCGGCGTTTCGCTGCCGGCGATGGGGCCTGCGGCAAGATCTGCCACCAGCAGCGCCGCCACCAGCTCATAGGGCTGCAATTGGCCGATCTGCCGCTTGCCCATCATGCGGATGGCCCAGATGGAAATGCCGTAAAGAATAACGGCGCGGAAAAAGATGGTCAGCATAGTTTTTTCACCTCCCGCATAGTATCAGCCGGTTTTGCGGAATGCAAACCCCGTATTTGCAATTATCCGTGAATTATGCTATAATAATTTTCCGCCGCAAAATATGAAAGGAGCTGCGCGTATGGCCAGACAAAAGGGTATCAAATCCATTGCGAGCAACCGCCGCGCACGCCACGATTATTTTGTGGAGGAAACCTACGAGTGCGGTCTTGCTCTGCACGGCACCGAGGTAAAATCCATCCGTCAGGGGCATGTCAATCTCAAAGAGAGCTATGCGCACGTGAAAAACGGCGAATTGTTCGTTGAGAGCATGCATATCAGCCCCTATGAGCAGGGCAATATCTTTAATACCGATCCCATGCGGCCCAAAAAGCTTTTGATGCATAAGGCGGAGATCCGCAAGCTGGCGCAGCTGGTGCAGCGCAAAGGCTACACGCTGATCCCTCTGCAGCTGTATCTCAAGGACGGCCGCGTCAAGCTGGAGCTGGGTGTGTGCGTCGGTAAGCATTTGCACGATAAGCGTGCATCCGCTGCCGAACGTGACGCCAAGCTGGAAGCAGCCCGTGCCGTGCGCGAACAGCGCGCGGAATAACATGGGGGCGTACTGGTTTCGACGGGGATGGCGAAGGACGATATAAGCGAGCCGAGGCCCCTGACCTCGTTAAAACGGGGAATTAAAATTAACTGACAATAACAATTACGCTTTCGCGGCCTAATGGCTGCGCGTTGCCCCAAAGCGCTCACGGCTTTGGCAAGCAGCGTCATTGATGTGAGGAACGGGCCCGCCTAAGCTTTGCGGCGGCGCCGGCACTATGAAGCTACCGAAATGGAAAGCCCGTGCACAGGCGTTCCGATGAGGGAAACTCAATATGTGTACTGCGCTCGGAGAAAATGCCGTAATTCGGTCTTCGGACAGGGGTTCGATTCCCCTCGCCTCCACCACAAAAAAACCACCCTTGGGCGGGAGGATTCTTAAGGAACAATGTATCCTTCGATAAACAAACGAGCATCCGGCAAATAACCGGATGCTCGTTTGCTTATGTTGCATTACCACGCAATGCACCGAATCGGTGCGTATAATTGCGCCCTCCTAAAATGATGGGGAATTCATTTTTGTCTACTCGACAAATTGGAATTGACCGAACTCTTTAGAACGAGGGATGACAATTGAACGAAGTTCAATATGTATGAACCGGATGCACTTCTCTAAATTGAAAATCATTTTTTCAAGTTCTTCCACTGCTCTTGGGTAATCAAAAGTTCCACTATTTCATTTTCTCGCTTATATTCCTTAAACCCTGCGGATAAGTGTGTCTGTAGTGCCGCTTCTCTATGAATTTCGAAATCATTATGAACGGCTTCCGCATGTAATTTATCAAACGCGTAATCTAAGAGCAACAACAATCCCTCAACAGCATATTTATGCCCCCTATATTTTGCTTCAATT
>JAFYVB010000009.1 GCA_017549335.1 Clostridia bacterium | reverse complement strand
TATACCATAGTTCATCTAACGATGGTACATATAATCTTAATCTATTACTCATTATTTTCCTCCCATAATCGCGTTTATCAATCTTTGCCAATTCTCATCTCTTCGGCCAATTCAAGTTTATTGCATTCATTCTATCACGCAGAACAAGAAACAGCAAGTCTTGGCGGGCTTGCTGTTTCGGTATTTCTTTGGTGTAAGGCGGAGGACAACTCCATCCTTTCCATCCCCCTCACTGGGGTGGGTATTTTTGTGCAAAAGAAAGGGGAGGGGAATTTCTTTCGCGGCGAGGGCGAGAGGTGGTTTTTGTTTCTGCGTATGCTGCGGCGCAGTGGAAAAAACGATTCTTTTATGCTATAATGCATTATCATTTGTGTGCTCAGGCAGACTTGATTCCGTCGGAGGTTAACATGCCCGGCCAGAAAAGAAGATTTTACGCGTTTAAAGGGAGCCCGTGCGCTGCGGCAGGAATTTTGGTTTTGTTCCTTCTTGCCGTTGTGCTGCTTCTGTCGGGAAAGGCGAACAGCACGGAGGCTGTAGCCGGCGTGTATGCGCAGGTTTATTTTGACGGCGAGTATCGCATCGGCAACGAGCCGTGGCGGAAGATCGTAGAGGGACAGCATATCCCTGCAACAAAGGGCGACGTGACGCTGCGCGGTCATTTTCATTTGCTTTCTCCTTACGGTGAATATATCGGCCCCTTACAGGGAAGCGTGCCGATCGCTTTGTACACGAATCACATCAACCTTGCGATACAAAAAGAAGAGGGCCTCTACAAAACAGATAATGAAAATCCCCTGTACGGCTATTCTGCCTGCGGCGAAGCATGGACGCCCCATACCTTTACCGATAACGGGACGGAGCCCATCGTCATGACCGTTCACAATCCCCACCGGTTCGGAAATGAAACGGCTGTGGATGAGCTGCTTTCCAATATGGCCATCTGGGGCGATATAAGCTTTGAAAAAAATGTCCTTTCAAGCGGCAGCCGGCAGAGAAACATGGGGCTTTTGTTTATGGTCGTTTCTTTCGTGCTGCTGGGAACGGCGTTGTTTTCCACGCTGCTGCACGTCTCCGGCAGCCAAATCATCTGGCTGCTGGGTATGGCCGTTCTTTTTGCGGGGCTTTACTTTTTCTACAGCGCGACCGGCGTATATTTCTGGCAGGATTCCCTGATTACCAACACAACGGTGCTGGGTATATCCATGCTGTTTTATATGCTGTTTATCTGCGGAATTATTGTATATTTTCTGCAGGAGACAAAAAGGATCGGCGTCTTCGCCGCGGTGGCCTTGGGGGCTGCGGATGCGGCGGTTTTGCTGGGGCCTGTGATCACCGGGATTTACTTTTTTGATACATGGATGTTCTGGGTGCCGGCACAGACTGCAGCGAATATGGTATTTCTATATTGCCTGATCAAAGAAAGCATTTCCGCGGATCAAAAACGGCGGTGGCTCCATTGGGGAATGATCCTGCTGCTGGTTGCCTTTGAAACAGACGCTGCCGCAACGGCGTTTGGCTGGTGGAAAAGCGGCTTTGTTTCCCGGTATGTTTTTGTCGTGCTGTTCGCGGCGGCGCTGATTGTCGTGCTGCGAATTATCCCCCAGGGCATCAACGCTGCGAGGAAGACGAGAGAACTGGAGCTGCAAAGAAGCCGTCTGGAGGCAGAACTGAAAGAAAGCCGCATTTCGATCATGCTTTCGCAGATCCGTCCGCATTTTATTTATAATACGCTGGGCGCCATCGAACGGCTATGCCTGAAGGAGCCTGAAAAAGCCTTTGATCTTGTCCGTAATTTCAGCCTGTATCTGCGCAGAAATTTCAGCGAGCTCAACAGCGTAGCACCGATTCTGTTTTCGGAAGAAATCAAGCACGTGGAGTATTACGTCAATATTGAAAAAGTCCGCTTCCCGGACATGAATATTGAGTATAACCTTGAAGCAACGGATTTCCTCCTGCCGGCGCTTTCCGTGCAGCCCATTGTGGAAAATGCGATCAAGCACGGTCTTATGCGCCTTGAAACGGGAGGAACGGTTGTGATTCGCTCCTATGAAACGCCCACGCATTTTTGCGTTGAGGTAAAAGACAACGGCGCCGGGTTTGATACGTCGGCTCTCTTGGATGAAAAAAAGCATGTTGGCCTGCGCAATATCCGGGAGCGGCTGAAGGCCATGGTGGATGGCGAGCTGATTCTGGAAAGCAGGATAGGGGTTGGCACCAAAGCGGTGATCATGGTTCCGAAGGAGGAGGCAGAATGAAGGCGATCGCGGTTGATGATGAAGTATATATGCTCGAAACCTTGCAGGAAGCGGTAAACGCATCCAATGATATTGAATCGGTAGCGGCGTTTACCTCCTGCTCCGCAGCGCTGGCATATGCTGCCCAAAACCCGGTTGACATGGCTTTTCTGGATATCAATATGCGGGGCATCGGCGGATTGGGACTGGCTGAAAAGCTGCTTGAACTCCAGCCCGGCTGCAAGATCGTATTTTGCACAGGGTATGAAGAATATGCCGTATCCGCTTTTCAGCTGCATGTATCCGGCTATTTGATGAAACCGATCACTCCTCAAGCCGTGCAAAAGGAAATCGACCACGTCAAGGGCGTCAAAACGACGGAAAAATTGCTCACTGTTCAGTGCTTCGGCAATTTCGAGGTGTTTTATAACGGGGAGATTCTTCCTTTCAAGCGGAAAAAGACGAAAGAGTTTCTGGCTGTTTTGATCGACCGCAACGGCGCGGGGATGACGGCAAAACAGATTTGCGCGCTGTTGTTTCCCGACGGGATGGATAACGCCAAAAATGCGGCTTATTTGCGGCAGCTCGTACTGGATTTGAAAAATACGCTGAAAAGGATCCGCGTTGAGGACGTCTTCAGACATGACATCCCTTATTATCGTGTGGATCCCAACCTGATCCAATGCGATTATTTCGGTTTTCTGCAAACCGGAAGGCCGAAATTCCGCGGCGAATATATGACGCAGTACAGCTGGGCGGAATCGACCTGCGGCCTTCTGCAATTTTAAAAATGAACCTTGAACGGCAGATTTTCTGCCGTTCTTTTCTTGTATTTTGTTACGCTTTTGTCACGCTCTTTGCTGTAAAATAGGCAGTGTTTATTTTATTACAGCCAACCGGAAGAATAAGCTTGAGCGGATCGGGCGAACAGAACCAAAGAGAGGGAAATGCAATGAAGCGGGGAACTTACAGATTGCAGGTGCTTGCGGTTATCATGGGTCTGGTGCTGACGATGGGGATGATGTGTTTTTCGACGTCCTCCATCGCCCGGGCAGAGGAAGTAAGCGTGGAAATCACCAGTTTTATGCGCCGCGAGGTTACGAAGGACGGTCAGATCCGGTGCAGCGAGCTGATGGAAGCCGTGCTCACCGGCTATGCGGGAAATCCTTACGAACTGACGTATGAATGGACAAACGTCTCCTGCAATGCCGATCTCTACATCTATAATTCCTACAACATGGACGGCATTGACGATTCTCCCGGCGAAATTGAAAAAATCGGCAAGGGCCAAAACGCAAGGGGAAGAGGCTTTGCGTGGGCTGCCGTGCGCAGCAAGGATGCGCGCAATTACAAAGGACAGATCAAAGTAACGGTGAAGGATTCCAAAGGCAATGAGCTGGCAAGCGATACCTACGCAGACTTCATGGATCCCGATCTGATGCAGGATCTGGACGGCATTGCCTTCGGTATGTTTATCGGTGAAACGGTAAACGTCAAGGATCTGCTGGGCCGCAGCGCCATTGTGCATATTACCTGCGGTGCGTCCGGCGTCAGCGAAGGCCGGATCGCATCCGGTCAGAACGTTGCTACCCTGAGCAGATGGGAAGGCGACTATTATGTAACCGGTAAAGAAATGGGCGAGACCTCTGCAACGATCACTGTCAAAAAGGGATTTTGCAGCTTCCACACCAATCAGACGGAAACAGTGACTACGCCCATTTATGTTTTCAAACAACCTCAGACCGAAACGACCACCACCACCCTGACGCTGACTGATCTGGACAGCCGCTGCGATTATTTTATCGGCTCGGTTCAAGGAATGCCGGTGGGCAATACCATCGTATTTACCGGTTTGACGCCCAATACCGAATATCAGGTGACGGTGCGCGGCACATATGATGATGACGGCAGCGTCAAGTATGCCTATGCCTATGTGAAGGATACGACCAAGCCCGTCTATGCGGCTACGGTCAATATGTATCAGGATGACGTTCGGACGGATGCGGCGGATATTCTGGACGCTGCCGATCTGTACCTTTATGACGAAAGCAAGCCCGATGCCGGTTATCTTCCCATGGAGAAGACCGACACCGGCGTTTATACGGCAGGCGTGGTAAATGGCAGTTATCACGTATACAGTTATGACGGCGTGAGCTATCGGAGGGTTCACGACGCAGCGCTGCAGATCAACAGTGCAAACCGTGCTGTAGACCTTCGCTATTACTCTGTACAGTATGATTGCGACGGCGGCAGCTTTTCTCAGGGCGATGATCCCGGCAAGCGGATCTACCCTGCCGGCAGTGCGGTTTCTGTTGTGCCGCAGGAGCCCGGACGCGACGGGTATGCCTTTATCGACTGGCAGTACGGGGGAAAAACGTATCAGCCTGGCGATGCCGTTACCGCTTCCATCGGTTCTGCCGTTGTGCTGAAGGCCCGGTGGGAAAAGAGCGTCAGCGTGACGATCCATGTAACGATCGATCATCGGGGCGGCGACGGTTACGATACCGCGTCGGATAAAGACAAGGTGAGCGTTTACCTGCTGGAAAAGCGCACGTCGGATCCGGCGATGCTGGAAACCTCCGACGAACTGCATTTCGCGATGAATCAGGTGAAGGATGAAAACGGCAGCGCCAAGGATTATACGTATGCTGCCACCTATATTGCAGGCGAAGCGCATGATCTGGTTCATACCGGCGTTTCCGTCTATACTGCGGACGATCCGACTTACACAAACAAGAGTGGTAGCTCTGCATTTGACGTCCGGGTTCAGAAGAGCAGATACGACGTTGAAGCGGTGACCTGTGAACAGGATGATGACGGCAACTGGACCATCAGCATTCGGCTGAAGTTCAATCCCACCAACTTCGATCTGGAATACTCTGTACGCATGGATCCCAGCGTGCCTGCGGAATTGTATCCCGAAGCCGTGGTTTATAAAGTGGCTTTCTGGGCCGGCGAAGAACGCGGCTGGGAGATTATTACTCAGATGGAAGGGGACCATGGCGGCGACCTGGTGACGATCGACCCCGAAACCGGCGAGGGCAAAGGCTCTTATCCTGTGTGGAGGTATGACGGCGGTCATCTTGAGCCCTACGGCTACCGTGTGGTGCTGACCGGCTTTGTGTACGACGGGCATATCATTACCACCCCCGCACAAACCGGTGTGGCAGCGGAATATTCCGACGGTAACTATACTGCCGTCATGGGATCTGTAAACGACGGTAAGAAGTACGGATCAAGCTTCAACGGAGCCTATTTTGACGAGGAAGAGCAGAAAGGCACGCTGGATGCCGTCATCACGCTGGAAGCGTATGACGTAACCTTCGACGCCATGGGCGGCACGGTGAACGGAAAGAACGCCCAGACGGTGAATGAGCAGTATTATATTCCTGCGTTCTCCGGCTATCAGCCTCTCAACGGTCAGCATACGTTCCTTGGCTGGTACATGGACGAAGCCTGTACTATCCCCGCCGAGGAAAACGAACTGCTGATCAGCGATGTAACCCTCTATGCGCGCTGGGATCGTATCCTGACCGGTCATGTGACGGTGGAAGGCACCTATGAGCAAAACGGCGTAACGATCAAAGTGAAAGATCGCGACCGTGCCAGACTTGTGAACGTGCTGCTGCAGGAGATCGTCGGCAGTACCCCGCAGACCATCGACAGCCGTGCGCTGGAGGTAACCTGGTCGGACAATACCGGCCTGACAGCTGAATATGCCTTTATCGGTCTTTCTCCTGACAAGACGTATCGTGTAGCCTTTGAAGTGGTCAACTATACCGCATCCTACCGGAATGCGACGACGGCTTCCGGCGTGTATAACGATACGGACTATACGGCTGTCTACGGGAACCGCACCAACGAAACCTTCGTCGACGGCTGGATGCGGTTTACCCCGGAAGTCTACGATCAGCCCCTTACCGTGGATGCGACGCGCATCGGCACTGCTTTCCGTCCCGGAAAGGTGCTGGTGGAGGTTCATTACCGTAAGACGGGCTCGGGTGATCCCATGGAAGTGATCAGCCAGCATACGGCGGATCCCTTCGGTGTTCCGGTGCAGATGGACGCCGCCACAGGCCGTCCTGACAAAACCTATGTGCAGACCGTCTGGCAGGACGTTTGGGACGGCGAACTGTATGATTATCAGGTGCAGGTAACAAAGATCGACAATCAGCTTCCCGCTGATCTGCCGCTGAGCATCCGTTACGGCGACGTATCCCGCTGGAGTCCTGTCCACAGCCAGCCTACGGCTTCGCTGGAAGCGATTCTGGTGCCCAACATTTACGGAATCCTCTATCATTTGGACGAAGACTCTGAACCCGTGCTGGACGAGAACGGCCATACGTGGAGCTTTGAAACGCCGATCACCTATGCCCCCGAACGCGCCGGCTATGTTTTCAGCGGCTGGTATGCGGATAAAGATCTGACCGGCAGCCCGGTTACGAAAATTGCCGCAGAATGTGCCGCCGATACCGAATTGTATGCCAAGTGGACGCCCCGTACCGATCTGACGCTGACGGTCTACTACAAGGATGCGGCAGATCAGGCGGAAATTCGTGCCTCCGAGACTCTGGGTAATATGACGCTGGGCATGAACCTGAGCGTGAATGACCTGGTAGAGGAGATCGCCGGTTATCAGTATGTTTCCTCGGAACCCGCGTCGCTTACCATTGGCGCCGGAAACAACGTACTGACCCACTACTACGAAAAGAAGGATGTGGATTACACCGTCCGCTATTTCTATGACGGGGTGGAGGATCCCTCCCAGGCGGTGACCGGTCAGGCGGAGTACGGCAGCAGCATCACAGCATATACCGAAAAGGAAAAGGATGGCTTTACCTTGGAAAAGGTAGAGAACCTGCCGCTGGTGATCGGCCCGCTGCCCGAAGAAAACGTCGTGAATGTATATTATGCCACCGACGTGCTCCATGACGGTGACGAAACGGAAGCCCCCGGCGACGCCGACAGCGAAACCGGCGGAGATGAGATCCCCGACAAGTACCAGAAGAAGGTCGTCTTCAAGGTGGTCAACGGCACGTGGGCGGATGGAACGAATGCAGACGTCCTTGCCATCGTAACGCTGAAGCAGAACGGCGTGTGGTCGACGCAGGGCGAAGCTGCGCTGGATGTGCCTGTGGGCATGACGGCGAATGAAGGCTTCAAAAACGGCGCCTGGGATGCGGAATATCTGAACGGCGAGGGCGTAACTTCGCTGACCGTCAGGAGCAGCGATCCCAACGGACAGACGTTTACCTATACGTTCCAGCGCGGCATCATCGACTTTGACGCGATGGCTGTGTATCAGGTTGTACACTGGCTGCAGCAGACGGACGGAACCTATGCCGAAGCCAACCGGGACTTCCCGCTGTACGGTTATATGGGTGCAGAAGTGACCGCAACGGCCAGGAATTACGATCATTACGTGCTGAAGGGCGATCTGCCCCGAGGCATCGTGCGCGATCCCAGACCGCAGACCGAGGGGGCACAGCCCGATCCGCTCACGCTGAACGTTTATTACGATCTGGATCGGCATACGGTCAAATATGATCTTAACGGCGGAAACGGTATTCCGGGCGTCAGCTACAGCGAGCAAGCGTACTCCTGCGGCACCGGCGAACAGGTGAAGGCGGCGCCCTCGTATCAGGGCCATGTTTTCAAGGGATGGCGCGATCAGTACGGAAGCGTGCACCAGCCCGGTGAAAGCTTCGTGATCCGTCAGGATTACGTATTCACCGCTGTCTGGGAGGTCTATAACCTGCCGCAGACCGGCGATGAAGAAAATCTCGTTTTGTGGATCGGCCTGATGACCGGCAGCGGATTGCTTCTGATGAACCTCTTCAAACGGAAGCGTTTCCGTAAGGCATAACAAGTTTAAATGGGAGGTGCTCTTTAAGCATTTTCCCGATGCTATAACAAAAAGCCCACCCTGCGGGGTGGGCTTTTGCCGTTTAGTTATTTCGTTTTCGGGTACACGCCGTAGAAGTGGATAATGTTCAAATCTTCAGGCATGTCCAGCCCGTGGCTGCCGCAGCCGCCGTCGATGTCGTGGCAGCCGTGGTCCATGGCAAAGCCGATGAGCGTATCGTGGTGCTGCCATTTGTCACGGATGGCGGAGGCGAAAACGTCGAAATCGCGGATGTTTTCCTTCAGTGCGGTGAGGGAGGCTTCGGCTTCCGTGCCGTTTTTATGCATGGTGGAATCGTAGTTTTTGTGATAGACCACGATCAGGTCGTGCTCGTCGCGGTCGATCAGCTCCAGCGCCTTTTTCGTGATATCCTCCATGGATTTATAGGCGAAATAATCCATCTCGCGCTCCAGAAAGATATTGCCGATGCTGGATTCGGGATCGCAGACGATGGCGGCCTTTTTGCCGCTGCGGATCACCGCGTCAAACAGCGTATCGATGCGAATGACGGGTTTTTGATAGCTGCGGATGCCGTGCACCTGCGGCTGCGCGCCGGTGTAGAGTGAACCAAAGCACACGGGCGTAACCGAGGGCATTACGCTGCACAGCGGCAGGGGCAGCTGCGTATGGCGCACCACAGGATCAAAAAGCCGGGTATATTTTTGATACAGCCACATGCCGATGGCGTCGGGATTGTACATGAAAACGCGGTCGGCGCGGCCCTCTGACGTGCGATGACGCACCAGATCGATCAGCGCCCGATCGCCCTTTTCCGCCTGCGCGGGGGCGGGGATAGCAAGGGCCTGTGCCAGCGCGGCGCAGATGCTTGTAAGGGGAAGGGAATTGATTTGATCAGCCATCTTTATTACCTCAGAAATGCAGCACGGCGCCGTCGTCTGTGTACTCAACGGCATCCACGTCGAAGATCAGCTGATCCAGCGATTCAAGATATTCCTTGATGCTGCCGTACAGCGTGTTTTTGTTTTCAAGGATGTATTTGGCTTCCCTGGCGTTATCCCGCAGCAGCGCTTCGCACATACCCAGATAGAATTTGCCCGCCAGCGTCAGGCCGGATTCCTTATCTGTCATGTAGCAATCATCGCCGTGACCGCTGCCGGTGAAGCCCGAGCCGTGGGGGTGGATGGCGGGGAATACGCAGGAGATATCGCCCATGTCCGTGCTGCCCGAGCCCCAGATGGTCGTTTCTTTCACGTTTTCTTCGCCGACCAGAGAAACCATTACCTCTTTGCTGAGAGCATACATATTCTTATCGTTGTTTACGGGGGCATAGCCGGGACGGTCGCTGAGATGTACGGTGGCGCCCATGGAGGCCGCAGCGCCCGACAGCGCACGGTTGATGCGGCGGTTGGCCTTTTTCATGGCGTCAAGGGAGGCGCCGCGCACATAGCTTTCCATGGTGACCAGATCGGGAATGTTGTTCACCGTGCCGATCTTGCCCGTAAAAATGGGGTGGAAGCGGATGTGATCGTAATCGTAAAAGGTTTCGCGCACGGCGTTGGCGGCTGTCATGCCCACATTGGCGGCATACAGCGCATTGACCGCGTGGAAGGGGGCTGCGGCATGGGAGGTTTTGCCGCGGTAGGCGATCTGCTTGATGATGCAGCCGTTCTGTCCGGGGGAGAGGGAGAAGCTGTTGTTGCCGCCGCCGGAATGCAGCATCACGCACAGATCGGCATCGTCAAAGAAGCCGCGGCGCATGAATTCCACCTTGCCGCCGAAGTATTTGATCACGCCTTTTTGACGAAGGCCTTCGCGGTAATTGAGTTCCAGCAGCTCCTCGGCCGGTTCGAACATGATGCGGATCTTTCCGCACAGCCCGTCAAGAGCGCCTTCTTCCTTCAGCGCAGCGGCAGCGCCCAGCAGCGCCGCGCACTGAGCGTGATGACAGCAGGCGTGCACGGCGCCCGTTTCCTTATTGCAGGCAGGGTGAGAGAAATTGACGATGGAATCCATTTCGGCAATGATTACCACGGTGGGGCCTTCCTTGCCGGTATCGATTTCGGCGGTAAAGCCGGGAATATCGCCTGCTTCCTTGAGGGTGTAGCCCAGCTTTTCCATATTCTCTTTCAGATAGGCATGAGTCTGCCATTCCTTGAAGCCCAGTTCGGGATGCTCCCAGATGTATTTTTCGGCATCCCACATCAGATCGCGGTGTTTTTCGATGGCTTTGCACAGATGCTCAAGCTGTTTATTCATATTGCTGCGCCTCCTTTGGCTGTTAGGAATATTGTACACGCTTTTTAAGCAGGATGCAACAGAAAACCGCATCTTGACAGGAAAAACCTGAGGGCGTATGATGTAGGAAAAGAAAAACGGGAGGCAAATACAATGGCCTTTTTGAATGCATATCAGTTGGATTGGTGTGAGCGTCATGCGCAGGAAGCCATTGCGCTTTTAAAGGATTTGGGAAAGATTCCCGCGCCCTCGCACCATGAAGAAAAACGCGCGGAATTTGTGAAAAACTGGCTTGAAAATCAGGGCGCAAAGCAGGTGTATATTGACAGCGCCCTCAACGTGATCTATCCCATCGGCGTGACGGAAGACAATCCCCTGGTCGTTCTGATGGCGCATACCGACATCGTTTTTCCCGACACGCAGGAACTTGCCATGCGGGAGGAAGACGATAAGCTTTTTGCGCCCGGCATCGGTGACGATACCGCCAATCTTGTCACCTTGCTGATGGCGGCCAAATATGCTGCGGAGCATGAAATCAAGACGGACATCGGCGTACTGATCGTTGCCAATTCCTGTGAGGAGGGGCTGGGCAATCTCAAGGGCAGCAAGCAGATTTTCAAGGATTTTGAAGGCCGTATCGTTGAAATGATCTCCATTGACGGCGGGCTGCATAAGGTGGTCAACACGGCGGTGGGCTCTCACCGTATGAAGGTAACCATCCGCGCACAGGGCGGACATTCCTACGGCAAGTTCGGCAACACCAATGCCATCGTGCAGATGGCGCATCTGATCGGAAAACTGTATGAAAAGCAGGTGCCCACGAAGGCAAAGACCACCTATAACGTGGGCGTGATCGAAGGCGGGACCACAGTAAACAGCATCTGCGGCGAGTGCAGTATGCTGTACGAATACCGCTCCGAAGACCGGGAGTGTCTGGCCGAAATGGAAGCGTTTTTCAATGAAACGGTGGAAGCGGAGCGCCGCGAAGGCGTGAACATTGACGTGGAGATCCTGGGGATCCGTCCCTGCAACGGCGATGTGGATGCGGAAAAACTGAACGACCTCACCCGGCGTATGCAAAAAATCATGCATGCGTATACCGGAAATGAAATCACTGCCTGTGCCGGCTCCACCGATGCCAATACCGCTTTGGCGCTGGGCATTCCTTCGGTGACCATCGGCGCCATGGACGGCGCGCTGGGGCATACGCGGGGCGAATGGGTGCGCCTGAGTTCCATCCTGCCCGGTCAGAAGATCGCGCTGGCTGTACTTTTGCATTACTTTGATTGAGGTGAAATGATGGATACTTATAAAAATCGCGTCCGTGTAGCGGCGCATCGCGGCAATTCCAAATATTATCCCGAAAACACCCTTCTTGCTTTCAGGGAAGCGCTGAAGCTGAATATCGATCAGCTGGAGATCGACCTGCACATGACCAAGGATGGCGAGATCATCCTGATGCACGATCATCAGGTGGATCGCACTACCAACGGCGAAGGCCTGATCCGCGAAAAAACGCTGGCGGAGATCAAAGAACTGGACGCCGGCGGATGGAAAGATGAAGCTTTCAAGGGGGAAAAGGTCCCCACGTTTGTGGAATTCCTTGAAATGATGAAGGATCATCCCCATATGACCCTCAACGTGGAGCTCAAGGATTATCCTGCCGAGGGCGATGACTGGGCCTATATTTCCTGCGATAAAGCCATTGCGCTGCTGGAGGAATACGGCTGGGGAGATCGTATCTGGATCAACTGCTGGCATGCGGGGCTGCTGGAATACATTGATAAAAAGTATGATCATAAGTATCGCCTGCACGGATATTATCCTTTCTCCGTGCTCAAAGGCGAGGTGACCCGTGCGCCTTATGATTACTTCCACTGCGTATGCCTGTGGAAGGGAGAAACCGAGCCCGTGCGCGATCGGGAGGATTTTGATCTGGCGATCGCAAACGGCGTGGAGCCGTGGATTTACTATTCCAACGACAGCGAAGAAAGCTGGGAAAAGGGTTGCCTGCGCGGTGCGATGCTGATCACCGCCAACGATCCGGCCAAGTGCATTGCTTTCCTGCAAAAGCACGGCTGGCATGACTAAGGACAGGTTATGAGAAATATTTATCTGATCGGGGATTCCATCCGCTTTGGCTCCACCTCCGGCAACAGCCTGGGCTACGGCGTGTTTGTGAAGGAACAACTGGCGGGAAAGGCCAATGTGTATGCGCCCGATGAAAACTGCCGCTTTGTGCAGTATACGCAGCGTTATCTGCACGAATGGGCGGAAAATGTGGATCGGGAGAGCATTGATACGGTGCACTGGAACAACGGATTGTGGGACGTGCTGCGCATTCAGGGCGACGAGCCGTTTACCGATCTTGATATCTACGTACGCCTGCTTGAGCGCGTATACCGGCGCATCCGACAACTGTTTCCCAATGCAAAGGTGATTTTTGCGCTCAGTACAGCGGTGGTGGAAGAATTGGCAAAGCCTGATTTTCTCCGTTTCAACCGTGAAATTGAAGCCTATAATGCCGCAGCGCGGGAACTGATGGAGCGGCTGCATGTGCAGATCAACGATCTGTACAGCGTAACGAAGGATTGGGGAGAGGAAATGCATTCGGACTTTGTGCATTTCAATGAAGCGGGATGCCGCATCCTTGCCGAGCGGGTAATCGAAAAAATTATGGCGTAAGCAGATGCAGAAAGGAAAAGAAATGCTTTACAGGCAAAATGATTCGGAAAAACTATCCGACGCGCTGTTTTGCAATCCGACAAGCGAATACCGCGGCACACCGTTTTGGGCATGGAACGGAAAGCTGAAAAACGAAACGCTTTTAGAGCAGATCGATATGCTCAAAAAGATGGGCCTTGGCGGCTTTCATATGCATGTGCGCACAGGCATGGACAGCCCTTATCTGGATGAAGAATTCATGGGCTATATCCGTTTGTGCATTGAAAAAGCCAGACAGGAAAAAATGCTTGCATGGCTGTATGACGAAGACCGCTGGCCTTCGGGCACTGCAGGCGGTCTGGTCACAGCAGAGCATCCGGAATACGCCATGCAGGCGCTGCTGTTCACCTGCGATCCTTATGCATCCGATCGTCCAAATGCCGCCAAGGGCTCGGAGCCGGGCCGCGGACGCATGAAACACCGTCAGGATAACGGTACGCTGCTGGCTGTGTATGACGTGATCCTGAATGCCGACGGTACGCTGAAGGAAGCCCGGCGCATTGCCGAAACCGAAAAGGCATCGGGCACCAAGTGGTACGCCTATGTGGAATATGCCACCGACGATCCCTGGTTCAACGATCACCCCTATGCCGATACACTGAATCCCGAGGCCATTCAAAGATTTATCGAAGTCACCCATGAGGCGTACCGCGCCCGGTTCAAGGAGGATTTCGGCAAAACCGTTCCGGCGATTTTCACCGATGAGCCCCAGTTTGCCAATAAGCAAAATTTAAGCTTTTCCACCGAAAAACGGGACGTGTTCTTCCCGTGGACGGGTACGCTCAGGGAGGAATTCCGTGAGCGCTATCACGAAGATTTGCTGGATCGTCTGCCCGAGCTTGTATGGCAGCTGCCCGAAGGAAAAGTCAGCACGCTGCGCTATCGCTTCCACAATATGATCGCCGACCGGTTTGCTTCGGCTTTCTGCCGACAGATCGGCGATTGGTGCGAAAAGAACGGCATTGCCCTGACCGGTCACGTCATGGCCGAATCCACCCTTGTCAAGCAGACGCAGCACGTGGGCGACGCCATGCGCTGCTATCCCCATTTCGGTATTCCCGGCATTGATATGCTGTGCGACTTCCACGAGTATAACACCGCCAAGCAAACCCAGTCCATCGTCCGTCAGGACGGTAAGGCCGGTATGATGAGCGAATTATACGGCGTGACGGGGTGGGATTACGATTTCAGAGGGTACAAGCTGCAGGGCGATTGGCAGGCCGCGCTGGGCGTGACGGTGCGCGTGCCGCATTTGACGTGGATGACCATGAAGGGCGAAGCCAAGCGCGATTATCCCGCAGCCATTGGTTATCAGTCGCCGTGGTGGGAGGAATTTTCCCTCGTGGAGGATCATTTTGCCCGCCTCAATACAGCCCTTACCCGCGGCAAAGCCAAGGTGCGTGTGGGCGTTGTGCACCCCATTGAGAGCTTTTGGCTGCATTGGGGGCCGGAGGACAAAACCTCTGCCATCCGCGCCCAGATGGATGAGCAGTTTGCCCGCTTGACGGAAACGCTGCTCTTTGGCATGATCGATTTTGACTTTATCAGCGAAGCCTGTCTGCCCGATCAATGCCCGAAGGGGGATCATCCCCTTGCGGTGGGCGAAATGGCCTACGATACCGTCATTGTCTGCGGCAGCCAGACGCTGCGCAGCACCACGCTGGAGCGCCTGGAAGCCTTCCAAAAGGCAGGCGGCAAGCTGATCTTTGTGGGCGAGTGCCCCTCCCTTGTGGATGCGCTGCCCTCCGACGCCGTGCAGCCGTTGTATCATCAGGCACTGCGTCTTGATTTTGATCCCTCTGCCATCATCGGCGCGCTGGAGGAGGATCGCTTTATCGACGTGCGTACCGCCACCGGCGCACGGGTGAAGCATCTGATTTATCAGCTGCGGCAGGATGGGGACGAAAAGTGGCTGTTTATCGCCAACGGCAAAAACCCCGTCAGTCCCGACGTGGAGGAGGCTCCCGGCCTGCGTTTTATCCTGAACGGCGAATATACCGTTACGCTTTATGATACGCTGACGGGGGATATCCGGCCGCTTGGCGTTCGTTACAGCGAAGGGAAAACCGTCTTTGAGCGCACGTGGTTCATGCATGACAGCCTGCTGCTGAAGCTGATCGCAGGCCGTGGTAAAGAGGCGGAAGCGCCCCGGCATACACTGCCGGCAGGCGCGCCCGAATTGATTCTGCGCCCTGTGGATATTACCCTGGATGAGCCCAATATGCTGCTGCTGGATATGGCAGAGTGGGCGATGGATGACGGCCCCATGCAGCCGCTGGAGGAGCTGCTACGGCTGGATAATGCCGCACGCAATCGCCTTGGCATACCGCTGCGCCGCAAAGAAATCACCCAGCCCTATATGCTCACGCCTGAAGCCTACACGCATTTCCTCACGCTGCGCTTTACCGTGCCCTGCGAATACGCGGTGGAGCAGCCGCTGCTTGCCTTGGAAGAGCCCGAGCTGACGGAGATTTGGCTGGACGGCAAAAAAACGGATACTGCCGTTTGCGGCTGGTATGTGGATCAGGACATCAAGACCGTCAAGCTGCCGCCGCTTTCTGTGGGTACGCACATTCTTGAAGTGCGTGTACCCATCGGTCGGCGAACGAATCTGGAGTGCTTCTATCTTCTGGGAGACTTCGGCGTGCACATCGACGGCGTGGTTAAAACCATTGTTCCGCCTGTGAAAAAACTGGGCTTTGGCAATGTGGTATGTCAGCATCTGCCTTTCTATACGGGCAATATCCGTTATCATTTTGATGTGGAAACCAAGGGAGAAATCACCATCCGCGTGCCTTATTACCGCGGTGGGCTGATCAAGGTGTTTGCAGACGGCGAAGAAGCAGGAAATATCGCGTTCTCGCCCTATACGCTGACGCTGAAAAACCTTGCGCCGGGGTGCCACCGTATTACCCTTAAGCTGTACGGTGTGCGGCAGAACGGCTTCGCGCAGCTGCACCATACGCCGGGGGTCTACTTCTATCAAAGCCCCGATTCATGGCGCTCCAAGGGCGATTTGTGGACGTATGAATACCAGTTCAAGCCCATGGGCATTTTAAAGAGCCCCGAGCTGTACCGGGATTGACGGAGCTGTGACATGAAATACGCACGCGTGGTAGAAGGCCGCTTTATCTCCCGCCCAAACCGCTTTATTGCACACGTTGAAATAGACGGCGTCGATACGGTGTGCCATGTGAAAAACACCGGCCGCTGCAAGGAGCTGCTGATTCCGGGTGCAAAGGTATATCTGGCTGTTTCGGATCATCCGAACCGCAAAACCAAGCATGACCTGATTGCCGTGGAAAAAGGGGATATTCTCATCAATATGGACAGCCAGGCGCCCAATGAAGCGGCGTTTGAAGCGATGACGCGGCTGTTTCCTCATGCGCTGAGCATAAAAAGGGAATACACATACGGGGATTCCCGGTTTGATCTCCACCTTGAATTGCCTGATGGGGAAGTGTTTATCGAGGTCAAGGGCGTGACGCTGGAGCGGGAAGGACACTTGTATTTTCCCGATGCGCCAACCCAAAGGGGAGCAAAACACCTGCGGGGGCTGATCAGGTGCGTGGAAGAAGGTCATCGGGCGATGGTACTCTTCGTAGCGCAGATGAAAGGCGTATACGCTTTTTCGCCCAATGATGCGACCGATCCCGTGTTTGCAGACACCTTGCGCATGGCAGCGAGGAACGGCGTGGAGGTGCGGTGTATGGATTGCATCGTGCAGCCCGATTCCATGGTGATCGATGGGGACGTCCCCGTTGAATTATAAGAAGAAAAGCGCACCTGCTGTGACAAGCGGGTGCGCTTTTGTATGAGAAGCTATGAATTATCTTTTTTTGTATACAATCAGCTGCGGATTTGCGCCGTTTTCTTCATAGGTGCAAACAAGCAGAAACTCCGCGTTTGCTGCAAGGCCAAAGCATTTTCCGTCCTGATTGCTTTGCAGCTGAGTGCCTAAATACGTGGCGTGATCGTCGAGAAGCTTTACGGTGAGTCCGTTGGGAAGCGGATATTCAAGATTGATATATCCGCCCACAAGCGCGTTCAGCTTTTCGACTTTCGGCATTCCTTCAATATGCAAATCATTGAATTCGCCTATGAGTGCGTTTTTAAATGCTTCAAATTCTCCGGCGCCGCTGAGGTACTTATGCTGCTTCCAATAATCAAGCTTGGGCAGCATATTTTTTATGTATTCGCGGGCTTGATCGGAAGAAAAATGCTCGCTTGCCATATTCTGTACGCACACGTCGATCAGGTCGTCCATGTTATGGTACATGTATTCGCCGTCTGCATAGCACCACTTGCAGTATTCTTCGTTGAAAAAACCGTCAGTTTCCTTGCTGATGTTCGCATCTTCAAGGGGCATGCCGCAGCATTGGCAGACCAATTGCCGGGGCGAGCCGAGAAGCGTATTGATGGAAACGTTAAACAGCCTGGACAGCAGCTTCAGCGTTTCGGTACTTGGTACCGTTTCACCGTTTTCCCAGCGGGAAACAGCTTGACGGGTCACGAACACCTTTTCCGCAAGCTCGTCCTGCGTCATGTTCATTTTCGTTCTCAGTTCATAAATGATCCCTTTAGTATCCATTCAAATCATCACCTCGTGCTCATTATAGCGGAAGGTGCAGAGAGCATCAAGCAACTTGCTGTTGCGGACAATCTGACAGATGAACGGAAGAAGCGGTCAGCCTTTGTAACGAAGCACAGGCAGGGTACGGTAATCTTCCATGAACGTTTTCTTGAAAGAGGGTGTCAGGTCAATGCCTGCATCCCACAGACATTCCACGGCACAGCCGAAAACGGGCGGGGCATCGGAATCGATCATTTCAACGTCTTTGGGTACACTGTCTTTCAGCAGCTGCACATATTCGGGAAACGCCTGAAAAATGCCGCCGTTGAGCACCAACGTATAGGCTCCGCCCAAGCGGCGATATGCGGTGAGCACAAGCTCGGCAAGATCTGCGATGCACTCCCGGACGATCTTCTCCGCCACAGGATCTCCCTGACGCAGGGCATCAAAAATCACGCCTGCAAAAGAGGCGATATAAGGCCGTCCGCGGCTGTAAAGCGTTTCAATGTGATCGGCGACGGGCTCGCCGATGCGGTCGTGGAGGAGCTTTGTGATCAGCGTTTTTTCGCCGCGCCCGTCGTGCTCGCGTACAGCGGCAAGCACGGCGCGTTTTCCCAGAATAAAGCCGCTGGCACAGCCGTCGATCAGGTAGCCCCAGCCGCCGATCATATCGTATTGATCCCCCTTGCGGATGGTCAGCGACGAGCCCGTGCCGCAAATCAGACTGGCGCCGTCGCGGTGTCCCAGCATGGCGGAGATCAGCGCAGGACCGTCGGTTTCGATGCGCAGGCGATCGGCCGGGATCAGCGGACGCAGCGCATGGGGGAGCTTATCACCCAAATACATGGCGGCGGCAATGCCTGCATACATCCCTTTTACACGTGAAACGTCCTTGCTCAGAAGAAGCCGGATGGATTGCAGATAGCGCTCCATGGCGGCGTCAAAGCCCAGATCAAGCGGGTTGGCGCCGGGGGTGATAATATGACGGAGAATATGTCCGTCGGGCGTGAAAAGCACGCCGTCTGACTTGGTGCCGCCGACGTCAAGAGCGATGAAATAATCGGGCATGACGGCTCCTTACTTCCACTTGAAATTAACAAGACCCATGATATAGATCACGATGATCGCAGCAGGAACGATATAGCAGAAAATCGGCTTCATCCACGCTTTGATCTTCATGCCCTTGCCGGTGTTGGCTTCCTGCATGAATTTGTCCCAGCCCCAGCCGTAGCGCTTGGAGCAGCAGAAGATCACGAACACCAGCGAGCCGATGGGCAGAAGGTTGGTGGATACAAGGAAATCCCAGAAATCAAGGAAGGTGGAGCCTTTTGCAAAGGGCGTGAACTTGATCAGGTTAAAGCCCAGCGCAGTGGTGGTGGAGGTGAGGAAGAGGCCCGCCGCGCAAACGATGCAGCCCTTTTTGCGGCTCCAGCCTGTCAGCTCACGGACGCAGGCGAGGATGTTTTCAAATACCGCCAGCACCGTAGAGAAAGCGGCCATGACCATGAACAGGAAGAAAACAGCGCCCCACAGGCGGCCGAATTTCATGTTATTGAACACCGTGGCCATGGTATCAAACAGCAGCGCAGGACCGGCCTGCACTTCAAGACCGTAGGTAAAGCAGGCGGGGAAAATGATAAGGCCGGCAGTGATGGCAACAAAGCTGTCCAGAACGATCACATTGACCGATTCTCCCAACAGCGCGCGTTCCTTGTCGATGTAACTGCCGAAGATCGCCATGGAGCCGATGCCGAGGCTCAGCGTGAAGAAAGCCTGATTCATGGCGCCCACAATCACCGAGGGCGTGATCTTTGTCAGATCGGGCAGAAGATAGAAGGCAAGGCCCTCTTTGGTGCCTGTCATGGTCATGCTGTTAATGGCAAGAACCACCATCAGGACAAGCAGCGCGGACATCATATACTTGGTAATGCGCTCCAGACCACCCTGCAAATTGAAGCTAAGGATAAAGAAGCCTGCGGCTACCGTGACGCCCATGAAAATCATATTCACGGAAGGTGAGGTCAGCATGGGATTAAAGGCCAGACCGGCGTTCTGCCCGATGACGAAACGAAGGCAATAATAGATCAGCCAGCCCGTCACGCAGGTGTAAAAGGACATGAGGCACACATTGCCAAACAGCGCAAAGTACCCGTGCAGATGCCATTTCTGTTTGGGCTTTTCCAGCTTTTGATACATCTTGACAGGGCTTGCCTGCGCAGCACGGCCAAGGGAGAATTCCATTACCATGACGGGAAGCCCCAGCACCAGCAGGCAGAGAATATAGATCAGCACAAAGCCGCCGCCGCCATACTGACCGGCCATCCACGGGAATTTCCATACGTTGCCGCAGCCGATGGCGCAGCCGGCGCTCAAAAAGATAAAACCGAGGCGGGAAGAAAGCCTTTCGCGTTCTTTCATGGAAAGAAAACCTCTTTTCTGAATGGGAAATATACGAGGAATTATAGCACAGATACGATTGTCTGCGCAAGACGAAAACGGCCCGGGAGAGAATATCGCTTGCCGAAAACAGTATTATAAACTATAATGATAACAGTAGGTTTGTACATTTCGGGAGGGATAGAATGCAGCATATTTCCATGCATTTCGACCTGATTGTGGTGGGCGGCGGAATGAGCGGTCTGACCGCAGCGCTTGCTGCTGCACGAAAGGGTGTCAATACGGCGCTGATCCATGCCCGCAGCGTGCTGGGCGGCAACGCATCCAGCGAGATCCGCATGCATATCTGCGGCGCGGATCATCATATGAAGCGCAAAAACGCCCGCGAAACGGGCATTATTGAAGAAATCCTGCTGGAAAACAAGCGCAGAAATCCCATGAACAGCTATCCTGTTTTTGATGCTGTGCTGTTTGATAAAGTCATGGCGCAGGAAAATCTGACGCTGTTTCTGAATACCTGCATGGATCATGCGGAAACGGAGAACGGCAGGATCATAAGCATTTCCGCTTATCAGCAGACAACGGAAAAGAGATATACCTTTCACGCACCGCTGTTTGTGGATGCTACCGGCGACGGTACGCTTTCTTATCTGGCAGGCGCGGAGTACGTGATCGGCCGTGAAAGCAAAGATACCTACGGAGAGGTGCATGCACCCGAAACAGCCGATCACTGCACCATGGGCAATTCCCTGATGTTCAAGGCCCGGGACATGGGAGAGGCGGTTCCCTTTGTCAAACCGGATTTTGCCAATACCTATACCGAACATGACCTGCGCCGCCGCGTGCACAAGGATATCACCTCGGGCTATTGGTGGATCGAGTTGGGCGGCGGAAAATTTGATACCATTTCCGATGCGGAAGAGCTGCGCGAGGAACTTTTGAAAGCCGTGTACGGCATGTGGGATCATATCAAAAACGGCGGCGATCACGGATCGGAGAATTATGAGCTGGAATGGGTAGGGATGCTGCCCGGCAAGAGGGAAAGCCGCCGCGTGCTGGGGGACTATGTGCTGCGGGAACAGGATTGCCAAAGCGGCGCCCGCTTCAGCGATGCCGTGGCTTACGGTGGCTGGCCCATGGACGTGCATGTGATCGAGGGTTTCTTGAGCGACAGCGAGGAACCCACGGTGTTCCTGCATTTGCCTGACGTGTATACTGTCCCGTACCGCTGCTTCTATTCCGGAAACACTGACAATCTGTTTGTCTGCGGACGCATCATCAGCGCTTCGCACATGGCCTTTGCCTCTGCCCGTGTGATGGCCACCTGTGCCGTGGGCGGTCAGGCAGTGGGCACGGCTGCGCATATCGCTTTGCGGGAGGGGATCTCGCCTCGCGAAGTGAATGCGCATATCGATGAACTGCAGCAAATGCTTTTGCGGGATGACTGCTATATTCCGGGGATTGTCAATCACGATGAAAAGGATTTGGCGCGGACGGCGAAAATCACATCTACGCACGCGCTTGTAAATTGCCCTGCAGAGAACCTGTCCAGCGGCATTTCGCGCACGGTAGGGGAAGAAACTCATTGCTGGGCGGCAAAATGCAGTGATGAACCGGTACTGACGGTGAAATTGCAGTTTGCTGCGGCGCTGAAGGAACTGCATATCAAGGCAGACAGCAACCTCTCCCGGGAGCTGACCATCAGCATTAACAAAGGTGTGATCGGACGGCAGACAAGATCCACCCCTCCCGAGCTTTTGAGATCCTGCCGTGTACGGCTGCTGAACGCGGGTGAATGTGTGCATGAAATGCAGGCGGATGATCTGTATCAGCGGTTCAATATCCTGCAGCTGCCCGGCATCGTATGCGATCAGGTTGTGATCGACCGGCTGCAGACCCACGGCGAAGAAACGGTCAGGCTGTTTGAAATCAGACTTTATGCATAAAGGCAAAACAAAACGCCCCCTCCGAAGAGGGGGCTTTTGCTTTGCTTGAATTACTTCATGGCGGCCTTGGACATACCGGTCATGATGTACTTCTGCAGGATCAGGAACAGGGCGATAATGGGCACGATGGCCATTACGGCGCCGGCCATGATCTCGTTGTAGTTGGAAACTTCCATACCGGCGAAGGTGTTCTTCAGCTGCTGCACACCGACGGCGATGGTACGGGAAGCTACGGTTTTGCTGATCATCTTGGGCCAGAAGTAGGAGTTCCAGCCGTTGATGAAGGTGATGATGGAAACGGTGATCAAGGTGGGCTTGCACATGGGGCACAGCACGTGGAAGATGGTGCCGAAGCGGCCCATGCCGTCCACCTTACCGGCTTCGATGTAGCTGTTGTCAACCGCCATGAAGTTCTGCCTTAGCATGAACACGAAGTAAGCGGAAACCAGATTGGGAACGATGATGCCGGCGTAGGTATCGATCATGTTCATACGGGCGATGAAAACGTAGATCGGAACGAAGGTGACCTGGATGGGAACCATCAGGGCGCCCAGAACCAGCATGAACAGGAACTCGCGGCCGACGAACGTGCCCTTGGAGAAGCCGTAGGCAGCCATTACGCCAACGGTCAGCTCGCCCACCATGATGACCAACGTGGTGATCAGGGTGTTGATCAAATACTTATCAAAGGGAGCTTTCTTGAGCACGTCGGGGTAGTTGGACCAGATGAACTCCTTGGGCCACAGGGTAGGAACGGCGGCGAGAAGTTCGTCGGAGGTCTTGAAGGAAGAAATGATCATCCAGTAGATGGGGAACAGCATCAGCAGTACGACTACGATCGCAGCGGCATACTGAGCGGTGGTGCGGTAGATCTTGTGAGCACGCTGCAGGCTTTCGTCAGCTCTTACGATGGGAGAGATAAAGCGCATGTACACGAGGGAAACCACACACGCAACGAAGATGATGGTCGCGATGAGAAGGAAAGAACCATAAGAAGCGGCGACGAAGTTAAGATCCTTCTTGAAGTTGTACTCGATGAATTCGGGAACCAGACGAGCTTCTTCCAGCGTCTTTACGTTGCTGCCGGCAAGGGCGATGTGCTTGCTCAGGGTGGAGTTGTAGGTGATCAGGCCGAAGACACCCATGGCGGCCAGGATGGTGGCAACGATCAGCAGAAGAACGATGAAATCGAAGAAACCGCTCTGACGCATGGTCAGCAGGCTACCCTTGCGACGGGGCTCGTCTTTAATGCGCTTGATGCCGTCTTTCCACATGATCGGGGCGGCACAGAGCAGGAGAACGGCGCCAATGATGGCCAGCGTGGTGCGCACCGCAGAAGTGGCGCCGAAGGGTACCGCGAGGAAAGCGGCGACCAAGAGGACGCTTGCGGTCAATACGAGAGCAATGCCGAGTTTTTTCTGATTGTTAAGCATATTGTCGCCTCCTTCCTTACGAATCGTAGTTGACGTTCTTCTTGGAGTACTTCATGGTAGCGGTGGTGCACACCAGCAGGATCAGGAAGAACACCAGCGAGACGGCCGCGCCGCGGGCGGTGCGGAAGTCCTTGAAGGTCAGGTTGTAAATCCACTGTACCATTACGTTGGTGGCGTAGCCGGGACCGCCGCCTGTCATAACGTCTACCGACTGGAATACCTTCATACTGGCGATGAAGGTGGTTACGAACAGGAACAGGGTGGTGGGAGCCAGCAGCGGAACGGTGATGTAGCGGAACTGCTGTACGCCGTCGGCGCCGTCGATGGAGGCAGCCTCGTAGTAATCCTTCGGGATACCCTGCATGGCGGAGAGGTAGATCATCATGGCGTAGCCTACAACGCGCCAGCCGGTGAGGATCAGAACGCCGGTCAGGGCGGTGGCTTCGTCAATCAGCCAGCGGGGGCCCTGAATGCCGAAACGGCTCAGCGCAAAGTTCAGAATACCGTCGTTCTGGGCGCCCGCGCCGCCGGCCATGGGAGCATACAGGATCCACATGAATACTACGGCACTGGTGGAAACGGCGATGTACTTGGGCATGAACACGATGGCACGGAAGGCGTTGAAGGTGCGGGTCATGCGGTTAAACAGAAGCGCCAGCAGGATGCCGCCGATCAGGGTGATCACGATCTCCCAGAAGGTGTAGGTGGCGGTTACGCCCAGGCTCTGCCAGAAGTAGCGGGAACCGGACTGATTGATGAACCAGTCGTAGTTGTTCCAGCCGACGAACTCCTGCATACCGGTGGTCAGGATGCCCATGTTCGTGAAGGAAATACGAACCAGGTCAACCATGGGATAGTAAACGAACATCATGAAGAACAGAATGACGGGTTCGACGAAGAACAGGTCCTTCATGCTCTCCCAACGCTGGATGCGCATAACGATACCGTTGAAAATCAGCATACCGCCGATGATCAGCAGCACGATGGCCAGGTTCATGATGGTGCTGACGGGAGCGATGGGAATGTCACCCTTGGAGGACACATAGTACGTGCCGCTGCCGGGGATGGCAAAGGTCAGAGCGGTCAGTGTGCCTTCGGCGCTGGCAGGAGCCATCACTTCGGCAACTTCAGTGCCCTTGGTGTTGTACAGAACCAGCTTGCGTTCCTGACCGGCCTTGGAAGAAACGGCCCAAACGTTCAGCGTGCCGGGAGCATCCACGGTCAGCTTCAGACTGCGGTATTTGCTGGAACCGGCGCCGCGGAGCTTCACGCTCTGGGTGAATTCCATACCGTTGTCAAGCTTGACGGGCTTTTCTTCGGCAACCACCAGATTGGGGTAATCCTTGGTGCCGGGGAACTGGAGACCCTCACCCTTGAGGGACTTTTTGTTCTCCTCGATCTTGAAATCCTGTGCGTTGATGGAGCCTTTTTCTTCGCCGGAAGTGTATTCGGCGTAGAAGATACGGGCGCCGCTGTCCTCACCATCCAGGTCGAAGGCGCCGAAAACGCCGGTGCCGGCGCTCTGGGCGGTTTCACGGGCGGCATAGACCTGCTCGGTCAGAGTGGACAGGGAGGCGAGCTGCATATCGCCGACCAGCCAGCCGAACAGACCCACGGACAGGAACAGGATGCCCAGCACGATCAGTACCAAGCCGCTGACACGCTGACGCTTGGAAATCAGTCGTCTTTCATGGGCGCGCATTGCTTTTTTGAACGCGCGATCTGCTGCAGTTTTCACGTTTACCAACCTCATTCGTTGTTTTATGTCGTGTAGGGGCGAACCATGCCTCGTAGCAGAATATCCCGAATTGTGCGGGATGAGATGGTTCGAAGGGGCCATCAGGCGGGGCATGCCCCGCCCCTATAGACAGGGTTAAGGGAGGGGAAGAAAATCTTCCCCTCCCGTTGGGAGAATCAATCAGACAGATTGATTAGTTGTCAGCCAGAGTTTCGGTGATTTCGACAGCCAGCTGATCCAGAGTGGCCTGGATGGGAGCGTTGTTGTTGAAGATTTCATACAGAGCGGTGCGCCACAGGTTCGCGCAGGCGTCGTAAGCGGGATGCTGGTTGCGGGGGTTGATCCACTGAGCCATGGAGACGATGTTCTTCATCTCGGGCTTGCGCTGCAGATACTCATCGTAAGCGGGGGTGCCTTCAACACTCTGACGAGTGGGGAAGTAACCGGTCTTGTCAGCCCAGTACAGGTTGATTTCGGGGCTGGTCATGAACATCAGGAACTGCCAGGCAGCGTTCTTTTCAGCCTGAGAAGCCTTGGCGGGGATCAGGATGGCGGAGCCGCCAACTTCGGACTTGTAGGACTCGCCGTCGCTGTTGGGCTGCCAAGCCATACCAACTTCGAACTTGTCGCCAACCTTGGATACGTAGGTGTCATACATGGAGGAAGTGTGGGAAACGGCGAAAGCGCCCATGTCGGTCCAGAACAGCTCGCGCATGTTGGTGGAAGCGCCGGTGCCGTAGGCATAGTAAGCGTAGCCCTTGTCGATCCATTCCTTGATCTTGGTGGTGATGGCAACGGCCTTTTCGGAGTTCACGTCGGTGGTGCCATCGGGCAGGACGCACTGAACGCCGTTGTTCTTGTAGAACATTTCATAGTACCAGTAGTCCCAGCCGCCGAATACGAGGCCGTAACGCTTGGTGGTGCCGTCTTCGTTGAACAGGGTGGCCTTCGCCAGGAACTCATCCAGTTCTTCGAACTTGGTGGGGATGGTGATGCCTTCTTCCTGAGCAGCGGTCTTGTTGTAGTAGATGCACTGGGTGGAGATCAGGTAGGGCAGGCAGATCTGCTCGCCGTCGAAGCTGGTGGAGGCGATCAGGCCTTCGCCGAAGTCTTCGAGGTCATATTCGAAAGCGTCGATGTAGGGATCGAGCACTTCGCACAGACCGTCGTTGCCGTAACCGGCGGGATAGGAGGTATTGCAGGTCACCAGAGCGGGAACGGTGCCGGTGCCGGCAGCGTCAGCAGCGATGAACTGGGTGTTGATTTCGGTGTAGGAGCCGATGTACTGAGGTACAACGGTGATGCCCATGTTGTTTTCGGTGTTGAACTTGTTAACCATCCACTCCATATCGTCGGCGTAAGCGCCTTCGTGAGCGTGCCACCAGGTGATGGTGATGGGTTCGGTTACGTCATACTCGGTCGCGGCCATGGCGGGAACCATGGAAGCCAGCATGAGCGCAGCCAGAATCAGGGCCAGCAGTTTCTTCATATTGGGTTTCCTTCCTTTCCTACTTTGAGGAATAATCATTTTAGGATGAACATGAACCTGTTCATCCTGTTGGGATTATTATATTCATCTTCTATATTTTTGTCAATAATAAATAGTTTTTCCCTGATTGTTTTAATAGTTTTTTAAAAAATCCAACGATAAAAGACCGGACGAAAGCCGGTCTTTTTGAACATGTACTGTTCTATATGATTTTGCTTCCGATATAAACAACCGCATTGCTTTTCAGGGGCAGGGAGAATCTGACAGAATTGTTGCCTTCCAGCGTTATCAGTGTATCAAAGGTTTTGTCTTCATCGATAATTCTTACTTCAAGCACTTCCCCTGCGGGAATGCCCTGCAGATCAAAGGTAAGCACCGTATCTTCATTCATATAATTGGCTGCAAGCACGCCTGCACGTTTTCCGTCGGAGGATGCACAGGCATAAATGTTTTCCGAATCGCAGCGGGCGGCAACGGCGTGCTTCATTTTGTACAGCTCGTTGAACGCCTTGAAGGCATAGAAGGGCTTAAGGGGTCTGACGGTGGCTTTTTGCTTGCCGTGACTCATTTTGTCCACCTCAAAAAGCCCGCACCATTCCTTGACAACGTCCGCTTCAAAATAGGTTGCCAGCGCAATGCTTGTCTTTGATTGCATGGCGCACAGCGTTGCCGCGCAGTGGGCAGCGCCGATGTGATTTTTGATCTTGGGATAGCTTTCCGGCTGATTACTCCAGTCGTGCATATAATTCCACTCGTCAAAAATATTTTCGGCGTTTTCATAGCCGTAGCGCTTTTTCAAATCATCCGCTTGCACAGCCGAGGCCAGAAGCTCGGAAACATCGCTGTAATAAAGATGCCAGGAGTAGAAATCCAACGGAATCCGCTGGGGTTTTGCACAGAGGTATTTGAAAAAATCCTCCATGAACGGGCTGTATGCCCGGGTAAATCCGCAGCCGCCGATCTTCAGGTGGGGGAATTTTTCTTTCAAATGGGCAGCGGCAACGCAATAGAGTTCAAAAAACTGCTCCGGCGTGCCAAGCCACATATTGGTCGAGCCCTTGATGCAGTTGTCGGCTTCGTTCCATATCTCCCAGTATTTGATCTGCCAGTGAAAACCGTTTGCCCAGCCTTCGGTGTAATGACGGATGATGTGTTCGCAGATCCGCGCCCATTTTTCATAATCGGCCGGAGGATAAACATAGCGTTTGACAGGCGCGTGCTCAATGGAAACGCCCAGACGGAACAGCGGTTCGCTGCCCACTTCCATGCAGACTTTGAGATACTCGTCCGTCAGGCCAAAGTTGTAATTGGCGGGATCGGTTTCGTCTGCGTCATAATTTTTAAAAATGCAGGGGATATCCACAAACTCGCCGGAGCCGTAGGGGTATTCAACGTCGTGCAGACGGGCATAGGGAAAGCCGGCTTCGATGAACTGCGGCCGCGCATCATAGGTGAACACTTTGGTCATGGGACCGGAATTGACGCCGTGCAGCGGACGCACGGAACCGATCGGCCGACCGGAAAAATCTACCGAAACAACGGGCATAATGAAAACTCCTTTCATGCTTTGATGCAAGGGTATTTCAGGATGAGTGTGAACCTGTTCATCGCATTTGAGTTCATTATATTGACCTTTTGAAAGGTTGTCAAGACAAAGGGGGGACTGCCTTGGACATACAAAAACCCGCCCTGCAGGATAAATCCCACAGGACGGGTTTGAAAACGGGAATTACTTGTTCTGCGCAACGGCAACGGCCACGGCAACGGCGACGGTGGCGCCGACCATGGGGTTGTTGCCCATGCCCAGGAAGCCCATCATCTCAACGTGGGCAGGCACGGAAGAGGAACCAGCGAACTGGGCGTCGCCGTGCATGCGGCCCATGGTGTCGGTCAGGCCGTAAGAGGCGGGGCCGGCAGCCATGTTGTCGGGATGGAGGGTACGGCCCGTGCCGCCGCCGGAAGCGACGGAGAAGTACTTCTTGCCGGCTTCGATGCGTTCCTTCTTATAGGTACCGGCAACGGGATGCTGGAAGCGGGTGGGGTTGGTGGAGTTTCCGGTGATGGAGACGTCGGCATTCTCGTGCCACATGATGGCAACGCCTTCGCGAACGTCATCGGCGCCGTAGCAGTTAACCTTGGCGCGATCGCCGGTGGAGTAGGGGGTCTTGTTGACGATAGTCAGAGCGTGGTCTTCCTTCACGTCAGCAGACAGGTAGTCATACTTGGTCTCCACATAGGTGAAGCCGTTGATGCGGCTGATGATCATAGCGGCATCCTTGCCCAGACCGCACAGGATCACGCGCAGGGGGTTCTTGCGAACCTTGTTGGCGTTCAGGGCGATCTTGATGGCGCCTTCGGCGGCGGCGAAGGACTCGTGGCCGGCCAGGAAGGCGAAGCACTCGGTCTCTTCATCCAGCAGCATGGCGCCCAGGTTGCCGTGACCGTAACCAACCTGACGCTGGTCGGCAACGGAGCCGGGGATGCAGAAGGCCTGCAGGCCTTCGCCGATGCACTTGGCGGCTTCGGCAGCGGTCTTAACGTCCTTCTTCAGGGCGATGGCAGCGCCCAGTTCGTAGGCCCACTTCGCATTTTCGAAGCAGATGGGCTGGGTGCTTTCCACGATCTTGTAGGCGTCAACGCCATGGGCGTTGGTGAAAGCCTTTACTTCTTCAAAATTCTTGAAGCCGTACTTGTCCAGCACAGGCTGCAGCTGGGGCATACGACCTTCGTAGTTTTCAAACAGAGCCATTATCTGAGCACCTCCTGCTTACTCTTTGCGCGGGTCGATCCACTTGACCGCGCCGTCTTCGGCCTTGAAACGGCCGTAGGTGCCAATGTTCTTCTCATAGGCTTCGTTGGGGGAGATACCCTTCTTGATATCGTCCATCATCTTGCCCAGAGACAGGAACTGATAGCCGCAAACCTGGTCATTCTCGTCCAGCGCCATCTTAACGACGTAGCCTTCGGTCATTTCCAGATAACGGGTGCCCTTGGCCTTGGTGCCGTACATGGTACCAACCATGGAGCGCAGGCCCTTGCCCAGGTCTTCCAGACCGGCGCCGATGCGCAGACCGTCATCGGAGAAGGCAGACTGGGTGCGGCCGTACACGATCTGCAGGAACAGCTCGCGCATGGCGGTGTTGATAGCGTCGCAGACCAGGTCGGTATTGAGCGCTTCCAGAATGGTCTTGCCGGGCAGGATTTCGCTGGCCATGGCGGCAGAATGGGTCATGCCGGAGCAGCCGATGGTTTCCACCAGCGCTTCTTCGATGATGCCGTTCTTAACATTCAGGGACAGCTTGCAGGTGCCCTGCTGAGGGGCGCACCAGCCGATGCCGTGGGTATAACCGGAAATGTCCTTGATTTCCTTGGCCTGAATCCATTTGCCCTCTTCGGGAATGGGAGCGGGGCCGTGGTTGGGGCCCTTCGCAACACAGACCATCTCTTCGACTTCGCGCGTGTATTGCATGAAAATGATTCCTCCTTCAGGATGGATTTTACAACATACGGATACAGTATAACACAAAACCTCTGCGAAAAAAAGACCGAAATGCAATTTTTGCACTTCGGCTATCGAATTCTTTTTATTTGATCCCCGGTCGGCCGTATTTGGCGATCAGATCGCTTGCCCAGCCCTTGCCGCTTTTCAGAGAGAAGAAGCCTGCTGCGGAAGCGATGAAGGCGCCCAGCGCGTCGATCATAAAATCGTGCATGGTATCCCGCAGCGCTTCATGGCCGATGAGAATCGTGCCCTCTGCGGTGATGAACTTCTGCATATTGGTTTTGAGGATGGCGTCGGAGAGAAATTCGTAGATCTCCCAAACGGCGCCCACCGTCAGCGAAAAGCAGAAAGCGAACATAGCCACAAAGAAAGGGGAAAGATGAATGCCCGATTGTTTGCTGCGGTTGAGCAGCGCCACCAGCATAAAGCCAAGGCAGCCTGTCATCATGCTGCTGAAACCATGGAGAATGTTATCCCACGAAGGAATTTTATAATAGAAAGAACGCACCTCGCCGAGGAAAATGGCGGCATACAGGAAGCAGATGTACATCAGGTACAGGGGCGTGGGCAATTCTACCTTGAACTGCCTTGAGAAGAACATGGGAATGTGGATGGTAATAATGCCCAGCAAACACTGCAGCAGCATCAGTACGTAATCGGAATATACACGGCCCGTGGCTGCGGCTACGGCGTCGTTCCAGATGCACAGGCAATAAATGATGAAAGCAAGGGGGACAATAAAACTGAAAAGCGTGAACAGATACACAAACCGGGTCAGCTTTTCGGTGCGGGGACGGAGCATGGAGCAGAATTCCTTTCGTTGTATAAATCAGGCTTTTTGCTTGAAAACATGGCTGCAGCTGCGGCAGCAAACCACCTTTTCGCCTGCGCCGCGGCTCAGACGCATACGGGTGCGGCACTGGGGACATTTGAAATATTTATACTGCTTGCGGTTGCGCCATCTGACCTTGAACTGGCTGTACTCCGTGCGCCACTTGGCCGTTTTATCAAGATAGATGCGGTTTTCTTCGTTTCGTTTTTCGACGTTGCGGGAGAACATACGGAAAATGGCGTATACGTAGCCGATGAGCGATACCGTCCAAAACAGGGAGATGCCCGTAAGGAAATGCAGCACCAGCAGTGCAAGGCTGGTATTGATCACCGTGCGGGAAAGCTGATCGGCGCCGTAACGGCCGTACATAAAGCGGGAAAGATTGAATTTGATGCGTTCCCAAAAGTTCATGGCGGGAAACCTCCGATCCTGTCATTACACAACTATTCTAACACAGTTTTGTCAACTGAATGTGAAGTTTAAAAATAATTTTTGTGTTCATACTGACTTTACAATCGGATTATATGATATGATGCGAACTGAGAGATTTTTTGCCTGCTTCGGAGGGTGTATCTTATGAGTAAAGTGATCGGCATTGACCTTGGCACCACAAACAGCTGCGTGGCGGTGATGGAGGGCGCGCAGCCCACTGTGATCGTTTCGGCGGACGGTGCGCGCACCACGCCCAGCGTCGTGGCTTTCAGCAAGGACGGAGAGCGTCTTGTGGGTGCAGTGGCCAAGCGTCAGGCGGTGGTCAACCATGGGCGCACGGTGCAGTCCGTCAAGCGCGAAATGGGCAGCGATTACCGGGTGAAGATCGACGGAAGACAGTATACGCCCCAGGAAATCAGCGCCATGATTTTGCAGAAGCTGAAAAAGGATGCCGAAGACTATCTGGGGGAAGCGGTAACGGAGGCTGTGATCACCGTGCCTGCGTATTTTACCGACGCCCAGCGGCAGGCCACCAAGGACGCCGGACGCATTGCGGGGCTGGAGGTCAAGCGCATCATCAACGAGCCCACTGCAGCGGCGCTGGCCTACGGCATTGATAAGGAGCAGGCGCAGAAGATCATGGTGTATGATCTTGGCGGCGGCACCTTTGACGTGTCGGTGCTGGATATCAACAGCGACGTGATCGAAGTGCTGGCTACGGCGGGCAATAACCGTCTGGGCGGCGACGATTTTGACAAATGCGTCACGGATTATATCGTCCATGAGTTCCGCCGCACGTCGGGCGTTGATCTAAGCCGCGATGCCGCTGCCATGCAGCGCGTGCGCGAGGCTGCCGAAAAGGCGAAGATCGAACTGTCCTCCGGCATGGCGACCACGATCAACCTGCCCTTTATCGCACAGGGAAAAGAAGGCCCCGTGCATCTTGAAATGCAGCTCACCCGCGCCAAGTTTGACGATCTGACGGCGCATCTGGTGGATGCCACCATGGGGCCCGTGCAGCAGGCCATGCGGGATGCGGGGCTGAGCGTAAACGAGCTTTCCAAAGTGCTGCTGGTGGGCGGATCTTCCCGCATTCCGGCTGTGCAGACGGCAGTGAAGCGCTTTACCGGCAAAGAACCGTTCAAGGGGATCAATCCCGATGAATGCGTGGCGCTGGGCGCAGCCATTCAGGGCGGCGTGATGCTGGGAACGGTGAAAAGTCTTCTGCTGCTGGACGTAACGCCTTTGTCTCTCGGCGTTGAAACCATGGGCAATATGTTTTCGCGTATTGTGGAGCGCAACACCACCATTCCCGTCAAGCGCTCGCAGATCTATACCACCGCTTCGCCTTTCCAAAGCTCGGTGGATATCAACGTTTTGCAGGGCGAGCGGGAGATCGCATCCGCCAATAAATCCATCGGTCGCTTCCGCCTGACAGGCATCAAGCGTTCCATGATGATGCAGCCCCAGATCGAAGTGACCTTCTCCATCGACGCCAACGGCATCGTCAACGTGTCTGCCTGCGATAAGGCCACAGGCCGCGCTCAGGAGATCACCATTACGGGTTCCTCCAACATGAGCGAAGCTGAGATCCGCCGTGCCATGGAGGATGCGCAGCGCTACGCGGCGGACGACCGCAGGCATAAGGAAGAAAGCGAGCTTCGCAACCGTGCCGAGCAGTTGGTTTATGCTTCGGATGCGCTGCTGAAAAACCAGAAAAATCATCCCCGGAAAAATGAGATCAAAGAAGCGCAAAAGCGCATCCAAAGGGCTATGCGTGCAAAGAATCCCCAGGAGCTGAACGACGCCTGCGCTCTGATGGAGAGCATCATCGGTGCGCAGAGCAGCTACACGCAGCCTGCGCAGGGCTATGAAAGCCCCGTAAACGATGACGGAAGCATGGATGCCGACGTACAGGAGTAAGGATGTTTGGATATATTCAGGTCAACTGCAAAATGCTGTCCGAGGAAGAAAAGAAGCGCTTCCGCGCCTGCTACTGCGGGCTGTGTCACGTGCTGCATGAAAAATACGGCGACGCGGGACGGCTGACGCTGAGCAATGATATGACCTTCCTGTCGCTGCTGCTTTCTTCGCTTTACGAACCGGATGAAACGTGCTATGATGAGCGGTGTGTGCTCCATCCCGTCAAAAAACATCAGGCCGTTGTCAGCCGCGCCGCCGAATACGCTGCGGATATGAATATCCTCCTTGCGTATTTCAAATGTCTGGACGACGTGGGCGATGAAAAATCACTGAAGGGCAGAACGGGCGAAAGGCTTCTTTGCAGCGCGTATAAAAAAGTAAGGGAACGCTATCCCGAAAAGTGCGAAAAGGTGAAAGAATGCCTGGACGCCATCGCCGCTCTTGAAAAAGAAAACAGCGAAGAAATCGACGCGCTGGTGCGCCTGAGCGGTCAAATGCTTGCCGAAACCTTTCTGTGGAAACAGGATGCTTTTGAACCCTATCTTCGCGGCGTCGCATCGGCGCTGGGCGGATTTATCTACCTGATGGACGCCTACGAGGACTATGACGAAGACATAAAGCGCGGGCGGTATAATCCCCTCAAAGCGCTGCACGCGCAAAGCGATTACCAGGAGCGGATGCAGGATATACTCATCCTGCAGATGGGCAAATGCGTCCGGGCTCTTGACTGTCTGCCGCTGGAGCAGGACAGCGCGCTTTTGCGCAATATCCTCTATTCCGGCGTATGGGGAAAGTATGCTTTGATTCAGAGCAAACGAAAGGAAACTGATTGATGACCGATCCTTATCAGCTGCTGGGCGTTTCATCGTCGGCAACGGATGACGAGGTAAAGGCCGCTTACAGGCGGCTGGCCAAGAAATATCATCCCGATCACAATAACGGCTCTCCCGAAGCCGAAAGAATGATGATGCAGGTGAACGACGCCTACGCGCAGATCATGGATATGCGCAAAAACGGCGGCTCCTCCTCTTATTCTTCGGGCGGCTGGGGCAATCCCTACGGGGGATACAGCCAAAGCGGCTATGGCAATTACGGCGGAAACGGCTATTCGGGGGCTCAGCGGTTTGCCATTGTGCGGCAGTATCTTTCCATGGGCAGATACTTTGAGGCACTGCAGATCCTCCAGCAGATGAACGAGCATTCGGCGGAGTGGTATTATCTGTGCGCCCGCGCCCGTCAGGGGCTGGGCGATGATATTTCGGCGCTGAATTTTGCCCGTCAGGCGGCCAATATGGATCCCGGCAACCGCGAGTATACCGATTTTGTCAATGATTTGATGGCAGGCGGCGAAGCCTACCGCCAGCAGGGCGTCAATTTCGGCGGTATTCAGAATGCTGTTTGCGGCAATCCCTGCCTGACCTGCCTTCTCTTTAATATGTGCTGCGGCGGCGGATGCGGCGGATTGCGCTTCTGCCTGTGCCCGTGCTGATGAAACGTATGAGAGTGATCGATATTTCGCAGGAGGTGTTCTCCTGCCGTGTATATCCCGGTGATCCTGCGCCCGAGGTGGAAAGGATCATGGATATGAACAGGGGCGATACGTATAATCTCTCCCGGTTTTCCATGTGCGTCCACAACGGCACCCATGTCGACGCGCCGGCGCACTTCATGAAAGAAGGAAAAACGGTGGACGAGATCCCGCTGGAGTACTTCACGGGCGATTGCCTTGTCCTGCGCCACACCGGGAACGTATCGGCGGATGACGCCGGGGAAATGCTGAAAAAAGCAGCGGGAACGGAGCGTATCCTGATCGCGGGAGACGCTGTGGTCACGGCGGATGCGGCAAGGGTGTTTGCTGCTGCGGGCGTCAAACTTCTGGGCAACGAAAGCCAAAGCGTGGGACCGGAGGATGCGCCCATGGAGGTGCATCGGATCCTGCTCTCCGCACAGGTGGTTTTGCTGGAGGGGATCGTGCTGAAGGATGTGGCGGAGGGACGGTATTTTCTCAGCGCCGCGCCGTTGAATCTGGCAGGCTGCGAAGGGGCTCCCTGCAGAGCGTATCTGATCGAACAATAAAAAAGACTGCGTACCCGGAAAGGTACGCAGTTTTTGTTTGCTTATTCCACCACGCGGACGGCGGTGATTACGGGCTGATTCGCTTTGGCGACAGAACCGTTTCGGTCGATTACGGGGGTTTTGGCGCAGATCTGATCAACGATCTCAATGCCCTCCGTCACCTTGCCGAAGGCGGCGTACTGGCCGTTGAGGGAAGGATAGTCCTTGTGCATGATGAAGAACTGGGAGGAGGCGCTGTTATAGGCGGCGGAGCGGGCCATGGAGAGTACGCCGCGGGTGTGAGCGAGGGGGTTGTTTACGCCGTTGGCAGAAAATTCACCCTTGATCGTTACGTCCGAGCCGCCGTAGCCGTTCCCCTGAGGATCGCCGCCCTGAATCATAAAGCCGCTGATGATGCGGTGGAAGGTAAGCCCGTCATAAAAGCCCTCTTTGGCAAGCTTCACGAAATTATCCACGGTGATGGGCGCCATATCGCCGTAAAGCTCAGCCTTGACGGTACCGTAATCCTGAATATCGATCTCCACGCGGTGGGTGACCGTCATAAGCTCGGCGGTGCCGGGGACGGCGGGGGCATCGTTTTTGTTCCGAAGAATGAGACCGGCGACGAGCGCGCACAGACAAAGGATTACAACGACGGCAACGATCAGCGGACGGCTGTCCTTCTTTTTCTTTTTGGCGTAGGGATTGATCTTTTTTACTTTTTTGCTCATGGGAACCTCCTTGACAATAAAACCTGCATTCCGTTATAATACTTAAGTTATAATCGATACCGTTTCATATGCGGAAATACGCGTACATATATTGTAACCGATGCGCGGAAAGATAGCAATGCTTTTTTGTGCATACAAAAGAATCGGGGAGGCGGCATCATGCGCCATTACTTCATTGTCAATCCCACCTCAGGTCCCAGCGATTGCACACCCGTTGTGCAAAAGGCGCTGGAAGGCTTCAAGGGCCAGTTTGAATATGAGATCTACGTCACGCAGGCGGCGGGGGACGCCACGCGCTTTGTGCGCGAAAAATGCGCTTCCTGTGATGAGCCCATGCGCTTTTATGCCTGCGGCGGCGACGGCACGCTCAATGAGGTGGTTAACGGCGCGGCGCTGCACAGCCATGCGGCGGTAGGGTGTTTTCCCTGCGGCAGCGGCAACGATTTTATCAAGTATTTTGGCGGGAAAAAGCATTTCAGCGATATCGGCGCCGTGCTTGCGGGGCAGGAAAAACCCGTTGACCTGATGCGCGTCAACGATAAGTACTGCATCAATGTAGCCAATGCGGGCTTTGAATCCAAGGTGGCCGACCGCATGGCGCGATTCCGCCGCTTCTCCTTCTTCACCAGCCAGCGGGCGTATTATCCTGCCATCGTGATGACGCTTTTCGACGGCATGCATAACAAATGCCGCATCATCGCCGACGGTGAAAAGATCTTTGACGGGGACATGATTCTTTGCACCATGGCCAACGGCGAATACGAAGGCGGCTCCTTCCGCGCCGCGCCCCGCGCAAGCGTGGAGGACGGCTTGATCGAAGTGTGCGCGGTCAAGTCCCTGTCCATTCTCAAAGTTCCCAAGGCCATCGGGATTTATCAGAAGGGCGGGCATCTGGACAGCGATTACCTGCTTCCGTATATTACCTACCGCCGTGCACGGAAGGTGACCATCGAAAGCGACGGCGAATTTATCATGGCGCTGGACGGCGAAATCCATTCCGCGGAGCGCTTTGACATTGAAATGATCCCCGGCGGCGTGAACTTTATCGTGCCCCGCGGCGCTGTGCATGCCATCAGCGAAGCGCCTGCCGCAGCGGAAAAAGCGGTATGACTGGCGAACGCCGCGTGACGGCGGCTGTTGTGCTGCGAGGCGGCAGGGTGCTCGCCGCACGCCGTGCAAAAGGTCAGAAAAATGAAGGCATGTGGGAGTTCCCCGGCGGCAAGGTGGAAGCGGGGGAAACCGATGAAAAATGCCTTGAGCGCGAGATGTCCGAAGAATTCGGCATTACGGGCAGGACGCTTCAGCACGTGACCGACAGCCGGTATGTGTACGGCGCGCAGGGGGAGAGCATTCTCTTGTGCGCGTATGTTTTTGAGTGGCTGGCGGGCGAGTTTGAACTTCGCGTGCATGATGAGATCCGATGGGTGAACGCGCGGGAGCTGATGGAGCTTGAGCTTTCTCCTGCGGACGTGAAGATTGCTGCGAAAGTGGGGGAGACGCTTCTCTTTTGAGTTAAAAGAGAAGCAGAAAACCTGCGTTTGGATCGGAAACCGGCTGCGTTATCGGCGCGGCAGTATATGAAGAAGGACGAAGAATCTCAGGGATTCGAGTAAACTCGATCCGCTGATCTTCCCCGTCCTTTTTCGTTTGCTTCGCAAACCTGTCCGGCTGCGCCGTCCAAACTGCCGCTCCGTTGCGGGCTGTGCGGCGTGTGCTTCGATGCAGCAAGCGGGAATCCCAAGCGGCAGACCGGTCACGCTTGCGTGATCGTGTCCGTGAAAAGGACAAGAAAAAGAGACGGAAAACCGAGAGGCAAGCTTGCTTGCATATTCGGGTTTCCGTCTTCTTTTTCGTATAGTCTGCCGCGCCAATAATGCAGCCAATGAACGATATAACGCAGGTTCTTTGTTTCTTTCTTGACTCAAGAAAGAAACGTCCTCCCTCCGTTTTTCTTATTCCGCATCTCCTGCCAGAGCATCGTGCATATAGCCGGCAAGGATCTCCACGATCTTGGCGTTCTTGCCGCCGCGGGCAACGATGACGTCGGCGTTGTTGATGTAATTGCGGATATACTTTTCGTACATGGGACGAACGGTGGCCAGATACTGGTCGGTGATGTTTTCAATATGGCGGCCACGCTCGATGATGTCGCGGTTAATGCGGCGAAGCAGACAGATATCGGGATCCACATTGACGTACAGCTTCAGGAACATTTTGTCGCAAAGGCGCTCGTCAAAGAAGGAATGGATACCTTCCACGATGATCACGTCCGCGGGATGCATCATCTCCGTGGAGGGAGCACGGCGGTGATCGCCGTAATCGTAGGCCTTGCGGGGCACGGACTTGCCCTCCATCAGGTCGCAAACGTCCTGGTACAGCTGGTCATGGTCAAAAATGCAAGGTTCATCGTAATTGAGCTTGCAGCGTTCTTCGAAGGAAAGATCGGGATGGTCAAGATAATAGGCATCCTGACTGATAAGCGTGCTGGATGCGCCGATCGCGTGACACAGTTCGTTGGCCAGCGTGGTTTTGCCCGAGCCGCTGGCACCGCAGATACCGATGAATATCATGGGAAGCCACCTCCGTATTTTGTTTAGCATACAGTAAAACGACAGGATATGTCAAGAAACTTGCCGCTAATTTCAAAGAAATTTGAAAACACGGCGAAAAAAGCCATATTCTTGCATAAACAGACCCGGTAAATGCTTGCAAATCGGTTTTTTCTTTGATATAATATCTTGCTGTGTGCGAATGCGCGCAGACTGAAAGAGCTATCATAACAATTGGAGGTTTCCAAATGAGCTACACTGTTGAAAAGATCGCGAGCAATAAGATCAAGATCGCGTTTGTCGCTTCCGCCGAGTCCTTTGCCGAGGCTATGCAGAAGTCCTACCTGAAGAACCGCGGCCAGATCAATGTGCAGGGTTTCCGCAAGGGCAAGGCTCCCCGCAAGATGATCGAGAACCTGTACGGCGAAGCCATTTTCTATGACGATGCTTTCGAAGCGGTCGCTCAGCCCGCTTACGAAGAGTGCATCAAGGCTGAAAACCTGCAGCCCGTTGACCGCCCCGAAGTGAACATCGAGCAGATCGGCACCGGCATGGAGCTGAAGTACACCATCGAAGTGTTCGTAAAGCCCGAAGTTACCCTGGGCGAGTACAAGGGCGTTGAAGCCGAAAAGAAGGTTCAGGCTGTCAGCGAAGAAGCCGTGAACGCCCGCATCGAGAGCGACGCCGAGCGCGCCAGCTCCACCATGGACGTGACCGATCGCGCTGTTGAAAACGGCGACATCGTCAACCTCGACTACGCCGGCAGCGTGGACGGCGTTGCCTTCCAGGGCGGCACTGCCGAAAAGCAGACCCTGACCATCGGCAGCGGTATGTTCATCCCCGGCTTCGAAGAGCAGATGATCGGCATGGCCATCGGCGAAGAGAAGGATCTGTCCGTCACCTTCCCCGAACAGTATCATGCTGAAGAGCTGGCCGGCAAGGCTGCCATCTTCCACGTAAAGGTCAACGGCATCCAGGTAAAGGTTCGCCCTGAGCTGGATGACGATTTCGCCGCCGACGTTTCCGAGTTCGACACCTTCGAAGCTTACAAGCAGAACATCGTTGAGACTCTGGAAAAGAACGCTGCCGAGCGCGCCGAAGCCGAGCTGGAAGACGCTCTGGTGCAGAAGGTTGTGGACGCTGCCGACTGCGACATTCCCGAAGCCATGGTTGAAGACGAAGTCACCACCATGCTGCGCGAAATGGAAATGCGCATGATGTATCAGGGCATCCGCATGGCCGACTACCTCAAGTACACCGGTCAGGACGAAGCCCAGCTGCGTGAAGGCTACAAGGCCGAAGCCAAGAACCGCGTAAAGACCCAGCTGGTTCTGGAAGCGCTGGCCAAGGCTGAAAGCATCGCCGCCACCGAGGAAGACGAGCAGGCCACCATCGCCGATCAGGCTGCCCGCATGGGCCGTGACGTCGAGGAATTCAAGAAGTCCCTCTCCGAAGGCCAGATCGCCTATCTGAAGGAGACCGCCACCATCAAGAAGACCATCGACTTCATCAAGGAAAACGCCAAGATCACCGAGACCAAGGAAGAAAAGGCTGAATAAGCCCGCGACCGGTAAATAAACAAAACATTTAACGCAAGCGTGGGCATAAAACCCGCGCTTGCGTCATATGCTTTTTAGGTACATTTTTTCAGGAGGAAACAGGTATGAGCATTCTCATTCCCAATGTTGTCGAGCGCACCAGCAACGGTGAGCGCGGCTATGATCTGTACTCCCGTCTGCTCAAGGACCGTATCATCTTCCTGACGGACGAGATCACCGATCAGGTGGCCAATATCGTCATTGCCCAGCTGCTGTTCCTTGAAATGGACAACCCCGACGCCGATATCTCGCTGTATATCAACAGCCCCGGCGGTTCGGTCACAGCCGGCATGGCGATCTACGACACCATGAATTACATCAAGTGCGACGTGCGCACCGTGTGCGTGGGCATGGCCGCTTCCATGGGCGCCTTCCTGCTGATGGCGGGCACCAAGGGCAAGCGTCTGGCGCTGCCCAACAGCGAAGTGATGATCCACCAGCCCCTGGGCGGCGCCAGCGGTCAGGCCACCGACGTGGAGATCCGCGCCAAGTGGCTGATGCGCACCAAGGATAAGATGATCCGCATGATGAGCGAAATGACCGAGCAGCCCGAGGACAAGGTGCGTCAGGACTGCGAACGCGATTATTTCATGACCGCCGAGGAAGCGCTGGATTATCATATCATCGACCAGATCTATTATCCCCGCAATAACAAAGCCTGAGGTGACAAATGCCCAAGGATGATTTTACCCAACGCAAGCTGCACCGCTGCAGCTTTTGCGGCAAAACCCAGGATCAGGTAAGACGGCTGGTTGCCGGTCCCTCTGCCTTCATCTGCAACGAGTGCATCATGCTGTGCCGCGACATCATCGACGACGATATGGTCGCGCCCATGTCTGCCTCCAAAAAGGATGTGCAGATCCCCCTGCCCATCGAAATGAAAAAAGTGCTGGATGACTACGTCATCGGACAGGAAGAAGCCAAGCGCGCGCTGTGCGTGGCGGTGTATAACCACTACAAGCGCATCAATGCGCCCAAAAAGGCGGGGGATGTGGAACTGCAGAAGTCCAATATCCTCATGGTGGGCCCCACGGGCTGCGGCAAGACCTATCTGGCCCAGTCGCTGGCGCGCATCCTCAACGTGCCCTTTGCCATTGCCGATGCCACGGCGCTGACCGAGGCCGGTTACGTGGGCGAGGACGTGGAGAATATCCTGTTGCGCCTGATTCAGGCGGCAGACGGCGATATTCAGGCGGCGCAGCGCGGCATCATTTACATTGACGAAATCGACAAGATCTCCCGCAAGGGCGAAAACGTGTCCATCACCCGCGACGTCAGCGGCGAGGGCGTGCAGCAGGCGCTGCTCAAGATCCTCGAAGGCACGGTGGCAAATGTTCCCCCGCAGGGAGGCCGCAAGCATCCCCATCAGGAGTTCATGCAGATCGATACCACCAACATCCTGTTCATCTGCGGCGGCGCTTTTGACGGCCTGACCAACATGATCCAGCAGCGCATCGGCTCGCGCACGCTGGGCTTTGGCGCAACGCTTATGGGCGATGCAGGCGATGACAGCGGCAAGGTGCTGCGTCAGGTGCGCCCCGAGGATCTGATGAAGTTCGGCCTGATCCCCGAATTCATCGGCCGTCTTCCCATTGTGGTGACGCTTGATAAGCTGGATGAAAATGCGCTGGTCAAGATCCTGACCGAGCCCAAGAACGCGCTGGTGAAGCAGTACGTCAAGCTCATGGAACTGGACGGCGTGGAGCTTTCCTTTGAGGATGAAGCCCTCCGCGCCATCGCCCAGCGGGCCATGCAGCAAAAGAGCGGCGCCCGCGGTCTGCGCGCCATCATTGAAAAGGCGCTGCTGGATACCATGTTCGATCTGCCTTCCCGCAAGGACGTAACGGCTTGCGCCGTAACGCGAGAGGTCATTACCGAAGGCGCCAAGCCTGCGCTGACCGTCGCTGCCCACGCCCCCAAGGCCGTTCGCAGCAAGAAGAGCGCTGCGCTGCCTGAGGCGGAAGCGACTGACGCGGTGTAAAAATCCGGCAACATACAAAGTTGAGAAGCAGCGGCTGTCATGCCGCTGCTTTTTTTGCGTCAGATTGTAGAAATCGGCGGATTTGTGTGCTATGATGATGCTCGCGGAGGATGCTTATGAATAGTAATAACGAGGCGCTTTTCAAGCGCGGCCGGATCCTGTATATTTTTGAAGCGCTGGTCGAATACCTGATTTCGATCCTGATGATGGGATCGTTTCTTGCGACTGTTACAAAATCCCTGAATTTCTCGGACAGCCTTACGGGGGTCATATCGTCTGTGATCGCCCTGGGGTGTACGTTTCAGCTTTTGTCGGTGCTTTTAAAGACTGAAAAAACCAAAAAGTTTGTGATCTTCATGAGCGTTGCGAATCAGCTGCTGTTCATGATGCTTTATATCATTCCTCTTACGGCGCTGCCCGACGGAGTCAAGACGGCGCTGTTCATCGTTTCGATCCTGTCGGCCTATCTGATTTACAACATGGCCCATCCCAGAAAAATGAGCTGGCTTATGTCCCTTGTAGAGGATAAAAAGCGGGGCAGCTTTACTGCGAACAAGGAAATTGTTTCGCTCATCGGCGGCATGGCGTTTTCCTATGCCATGGGCGCGGTGATGGATCGCTTCAGCGCCCGGGAACGCGTTACGGACAGCTTTCCGATCATGGCCTTCGTGGTGGGCGCGCTGCTGCTTATCCATACGCTGATGATGGCAAATATCTTTGAGCCGGCAGAGAACAGTCCTCAAAAGCGTTCTGTCCGGCAGAGCATCGCTGCCGTGATGCGGAATAAAAAAATACTGAAAGTGACGACGGTGTACGTCATTTACAACATTTCGCATTATGTATCCGTGCCCTTTTACGGCACATATATGATCGGCGAACTGGGGCTTGATCTGAAAACGGTGGCCCTTGCGGCGCTTGTGAGCAGCGTATCGCGCATTGCGGTATCGAAAGCCTGGGGAAAGTACGCCGATAAACGCTCCTTTGCCGTGATGATTGAAAAGTGCTTTGCTTTTCTTGCGGTCAGCGCCGTCTGCGTTATGTTCGCCACGCCTTTAAACGGCCTAATCATGTTCGTGCTTTATTATCTGTTCCATGGCATTGCCATGGGCGGCATAAACAGCGCCATGGTGAACATGGTGTTTGATTACGCTCCCTTTGAAATGCGCTCCGATGCTCTTGCCATCAGTCAGGCTGCGGCAGGCATTGCCGGATTTGTGACAACGGTGTGCATCAGCCCGCTGGTGACCCGGATGCAAAACGGCGGAAACAGCATTTGGGGCGTGACCGTTTACGCACAGCAGGTGCTGTCGGCCATCAGCCTTGTGCTGACGGTGGCGGCAATGATTTACGTACGAAAGGTTCTCATCAAAAAGGGAAAGCTGAAGGAATGAAGGTTAAGGGGGAGTTTTCCCGCAAGACCGTCTTCGCTGCGGAACGGTATTATGCATTCCCCGTGTTCAACGAACCGTATAAGCCGGGAGAGGCTTCGGCGGTGCAATCGGTGGGAGATATTTATGCGGCAGCTGTCCGCAGCGGCAACATCCTTCCGGGAAGCGAGAAGGGAAGGATGTTGTTTTTATGATGTTTTTTACTTTCCAACAGAAAATAAAATGGTATAATGGGATGCGTATCAATTTGGATGGGAGAAAGATTAAAATGCCCAAGGGGAAAAAGAGCGTGGACATGACGCAGGGGCCGATCCTCAAGCACCTGATCGTCTTTGCGATGCCGCTGCTGATCGGACAGATTTTTCAGCAGCTTTATAACACGGTGGACAGCGTGGTGGTGGGACAGTTCGTGGGCAAGCAGGCGCTGGCTGCGGTGGGCTCCACCGGCAGCGTCATCAATGCGCTGATCGGCTTTTTCTCCGGCCTTTCCATGGGCGCGGGTGTTGTGATCAGCCAGTGCTTTGGCGCCAGGGATAAGCGCGGCGTGCATAATGCGGTTCATACGGCCATGGCACTGACGATTGGCGCGGCGCTTTTCTGCACAGTGCTGGGGCTGGTTGCAACCGATCCGCTGCTGCGCATGATGTCAACCCCCGAAGACGTGTTTGCCGAAGCCTCTGCGTATCTGCGGATTTATTTTGGCGGCATCGTGGGGCTGATGGTGTATAACATCGGCGCAGGCATTCTTCGTGCGGTGGGCGACAGCAAAAGACCTTTGTATTTTCTGATTTTTTCTGCCTGCCTGAATGTGGTGCTTGATCTTGTTTTTGTGATTTTCTTCCGTATGGGTGTGGCCGGCGTTGCGTGGGCGACGGTTGTTTCGCAGTGCGCATCGGCGGTGCTGATCCTGATCGTGCTTGCCAAAACGAAAGAAGACCATCAGCTGCAGCTGTCCCGGCTGCATATCCATGGCGGGGAGCTCAAGCGTATTCTCAGAATCGGTCTGCCTGCCGGGATTCAGACCAGTGTGGTGTCCTTCTCAAATGTGTTCGTTCAGGCGTATATCAACGAATTCCAGTCCGACTGCATGGCCGGCTGGACCAGCTACAGCCGTCTGGACGCCTTCGCGTGGCTGCTGATGATGTGCGTGGGCATGGCCAATACCACCTTTGTGGGACAGAATCTGGGCGCGGGCAGGATCGACCGTGTCAAGAAGGGCGTCAATGCCGGTCTGATCCTGTCTGCAGTCGGTACAGCGGTGATCGTGGCCGTGCTGATGCTGTTTTCCGACACCGCGCTCAAGCTTTTCAACAGCGATCCCAACGTACTGGAATACGGGCGGATGTTCGTTTTGTGGCTGTCGCCCTTCTATATCCCGTACTGTGCGATGCTGATCTATTCCGGCGCGCTGCGCGGAGCGGGAGACAGCCTGTCGCCCATGATCATCACCATCGGTTCTTTCGTGGTATTCAGGCAGCTGTATCTTATTATCGGCACGCAGTTCATCACCAGCCCGCTGTTTGTGGGTATGAGCTATCCCGCAGGCTGGGTGGTGGCCAGCATCGCCACGACGCTGGTTTATCGCAGCGGACGCTGGGAAAAAAATCTCAAAGCCAAACAGGCAGCGGCGTAAAAATATCTGCCATCGGGCGCGGCCGGAATGCCGCGCCCTTTTTCTTTGTAACAAATTAGAAAAAATATAACTTTGGTTTGACACATAATTGTAATATGCGGTAAAATGAAAGGGAACGGAGGTGAGGACTGTGCGCAAATTTCTGGTCGCACTTTTGCTTTTGATGACGGTATGTCTTTCCGCCGGTGCGGAATTACAAATGAAAACGGAAAAAACGGATAGGGGTCAGATCACCTACGTCACGGCGGATGATGATGCCTTAAACGAGCTTCTTTCTTCGCATCTGGGAATTGCCGATGCACTCATCCTCCTTCGCAGCGGAACGGAGATCACAGGGAAAAGCGATCTGTACCTGTTTGAAAAAGACGGGGTTTCCTATGCGTCTTTGCGATTTATCCAGCAGGGAAAGATCCGCTTCGGCCGCTACGGACAAACGGTGGAAACGGTGCTGATCAACCTGACGGAAGGCTCGGAAGCTTCTCTTGACAGCGTGTTTTCCGATATGGACGGGCTCTCCTCCCGTTTGGATCTGTACGTGGAAGAAACCGTTTTGCCGCAGCTCAACACCTATCTGGATGCGGCGGAGCTTCTGCCTGTACCCCTTGAGAACATCTATCTTTCCCATGACGGCCTGACCGTTCATTACCCCTCCGATCGCTTCAGCTTTTTCTCGGGAAACAGCGGCGCGGTGGAGATCAAATATTTTGAACTGGAACTGGAAAATGAGGGGATCGGCGCTGCAGGGGAAGGCGACGTTCTTACCCTGGCGGCGGAAGGAAAGCTTTTCGGCGTGGGACAGGTGTCCCTTGATATGACGCTGGAAAGTGTGCTGAATGCTTTCGGCGGCCTGAATGAATCCGATTTTATTGTAAACGGTGAAATTTACGAGGTGGAAGAGCCTTCTTTGCGCGGCGTAAGCTTTATCATGGCAAGAGACGCCGATACAGGGGAAAGGCTCAAGGGCATCCGTTCTCAAAGACTTGATATGCAGGGCCTTAAAACGGGCGTGTCTACGCGGAAAGAATGCATAAACGCCTTGGGCAAACCCCGCGGCAGTGCGCTTCTGGATCCCGACACGGCGGAAAGCTACCGTATCGCCGAGGGGATGCTTGACGTTTATACCGCGGGCGAATATGACCTGATTCTGTATTACGATGTAAATGACGTGCTTTCTGCGGTGGAGATCGCCCGATGAGCACGCGAAGGAGAGAAAATCATGGCGCAGAATAAAAAGCAGCAGATCACAACCAGCACAAGGGGCGGCCCGGTGCGGCTGACGTTGGGCTGCGTGCTCATTGCCGTTGGCTTTGGTTGGGCGCTGGGGCTGCTTGCCAATGCATCGGTTTTTAATACCCTTCGCTTTTTCCGCGATACGGCGCACGGCCTCGGCGGTACGCTGTGCTCTTTGCTGCCTTTCTTTGCGCTGTGGGGCGGTGCGCTGCTTTGCGTATCCGCCAAGCATAAGGTGACGGTACGCGCCTACGTCATCGTGCTTTTGATGTACTGGCTGCTGCTGGCCATTGTAACGCTTTTGGGCAGAGCCGGCGATCAGACGCTGCTGGTCTATATTGCCAACGGTAATAAAAACTGGCTTGGTTTGCGGGAAAATACCACGTTCGGTGCGTACCTTACGGGCGCGTATCATCTGCGCTCTTTCAATAACGGTATGCTTGCCGGCGGCGGTCTGCTGGGTATGCTGATCGCCTGTCCCTTGTACAAAACCAATTTTGCTTCGGCGGGCAGCGCGTTTATCCTGTGCGCGCTGGAACTGGTGCTTTTGCTGGTGCTGCTTCGATTTAATCCTTTTGAAGCGTGGAGAACGGTCAGCGTGCGCCGTGCCGAACGGACTGCGCAGAACGAAGAGGCGCAGGAGGAGATGCCTCCCGAGCCTGTCTACCATCCTGTTCAGATGCAGCCATTGATCCCGCAGCAGCAGGTTACCTATTCCCGGGAAACCAGCGTGCACAGCGACGTGCAGGAGAGTTATCTTGTGCCCGAACAGCCGCAGTATGAAGCCTATGAGGATCGCTCTACTCCTGAATCCCGCGGCTTTGTCCCCGTTCAAACGGACGTGCTGTATGAAGAACATATCCCCGTGGGCGATGATTATAAGCCTGTCAGGGAAGAGAAAAAGAAAGCGCCCGGCCGCCGCAGCGCACGCCATGCAGCGCAGGAAACTGAAACGGAGCAGCCTGCGCAGACTGTTCAGGTGGAAATGCCCCTGCCTGTTGAGAAAAAAGCGCCCGTTCAGGAAACGGTTTATGCCGAGCCCGAAGTGCAGCAGCAAACCTTTGACGCGCCCCGCGTTAAGGTGTCCGAGCCCAAGGCTGTGCAGCCTGCGCCCGAAAAGAAGACGCCCGCCGTACGCAGCGGCAGCCATGTGACGGGAGAAGTCAAGCAGGTATATACCGATCCCGCCGTGGATATGGCAGGCAAGCGCATTGCCATCAATCCCCGCAGCGAGGAAGCGCCGCGCATTGATCCCTTTGAGCAAAAGCATACACGAGAAGCCATGCGTACCATGGACAGCGAGTATGCAAAGCCCTCGCTGCGAATGCTCAATGAGCCTGAGCGCAATCTGACCAATTACGCGGAGGAAGATGAGGAACGCGCAAGGCTGCTGGAAAAAACCCTGGCGTCCTTCAGTATTGAAGCCAAGGTTCAGTATGTGATTCACGGCCCCGCCATCACCCGGTTTGCGCTGCGGCTGGCAGACGGCATCAACGTCAACCGCCTGAATAATATTACCAAAAACCTGGCGATGGCCATGCAGTCCACGGGGCTGCGTACCGAGATTCCCATTCCCAATACTTCGCTGGTAGGCATTGAAGTGCCCAACCGGAAGGTGAGCAAGGTCACCTTCAAGGAAGTGCTTGACAGCGATCAGATGCGCAATAATCCTTCGCCCACGGCTGTAGCTATCGGTAAGGATATTACGGGTACGCCCATCATCTGCGAATTGTCCAAGATGCCCCATCTGCTGATCGCAGGCGCCACCGGCAGCGGTAAATCGGTGTGTATCAACGCCATTATCATGAGCATTCTGTACCGCGCCACGCCTCAGCAGGTGCGCCTGCTGATGATCGATCCCAAGATGGTGGAACTGCAGCCCTACAACGGCATTCCCCATCTTTTGACCGAAGTGGTCAGCGATCCCAAGAAGGCGGCGGCTGCGCTGGATTGGGTGGTTCAGGAAATGGGCGAGCGCTACCGCAAGTTCCAGCAAACGGGAGCCCGCAACATCGAGGGATACAACAAAAAGATAGCCTGTGAAAGCGACCGCATGCCCGATATCGTGGTCATCATCGATGAGTTCAGCGATCTGATGGTACAGTGCCGCAAACAGGTGGAAGAATCCATTCAGCGTCTGGCTGCGCTGGCCCGTGCCGCCGGTATTTACATGATCGTCGCCACCCAGCGACCCTCCGTTGACGTGATTACCGGTATCATCAAGGCGAATATCCCCAGCCGGATTGCCTTTGCTGTGGCCAATAACGTGGACAGCCGCACCATTATCGATTCTGTGGGCGCCGAAAAGCTGCTGGGTAAGGGCGATATGCTCTACTATCCCCGTGAGGAATTCGTGCCCGTTCGCGTGCAGGGCTGCTTTGTTTCGGATGAAGAAGTGGCGGACGTTACGGAATACATCAAGGCAAACAACACCGCCGAATATGACGATCGCGTGGATGAGCACATGGAGCGCGCCGCCATTGAGGAAATGGAGGCTTCCATGGCCGCCAATAACCATCAGAACGATCCCGAGTATCAGACCAATACCGAAAACGAGCTTTTGCAGCGGGCCATTGAAATGGCCATCGAAAGCGGACAGATGTCCATCAGTATGCTGCGCAGAAGGCTGGGCCTGGGGCATTCCCGCGCCGGCAAGCTCATTGATAAACTGGCCAACATGGGCATCGTATCCCAGGACGAAGGCCCCAAGCCCCGCAGGACACTGATCACCCGCGAAGATTATGCCAAAATGCAGGCGCAAATTCTGGATGAATAACGCGATCAAGCCCGGATTTTTTATCCGGGCTTTCGCTATTTTTGGGCGGATTCAGTCTTTTCAGAATCTGCATTTTGTGCTATAATAATTTGATAGCAAGGGAGGGGTAAGCTATGCGCAGCATGACCGGTTACGGCCGCACGCAGAATGTTCGTGACGGCAGAGAAATGACGGTGGAAGTCAAGTCCGTCAATCACCGTTTTCTGGACGTTTCACCCAGATTGCCCAGACATCTGGGGTTTGCGGAGGATATGCTCCGCAAGCAGATTTCCGCAGCCATGCAGCGCGGTCATGTGGATGTGTTTGTCACCTACCGCAATGCCCGTTCCGACGCCCGCAAGGTTACCTGTGATGCAGCGCTTGCCGCCGCTTACAGAGATGCTATGGCAGAGCTTGCTCAGGCCACCGGCGCAGAAAACAACGTATCGCTTTACGAGTACGCGCAGCTGCCCGACGTGCTGACCGTCACCGAGCAGGAGGAAGACCGCGAGGCGGTGGGCGAACTGCTCATCGATACCCTCAAAGCCGCCCTCGAAGAAGCGGATGCCATGCGTCTGCGTGAGGGCGAAGCGCTGAAAGCCGATCTGAATGTGCATCTGGACGGCCTTGAAAGCCTCAGACTGCAGATTGCCGAGCGCGCCCCCGGCGTTACCGAAGAATACCGCGTTCGCCTGTTGCAGCGCGTGGCGGAGAGCGGCGTGACGGAGATCGATCAGCAGCGTCTGATTCAGGAGGTGGCCATTTTTGCCGACCGTGCCGCCATCGATGAAGAGATCTCCCGCCTTGATTCCCATATCCGTCAGGCGCATAAACTGATGGACGGCGAAGAAATGTGCGGCAGCAAGCTCAATTTCCTGGTTCAGGAGATGAACCGCGAGGTTAACACCATCGGCTCCAAGGCGATGGATGCCGATATCGCCAAAATGGTGGTGGACGCCAAGTCCGAGATCGAAAAGCTCCGCGAGCAGATCCAGAACGTAGAATAACCGTTGATTTAGTGCAAAGGAGACAAGGTCCATGCGTGAAACACGAAAGGGTATGTTGCTGGTCATTTCGGGGCCGTCTGGCGTGGGCAAGGGCACGCTGTTCAAGAAGCTGCTTGCGCAGGATGAAACCATGACCTTTTCCGTCAGCTATGCCACCCGCGATCCCCGCCCCGGCGAGGTAGACGGTCGCGATTATCATTTTGTTACCAACGAAGTGTTTGACGAAATGGTCAAAAAGAACGGCTTCCTTGAATACGCCGTGGTGCACGGCGGTCGCTACGGAACGCCGGTGCAGCCCGTGATCGAGGCCATGGAAAAGGGCCTGAACATGGTGCTGGATATCGACCCGCAGGGCGCGCTCAACGTGATGAAATCCATGCCCGACTGCGTTTCCGTTTTCATTCTCCCCCCGTCCATGAGCGAGCTGAGAAGGCGTCTGGAAGGCCGCGGCACCGAGACTCCCGAAAAGGTGGAGACCCGCCTTGCCAATGCCAGAGGCGAGATCGCACTCAAGGACAAATACGACTATCTTGTGATCAACGATGATCTGGACGCAGCCTACGAACAGCTCAAAAGCATCGTGGACGCCGAAAAACAGCGCAGCAAGCGCTATTTCCCCATCATCGAGGACTAATAAAGGATTATTTGGAGGAAAAAAGTTATGCCTATCAATAAGCCCGGTATCCGTGAACTGACCGAAAAGGTAGACTGCCGCTACACCCTGGTGATCGAGGCTTCCAAGCGTGCCCGCCAGCTGGTGGCCGGTGCTACGCCCCTGATCGATCCCAAGGATAATAAGCCTGTGACGGTCGCTGTTGAAGAGATCAACCGCGGTCTGCTGACCTATCGCCGCAATCTGGAAGACGAGGTGTAATTTCCATGCCGGCACTGAACGGAAAGACCGTTGTTCTGGGTGTGACGGGCGGTATCGCAGCCTATAAAAGCTGCGAGATCGTGTCCCGGCTTCGCAAGGCAGGCGCCAAGGTTCATGTGATCATGACGAAGAACGCCTGTGAGTTTGTCACGCCCTTAACGTTTGAAACGCTGTCCAATCACCCCTGCGTGACGGATACCTTTGCGCGCCCCGAGCGCTGGGAGGTAGAGCACGTTGCGCTGGCGAAGGCAGCCGATCTTTTCGTGATCGCGCCGGCAACAGCCAATATCATGGCCAAGATGGCCCACGGCATTGCCGATGATATGCTGTCCACCACCGTGCTTGCCACCCGTGCTCCGATCCTGATGGCCCCTGCCATGAACACCGGGATGTGGGAGAGTGCGGCTACGCAGGAAAACCTGCAGGTGCTCAAAGCCCGCGGCGTGCATTTTATCGGCCCCGAAGGCGGTTTCCTCGCCTGCGGAGATACCGGCGCAGGCCGCATGAGCGAGCCCAAAGACATTGTCGGGGAGATCGAGCACCTGCTTGCCATCAAGCAGGATATGGCGGGACTCAAGGTGCTGGTCACCGCCGGCCCCACCCGTGAAGCGCTGGATCCCGTGCGCTTTGTGACCAATCGCTCCTCCGGACGGATGGGTTACGCGCTGGCGGAAAACGCGCAGCAGCGCGGTGCGCAGGTCACGCTGGTCTCGGGTCCCGTTTCCATTGCCGCGCCTGCAGGCGTCAAGGTAGTGCCCGTGCAGTCCACGGAGGATCTTTATAACGCCATGATGGCGCTTGCGCCTATGCAGGACGTCATCGTGCAGTCGGCTGCGCCTGCGGATTATAAGGCTGAAACGGTGGCTGCCCAGAAAATGAAAAAGCAGGGCGATGAAAAGCTCGTGCTGACCCTTGTTCCCACGCAGGACGTGGCAAAGGCAGTGGGCGAAATCAAAAAAGCGGGTCAGGTTCTGATCGGCTTTGCAGCGGAAACCGAAAATCTGCATGAGAACGCCGAAAAGAAGCTGAATCGCAAAAATCTTGATATGATCGTTGCCAACGATGTGACCCGTCCCGGCGCAGGCTTTGACGTGGATACCAACATCGCTTCCATCCTGGCGGATGCGGGCGTGGAGGAGCTTCCGCTGATGAAAAAGACGGAGCTGGCGCAGGTTATTTTCGATCGGGCAATGGAACTGCGGGGCAAGTGATGTACGCGCTTGTGATCGTGGATATCGCGCATGAAAAGGTCGATCGGATGTATACCTATCGGATCCCCGAGGGCATGCATCTTGAACGCGGTATGCGTGTGAAAGTCCCCTTCGGCCATCAGGCTAAGGAAGGGTATGTATTGGAAATCACCGAAGAAACGGATTTTGACGCAGGCAGGATCCGCGAGGTAAAAGAGCCGTTGGAGGATTATCCCGCGCTTTTGCCGCCGCTGATCGATCTGGCAAAGGAAATTGCCCATGATACCCACTGTCCTTTGGCCGAAGCCCTGCGGCTGATGCTTCCTGCCGAAATGCGCGGGGGACGCATCAAAGTCAAGACCGAAACGGTCTGCCGTTTGACAATCGGCGGCGAGGCGCTTGAAAAGGCGATGGCAGAATGCAAAAACGCCCGCAAGCGCAGACTGTTATTGGAGATGCTTTCGGACGGAAAATGCCGTCCGGTGAGTGAAATCTCCCCTCTTGTTCATGATGCCCGTAAGGGTCTTAACGACCTGTGCGAGCGTGGATACGCGGAGCTCATTGAGCGCGAAATACTGCGCTCGCCCTATCCGGATACGCTTTTACAGGCGCCCGACCCCGTGTTGACCCGGGAGCAGGAGGATGTTTTAAGTGATCTTCTGCCTGCCGTCACGCGTGGGTCCGGCGTCTTTTTGCTTCACGGCGTCACAGGCAGCGGAAAAAGCGAGGTTTTCATTCGCGCTGTGCGCAGATGTCTGGCGCTTGGCAAGGGCGCTATCGTGCTTGTGCCCGAGATCGTGCTTACACCGCAGATGGTCACATGGTTCCGCGCGCGCTTTGGAGACGTGGCGGCCGTTCTGCATTCAAGGCTGTCCGCCGGTGAACGTTTTGACGAGTGGCGGCGCATCCGTCACGGGGCTGCCCGCGTGGTCATCGGCGCACGTTCGGCGGTGTTCGCACCGGTGGAGAATCTGGGCCTGATCGTGGTGGATGAAGAACACGAGCAAAGCTATCAGAGCGAGCATTTTCCCCAGTATGATGCGCGGGAGATTGCCCTGTCAAGGGCAAAACGCGAAAATGCCGCCCTTGTGCTGGCCAGCGCAACGCCTTCCATTTTGAGCTTTGCGCGCATGGAAAGAGGGGATTATACCCTGCTTGAAATGCGCAAGCGCGTGCATCAGCGTCCGCTGCCTGAGGTAACGGTATGCGATATGCGGGAAGAGCTGCGCCTTGGCAACAAGGGGATCTTCTCCCAGACGCTGCTGGAAAAACTGGATCGGTGCATTTCGGACGGTCAGCAGGCCATGCTCTTTATCAACCGCCGCGGCTATGCCCAGTTTGTCAACTGCCGCTCCTGCGGCAATCCCATCCGCTGCAGCAACTGCGACGTGAGCATGACCTACCACGAAACCGATCATAGCCTGCACTGCCACTGGTGCGGTCAGCAGATTCCCATGCCGGAGAAATGTCCCTCCTGCGAAAGCCGCTATATCCGTGCCTGCGGCGTGGGTACCCAGCGGGTGGAGCAGGAGATCAAAAAAAGATACCCGAATGTGGGCGTGATCCGGATGGATAACGATACCACGTCGGGCAAGGACGGACACGCAAAACTGCTCAGCCGCTTCCGCGCCCGTGAGGCACAGGTATTGGTGGGCACGCAGATGATCGCCAAAGGGCTGGATTTTCCTGAGGTCACGCTGGTGGGCGCCATTCTCGCCGATACCTCGCTGAATATGCCCGATTACCGTGCCCCCGAGCGCACCTTCCAGCTGCTCACTCAGGTGGCGGGCCGCGCAGGCCGTGCCGAAAAGAATGGTCAGGTGGTCATTCAGACCTATATGCCTGAACATTATGCCATCGAAACCACTGCGGCGCAGGATTACAGGGCATTCTATCAAACGGAGTTCGCCCGCCGCCGCCGCTCCCTCTATCCGCCTTTTACGATGATGGCAAGGCTGCTTTGTACGGCAAAGAACGAAGCGGTCGCTCAGGCGGTCAGCAAGGAAATTTACACGAAACTCAACGCTTTTGTAAAAGAAAAGCCCCTTCTTCGCAAGCGCGTGCTGTTTATGCGTCAGGATGACGCGCCCATCAAGCATCTTCGCGGCTTCTGCCGTGCGCAGGTGCTGGTGAAGCTGCTGGAACATAAGGACAGCCGCGAAGTACTGGGTATGATGCAGGAGCTGGCTGACAGCGAATGGCCCTGCACCGTACAGCTTGAAATCAATCCCGCTTCGATGGCATAAGGAGATAAAAAATGGCCAAGAAAGAAATTATCCTGTTTGAAAACGAAACGCTGCGCAAGGTGTCCCATAAGGTGGAAAAGTTCAACCTCCGTCTGTGGCTGCTTCTGCGCGATATGGCCGATACCATGTATGAAGCCGAGGGCGTGGGCCTTGCCGCGCCGCAGATCGGCATTCTGCGCCGTGTGGTAGTCATTGACGTGGATGACGAAAACGGTCTGATCGAGCTGATCAACCCCGAGATCATCCACGTGGAGGGCGAGCAGGCAGGCCCCGAAGGGTGCCTTAGCAAGCCCGGCCGTCAGGGCTTCGTGCGCCGTCCCAATAAGGTGACTGTACGCGCACAGGATCGTCACGGCAAGTGGTTTGAATTGACGGGCGAAGGTCTTTTGGCCCGTGCTTTCTGTCATGAGATCGATCATCTGGACGGCAAGCTCTACATTGACGTAGAGGATCATGAGATCCTGCCCGAAGACGAGGAGGAAGCGTAATGCGCATTGTGTTCATGGGTACGCCCGACTACGGCGCGGAATCCCTTAAAGCGCTGGTGGAAAACGGCTACGATGTGGTGGGTGTGTTCTGTCAGCCCGATAAACCCTCGGGACGCGGCAAGAAGATCGTCTTCTGTCCCGTCAAGCAGTATGCCGTGGAGCATGATATTCCTGTGTTCCAGCCTCTGCGCACCCGCGTGGACGGCGTGGAACCGCTGCGCAATCTTGCGCCCGATCTGTGCGTAACGGCGGCTTTCGGCCATATTCTTTCTCAGGAAGTGCTGGATATCCCGCGCCTTGGCACGGTGAACGTTCACGCCTCCCTGCTGCCCGAATACCGCGGCAGTGCACCCATCAACTGGGCGCTGATCAAGGGCGAAAAGGTCACGGGCGTTACCACCATGATGACGGACAAGGGTATGGATACCGGTGATATTCTGCTCAAGCGCGAAGTGACCGTTCTGCCTTATGAAACGGCAGGAGAACTCACCGGGCGTCTGGCCAAGGTGGGCGCGGAGCTTTTGATCGAAACGCTCAAAGCCATGGAAAACGGCACCTGTCCCCGGGAAAAGCAGGATGAAAGCAAGGCAAGCTACTATCCCATGCTGAAAAAGGAAATGGGCAAAATGGACCTGAGCAAGCCTGCGGAGGAGCTGCATGACTTTGTCTGCGGCATGACGCCCTGGCCCGGAGCCTACGCAGGCGGCTACAAGGTGCTCAAGACCAAGGTGATTGCCCATGAGGGCAATGAAGAACCCGGTACCATCCTTACCGCCGATCCCAAGCAGGGGCTTGTGATCAAGACCGGCAAGGATGCTCTGAAGATCGAGATCATGCAGGCTCCCGGCAGCAAAGCCATGAACGCCTGCGATTACTTGCGCGGACATAAGATGGAGGTAGGGACGAATATCGTTCCCGTTGAAACCGATGCAGAATAAACCCGGCAGCAGCAATTTCCGCTCCCAGCGTCCTCAGGGGGACAGACCCCGCAATGCCCGTCCCGGCACGGGAAAGCCCGGCATGAAAAACGCCGCTCCCCGTCCCCGTCCCTATGCCGACAAGCCTGAAATGCGCGGCCCCGTTATGCCCCGCAGCAATGCCAATCCCCGCCGCGTGGCGCTCAATGTGGTGTGCGACGTGCTCAATGCGGACGCCTACGCCTCCCTTTCGCTGGATGAGCGTCTGAGCGAAGTGAACCTCAATCAGCTGGACCGCCGTCTGTGCGCCAGTATCGTATACAGAACGCTGGAAAATCTGTACATGATCGATTACGCTCTTTCTCAGTATCTGCGTGACGCCGATGCGGTGGAAAGCCGTGTGCGCAATATTTTGCGTACCGCTGCCTGCCAGATCCTGCTTCATGACCGCGTGCCCGACAGCGCCGCTGTCAACGAGGGCGTGAAGCTTACCCGCGATATCGGCATGGAGCCGCTGGCCGGTATGGTCAACGCTGTGCTGCGCCGTCTGGCGGAGGGCAAGGATAACATCGTCTGGCCCAAGGAAAGCGAGGGCGCCAAGTTTCTGTCCATCAAGTATTCCATGCCCGAATGGCTGGCACAGCAGCTGACGGAGGACTACGGCGAAGCGCTGGCCGGTGAGATTGCTTCCTTCCGCACGGAAAAGCATTTCATTACATTGCGTCCCACCTTCGGTCGGGAAGCAGAATTCAAAAGAGGGCTTGACCGCAAGGTATGGGAAAAGGAAGCGGGCATCATGCCCGGCGCCGTGCGTGTGTTCGGCGCCATGCAGATCGCCCGCGACAGCGAGTTCCTGTCCGGCGTATTCTCCATTCAGGGCGAGGGCAGTATGATTGCTGCCGAGGCTGTGAACGTCAAGCGCGGCATGAACGTACTGGATTGCTGCGCCGCCCCCGGCGGTAAGACGGCGTACATGGCGGAGCGCATGGAGGGCACGGGCCGTATACATGCGTGGGATCTGCATCAGCACCGCGCCGATCTGATCCGTGCAGCCGTACGCAGACTGAATCTGGATAATGTGCGCGTCGGCGCTCGCGACGCCTCCGTGCTGCGCGACGATATGATCGACAGCATGGACGCTGTGCTGCTGGATGCGCCCTGCACCGGCCTTGGCGTAATGGATGACAAGCCCGACGTCAAGTACCGTCACACCAAGGAAAGCGTAGCCGAACTGGTCAATACCCAGCGTAAGCTTTTGGATACCTGCTGCCGCTACGTCAAAAAGGGCGGAACGTTTGTATACTCCACCTGCTCCATCCTCAAGGATGAAAACGAGCGGCAGATCAAGGGTTTCCTGGCGAAACATCCCGAGTTCCAAATGGATACGCTCCCCGAAAGCATTCCGGAAAAGCTTCGGAATCAGGCGGGTGAATACGGTTTGCAGCTGCTTCCCTGCCGCGACGGCGTGGAAGGATTCTTTGTTGCGAGGATGAAGCGCATTGGATAATGTGAAAAAGGAATTGCTGGGGCTGTTTCCCGAGGAGCTGGCAGCGGAGATGAAAACTCTGGGGCTGCCTGCCTTCCGGGCGGGACAGATCTTTTCCTGGCTGCACAAGGGCGCGGGCTTTGACGAGATGACCAATCTCTCCAAGGAGCTGCGCGAAAAGCTGAAAATGCAGTATATCGATCAGCCTGTGACCGTGCTTTCTCAGAAGCGGTCGCAGCTTGACGACACCTGCAAGCTTTTGTATGCCATGGGCGATGGCAACTGCGTGGAGGGGGTGCTGATGCACTATCATCACGGCTATACGCTGTGCCTGTCCACACAGGTGGGCTGCCGCATGGGGTGTGCTTTTTGCGCCAGCACGCTGGAAGGCTGCGTGCGCAATCTCACCGCCGCCGAAATGATGGGCGAGGTGCTGTGCGCATCCAAAATGATCCCCGGCGATCATATTTCCAATCTGGTGCTCATGGGCAGCGGCGAGCCGCTGGACAATTACGATGAGGTTATGCGTTTTTTGCGGCTGGTCAGCCATGAAAAGGGGCTGAATATCGGCCTTAGGCATATCTCTTTGAGCACCTGCGGCCTTGTGCCCAAAATGTACGAACTGGCGGAAGAAAAACTGCCCGTTACGCTTTCGCTGTCCCTCCATGCGCCCAACGATGACATTCGCAAACAGCTGATGCCCGTTGCCAAGGCGTATAAAATGGAGGACGTGCTCAAGGCCTGCCGCAATTATATTGACAAAACGGGCCGCCGCGTGATTTTTGAATACGCGCTGGTGGATAAACTGAATTCTCTTCCCGAGCACGCAGCCGAGCTGGCTTCCCGCCTGCGCGGTATGCAGTGCCATGTGAATGTGATCCCTCTTAATTCGGTGGAGGAAAATGCCCTCAAGGGCTGTGACGAGCGGGCGATCAACCGCTTTATGCAGGAATTGAGCGACCGGCATATTTCGGTCACCCGCCGCCGCGAAATGGGCGATGATATCGACGGCGCCTGCGGTCAGTTGCGCCGCAAGCATTTAAAGGGTCAGGAGGATGCAAAATGAAAGCATATCCTGTAACGCATACCGGCCTTGTGCGAAAGCAGAATGAGGATACCGTCCGCGTTTCGCAGATCGTTGATGGGCTGTATATACTGGCTGACGGCATGGGCGGTCATCTGGCAGGCGAAATCGCCAGCAGCATGACAGCCGATGTGCTTGAGCGTGCGCTCAAGGATCGACAGCCCTCCACCGAAGCTCTGCGCGATGCCATCATGCAGGCGAATGCCAAGGTGTATGAAAAGCAGCTGTCCGATCCCGAGATGCGGGGGATGGGCACCACGCTGACCGTTTTGTGGGAAGGCCCCGATTATGTGTATATCGGTCACGTGGGCGACAGCCGCGCTTATCTTCTGCGGGAAAGATCTTTCCGTCAGATGACGGAGGATCATTCCATGGTGGGCGAGCTTTTACGCTCGGGCGCCATCACGGAAGAAGCTGCGCGTACGCATCCCTACCGCAATGTGATCACGCAGGCTGTGGGCACGGATGAAAAACTGCAGCCTGACGTATTCAGGATCATCAAAAATAAAGGCGATCTGTGGCTCCTTTGCTCCGACGGTCTGACGGATATGGTGGAGGATGACAGGATCATACAGACGCTTGTGATGCACCTCCCTAAGGAAGCTGTGCTGCAGCTCTTGCAGCTGGCGCTGGAGGGCGGCGGCAAGGACAATATCAGTGCAATGCTGCTGGAGGTAGAAGCATGATCGGTCATGTGTTTGCCCAGCGGTATCAGCTGGAGGAGTTCATCGGCAAGGGCGGCATGGCGCTGGTATTCCGTGCCAAGGATATGCGCACGGAGCATGACGTGGCGGTGAAGATCCTGCGTCCCGAATTCAGCGGCGATCAGGAATTTATCCAGCGTTTCCGCCGTGAAGCGCTGGCTGCCAGTAAAATGAGCCATCATAATATTGTCAACCTGCTGGACGTGGGCGAGGAAGACGGTTATCATTATTTGGTGCTTGAATATATGCACGGCAGAACGCTTAAGGCGGTCATTGCGGAGAAAGGCAAGCTGCCTGAATCCGTGGTGTCGCAGATCGCCATCCGCATTCTCTCTGCCTTGCAGCACGCCCACAGCAACGGCATCATCCACCGCGATATCAAGCCTGCCAACATTCTTGTGAATGCCGAAGGCCATATCAAGGTGGCGGATTTCGGCATTGCCCGCGTGGCCGGCAGTAACACGCTGAGCAAAAACGACAGCGTGATGGGTTCGGCCCATTATTTCTCTCCCGAACAGGCACGGGGTGATGACGTAAGCTTTGCCAGCGACGTGTACAGCGTGGGCGTTGTGATGTATGAAATGCTTACGGGAAAAGTGCCCTTTGACGGGGACACGCCCGTGGCGATTGCCCTGCAGCATATTTCTTCTTTGCCTCAGCCTCTGCGTACGGTGAACGAGCAGGTGTCTCCTGCCATGGAGCGCGTTGTTCTTGCGGCGCTGAACAAAGATCCGAATAACCGTTATCACAGCGCAGCGGATATGGCCCGTGCCATCCGCGCGGCGCTCAACCATCCCGATATTCCCGATACCGGTCTTGGGTATACGCAGACAACGGATATGCGTACGCAGACCAACACTGCTACCAATACAAACACCAATGCAGGTGTGCGTACAAATGCCGCCGCTGCGCGCCGCAAAAAGAAAAAGCGCATGGGCAATATAGCCATCGTGCTGCTTTTGACGGTGCTGATCCTTGGCGGCCTTGCCTGGGGCACGGTGCGCATCGTATCGGATATCGTCAATGCCACCACTGCGCCTTTCCTGCTGGGTGAAACCGAGAAGGAAGCCATCAGGATCGGCCGCGAAAGCGGTCTTATCGTGGAAGTGGTGCGCCAAAGCGATGATAAAGTGCCTGCGGGTCACGTTATTTTGCAGTCCCGTGAATATCAGTATGAGATGAAGCGGGGCGACGTGATCGTCATCACCGTCAGCACGGGCCCCAAGGAACAGGGTGTACCCCAGCTGACGGGCTACTCTCTGGAAGAAGCCAGGATCGAAGCGGAGAAGTACGGTTTCAATCTCCTGGTTACCCAGTATGCAGATTCCGAAAAGCCGCTCAATACCGTGATTGAGCAAACGCCTGCCAAGGGCGAAATGCTGGCTTACGGCGAGATCGTACAGGTGGTGATCAGCGGCAGCGTGACCGTGCCTCCTTTTGTGGGGCTCACCCGCAGTCAGGCGATCACGCTGGCTGACCAGACGGGGCTGATCAGTCTACAGTTTGTGGAGTATCCCACAGCCGATGAGATGCAGTACGAGCGTATTGCCGATCAGCAGCCCAAATCCGGTGAGCGTGTGATGTATAACGAAAAAATCACCCTGCTGGTGTATGTGCCAAAGCCTGCGAATACGGCGGCGCCCGCTGCCACTCAGCAGCCTCAGGAAGGTCAAGCGCAATGATGAAAGGTCAGATCATAGAAGGCCGCGGCGGGCTTTATACCGTGCGCGGCGAGGATAAAGCGGAATATGTGCTGCGGGCAAAGAAGAAATTCCGCCGCCAGCATGTAAAACCGCTTGTCGGCGATCTGGTGGATTTTACGCCGGGCACCGGCGATGAACACGGATGGCTGGAGGAGATCCTGCCCCGTCAAAGCGAGTGCCTGCGTCCGCCGGTTGCCAATATTACGCTGCTTGCGCTGGTGCTTGCGCCCGCGCCCGCGCCCGATTGGCTGCTGATCGATAAGCTGCTTCTGGGCGCCAAAATGCAGAATATGAAAACGGTCATCGTCTGCAATAAGTGCGACCTGGGTGAAAGTGCCATTGAAGAAGCAACGCGCGATTATGCGAATGCCGATGTGCAGATCCTGCGCGTCAGCGCGCATAAGGCAGAGGGACTGGATGCGCTCAAAGAGATCATGCGCGGGGAGACCACCTGCTTTGCCGGACAGTCGGGTGTGGGTAAAAGCACGCTGCTCAACGCGTTGCTGGGGCTCAGCCTTGAAACGGGGGATATCAGCCGCATCGAGCGCGGCAAGCATACCACCCGCCACGCAGCGCTTCTTGAGATCGACGGCCTGCGGGTGATGGATACCCCGGGCTTCAGTCTGTTTGAGTTTGAACAGGTGATGGATCCCGCCGAACTGATGGAGTATTATCCTGAGTTTGCCGATTATCTGGGCGAGTGCCGCTTTCAGCCTTGCTATCACGGAAACGAACCCGGCTGTGCCGTGAGTCGTGCCGTGCAGGAAGGAAAGCTCAGCGCCGTGCGCGTGGAACGCTACCGTCAATTGCTTGAAAAAACACGTCAGCTATGGAGGGAACGCTATGATTGAGATTTTATCGTCTATTTTGGCAAGCGACGTGCTGAATATGGGTGCTGACGTGCGTCGGATGCAGGAAGCCGGCGTGGACAGCCTGCACGTGGACATCATGGATGCGCACTTCGTGCCCAATTTATCCTTTGGCCCTGCTGTGTCGGCTGCGCTGAAAAAGGAGTTTCCTTGCTATCATCAGGACGTGCATCTGATGATGGATCATCCCGAAAACTATATTGATACCTTCATTGCAAACGGTGCAGGCGCGGTGACGATCCATGCCGAGATTCCCGGAAATGTGCAGGAGATTCTTGGGCACATCCGCGAAAAAGGCATCAAGGCGGGCGTTTCCGTAAAGCCCGGGACGGATGCGGAAGCGATCCGTGATCTTTTGCCGCTGTGCGATCTGGTGCTGGTGATGACGGTGGAGCCGGGCTTCGGCGGGCAGAAATTTATGCCGGATATGATGCCCAAAATCCGTGCGCTGCGCGAGATGGGCTATCAGGGGCAGATCATGGTGGACGGCGGCATCAACGCCGAAACAGCAAAGGAAGCCGTCGCCGCAGGCGCGGATGCGCTGGTAATGGGCACGGCGCTGCTCAAGGCGGAAGATCCCGCGGCAGTGGTCAAGGCCTGCAAAGCATTGGGAGATTGACTGTGAATAAAAAGAAACCGTTTTACGGAAAACCTGCGCAGAAAAAAGGTGAATTTCACCATAAGCACAGCCTCGGACAGAATTTTCTGGAGGATGAGGCGCTGGTAGCCTCCCTGGTGGATTCAACAAAAGTGGGCGCAGAGGATCATATCCTTGAGGTCGGCCCCGGCGCGGGTATCATGACCAATATTCTTGCCCAGCGCTGCAAAAGCGTAACGGCGGTGGAAATCGACGAAACGCTGCTGCCTTTCCTGCGTATCAAGCTGGAAAAATACGATAACGTGTGCATCGTGCAGGGGGATATCCTGCGGGTGAATCTGCCCGAGATCATGGCAGAGAAGGGCGCGTTTCATGTGGTCGCCAACATTCCCTATTATCTGACCACCGATTTGATGCAGATGCTGCTTTCCAGCAATCTGCCTATCAAGTCCATCAACGTCATGGTGCAGAAGGAAGCCGCCCAGCGTTTGGTGGGAGCACCCTCCACGGTGGAATACGGCCCCCTGGCGGTGCGTGCCCAGTATCACACCGAACCGGAGATCGCGCAGATCGTGCCCGCCGCCTGCTTTACTCCGCCGCCCAAGGTGGACAGCGCCTTTGTTTGTATGCCGTGGCGCGATGCCCCTGCAGTGAGCGTAAAGGATGAAAAGCTGTTTTTCCGCGTGGTCAATGCCGCATTTGCCATGCGCAGAAAGACGCTGACCAATAATCTGATGAACGCTTTCCGAATCGATCGCGAGGCGGCTGTTGCCTGGATCGAACGTGCCGGGCTGGGCAGCGGCGTTCGCGGCGAAGCGCTGAATCTTTCGGAATTTGCTGCCCTTGCCAATGCATATGAAGGCTAAAAAACCATAATTCTCGGAATACGAGAGTAATTCCAAGCCGTTTGGGTGGTATTCTCACTGCCGGAATATTAGAATGAAGGCACAAAATCCATCCAAAGGAGGACTCTTATGGAAAAGAAAACGATGGGCACCTTTATTGCTGCACTGCGCAAAGCAAACGGTATGACCCAAAAGGATCTGGCGGAGCGGCTGAATGTATCCGATAAAACGGTGAGTCGCTGGGAGCGGGACGAGGGTGCGCCTGATTTATCTGTGATCCCCGTGATTGCCGAGATTTTTGACGTCACCTGTGATGAACTGCTCCGCGGGCAGCGCAAATCTCCTGCCGGGCGAGTGGAATTGACGCAGGAGGAAACTTTTCCCAAAGCCGATAAGCAGCGTCAGCATCTGATCAAGTCCGCCCTCGCGCAATACCGCAATCAAACGCTGATTGCGGTGGGGATCTCGGCGCTGGGCCTGATCGCAGCGCTGATCTGCAATTTTGCCTTTCTCAAAGCCATCCTTGGTTTTTTAATTGGTATGGTATTTTATACGGCAGGCGCTATCTGTCATGCCGTTTTCCTCAATAAGGCGTTCTCAAGTGTGGAAGATGCGGATGTAGAGGAAAAAACGCTGGCCGATTACAAAAAGAAAGTCATTACCCTTACGGAAAAAGCGCTTGCGTTGACCGTAGCTTTGATCGGCTTTACCTTGCCGCTGACCATGGTGGGGGACGCCTACTGGGGGTTGGGATTTGAGTCTTTTCTGCCTATGGGCGTTCTTTGGACTGCGTTACTTTTGATCGTCTATGCCGTTGTGGTATATTGCATCAACAGTGCGCTGCTGAAAAAAGGCCTTTACATCCTTTCTAAAAAAGAAGAGGGAAACCGCGATCTCAAAAAGAAATACGCCTGCATTCTTGCCTGTGTGCTGATCGCGACCATACTGTTTCATGCAATCGGCAACGGTAACATATGGGATCTGGACTCTATCATTGATTCTTACGGCATCGAGTTTAAGGATTACGACGCCTTCAAGGAGTATATGAACCGCAATGATCCTTTCACCGACCGCTACGGTGTTACGGAGATTGTTGCGGGAGTCGAATATTATGATTCGGACGGCAATGAGACAAGCGAAGAAGAGGCGATGACCGAAACGCTGGAGGATATGAACGGTAAAACGGTCTGTACCTATCTGCGTCGCAATCCCAACGTCTACGGGATTTCCTGCGAGCGCGGAGATGGCACGGTGCTGCCCATCCGCGTATGGACGATGCAGGATTACTACGCCGCCGAGAGAGTATTTGCTGGAATCAATGGAGCGTATTCTCTGCTGTATCTCATCGAGATCCTTTCCGCCGTGATGATTTATAAAAAGAAAAAAGCAAACTGAAAATGAGCCCGCAGGATATCCTGCGGGCTGTCTTTATCCAAACAACCTTAAAAACCGGGTGATCAGCGGCCATTCAAAGGTAACCTGCTCGCTTCCGTTGGGGGCGGCGAACATTTGGGGAAAGAACAGTCCCCACCACGCCGCAACTTTTTTCGGCGGCTCGCAGGCAGACAGCGTAAAGAGCAACGTAAAGCACAACAGAATACAAAAGGCGGTTTTCATAGCCTTCCTCCGAAGTTTGATATATGCAGTATGCGCCGGAAAAGGGAGGGATATCCGCTCAAATTTTAAATATATGTGAAGAAAAGCAAAAATCGATTGACAGTGAAAATGTGTCGGGATAAAATGTTGTATGTCGTACAGTTGGACGGCGTACATTTTATTTTGGAGGATCTTTATGGAAAAGGCGCTGGGATTGGAACTGCGGAAGCTGTCCAATTTAACGCGGCGGTATTTTGAACAATACTCCCATAAAAAGTGTATCGACGCCATCACGGGTCCCAACAGCTGGATCATTGGCTATATCGGCGATAAGACCGAGGCAGGGGAGGAAGTGTATCAGCGCGATCTGCAAACGCGGCTGGGCATTACCCGATCCACGGTATCCAAGGTGGTCGACCTGATGGTGCAGAAAGGGTTGCTGGCGCGGCAAAGTGTAGCATGCGATGCAAGGCTGAAAAAGCTGGTGCTCACCGAAAAATCCATGGAGCTGAAAAAGCTAATGGATGAAGACCATATCAGGTTTGAAACGGCGCTGAGAAAGGGCTTTGATGAGGAAGAACTCACGCAGCTGTTTGCATATCTTGACAGGATGAAAAACAATTTGAAAGAACTGAGCAGAGAGGAGCCTTTGGGATGATTAAGCGTTTGGTGCAATGTATCGGCAAGTATAAAAAGCATACCATCGCCACGCCTTTGTTTATGGTGGGTGAGGTGGCGATGGAAGTGATGATCCCCATGCTCATGGCAACGCTGATTGACCGCGGTATTGAAGCGGGCAATATGCGCTATATTTGGATCACCGGCGGTTTGCTGCTGGCAGCGGCGTTTATTTCGCTGTATTTCGGCGTCATGGGCGGCCGTATGGCGGCAACGGCAGGCAGTGGATTTGCCCGCAATCTGCGTCATAAAATGTACTATAACATTCAGAATTTCTCTTTTTCCAATATTGATAAATATTCGACCTCGTCGATTATTACGCGACTGACCACCGACGTGACCAATGTGCAGAATTCGTTCCAGATGATCATCCGCATGGCGGTGCGCGCGCCCATGATGCTTTTGTTTTCCGTGGTCATGGCGCTGAGCATTAACGCAAAAATGTCCATGATCTTTCTGGCCTGTCTGCCCGTTCTGGCCGGCGGCCTGTATCTGATCATGACGCGCACCCATCCCATTTTCCGACGCGTTTTCAAAACCTATGATAAACTGAACAACGTGGTGCAGGAGAATCTCCGCGGCGTGCGCGTGGTCAAAAGCTTTGTCCGCGGCGATTATGAAGTGGACAAATTCAACGGCATTTCCCAGTCCATTTACGATGACTTCACCAAGGCCGAAAAGAATCTGGCGCTCAACTCGCCTTTGATGATGGCGTGCATTTACGTTTGCACGCTGCTGATCTCCTGGCTGGGGGCCAAGATGATCATCGCGTCGGGCAATAATCCCGATATCGGCATGACCACCGGTCAGCTGATGACGCTGATCACCTATGTGATCCAGATTCTCTCCAGCCTGATGATGGTTTCGTTTATTTTCGTGATGCTCACCATGTCCCGCGCATCGGCACAGCGCATTGTGGAGATTCTGGACGAAAAAACCGACATCGAAACTCCCGAAAACGCCGTGACCGAAGTGAAGGACGGCTCGGTTGATTTTGAAAACGTGCGCTTCAGTTATGCCGCCCGCAGCGAAAAGGACTGCCTGAGCGATATCGATCTGCATATTCCTTCGGGCGCCACGGTGGGCATTCTCGGCGGTACGGGCTCGGGCAAATCTACGCTGGTGCAGCTGATTCCCCGTTTGTATGATCCTACCTTCGGTTCTGTCAAGGTGGGCGGCGTGGATACCCGTAAGTATGATCTGGTTGCGCTGCGCGACAGCGTAGCCATGGTGCTGCAGAAAAATGAGCTGTTCTCCGGTACCATCAAGGATAACCTGCGCTGGGGCAATCAGGAAGCGACGGATGAAGAACTGATCGAAGCCTGCCGTCTTGCGCAGGCGGACGGATTCATCCGCGATTTCCCCGACGGCTATGACACGTGGATCGAGCAGGGCGGTACCAACGTCTCCGGCGGTCAGAAACAGCGTCTTTGCATTGCCCGCGCGCTGCTGAAAAAGCCCAAGATCCTGATTTTGGACGACTCCACCAGCGCTGTGGATACCCGCACCGATGCGCTGATCCGCGAGGGCTTCAGGAGCTATATTCCCGAAACCACCAAGATCATCATTGCTCAGCGCGTGGCTTCCGTGATGGACGCCGATGTGATCATCGTGCTTGAAAACGGCGCTGTGGCGGATTGCGGCACCCATGAGGAATTGCTGGGAAGATGCGATATTTACCGCGAAGTGTATGAATCCCAGACGAAGGGAGGCGAGGAGAATGAGTAACGTGAACCGTAAAAACGACGCTCCTGTGCGCCCGCCCATGGGCGGCCCCGGTCGCGGTCCCCGCGCGTTTGGGCCGCGTAAGCCCATCAATAAAAAAACGGTCATTCGCCTCCTGGGCTATCTGAAACCTTACTGGCCCAGGCTGCTGCTGGTGATGGGGTGCATCATTATCTCCGCTGTCGCCAGCGTCAGCTCTGCCACCTTCCTCGGACGTATCATCGATAATCACATTACGCCCATGCTGCGACAGGCAGCGGCGGGGGAGAGCGTGAGCTACGGCGGGCTGGCTGTGACCATTCTGCAGATGGCCGGACTTTACGTGCTGGCGATTTGCGCCTCCTATTTCCAGATGCGAATCATGGCGGTGGTATCCCACAGTGTGCTCAAAGGCATCCGAAATCAGATGTTTGAGCACATGCAGTCGCTGCCCATCCGCTATTTTGATACCAACACTCACGGCGCGGTGATGAGCTATTACACCAATGATACCGATACGCTGCGCCAGATGGTGAGCCAGACGCTGCCGCAGGTGGTGTCCTCTGCCATATCGATCGTCGTTGTTTTCATTTCCATGCTGGTTTGCTCTGTGTGGCTGACGCTGCTGGTGCTGCTGTGCGCCTTTGCGATGATGAAGGTCACGGCGAAGATTGGCGGCAAGAGCGCGGGCTTCTTCGTCAATCAGCAGAAGTCTCTCGCCGGCTTGAACGGTTACATTGAAGAGATGATCAACGGTCAAAAGGTGGTCAAGGTATTTAATCACGAAGACGAAGCCAAGGAAGAATTTGACCGCCGAAACGATGAGCTGTGCCATAACGCCACCAGTGCCAATAAATTTGCCAATATTCTGGGCCCTGTGAACAACAATCTGGGGCATATCGAATATGTGCTGCTGGCTATCGTAGGCGGCGCCATGGCCATCGGCGGCGTCACCAATCTCAGCCTGACAGGCGGATTGAACGTGCTGACGCTGGGCGCTATCGCCTCTTTCCTCACGCTGTCCCGCAATTTCATGCAGCCCATCAATCAGGTGGCGCAGCAGATCAACTTTGTGGCCATGGCTTTGGCCGGTGCCGAGCGCATCTTCGGCCTTTTGGATGAGAAGCCGGAGACCGATGAGGGCTATGTAACGCTGGTCAATGTTCGTGAAGAAGGCGAAAACCTGATCGAAACCGCCGAAAAGACGGGCATTTGGGCATGGAAGCATCTGCACGGCGACGGCACGCTGACCTATAAGAAGCTGGAAGGCGACGTGGTGCTGGAAGAAGTGGACTTTGCCTATGAAGAGGGGAAGCCCGTTCTGCATGACATTTCTCTGTACGCCAAGCCCGGTCAGAAGGTGGCGTTTGTGGGCGCGACGGGCGCAGGCAAAACCACCATCACCAACCTGATCAACCGCTTCTACGATATTGCGGACGGCAAGATCCGCTATGACGGCATCAATATCAACAAGATCAGGAAGGCTGACTTGCGCAGGTCTTTGGGCGTGGTGCTGCAGGATGTGAACCTGTTTACCGGCACGGTGATGGAGAATATCCGCTATGGCAAGCTGGACGCCACGGATGAGGAGTGCATCGCTGCCGCCAAGCTGGCTAACGCACACGATTTCATTACCCGCCTGCCGGAGGGCTACAACACGTTGCTCACGGGCGACGGTTCGGGGCTTTCTCAGGGTCAGCGTCAGCTGATCTCCATTGCCCGCGCTGCGGTGGCAGATCCGCCGGTAATGATTCTGGACGAAGCCACCTCCTCCATCGATACCCGCACCGAAGCCCTGGTGCAGCGCGGCATGGACAGCCTGATGCACGGACGCACGGTGTTCGTTATCGCGCACCGTCTGTCTACCGTACAGAATTCCGACGTGATCATGGTGCTTGACCACGGACGCATCATCGAGCGCGGCAACCATGAGCAGCTGATCGCCCAGAAGGGCCAGTATTATCAGCTGTACACCGGCGCATTTGAATTGGAATAAGAGGACGTTAGGGAGGCGGCTTTGGAGGCCAAAGCCCCTCCCTAAGACCCACCCGAAAGCCTGCGTTTATGTGTGTGTAAATGTTACGGCAGGCTATACAAAAAGAGAGTTAAGCCCGTATGTGCAAGCAAGCTTGCCCAACGGTCTTTCCTCTCTTTTTTTGTCCGTTTCACGGACGCGATGGCTGCGCCATCGGCCTGCCGCGAAGCAGCGTTATCCTGCTTATTATTTGATTTCCTGTTCCAAATCATCAAAAACCTTGGCGTTGAAGAATGTTCCAAGGGTAATTTCCAGACCATCGCATAGCTTCTTAATCAAATTGATAGATACTTCGCGGCGGCTACTATCGAGCATACTATATACGGACGACGGCGTAACACCTGCGAGGTTCGCAAGTTCGTTTGTGCGGATATTTCGCTCTTTCATAATCTCAACAAAACGTGCGGCTACAGCATCTTTAGCTGTCATCTATCATCACCTCTTATATAGGATGATAGAAAATTTTGCGCGTATGCGTATACGCACTTGCGTAAATTTGAATATTGTGCTATAATTTGTTTAACAAATACGCATTTGCGTAAATAGGGGGGACGAAGATGCCACCAGATAGGATAAGGGCGATTCTGATTGTTCTTATAGGTACAGGACAATTTACGAAACTGTATTTAGAGAGGAAACGAGAACTGTCAGAATCGGAAATTAACTTTCTTATAAAGGAAGGTTACATAATACCTTGCGGAACAAATTCAAATAATGAAATACTGTATTGTGTCTCCACTAAAGGAAAGCAATTCTAAGTTGAGAAAGTGACGGTTTAAGTGAAAGGAGCAAACTGAAGATGAAGAAGATGTTGTTTTGCATAATTGCTGCGTTGCTTATAATCAGCAGCATTGCAACTGGATTTGCAGAGGTACAACCTTTTGAAATTGAGGAGAACTTCTCTGTTAGAAAGGGTATTCAATTTGGATGCTCGAAAAATAATGTAGAAACAATCGAAACTAATAACGGAAATGAAGCTGATGAGGTTGATACATATTATGGTGAGAATTCTTATGATCTTGCCTATTCTACAGCTCTAATTGGATACGAGGCGAATGTTATATATTGGTTTGATGAAAATGGAAAACTGGATGAATTTCAGTATATGCTTTTTCAAAACAAAGCTTATAATGATGTGAAAGCATCATTAACTCAAAAGTATGGTGCACCGTTATTTAATGAACAGTCTTATATTGCTAGTACGAAGATTGATGCATCATCTAAGGAATTGAATATTTTGAAACCTTCTGATCGCGATTACGCTGGATGGATAATTAAGTATAATGATTGTTTTGTTATGCTTGAAATGAAGCACGTATATTATACTAATGCGGGTGGACTGTCCTTATATTTGATCAACTATGATCTATTGTCATATGAAGATATGAATCTTTATACAGAGGCGATGGAAGCTCTTGAAGTTTACTTGAATAGCTCTTATTCAAATGATCTCTAATAATATAGATAGATAGATTAATCCCCCTGCCTTTCTTAATGAAAAGCAGGGGGAAATTCTTACCACTTGTTATGCACTTTTTCGGCAAAACCGATCATGTCCTTCACGTCGATGATCTCGCCGTCGTCCAGTACAGCCTGACCGGTGAAGCGGCCAAAGACCTGATGCTGATCGGAGCAGATGAGCTTGACGTCGGTGCAGGAGGCGCGGTCGATAATGGGGGTGAACTGCATTTCGAAGCGATGGTCATCGCTGGTGAAGGTCCAGGGCTTGAGGTAATCTTCCTTGCCGTCCTTCATGGGGATATTGAAGGTGACCCGGCTCAGCTTATGGGCGACGCCGTCGCAGAAGATCATGTTCTCACTGGCGGCGGAGGTATCGCCAAAACCGTAGCCGATGTTAAAGCCAAAGCTTCTGCCCTGCTGGATGCCGGAGGCCGAGCCCCAGTACCAGGTGTTTTCATAGGTCCATACGCCGCGTCCCCAATCCAGCACGCCAAAGGCGGTGGCGGGGGAGAAGAGGTATTCGCGTTCGTCAAAGCGTACCACGCCTTCTGCCTGCAGGCAGTTGATCTTCTGATTATAGTAGAAGGCTTTGGGCGCGTCTTTGAAAGGTGTGACGATCACCATGCTGTCGCGGGGCGCGTTGCGAAGCTCAATATCAAAGACGATAGGCTTTCCATCGCGGAAGTTTTCCATGCTGCCGTACAGGCTGCGCTTTACGCCGTCATTGACAAAGTGCATTTCATAGCCCTTGCCTTTGGCGTGGATATCGCCCTTTTCGCTGGTGGGGGGCAGATTGCGCTTGCCCAGAGGAAGAAGCCCCATGCGGGAGGTGGTCTGCTCCCACGGCGTTTCAAAGTCAAGAAGGGAGATACTGTCCATGCTCATATAGCCGTTGTCGGCGATGGTGAGCGCCAGACCGAAGCAATCGTTGCCGATATAGTAGTAATCCCACTCTTTGATGCGCAGGGGATTTGCGGCGATGCGCTTGCGATCGTAGGTTTGGATCAGACGCGTGGCATAGCCGGGCTCATTGAGGCGGCCTTTTTCATCGTGAAGAAAACCGGGCTTTATGATGCGGTGCTGTGACATGGCATTTCCTCCTCAGCTTCCGTAGCGTTCTTTGTTGGCCTTTCTGTAATCGCGATTCATGTTGTACAGGTGCTTTTTGAAATAGGCATCGGAAAATTCTTCGGGGGTGATGCCAAGGCACATGCACACTTCATTCATGTACATGGCTACGTCCACCACTTCTTCCACAAAGCGGGCACGAAGCTCAGGATTGTTTTGCACATCCTGCAGCTTGCACTTTTTGAGGATATCGATCACTTCGCCTGCTTCGCCGATCATCCACAAAAGCTGATCCCTGGCGCGACCGGGATGCAATCCGCCCCATTCGGGGTGACGCTGCTGCAGCGCACGCTGAATGGTATACATATCGCTTACATGAAGATCGGCGGGATTCATTTCCCATACCTGATCGGCCATCATATCAAAGAAGGTATGATAGCGATACTGTGTGTCAAAGTCAGCGTAATAACCATCGGGATCGAACATGATGCCCGAAATGCCTGCATTTTTACCTGCAAGCAGGTCAATGTCACGGTCTCCGACCATCACGCATTTAAGGGGATCAAGGCTGTGTTTTTCCATCATGGAAAGCAGCGCGTCGGGGAATGGCTTGGAGGGAAAACCGTCGCTGCCGGTAATAAAATCGGCAAACAGGTGATCGGCGCCAAGATGCTTCAGGACGTCGATGGTGTAGTTGCCGCTATGGGTGTACAGATAATTGCGGCCGCCGTGCTCGCAGACGCTTTTGAGCATACGGAATGCGCCTTCGTAGGGAATAAAGGAATCGATGGTTTCTTCTTTGATATGCTCGCGGTAGCGCAGCATCACTTCTTTTTCCTGTCCGGGCAGCAAAACGGAAGCGGCATGGCCAATGGTGACTTTCGTCAGCTTGGCCAGCGCTTCCGTTTCGATATTCACGCCCAGATCATTCAGGGCTTTCATCATAGCGCGGTTGATACGCGGATAGGTATCAAACAGCGTGCCGTCAAAATCCCAGAAGAACTCGGTGAATTTCATGGTGTTTTTCAGTTCGCTTTCTTATTTCTCTTCCAGCTGGCTGGTGCAGTGCGGGCAGCGGGTGGCCTTTTCGTCGATCACGCCGAAGCAGAAGGGGCACTTGCGGGGAGCGGGAGCGGGAGCCGGTGCGGGGGCGGGCTTCTTCATCTTGTTGATGAACTTAACCACCAGGAAGATGCAGAAGGCGACCAGAATGAAGTCGATGATGGTCTGGATGAAGGTACCGTAGTTCAGCGTGGCAATGCCCAGTTCCTTGGCCTGTTCAACGGTTTCGATCACAGTGCCTTCGGGAGCCTTGCCCAGCAGGGCGAACATGCCGGAAACGCTCTTGCCGCCGGTGAGCAGGCCGATCACGGGCATGAACACGTCGTTGACCAAAGAGGTAACGATCTTGCTGAACGCGCCGCCGACCACAACGCCCACTGCCATGTCCACAACGTTGCCGCGCATGGCGAACTTCTTGAATTCTTCAAAGAACTTTTTCATCGGTGAATCCCTCCAAATTAGTGTTTTCTCAATGAAAGTATTGTATCACGGCAGCGCTGTCAATTCAAGTATAAAATCATCCGCCGCCTTGCATATTGCGGGTAAAACGAATATAATAACGGAAACAGGGGAGGTGTGCTTATGAAAATACTTTTGATCGGCGGAACGGGTGTGATCAGCTCTGCCATAACGCTGAAACTGCTGGAAGACGGGCACGAGGTAATACTGCTGAACCGCGGAAAAACGCCGCTTCCCGAAGCGATGCGCGGTCGCGTCCGGCAGATGATCGCCGATATCAACGATGAAGAAAGCGTGCAAGGAGCCCTTGAAGGACAAACGTTTGATGCGGTGTGCAATTTCGTTGTCTATAATCCGGAGCAGGCACAGCGCGATATCCGCCTGTTTTCGGGCAAAACGAAACAGTATGTGTTTGTCAGCACGGTGACGGTGTATCAAAAACCGCTTGCCAAACTGCCTGTTACCGAGGATATGCCGCTGGGAAACCGCTACTGGAAGTATTCCGATCTGAAGGCACAGTGCGAGAAAATATATATGCAGGCCTATCGCGAAGCGGGCTTTCCCGTCACCATCGTACGCCCCAGCCATACCTATTCCGAACGCAGCCTGACTGTACAGATCCATGGCGGACACGCGGCCTGGGTGATCCTGAAACGTATGCTGCAGGGCAAAACCGTGCCCGTTGCCTGTGACGGCATGACGCTGTGGACGTCCACAACGTCTGATGATTTTGCAGTGTATTTCTGCGGATTGCTGGGAAATGAAAAAGCCATCGGTGAAGCATTTCATATCACAAGCGATGAAAGCCTGACGTGGAATGAAATTTATACCATCATGGCCAAGCATGTGGGCGGTCAGTTCAAGCCCTGCTATGTGCCTGCTCATTTGCTGGCGGAGAGCAAACAGTATGACTATTACGGCTCTTTGCTGGGGGATAAGGCGTATACCGTGATTTTTGACAACAGCAAGGTAAAGCAGGTGACGGGTATATACGACCACAAGTGCATCCCCTTTGATGAGGGCGCAAAGCGCTCGGTGGAATACTTCCTTGCCCATCCCGAAATCAGGCAGGAGGATCCGGCGTTTGAGGCATTCTGCGATCAATTGGAAGAAATCATGCAGGCGTCGGCAAAGGCAATCAAATAAAAAAGGCGTGCAGCCGAAGCTGCACGCTTTTTGCATCAGTACTTGAGGAAGTAGGTGCTTACATAGCCCTGCTGACCGTCGATTTCCACCAACGACCAGTTTTCACCCATTTCCAGCACCTTCACTTCGGTGCCCACCGGATAAGTGCGGATGATCTTGGTCTTCATACCGGGGTAGAGACGGAAGTTGACGATGCTGCCGCCATTGATGTTTTTCAGCGTGGCGGTGAAGGGATCCACGGGCTTGGTATAAGAGACGTTCTGCGCAGCGAGGAACCTGCTGGACATATAGCCTTCCTGACCGTTCACCGATACGAGATACCAGCCGCTGCCCTTCTTGAGCACGTTGACGGCGGTGCCGGGACGGAAAGAGGTGATGATTTGACCGTCCATGCCGGGCTTGGTGCGCAGATTCAGGCCAATGCCTGTGTTGGTGCGCACGTACATGGTGGTGCCGGCGGTATCTTCGGAGAGATACTTGTTCATCATGTAGCCGGTCTTGCCGTCCACAGAGACCTTGTGCCACGTTTCGCCTTCTTCCAGCACGGTGATCCAGGTGCCCGTGGGATACTGCCCCAGGACTTTGGCGTCCAGAGAGGCCGTTTCACGCAGGTTCAGTCCGCCGCCCTTGACGGTAGCGAAGGATTCGGCGTTGACAGCTCCGGACATCATCACCGCTGCGCATACAGCGCCGGCAAAGACACGAACGTACTTTTTCGATGTTTTCATAATAAAACACCCTCCTTTGTTTTGCGGTGCTTTATGCATCGCTCATACACTAAACGCAGCAAAAGACGGGTGTGTTCCATGGTGATGCTGGTAATAAATGGCGTTTTTTATTCGAAATGGGAAAGAGTTCCAATGGATGCGCGACAGAATGGGCATTTCCTTGAAAAACGCAGGAAAGCATTTCCAAATAAAAAAACGGAAGCAGATGCTTCCGTTTTTTATGGTTAATCATCTTCAGGACACTGATGCAGAAGAATGATCAGTTTTTCGATACGGTGGCTTTCGGTGATGGACTTGACGATGACGGTAATATGCTTGAAGTCAAAGGCGTCAAATTCCACCGGCATGGCGCCGATCTCATCGGTGGCCCAACCGCCCACGGTGGCGCAATCGGAGCCCAGATCCTCTTCATCCAGATCCAGCTCGTCACAGAACTCGCTCAGGTTCATATCGCCGGAGCACTCATAGCGGGTATCGGTGATTTTCTGCCAATCGGCCACGATATCGTCATTTTCATCCCAGATTTCGCCTACCAGCTGTTCCAGCACGTCCTCCATGGTGACGATACCGGCGGTGCCGCCGTATTCGTCGGCTACGATGGCCATGTGCATCTGATTTTTGCGGAATTCCTCCATGATGTCATGCAGCTTCATGGATTCGGGAATGAAGATATGGTTGAGCATGAAGCTCTGCCATTCCAGGTTCTTGTTTTCCACCAGCTCGCGCAGCAGATGCTTGGCGTAAATGACGCCCACCACATGATCGATGGTGCGGTCATACACGGGATAGCGTGAGAACTGGGATTCGTTGATGATCTCCAGCACTTTATCCAGACTATCGTTGATCTCAAGGCCGATCACGTCGATGCGGGGAGTGAGGATGTCGCTGGCTTCAAGATCGGTGAATTCCAGAGCGGATTGCAAAAGCTCGGTCTGGTTTTCGTCGATGATGCCTTCGTCTTCAACGGTGTCCAGAATGCTTTCCAGATCCTCTTCGGTGATGGTGACGGCATCCTCGTCGTCCTTGCGGCGCCACAGCAGGCCGAAGAGATTGACGATCCGGGTGGAAATAAACACCGCGGGGAAGAAGATGATCATCAGCACCATCAGCGGCCAGCAAACCACCTTGACGATGGTTTCGTTGTAACGCTTGGCCAGCATCTTGGGGGTGATTTCGCCCACGATCAGGATAATGACGGTCATCAGCACGGTAACAATGCTGGAAGCGGTCTGATCGCTGATCTTGCCCTGCGAAGCAGAGGCAAGGCTGACGGCGATAACGGTGGCGATGGAGGTAGCGCCGATGTTCACCAGATTGTTGCCGATGAGCACGGTGGACAGGGCGTTTTCATAATGATTGCAGATGTAAAGAACAAGCTTTTCGGCGCGGGAAGCCCGATCAGCCTCTTTCTTAAGACGCAGCTTGTTGAGAGAGGTAAAGGCGATCTCTGTGCCGGAGAAGAAAGCGGAGCCCATAAGGAGCAGCACAAGCAGAAAATATTGCATCGTTCAGCCCCTCCCTCAGCGCAGCTGCAGGCCTTCGCCTGCATCGCTTTCGTCCTGAATGTCGCCGACCAGCTCTTCCAGCAGGTCTTCCATTGTGATTATACCCAGCTTATTGCGGTTTTCATCACAGATGAACACCATCTGCAGCTTGTTCAGGCGCATGCGCTGCAAAAGCTCGTTGGTTTCGATGTTCTGATCGAAAATATAGGGCTTGAGCAGGATCTTGCGCAGCATCACAGGCTTGCCGGTGACATAGTTGCGGAGGAACTCATTGACGGGCAGGATGCCCACAATGTTGTTTTTGTTGCCCTCGTATACAGGCAGACGGGAATGAGGCAGCGTGCGGATATAGGCCGCCAGCTGGTCATTGGACATGGAGCTGGGGATGGACACCACCTGAGAGATAGGAATCATCACGTCCTTGGCTGTCTTGTGACCGAACTCCATGGCGCTGTTCATCAGCGCCTGTTTTTCGGGATCCAGCACGCCCTCGCCCTCGATGGTTTCAAGGATGGTCTGCAGATCTTCCTCGGTCATGGCGTCGGTATCTTCCGGGGTGCCGAACAGCTTGGAAATGCCGTTGCCGATGCCGGTAAAGATGGCAGAGATGGGCGTGAGGATGCGGACAAAGAAAACCATGCTGCCCGAGAGGGCCAGCGCAAGCTCTTCGCTGCGGGCTTTGCCGAAGGATTTGGGAATCATTTCGGCGAAGAGGTAGACGATGACGGTGGTCAGCAGCGTGCCATAAACCACGAATTCGCTGGAAAACGCGCGGATGACGAGCAGAGCCGACAGCGAAGCGCAGCTGGCGTGGAACACGTTGTTGCCAATCAGGATGGTTGTCAGCGTTTTATCATACCGATCACAGATCCACAGTGCACGCTTGGCGCGCACATTGCCCTTTTCAGCGAGGGTGCGAAGCCTTACGCGGCTGACGGCGGTGTAGGCCGTTTCCGAGCAGGCGCAGTACGCCGAGCAGAACAGGAAGAACAGGAACAGTAGACAACTGGCAGGGTCCATGAAATAACCAACTCCTTTTAAATGGACATAGATTTATACAATTACATATTCTACCACAGATTGTCAAATTTGTCATCATTCCAAAATGGAAAAACGCAGTGTATTTTAAGAAAGTACACTGCGTTTTACAATTTGAGGCGATATCAGGTGGTTCTCGTTCTTACGGACAGGATGTTCAGGAACGTGGACAGGTGGTTGATCACCTCAGTGTAGCTGACCTTGCGGGGGAGGTGCAGGGTGTAAATGTTGGTGTAGGTGTTTACTTCGCCGCGGGTCAGGCTGGTTACGTTTTCAAAATGGTAGTCAAGATCCAGCACGCGAATGCCCATTTTCTCAAAGTAATCGTTGATGAAGGGCAGCGTTTCGGTGCGCTTGATGAAGCGGATCTCTACGCGCTTGACGGCATTGACACGAATGACCTTTTGCAAAAGCAGCAGCACCAGCAGCACAACAATGCAGCCAAAGCCGCTCAGCCAGTAATAGCCGTAGCCTGTGGCGATGCCAAGACAGGCGGTGTTCCAAAGGGAGGCGGCGGTGGTAAGGCCTGCGATCTTCTTATGGGCGGTAAAGATCGTACCTGCGCCCAGAAAACCGATGCCGCTGATCACCTGGGCGCACAGACGACCGAAATTGTAGGAAACATTATCGCCTGCGGAATCCAGATTGAGGGTGAAAAGACTTTCGATCACGGCGATCATACAGGCGCCAAGACATACCAGCACATGGGTGCGAAGGCCTGCAGGACGGTTTTTATATTCGCGTTCCACGCCTACGATGCAGCCGATCACAATGGACACGCCGATACGGATCAGCATTTCAACATAGGTCAGTTCCTGTGCCTGGATCAGATTCTGAAGCATTTCGTCACCTTTCTTCTATACGGAATACAGCAATATATTATAGCACGATCCGGGTAAAAATGCCAATACGAAACGGAATTTTCTTGACAGAAAGCCGCTGTTCAGTATATAATCATCATTGGCTGTGAAGGGAAGATGCCTGCAGATTCTGAGGCCATAGAGAGGGAGATCACCGGCTGAAAGTTTCCCGCCCGAATGCAGGAGGGACACCCCGGAGCCACCCGTGAGAGCGGGCGTAATTCCGCGTTAAGGAAAGAAAGCGGCGTAGTATTACGCAAGCTGGGTGGCACCGCGAAAGAGATTTCGTCCCATGCAAAGGCATGGGATTTTTCTTTTTGGGCCATCAAAATAAGGTAAAACTGCCGAAAGGATGAAAAAACAATGGAAAGAAGCCTGATTGCCAACGTAAAGCTTGGCGAGCGCAACAAACTGCAGGGATTCGTTGAGAATATCCGCAACAAGCGTACCATGGCCTTCCTGGTGCTGCGCGATTACTCCGGCCGCATCCAGCTGACTGTGGAAAAGGAAAAGTATCCCGAGATCGCGGCGGCCGTTGATCAGCTGACGGTGGAATCCGTCATCACCGTGGAAGGCGAAGTCGTCGAAAACAGCTATGTAAAGCTGGGCGGCAAGGAAATGCTGCCTGACGCTATGAAGATCGAGTCCATCGCCGAAGCGCTGCCCATCAGCAAGGATGCCGCCATCGACAGCCGCATGGACTATCGCTGGATCGACCTGCGCTCCGATCGCAACACCCTGATCTTCAAGGCGCAGACCGAAATGGTGGGTGCTATGCGCAACTTCCTGCGTGAGCGCGGCTTCCTTGAAATCCACACCCCCAAGCTCATCGGCACCGCTTCCGAGTCCGGCTCCGACGTTTTCGAAGTGAAGTACTTTGATACCAAGGCCTATCTCGCCCAGAGCCCCCAGTTCTATAAGCAGATGGCCATGGCCTCCGGCTTCGACCGCATTTTCGAAGTGGGCCCCGTGTTCCGCGCCGAAAAGAGCTTCACCAACAAGCACACCACCGAGTTCACCGGCTTTGACCTGGAAATGAGCTACATCACCTCTTTCCGCGATGTAATGAACATCGAAGCCGAGCTGCTCAAGGCCGCGCTGGAAGCCGTGAAGGAAAAGTACGGCGAGCAGATCAAAGAGCTCTTCGGTCAGGAAGTGGTCGTGCCCACCCTGCCCTTCCCCGAAATGAAGCTGCAGGATGTGTATAAGGAGCTGGAAGAGCGCTACGGCTACACCGTGGACGACAGCGAAAAGAACGACCTGACCACCGAAGCCGAGCATCTGTGCGCCAAGCTGAGCATGGACAAGTTCGGTCATGAATTCCTGTTTGTGACCGATTACGGCCCCGAAAAGCGCGCCTTCTATCACATGCGCGACGAGAATGGCATGCCTCTGGGCTATGACCTGATCTGGCGCGGTACCGAGATCACCACCGGCGCCCAGCGCGAGCATCGCTTCGAGCAGCTCAAGGCGCAGGCGGATGAAAAGGGCCTGGGCGAGGACGTCAAGTTCTACCTTGAGTTCTTCCGCTACGGCTGCCCGCCCCATGGCGGCTTCGGTCTGGGCATCGACCGCTTTACCATGCTGCTGCTGGGTATCCCGATCAAGGAAGTCATGTTCCTGTTCCGCGGCCCCAACCGCCTCACTCCCTGATGAATTTATGCGCCGTCCTTCTTTGGGCGGCGCTTTGCATAACGGAGGGAAATATGAACCGTACGGAGATATTAAACGCACTTGCGCAGCTTGATTTTGATAAGAGGGAATACTGGGTGATCACCGGCGGAGCCATGGTGCTGTACGGCTTGCGCGACAAGACCCATGATATCGACCTTGGCTGCACGAAAAAGCTGGCGGATGCGCTGGAAAAAGCGGGCTGCCCTGTTCACCGAAATGCAGACGGCAGCCGTCATATCACCTTCAATGAAGACGTGGAACTGCTGGAAAACTGGCTGTTTGACAAAGTAGATACGGTGGAGGGCTTTCCGGTGATCTCCATGCAGGGGCTGCTTGAAATGAAAAAGAACCTCGGACGCGAAAAGGATTTGCGGGATGTCGCACTGATCGAAGCGGCGATGAACAAGTAACATGTACGTTGATTTCATCTGCAAAAAAGAAAACGCGCTCACAGATGCGGACGACAGTCTTGTCCGCGTCTTTGACGCATGGGAAAATTACGAAACCCTTTGCGATTTTTATGACAGCTGCCCCGAGTGCCGGTCTTTTCCTAAAGAGGAATACTTCTCCGAAGGCTCGCAGGATCACTGGGAGGATTACGTAATTTACAAGGACGGCGTGATTGCCGCGCGTGCGGGCATCTGGAAGGAAGATGCGGAGAAGTGGGAAGTGGCAGGCGTGATCACGCGCCCGGAGTACCGTGGCAGGGGATATGCGCAAAGGTTGGTGCGATACTGCATTGGGGTGATTCATGCGCATGGGAAAGATGCGATACTGACTACGCATGAGAGCAATAAAGCGATGATAAACGCCGCGATCAAGGCGGGGTTTGCGACAAAAGAAGAATAAGGATAACGGCGTATACCGAAATAGGGTATACGCCGTTGGTCATATTATAGGAGAAATTTATAAATGCACTTTTGAGTTTCGCCTTCGTTCAAGCGCATGTCGTTGTCTTCAGGCAGCTCGGCTACTCCGAGAAATTCGCCATTCAGATAATCGCATGTTTTTCGTGAGGGCAGATTGTCCGGATTACAGGTGATGTACAAATAATCCATTTCATGCTTTTTTGCCAGCAAAAAGAGCAGTTTGCATGCCTTGGCGGCATAATGATGACCGCGGTATGGTTCATATACAGTGTATCCAATGTGGCCGCCGTAATATAAACCATCCGTATAACCGATTCGCAGATCGCAAAACCCCATTTTGTTATCTTGCAGATCACAAATATCAAAATAATAGGCAGGAACCCAGTTTCGCTCGGGATTGCCCTCGGAAACGCGGCTGAGCACCAGCTTGATTTCGTCGGATTGCAGAAAATCGGTATCAAAAAATTCCATGGTGATTCTCCGTATGATTTTTATTCGATGTCTGCGTTCAGCAGCTCCATGGCCCGTTTCCGTGCTGCCTTCATGGCGGTGGGCAGGGGGAGGGCGGCGAGTTCTTCAGAGTTGACAAAGCGGAAGCCTGTTTTTTTGCGCACCTCGGTGGCTTCAAAATGGTAGATTTTCATATTCCAGATGCGGTGCGAAAAAACATGCTTGGCTTCACCCAGATCGCTTTTGAGGGCAGCTTCGATGCCCATGCCGTGCAGCTTTTTCAAAAGCCCGTCGGGGGTATCGTCGTTTTCCAGCAGCAGAAAGACCCACAGCCCTTTAAGAAGGGCGGCATCCCGCTGCTGTACAAGGATTTTGCCGTTATGGGTGACCAGCGCCACCCCCATGGGCACAGGCTTGGGCGGCTTGGCGGCGGCGCGGACGGGCAAAAGCTCGGCGTCATCCTGAAGGAAGGCATCGCATTTTTCTTTCAGGGGACAGCGGGCGCAATCCGGCGTGCCGGGCAGGCAGATGGTCGCACCCAGATCCATCAGCGCCTGATTCCAATCGCCGGGGCGATCGGGGTCGATATGGGCTTTGCCCAATTCCTCAATCTGACGCTTGACGGAGGGAATGCCCACGTCCTCGCGGATACCGTGTACGCGGGAGATCACACGGGTGAGATTGCCGTCGATGGCGGGATAGGCCAGCCGATAGGCAATGGAGCAAACTGCCGCTGCAGTATAATCCCCGATCCCCGGCAATGCGCGGACGGTTTCGTGGGAATGGGGAAAACGTCCGCCGTATTCCTGATAAACGATCTTCGCGGCCTTGTGCAGATTGCGGGCACGGGAGTAATAGCCAAGCCCCTCCCAGTATTTGAGCACTTCCTGCTCATCAGCAAGAGCCAGCGCTTCAACGTCGGGAAAACGCTCCATAAAACGCGTGTAATACCCGCTTACCGTTTCGGTACGGGTTTGCTGCAGCATGATTTCCGAAATCCACACAGCATAAGCGTCGCGTGTACCGCGGAAGGGCAAAACACGCTTGTTTTCATCATACCATGGGAGAAGCTGTGTGTAGGGCATGGGGGAACTCCTTTGATTGATATGTATTCAGTATAGCAAAAAACAAAAGCTTTGCAAAGAAAAAGATTGGAAAGGGCAAAAAAAGCTCGTTTCGCAATTTTCGCCCAAACTTTCGCTGTTTCGCGGGTGAAAAACGGAAAATAATTCTGAAAAACACTTGTATTTATCCTTGAATTGCGATAAAATAAGGATGAAAGGGAGTTAGCACTCGCTTGATGGGAGTGCTAACAATTCTAAAACAGCTATTATTTCAAGGAGGATACAATCTATGACGATCAAACCTTTGGGCGACCGCGTGGTCATCAAAAATGTGGAAGCCGAAGAAACCACCAAGAGCGGTATTATTCTGACCAATGCGGCCAAGGAAAAGCCCCAGATGGCGCAGGTGCTGGCTGTGGGCCCCGGCGGCAATGTGGACGGTAAGGAAATCAAAATGCACGTGGAAGTGGGCCAGAAGGTCATTTATTCCAAGTATGCCGGCACTGAAGTGAAGATCGACGGTCAGGAAGTGATCATCGTTCGTCAGGCCGATATTCTGGCGATCGTGGAATAAGCATTTTATCGATTTATTAAAGGAGATTTTTTGTTATGGCTAAGCAGATTAAGTTTGGCGAAGACGCTCGCCGCGCACTTGAAAAGGGCCTGAATACTCTGGCCGATACCGTAAAGATCACCATGGGTCCCAAGGGCCGCAATGTTGTGCTGGATAAGAAGTACGGCGCTCCCCTCATCACCAACGATGGCGTGACCATCGCCAAGGAGATCGAACTGGAAGATCCCTTTGAAAACATGGGCGCTCAGCTGATCAAGGAAGTTGCCACCAAGACCAATGACGTAGCCGGCGACGGCACTACCACCGCCACCCTGCTGGCGCAGGCCATCGTTCGCGAAGGCATGAAGAATCTGGCTGCCGGCGCCAATCCCATGGTGCTGCGCCGCGGCATCGAAGCCGCCACCGAAGAGGCTGTGGCTGCGCTGTCCGAACTGTCCCGCCCCGTCAACGGCAAGCATGATATCGCGCAGGTTGCTTCCATTTCCGCCGGCGATGACACCATCGGCCAGCTGATCTCCGACGCTATGGAGATCGTCGGTCAGGACGGCGTGATCACCGTTGAAGAAAGCAAGACCATGCGTACCGAGCTGACCACCACCGAAGGTATGCAGTTTGACCGCGGCTATGCCTCCGCTTACATGGTCACCGATACCGATAAGATGGAAGCCGTGCTGGATAATCCCTTCATCCTGATCACCGACAAGAAGATCTCCAACATTCAGGAGATCCTGCCCGTGCTGGAGCAGGTGGTGCAGATGGGCAAGAAGCTGCTGATCATCGCCGAGGATGTGGAAGGCGAAGCGCTGGCCACTCTGGTTGTCAACAAGATCCGCGGCACCTTCACCTGCGTTGCTGTCAAGGCCCCCGGCTTTGGCGATCGCCGCAAGGAAATGCTCCGCGACATCGCTGTGCTGACCGGCGGTCAGGTGATCAGCGAAGAAATCGGCCTTGAGCTGAAGGATGCCACCGTGGATATGCTGGGTCAGGCCCGCATGGTGAAGGTTGACAAGGACAACACCACCATCGTGGAAGGTGCCGGTGAAAAGTGCGAGATCGAAGCCCGCGTGGCCCAGATCCGCGCCCAGATCGCCGAAACCACCAGCGATTACGACCGTGAAAAGCTGCAGGAGCGTCTGGCCAAGCTGGCCGGCGGCGTAGCTGTCATTCAGGTCGGTGCTGCCACCGAGATCGAAATGAAGGAACGCAAGCTGCGCATCGAGGATGCTCTGGCTGCCACCCGTGCGGCTGTTGAAGAAGGCATCGTGCCCGGCGGCGGCGTAGCCCTGCTGGCTGCCACCAAGCGCGTGCAGAAGATCGCCTCCCAGCACACCGGCGACGCCAAGACCGGCGTTCAGATCGTGCTGGCTGCAATGGAAGAGCCCGTTCGTCAGATCGCCCGCAACGCCGGCATCGACGGCAGCGTGATCATTGAGAACATCCGCCGCCGCAACAAGCCCGATTACGGCTACGATGCCCTCAAGAGCGAATATGTGGATATGTTCGAGCGCGGCATCATCGACCCCACCAAGGTGACCCGTTCCGCCCTGCAGAACGCTTCCAGCGTTGCCGCCATGGTGCTGACCACCGAGTCTCTGGTGACCGACATTCCTCAGCCCGAACCTGCTGCTCCCGCCGGCAATGGCGGCATGGGCGGCATGTACTAAGACTAATAAGAAAACGAGCATCCGGTAATACGCCGGATGCTCGTTTGTATTTAACGTTGTTTTACAAGGCCAGCTCCATGATGATTTCGTCCTCATCACGGCCTGTTTCAATAAAGCCGAAGCTTTCATACAGCTTTTTCGCAGCTTCGTTTCCTTCGATATAGCAAAGGATGACTTTGTTGTATTTTCCGTCTTCTTTCATTCGATTCAGAATAAGTCTTGTTGCCGCCCGTCCATATCCTTTTCTCTGATACTTTTCATCAATGAGCAATTCACTAAAAACATAGGTGCCGAGAGAGTCTTCATGATGATACAGAACCATACCCACCGGCGTTTCATCGTCATAGATGAAAAGCGCGCAGCTTCCGGAATTTCGGTATGCATAGGCTCTGGCCAGAATCGTGGTATCGGCGGCTACATACGATTCCTGCTCTTTTGCAACTTTCAGGGGAATTCGCCAATTCCCTTCATCGATTTCAACCAGATGGATCATGGGATCACCTCATTACAGTGCCAGCAGCGTCAGACTGACGATGCACAGCAGGATGCCTACTACCATGCGGCGGGTGATCTTTTCCTTGAGGACAAAGTGCCCCAGCAGGATGGTCAGCGCCAGCACGGCGCCGTTTTCGATGGTGAAATAGATGGAGGAATTGATCTTGCTGAGCATCATCATCATGCTGTTTACACCGGCAGCCGCCGAAGCGCTGGCAAGAGCGATGTACAGCCATACCTTCTTTTCCATGGAGAAGGCGCGCAGACATTCCTTTTTCTGGGTAAGCAGAAGATAGGCAAGGGAGATCACCGCAGAGGCGAAGAAGGTGATGATGATCATCTCGTTGCTTTCCGCCTGCTGCATGATGCGCTGCTGAGCGTCCATGATCACGCCGTAGAAGCCGTTGGAAAGGAACAACATCGACACCCAGACGAAATAGCTCTTCTTCTTGATGACGAAGGTGGTGTTCTGCCAGTTGATGACGATGAAGGAGAGGATCATCACGGCGATGCCCACAAACTGATAACAGTACAGGGTGTCACGCCAGAACAGGGTGGAAACCAGCAGCACGATCACTACGTTGCCGGAGTAGGTCAGCATACTCTGCAGGGTATAGGGACCCGTGCGGGAGGCATTGACCGTGCTGAGGTTGAAAAGAAAGAGGATGAAGCCGTTCAGAAGTCCCAGAAGCCAGGTGGCTGTGCTTGCGCTGAAGGCAAAGCGCGAGCCCACGGCGAGGGTTACAAAGCCCACCAGCAGACCGTACAGGCTGGAGAATACAGGCGTTGCATTTTGCTCTTTGCCGCGGTAGGAGATGGCATACATTTTGCCAAAGAAGCCCTGAAAGGTAAAAAACAAGATGCACAGCACCATCATAAGCGTAACGGTAAATGACGACATATTGCGCCTCCAATTGGTAAAAATCTATCAAATCTTACCATGCGTGAGGGGGGCTGTCAAGCAAAATGCATGAAATAGGCGCAGCGGAATCAGCTGCGCGTTTTGCGTTTCGGATAGGGGCGACGCTCGTCTGTGCGTCCCAGAATATAGTCTGTGGAGGTGCCAAAATAATCGGCGAGTTTTTCAAGCGTATCAATGGGCAAACTGCGCTGACCGTTTTCGTACTGGGAGAGCGTATTTTGTCTGATATGCAGGTATTCCGCCAGCTGACGCTGCGTAATATCCATATCTTCGCGGATATCTTTAAGACGCATACTTCCTCCCATTCTTTTTTTACTTATTATATGTAATCTCATAATGAGATATTGACTAATATCTCAAAATGTGATATTGTGAATTCGAAATTTAAATGGAGGGCAAATACTATGGAAAACAGCAATATGAAATTCTGCAAATTCTGCGGTGAGAAAATTCCCTACGACGCAGTTCTTTGTACGCATTGTGGTCGTCAAGTAGAGAAAATGCAGCAAGAGAATGCTGCAGTCCAGGATTTGCAAAGGATATTTTCACTATTACTTTTACGTTCTGCGAAGCAAAACAAAATGGTTCTGTCCGTCGTCGCTGCGGTTAACGCTGCACCCAATACGGATATCGTCTGTATCCAGTTTTGGAAGCATTGCGGCGATCATAAACATAGGAAACTCCATGCGATCAGGATTCTTTTCTTCTGTCAGCTGGAAATAGAAACAGTGTTCATATCCCTTCTGCAATTCGGGAATATCGTCGAGGATCTCATGGACAAAATTCCAGCCGTGGCTTTCCCATACAGTT
>JAFYVB010000008.1 GCA_017549335.1 Clostridia bacterium | reverse complement strand
TCAGCATCGTCCCACACCTTTTTCACGGTGGCGGAGGTCTTTTCGGGAGCGTAGCTGTTGGTCAGGGTGGTGACAGTGCCATTCTTGGAAGTGTTGGTCAGCTCATAGCCCGCGGGCATAGTGCCTTCCGTCCACGTATAGGTAATCTCCGTACCGTTGGCGTACTTGGGCAGGTTTTCAACGGTAGCCGTCCAGCCGTTGGCTGCATTCAGCGCTACTTCCGTGCCGTTGCTCAGGGTGACTTTCAATTCAGCGGGGCGCTTGCCATCCTGATTATTGGCGTCATCCCAAACTTTTTTCACGGTAGCAGAAGTCTTTTCGGGAGCATAGCTGTTGGTCAGCGTGGTGACAGTGCCATTCTTGGAAGTGTTGGTCAGCTCATATCCCTCGGGCATGGCGCCTTCCGTCCAAGTATAGACGATTTCCTGTCCGTTGGCGTACTTGGGCAGGTTTTCAACGGTAGCCATCCAGCCGTTGGCAGCGTTCAGCGTTACTTCCGTGCCGTTGCTCAGGGTGACTTTCAATTCAGCGGGACGCTTGCCGTCCTGATCATTGGCATCGTCCCAAACCTTTTTCACCGAAATATCAACGGTTTCAGGCCTATGCGTATTGGTCATTACCACAACAACGGAGGCAGTACTGTGACCGTACTTGACTGTACCGGTCAATTCGTAATCCTCCGGAGTCTCCTCGATCCACGTATAGCTGATGACTTCGCCCGCAGCATTAACCTTGGGCAAATCCGAAACGGTGTATTGCCACTCATCCGGATCAAGCGGATCTGCATTTTCCGCAGTCAGCGTCACGGTTTGGATCGGCGTTCCATCAGCAGTCAGCGTGACCGTCAGGCTTTCGGGACGCTTTCCGTCCTGATCGTGGTTATCATTCCAAACCTTCTCAATAGTAACGGACGTTACTTGCGGTGCATTGCTCACTTCATATACGGCCTTTCCGTCGATCAGGCCGTAGGCAACCTTGATCGTTCTGGCCGTTTCATCCAAAACATAGCCGGTGGGCGCTTTGGTTTCGGTCAGGGTATAGGTGTGACCGGAAGGAATTTTTGCACCGGGCGTAAAGGTAATAATTCCGTCGGCGCCGGAAACACCGGTAACATTATTCCATGTAGTACTGGCGCTGCCGCAGCCGCAAGTCGAATTATGCTGCAGCCTGAACTCTGCGCCCGCCAGAGCTTGATTTGTTACAGAGTCAACTTTTTTGATCTGCGCCGAATAGCCCTGCACGGAGGGCACGTTGAAATACGCCGCCAAACTCGACTGGATAACAGATCCGTTGCCATTCAATTTTCGCCAAGTAAGTTTTGTTACACCGTTGGTAGCATAGAACGTTCCCGCTTTGAAGGAAGCATTCAAGGTATCCAAACGGATGCGATACTTGGCGGTATACGTAGTGTTTCCGGCATTCGACAGACTCCACGTAATTTTCTCGTTGGCTACCGAATAAGAGCTCGTGTTGGTGCGAGAACCATCGCTTACATAATCAATCATCGCGCCCATGGGATCTACCACACTCTGGGCGTTCGCATTAGCCGTGATCTTCTTATAAATGGTATTAAAATGCGTCGCCAGGCCGCTGGCTGAGGCAGAAGAATACGTAACAAAACCACAACTGTTTTTCAGCCAACCGGTGATAGTACCGATAGATCCGCACGAAGCCAGTCCGCTGCAGTTGGCACAACCTGTACCGCCAACACAGTTAATAGTCGAATTGCTTCCGATTATGACAGCGTATTTGCCGATCTTGCTCCACCCGGACGCCATGACTCTTTCCGTATAATAGTGAGCGCGGTGGCAGCATTTACTGCCGTTTCCGGTATGACCGGAAGCCGTTTCGCATTCATCAAGGCCATCATGCACTGCGCTTGTGCCGTGCCACGTGGGCTGACCATCTGTAATCAAAATAACATTCTTATTCGGGATATCGGTAATTTCGGCAAGGAGATCCTTGGCTTCACCCAAAGCGCACGCAAAATTGGTTCCGCCGTTGTCGTGCACCGTCAGGTTATTGATTACATTTTTTACCTTCGTCACATTGGCGGTTTTATTTTTACCTATTTCGATCCAGTCCTGCCTTAATTCCGTCAGGCCGATAAAGCTAATAACAGCGATTTTACGGGATACGCTTGTGTTGCTGCTTTTGAAGGAATCCACAAATGACAGTGCGGCTTTCTTCAGCGTATTAAACTCGGAAGTAGAGAAGCTTGAAGACCGATCGAGCACCAGAACAACCGCTGCATCCTCCAGCGAGTCGCTGACCTCCGCCGCAGTTTTTACTTCCAGCGTCACGTCAAAAAGATTTTCCGTGCCGGTGGCGGCAATGGTCTTTCGTACCTGAACAAGACCGTTTTCATAAGACTGCCAGCCGGCCGCAACGGCAGGAGAAGAAGCCAACGCGCCCGTGGAAGTATTCGCCTTGTAATATTTACCGATCTGCGATGCATTATCTGCGGCATTTGCTGAGGTCATACCGAGCAGCATCATAATCGCCAGCATCAGCGCAAAGATTTTTTTCATCCATATTCCCCCTGAGTCTATAACCAAGCGCGATTTGTCACAAAATCGCACGATTGAAAGCGTTATGGGCACACCCCTATCATTATAATTATATATCATTTTATTGTTTATTACAATGGTTTTTTTAATATAATTCGGTTATTACAAGCCATTTACATATTTTTATTAAATACTGACAAATTATAGCTGCCCTCTCTTGTCTATGTGCCCAAATCCGGTAAAAATATGCTGGAGTTTTCGGCTTATTTAAGGCAAATACTCAACCGGATTTCTTTTGTTTTTCACGGATAAAGAGCAAAACAAAGCGTAAACATCCGTTTGGAGCAAACAAAAAAGCCTTGAAAACACCGGTTTTCAAGGCTTTTTACTTGGCGGAGCGGGTGGGATTCGAACCCACGTGCCGGAGTTACCGGCAAACTGATTTCGAGTCAGCCCCGTTATGACCACTTCGATACCGCTCCAGAGCCGACATATATCATAGCGCAAACAGAGGAAATTGTCAAGAAAAAAAGGGATTGCAGGTGCAATCCCTTTTGTATGTCAGAAATTATTCCTCGTCTTCCTCTTCGGGAAGTTCGGCGTTGTGGTACACGTCGGCCACGTCGTCGTTGTCATCCAGCATATCCAGCAGCTTGATGATCTTGGCGATGGTTTCTTCGTCGGTAACTTCCACGGTGTTCTGGGGGATCATCTTCTTGTCGGCGGACAGGAAGGAGAGACCCTGCTGCTCCAGCGCTTCGCGAACGGCGGAGAAATCGTTGGGCGCAGTGTAAATTTCAAACACATCGTCCATCGCGCTTACGTCTTCAGCGCCGGCTTCCAGCGCCATCATCATCATTTCATCCTCGTCCATGCCGGGCTCGCGCTCGATAACGATCAGACCCTTGTTATCAAACATGTAGCTGACGGAGCCGGGAGTGCCCAGAGAGCCGCCGTTCTTGTCAAAGATATGACGAACGTCCGCAGAGGTACGGTTGCGGTTGTCGGTCACGATATTGCAAATGATGGCCACGCCGCCGGGGGCATAGCCTTCATACACGATCTCTTCGTAGGTAGCGCCGGTGCCTTCGCCCGCCGCCTTCTTGATGGAACGCTGAATGTTATCGTTGGGCATGTTGTTCGCCTTGGCTTTGGCGATGATATCACGCAGCTTGTTGTTGGTATCGGGATTGGCGCCGCCTTCGCGCACAGCGATAGCGATCTCGCGGCCGATTTTGGTGAAGATCTTGCCGCGCGCAGCGTCGGCCTTGCCCTTCTTCGCCTGAATATTATGCCATTTGGAATGACCGGACATTGAATTTCCCTCCAGAATGCTCGAATGTACCAAAAGATTATATCACAATGCAAGCCTCGCGTCAAATATTTACCGCGGCTTTTTTGCAAGATAGAGTACAAATGTATCGTGAAAAACGATGCGATCCCCCGCATTCAGCACAGCCGTGCGCAAACCGTCAAAAAGCTGGGTCTTTAAGGGCTCGGGAATAACGATATGATCGCAGTGGGTACCGCAATAGGCGACGTATGCCTCCGCCGTCATCACGCGCTTCCCGGAAAACTCGCGCTTTTCCACCGCATCATAGCCGTAGTCCGGCGCATTGGTATAGCCAAACCCGCCGTGCGTATAGGGCGTTGCAGGCTTATAATAGGCCGTATACACCTTCTGAATTTCATTGTACAGCTGCTCGTTGGGCGTTTTGTAATCGCCGCGCGTGAGCATCATGGCCAGCGTTCCGCCGGGCTTGAGCAGATCAAATGTTTTGGAAAAGGCAATCTCCTCGGGAATCCACTGGATCGTCGCCCCAGAGTAGATCATATCGAATTTCTTATCGCCAAACCCGTGTGTGATGAAATCGTCATGGATGAGATGAAAATTCTCCCGCGCGCCGTACTTTTTCCGCAAAAGGTTGCAGAAATTATCTCCGATCTCGATGGCGTGATAATCACAGCCCGTATCAAGGATCGGCTCGGTCGCCTGCCCTGTACCGGGGCCGAGTTCCAACACGCTTTTTTCCGGCGTGATCTCCGCAAAATCGATCAGATCGGCAAACAACTCCGCACAGTAGCGCGGCCTCCAGCGGTCAAACTGCTCGGGGATCGTATCAAATACGCGCCTGAATTCCATCTTCTTCCTCCTTTCCACGCAAAACCGGCAGATGAACGCATCTGCCGGCAAAATCCTCATCTCAATACCGCGTACTGCAGGTATTCTTCCAGACACCAGTTCTTTTCCTGCATGATCTTGCTGTGTTCCACGCCTACATAGCGGATATGCCATTTCCTCCAGAATGCTTGAATGTATTTTAAAATGATATCATAATGCACGTCGCGCGTCAAATACTCATATACTTATTGCAAGTAAAATTTAGCCTCTCCCCTTTTCTTCCTCCGGAAAAGCCCATTCGATGATGGTTTCCGTATCTTCCTCCGGCTCTTCGGGCTCGGAATACACCCAGTGATACGATTCTTCATGCAGCGGCATATTCAGTACGCTGCCCGTCCAATGTTGCATAGTGCTTGTGTCCACCGGCATACTCGTACGCGGTCCCAGGCGCGTAGAGGAATCGTGATCGCCAATATAGTCGATCAGTTCCCCCGAAAAGGTTGCCTCCAGCTGTATAGCGCGCAGCGTTTCATCAGGATCAACTCCTGCTGTAAGTGAAATGAGCACCGGCAGCTGAAACCCTGCCTGCGCCGTATCCCAGTAATTGCTCTCCGCGCCGAAATAGCGCATGTTATTCACCGGGCACATGTTGCACTCCTGCTTATACGGCACAATGCCCTGCCCCTGCGATTTGAACAAAACGTCATACACGCCGAAATAGCCTTCGGCTTTTTGCATCACGCCGTGCAGCATATACAGCGCGTACTGATCGTTCACAATGGGCAGATCGCGCATCTCCTGCGTCAGTCCTTCCCATTTCCACACGCCGTAGGGCTCAAAATGATCCAGCCAGTCGCCAATGGTGCACAACGTGTACGTCTTTTTTCCGCCCCAGCGATTCATTTCCGCTTCTTGCATGATCCTCATATAGTACTGCATGCTGAACTGCACACTGTTTTCCGGCACGCCGCTGAAATACGGCACATTTTCAAAGGGAATCGTCACGCGCTCCTCAACGTATGTAAGCGCGTCCATGTTAAACCGGCGCAATGCGTGTAATTCGCCTGTTTCGGGTAAGCTTTCCACACGCAGCACCGCATGATACGCGCCGTTATGCGCATGCCATCGCTGGTAAACCGCATTATAGCCTATCGCGTAAAAATCCATGTGCCGCTCAAGCGATGCATCGCACGCGCCGCCTTCCAGCCAAAATTCACCCAAGCCCTCTTCATCCATTTCGCTTTCCAGCCGCAGCCAGATCTTCCACGGCGGCGTCTTTCCATCCTCTGCCTCATACTGCAGTGTGGCTTCGTCATAAGTGATATGGCCATAAGAAGCAACCTTCACCCGAAGCGGCGCTTCGCCGCGCCACAGAGCGAATGTGGCATCATCATCCACAAGCCATACGCCATTGTGCCGAAGCAACCACACCGGCACAGTATATTCCGTCGTAAAATCCCGATAGTTCTCCTGCGTTATCCGCGCATACTCCAAATCTGTTGCAGCATCCGTCTCCGTTGCAAGCCTGTCCATGATGGCAACTGTTGTTTCGTATGCCACCTCTTCATTGGCCAGATCCATTGCTGTCACGCAAAGCACTGCCATCGCTGTATCGTCTGTCACCGCTACATCTGAAACAGAAATATCCTGTACCATATCATACACAAAAAGCCGAGTGAACAGCGGCGGGTTCCACCGCCTGACAGCCTCGCCATTCACGCAAAAATCAGCAGCCTGCGCATACTCACCATCTGTCAGCGCCGCAAAAAAGCCCTGTGCCGCACTGTCCGGCGTATTCTCGGCACGCGCAAATGCATATATCACAGAAAGCAGCAGTATCATTGCCCATTTTTTCATACGCTTACCTCATTTCTTTGGTATTTCAAATATAAAACGAAAAAGGCCGGCAGATTCTTCCGTCTGCCGGCCTTTATTTTCTTATTGCAATACCGCGTACTGCAGGTATTCTTCCAGACACCAGTTCTTCTGCTGCATGATCTTGCTGTGTTCCGTACCTACATAGCGGATATGCCATTCTTCGCCCAGGAAGCCTGTGATATCTTCTTTTTCGTCGGTATAGCGAATGATAAAGCCGTAATCCCAGCAATGCTTATGCAGCCATTTCTGCTGCTGGGTGCCCACGAACACGCTGGTATTGGGCACGGTGATATCAAAGGCAAGGCCGGTATGATGCTCGCTGGTGCCGGGATCAGCCACCGTCTTTTTAGCGGCGGATTCCGCCTGCTTGCGGCTCAGACCGTTGTTGTTCATATAGGATTTGACGTTGGATTCCATGATGTCTTCCTGATCCTTGTAGCTACGGTAAGCCGCCGATACCTGCCAGTTGGTGACGCCGTCCTTTTTGGCGTCAGCCAGCATGATCATCAGCGCATCCACAGCCTCGCGCACACCCTGCGTGCCTTTATACTTGATTTTGACCAGCTTGGAATCGCAGTACTCGCTCATATTGACCAGCCCGGAGGGGATAAAATCGCCGCCGACAGGCTTATCTTTATTCACAAGAAGGGGCATGGAGCCCGCCATCACCTGAACGGTTTCGGGCGTGGGCGTAATTACGATCCTGTGCGCAGCGTCGGAATAGAGCTTGGCCAGCGTCATGGCGCCCGCAATGCCGTCGGCGGCCAGATCGTGCTGCTGCTGAAAAATTCTAACGGCATTTTTTGTCCCGTTGCCAAAATCGCCGTCGATGGCGCCGGTATAAAAGCCCAGATCCGATAGGCGCTGCTGCAATCTTTTTACCTCCTCGCCCTGTGCACCCGATGACAGCATGGAGGGCGTGGGCGACGGCGTAGGCGTGGGAACGAAGGTCTGTGCCTGCGCAGAATAGAGAAGGCTGAGCGTCTGCTCACCGGCATAGCCGTCATCCTTGAGCCCGTGCTGGAACTGGAAAGCCTTCACGGCATTCTCCGTAGCAGAACCAAACTGACCGTCCGCATTGCCTTTGAGATAACCCAGATTGATCAGACGCTGCTGCATATCCCGCACCTCGATACCCACGTCGTTCATCTTGAACAGACGGGGAGTGGGCGTTGACGTAGGCAGCGCGGGATTCTCGGTGATCTGTACCGTGCGCGGCGTGATCGAGGGCGTGGGCGTGATCCTCGCTTCGCGCTCGTAATCCTGCTGATTGACGATCGCCGCCACTCCGACCCAAAAAATCCCGCAAATCAGGATAACAATCACCACCAGACCGCCAATATTCAGTCTGTTTTTTCGCATAGTACACCTCCCGAAGGCTTTTGCACCTTATCAGTATAATTTATTTTCGGGCTTTTCGCAATACCGAAGTCAATTTTTACATTTCTTCCCTGTATCAGCTTTCAAGGGTTTCCAGCCAGCTTTCAATCTCCTCCATGGAAGCAAAGGACAGCCCCAGATGCACGCTTTCCATCGCCTCTTCCGTCAGATCGCCCACCGGCACCTCCAGCTGTTTTTCAAGGGCATAGCCGTCGCCGTACTGGTTGGTATAGACCCCCAGCACGCCCGCGCCGTCAGGCATCACCACCAGATGATCGGGGCAATAGAGCTTCAGCGTGCAGCTCATCGCGATCTCCGCCGGTGAAAAAGAAGTGACCGACCAATCGGCAAAGGCTTCCTGAATCTGCTTGAGCGTGGCGCCGCGGTATTCCTGATCCGCTTTGATGCGCCGCGTCACCTCATGCCCGCAGCGGCTGTAATGGATGGTCTGCAAAAGCTCGCAGTTTTCCTCCACCGTCTGCTTATCCCGGGCGGTCATCTGCGTTCCGCCCCATCCCGCCGCAAGCGTGACCGCCAGCACAGCGGCCGATAACCCAATCAACATCCATACCCAAAAGGCGGGCAATGATTTCCTGTTTTCTTCCATATCCGATACACCTCCCTAAACAGTATGCACCGTGCAGCGTTGCGTCATGCAAGAGCTTGTGGTACAATACAAGATGAGGTGATTTCCTTGGATAAAAAAGCTGTTTTGTTTGACCTTGACGGTACGCTGATCAATTCGCTGCCCGATATTTCGGGCGCCATGAACGTAGCTCTCAATCATCACGGTTTGCCCGTTCACGCTGAGGCTGCCTATGCCTACATGGTGGGCAACGGCGCCCGTGTACTGGCCCGGCGCGCAGTGGGCGAGCGGGAAGATCTGACCGACGCCGTGCTTCAAACCTATCGAGAATACTACGCCGATCACTGTTTTGACAGATCCTACATTTATGACGGCATCCTTGAAATGTTTGACCGGCTGCTGAAAGCCGGATTGAAGCTGGTGGTTTTGAGCAACAAGGACGATCCCGATGTAAAGACCGTTCTTCAGCATTATTTTCCGCAGATCCCCTTTACCGTCATGCGCGGAAAGCTGCCCGGCGTTCCCCTCAAGCCCGACCCTACCGCCGCAGTAAACATCGCCAAAGAAATGGGCCTTTCCCCCGATGAATTCTGGTACCTTGGCGATACCGCCGTTGACTGCACCTGCGGCCTTAACGCCGGCATGCACTTCATCGGCGTCACCTACGGCTTCCGCGACCGCGAGGAGATCGCCGCCGCCGGCGCCAAATACATTGTCGATTCCCCCCTGGAAGCGCTTCAAATCATGCTCCCGCGCTGATTCTACAGAAGGAGAAAAGATCATGACCAAGCCCTTCGTTTCCGTGCTGATCCCGGTATATAATGTGGCTACCTATCTTGAACAATGTCTCGAAAGCGTTGTACATCAGGATATGCAGGAATTGGAAATCATCTGCGTCAATGACGGCTCCACGGACGCCTCTCCCGAAATTCTGCAGCGATATGCTGAAAAATACAGTCACATCAAGCTGATCAACCGCTCCAACGGCGGTTACGGTTCGGCAGTCAATCTGGCTCTCAGCCACGCCACCGGCGAGTATGTTGCCATTTTAGAGCCTGATGATTACATCGCCGAGGATATGTACTCTTCTCTGTACGCCCACGCCTGCAAGCACAATAAGCCCGATATTGTCAAGGGCGGCTGGTGGGACGTTATTGAAGAACCCCAGCTGAAGCTTACCCGAAAGCCTGACAAGCCCGCAAAGATCGAAACGCCTTTCACGGTCCATGAATTTCCGGAGATCCTTATCTGGCATCCCTCAATCTGGTCTTCCCTGTATAAAAGAGACTTTCTGAACGCCGCAGGGATTCGCATGGTGGAAGCCAAAGGCGCAGGATGGGTGGATAACCCCTTCATGTTCCAGGCCTATTGCGAAGCAAACAGCATCTGCTTTCTGAACAAGCCGCTGTATTACTATCGCTGTTTCAGCATCAATTCCTCCAGCGTACTGAAGGATTGCTCCATTCCCATCAGCCGAATGAACGAGATCTTTGATTACATCCGCCGCAAGAAAATCAGAGAGCCGGAGATCATCAAGCAGGCTTACGTCCGGGCGCTGATCTATGTCAGAACACTCTCAACCAATCCGAACGTAACGCCGGAAAACACCAAAGCCCTCAGAAAGCTGATTGCCCGGATGCACAGGCCCATCGTCCTTCGGATTACGCCTTACTGGTATCAGTGGTACAACAAACACTGCGGTTATTTCTCCCGCATTCCGCGCCCCGGTTCCAAATACGCAAACGAGCTGCGAAAGCTTCCCCCGCTGATCCGCAGAGCACCGCAGATCATTAAAAACAACGGTGTAAAGGGCACTGCCAAAAAGCTTATCCAAAAAATTCGCAGCAAGCTGTAAATACAAACGGGATTCCGAAATACGGAATCCCGTTTTTGTTTATGCCTTGCGTTTTTTCAGAAGGGTGATTGCCGCCGCACTGAGCATCATCAGCGCAACCCATGCAGAAATCATGGATCTGTCACCTGTTTGCGGAACATTGGGCACGATGGGCGCGGGATCTTCCTCTTCTTCCCAGGCCGTTCTGAAGCACTGCCACAGTGCAGTGATCTCCGTAATGTCCGTTTTATCGGTAAAGGGGCCGCCGTCAACGTTGATCCAGCTGCTTGCATCCGCACCAACCTGAGCAACATTCTGCGCGATCATGACTTTCGCATTCGCCGCGCCGCCCAAGCCGCCGCCCACACCGGGAGCACCTGTACCGCCCTTGGCCAGTTCGATCATCGCAGAATCAATGCTGACTTCCGCTCCGTATTTATAACCTCCGCCGATGCCGGCCGCACCGGCACCGCCCTGTGCCAAGGTGATCCATGTATCCTTGCCGGAAACGTCGACCTTTGCAAATGCATTGCCGCCGCCGATACCGGCGCCGCCGTTCTTCGTTCCGCCGCCCACAGCTTTCACGGTACTGCCGCTGATTACCACCACCGTGGTGTCCGAGCCGTTGCCGCCCGAGCCAATGCCCGCACCGGCGCCGCCGGTGATGGGATCCAGGATGGTGGTATCGCTGACGTAGTGATAATAATAGTCATCGCCGCCATAGGCATTGATCGTACCGCCGCTGATTTTTACCCTTGCTTTATCCGCTCTGCCGGAACCGATACCGGCGCCGCCCAGACCACCCTGCGCCTTTTCGATCGTACCCGCAGTAATGGTAATATCGCTGCCTTCGCCGCTTGTTTCTTCCAATTCGGCGCTGCTGTAATTACCGCTGCCGATGCCGGCGGCGCCGAGGCCGCCCTGGGCCAGCTTGATCGTTCCGCCGCTGATGGTAATATCAGCATTCGCCTGATAGCCGCTGCCGATACCGGCAGCGAATATTCCGCCGGCAGCCTTTCGGATCTCCGCGTTTCCGCTGATGCTGATCGTCACTTCATCGCCGATGCCGCTGCCGATACCCGCACCAAGGGGGCCGCCGGCCGCTTCTTCGATCAGAGCGTTGTCTTTGATAACAATTTCAGCATTCCAGCCGCCGCCGATGCCGGCGCCGCTGTAACCGCTGTTATGGTTTCTTTGTACACCGCCGCCCACAGCCTGCACGATATGAGCATTTCCGCTGATTTCAATGATACCGTCGCCGTCGTTGCCGCCGCCGATACCGGCGCCTGCGCCGTATACATCAACAGCAACGCTGGCAGCCTTCACGATTTTTGCATTGCCGGTAATCGTTACCTTGGCAGTGCCCATATCACCGGAGCCGATACCGGCACCGCTGATGCCCTCCGCCAGCGTAATCGTGCCGCCGTTGATAAGCAGGTTAGCATCCATATAAGAACTGCTGCCGATGCCTGCTGCGCCGTAACCGCCCATGGCCGTCAGGCTGCCCGTACCGCTGATCGTAAGCAGTGCATCCGAATCTTCCTGCTGCAATCCCGCGCAGCCATCAGCCGTGGTGATCAGCGTATTGATGCCCGTGAGGTTCACCGTGGTTTCTCCCTCCACCGACATGGCAGCGCCGTCTTCCGTCCGGACAGATACGCCGTTCAGGGTAACCGAAGACACGCCGGAATCGATCACGATCCTGTCCGACGTTTCGGTTACATTGTCTTTATTCTGTACGGTCATTCCGTTTTCGGTAATCGTCAAAACAGAATTATCCGCGTTCCACTCGTATCCCGTGCCGCCGGTCACAACAAAATCTTGCGCCAGTGCAAAAGCCGGAACCACAAGAAGCAGTGCAAATAGTATTGTAATCACTTTTTTCATTTGCAAATTCCCTTTGTTACCAATTCGTTAATATTCATTTCAAATTATACCAAATAGCGGAAATTGTGTTAACTTTTTCACACTGTTTCTTCACACTTTATTCAAGTTGACAGTCTTTTTTCGGAATGTTACAATAAGGGCACTCAAAAAAGCTCATTTTCCCAAGGAGAGACCCCGATGGAAGCTTTTTCCCGTATTGAAATGCTGTTGGGCGAGGATGCCATCGAAAAGCTGCAGCGCTCCCATGTTGCCGTTTTCGGTGTGGGCGGCGTAGGCGGATTTGCCGCCGAAGCGTTGGTGCGCAGCGGCGTGGGCGCCATTGATCTGATCGATAACGATACCGTATCCGTGAGCAACCTGAACCGCCAGATCATCGCGCTGCACTCCACATTGGGACAGCCCAAGGTGGAGGTTATGGCCGCACGGCTCAAAGATATCAACCCGCAGGTGCAGGTGGCAGCATATCAGATGTTTTATGTGCCCGAAAACGCGGATCTGATCGATCTTGCCTCCTACGATTACGTGATCGATGCGGTGGATACCGTGGCCGCCAAGATCGAACTGGCGGTGCGCAGCGAGAAAGCGGGCATCCCCTGCATCAGCGCCATGGGTGCGGGCAACAAGCTGGATCCCACCAAAATAGAGATCACCGATATTTATAAAACCAGCGCCTGTCCGCTGGCGCGGGTCATGCGCCGGGAGCTGAAAAGCCGCGGCGTGAAAGCGTTGAAGGTGGCCTATTCCACCGAGCCTGCCCTCACCCCGCTTTCCCAGCCCGAAGGCGAATCCCGCCGGGCCACGCCGGGCAGCACAGCCTTCGTCCCCTCGGTCATGGGACTGATCATCGCAGGCGCCGTCATTCGCGATATAACCGGGAGGTAACCATGCAGATTTTTGAAAACGTACTTGAAACCATCGGCAATACGCCCCTGATCCGTGTACATCGGATCGAAGAAGAGCTGGGGCTTGAATGCATCCTGCTGGTCAAGCCCGAAGGCATGAATCCTGCCGGCTCCGCCAAGGATCGCGCCGCGCTGTATATGCTCAACGATGCAGAAAACCGCGGGCTTTTGCAGGCAGGCGGCACCATCATCGAGCCCACCAGCGGCAATACCGGCGTAGGGCTTGTCATGGCAGCTGCTGTGCGCGGCTATCGCCTGATTCTCACCATGCCCGAAAATATGAGCATCGAACGCCAGCGTCTTTTGCGGGCATACGGTGCAGAGGTGATCCTGACCCCCGCTGAAAAAGGCATGGCAGGAGCCATTGAAAAAGCAAATACCCTGCTCCGCGAGATCCCCGGCAGCTTCATGCCCGGTCAGTTTGATAACCCCGCCAATCCCCTTTCCCATTACGAAACCACAGGCCCTGAGATCTGGCGCGACACCGCAGGCATGATCGATATCTTTGCCGCCGGCATTGGCACGGGCGGAACAATCAGCGGTACGGGACGCTATCTCAAGGAACAAAAGCCCATGCTGCGGGTCATCGCCGCAGAGCCCAAGGATTCCGCCGTGCTTTCCGGCGGAAAGGCAACCCCGCACAAGCTGCAGGGCATGGGCGCGGGCTTTATCCCCGCTGCCCTCGATATCACCGTTTATGACGAAGTGATCCCCGTATCCACCGAAAGCGCCTACGCCATGAGCCGTCTGCTGGCACAGAAGGAAGGCATCCTCTGCGGCATTTCCTCGGGCGCTGCCCTGTATGCCGCCGTGCAGGCTGCCAAAGTCGAAAAAGGCAAAGTGGTGGTCGCCCTTCTCCCTGACACCGGCGAAAGGTACCTATCCACTGATTTGTTTGAATAAAATGATCCGGCTTGCGTATCATCGCAAGCCGGATTCTTCATTTCTATTTCATTTGATCGGGGTTTGCTGTTCACCTTACTTGTGGTCGTACGCTTTTCCCCAGTAATAAGGCATCAGTTCGCCCAAAGGAACAAACCGCAGCGCCTGTGCTTCATTTGTAACTCCAACCAGCACATCTTCGCCCCAATAACGCAGCCGCTCCTGACAGATGCCGCAGGGCGTAAGCACCTTGAAGGGGCTGTTTTCATCGTCCCGCACAACACAGATGCAATGCGTGACCCGCACATTGAATTTATGCGCTTCACAGATCGCACCCGTTTCAATACACAATTCAGCAGAAGCATTGAGCACCTCCGGCGCTACACTGATCAGGTAGCGGTCATCCTCTGTATGGATCACCGCTGCGCCGCCCCAGCCAACGGGGTAACGCTGCTCAATAAATTCCACTGCCGTATGATATAAAATCTTTTCTACCGTCAAGTTATTTCTCATCCCATTCCCCGCGGATCTCCTTCAGATCCACCATGCGATGCTCCGTGCGGGAACGCTCAGCAGCTTCGGCAATGAGGTGGCTTTCAACGGATGCAGCGATCGTGCTGCTCATTTCCTTGTCCTCATGCTCCAGCATATCCAGCAGCGCCCGGATGATGCCCTCGTCACCGCCGCCGTGACCCTTGCCGCTGCGGTCAGGATAGACCGTACGTCCGTTCACCGCACCGTTTCTTGTGGAGATAAAGGGAATCACTTCGATGCAGCCCGCCGTTTCGCTGGCACGGATCTCGCCATGCTCGCACATGATCTTCATGGTACGGGCAATGCGGTTGGTGAAAGCGCTGAGGTTGAAGGTGACCGTTACGCCGTTTTCAAACCGCAGGATCGACACCTGATGATCGCACACGTCGTTGTCGCAGCGATATACGCAGCGACCATAGGGGCCTTCTTTGATAGCCTCCGTCACGCCTTCCTTGGTCTGATCGAGGGTCAGCACCGTGGTCGGCCAATCGCCCAGCGTATCCAGATAGCACTTTCTGGCGTCAAAGCGGCAGGTATCGGCTACGGGGCAGTCAAGGCATCTGGCTGCGCTGCCCGCAGGCGCATTTTCTTCCTTAAAGTAGGTCAGTTCGCCAAAGGACGCCACGCTTTCGCAGCGGCTGCCTGTGAGCCAAACCAGAATATCCAGATCGTGGCAGGACTTAGCCAGCAAAATGGGGCTGGCTTCCGCGCTTTTGCGCCAGTTGCCGCGCACATAGGAATGAGCCATATGGAAATTGCCGATGTTTTCATTGTGCTGAATATCGATCACACGACCGAGTTCGCCGCCGTCAATGATCTTTTTCAGTTCCACAAAGAAGGGCGCATAGCGCAGCACGTGGCACACGACAACGCGGCAGCCCTTTTCCTGAGCCAAACGGCTGATATGCAGGCATTCCTCCGCAGAGGGCGAAATGGGCTTTTCCAGCAGCAGATCATAGGACAGATTCAGCGCCTTGATGGCTTCATCGTAATGATCCCGATCCTGGGTGGCAATGATTGCCACGTCCGCCAGTTTCCCGGCTGCCAGCAGATCATCGGCGTGATTGTACATTGCATCTTCCGTAAGCCCCAGTTCCTTCATGGCGCTCTCACGGCGATCCGCTCTCAGTTCCGCCACCGCCACAATTTTGGCACGACCGCTCTTTTTGATCAATCGCGCATAGGTCATACCACGGGCACCCGCCCCGATCAATACCAACGTTTTCATTTGTTTATACTCCCTTCAAAGGATGCTCTGCAATATATTCGTCCACCGCACGTGCAGCCTTTTCCACCAAAGCGCAGCATGGACGGGAATGATAATACGCCTGTGTACGTTCCGCAGGCACGGGCTCGCTCTTTTCTTCCTGAAGCTTGAGCAGCTCGCGGCAGACAATGCTGCCGTTCTCGGCGCGGAATTTTTCCGCAACCGCCTGAACGCGGGCATAATGCTCCGCTTTTGCCGGAGCATCGCAGGGATCGTCGCTGCCATAGAGCACGCCCAGCACAAGAGCAGCACCGCTGACCGCGCCGCAGATCTCCCGCAGACGGCTCACGCCTCCGCCCATGCCGCTGGTCAGCTTCAGCGCCAGCCCATCATCCAGCTGCATTACATCCTGAAACGCACAGAATACAGCCTGGGCACAGTTATATCCGCGCATAAAAAGCGCACCCGCACTTCTCGCATGATCGGTCATTTATCTCCCTCCGATAGCAAGATACCGCGGGTGCGCCTTTTTGTCAAGTCAGTTTATCAATCTTCGCATTTTTCTCGGTAGGTTTTCAGGAAATTCTCCTTGAAATCTTCCGTCGGCTCATCCCCTGCCTGCCACAATGCTTCCAGCGCAGCGCCGTATACCGGCGGTTCCTGCACGTTGATCAGTTCACACCCTTCGGGTGCGTTTTCGCAAATGGCTTCCACGTATTCGGGATAGTTGGCGAAAATACCGCCGCCCAGCGCCGCCTTAAAAGGCTTGCCCATGTGCTTCTTCGCCGCTTCCAGCGCCTGTACGAAATATTCAACGCCCTTGTTGAACACACGGCAAGCCAAGGGATCATGCTTTTCTCTCGCCTGGAAAACGGCATGGGCAAAACCTGCCACATAAGCGCGGCCGCCGGCATAGATAACAGGCAGATGATTGACCAGTGTTTCGCCCATCTCCTGCTCCACGATCTTGCTCATCAGCGTTTTCTCGCCGCGTCCATCCCGGTCATACTGGGAGGAAACCAGCGCCGCACGCCCCAGAATGAAGCCGCTGCCGCCTGTATCCAGCAGCATGCCGCTGCCGCCGATGCGATGCAGGGGCTTGCCCGCTTCGCGCACCTGCACGGAAGAACCCGTACCGCAGATCACGCATACGCCGTCTTCTCTGCCAAAAGCCGCCGCCATGATGGCGATAACGTCTTCATCAAAGTTAACAATCGCGCCTTCCGCAATACGCTTTGCGCGGCGCAGGATCTCGGGATAGTAGGTTACAGAGGCCACCGCACCAAAGATGGAGGCCACCTTTTCTCCCTCCGGAAGACTTGCGCGAAGCACGTCAATGGCGCTGTTCAGGCGCGCACTGGCTTCTGCGGGCGAAGTGTCAAATGCATTGGCGCCGCGACGTTTGTCACGCGCAATCACACGGCCGGTCTGGTCAAATAACACACTGTCGGTCTTGTTTCCGCCGGAATCGATAGCAATGTAGTACTTCATAATCCGTGCCTTCCTTTTCAATTTTATAAAACTGGTTGTCCTGTTAGGAAGATTATAAACCATTTTAAACAAATCGTCAATACTCGATATGAAATAATTGATACCAAAGATATACAATCAATCAAAAAAAGAAGACCGTCCGTCGGTCTTCCTTTATTTGTTATTCAAGGGGCTCGATCCACGCATACCACTGCGCGCCATCCGTTTCGGTGCATACCGTACCGGAGGAAATGTAATAGCGGGGAATGTTGCGTCGGTTCAGCTGATTATCATGGGTGGCGGTGGAAGATTTCGTGTTCGTAACGATCACCAGCGCCGGATCCATGGCCGTGAGGAATTCACCCACCGCCGCCGTACGTCCATGATGCGCTGCCTTATAGATATCGCATTTGAACAACTCGTGATCAAAGTGATCCATCAGCCAATGCTGCGTTTCGCCGCCGATATCCGCCGTCAGCATCACCCGCGCCTCGCCATACTGCAACAGCGCGGTGACGGAATGATTGTTCATGGTCTGCTTTTTGTTATCCCAGCGATAAAACGTGAGCGTAGCGCCGCCGAATTCCATCACGTCCCCTGTTTTCACCGTTTCAAAGGGAATGTTCTTTTGTTTCAGCAGCTTTTTATAACCATTCCACAGCGAATAGTTATCCTCCTCCGTATAGGGAGAAATAACCTTGCCCACGCAATAGCCCTTTTTGATCAGTTCTTCCTGCATTTCCAGATGATCGTCATGGGCATGAGTAAGAAACATTACATCAAAGCCTTTGATATTGTTCTGCTCCAAATATTTCTCTACATTATGCACGCGCCAGCCTTCACCGCCGTCCACCAGCATGGTCTGGCCGCCCACACGGATCACAATGCAATCGCCCTGACGGATGCCCACATAATCCACGCGCATGGTTTCAGCATCCGCAGCAAAGGGGGCTTCGTCCTTTTCCTCTACCGTTTCATAGGGCGCCGAAAGCTTGCTGGGCGCATGATAGACAGGCAGCGTATCCGCCGCCGCCAAAGGCATAATAAACGCCATGCAAAGCATAATAAGCAGAAATTTCTTCATGCGTACCTCCTTGGTTTACGGTTGACAGTATATCACAATTTCAAAGATTACGCAATGTTACAAGTTGTTACAATTGTATTATTGCATATTATTTACACTTTTGTTATACTGCAATTGACAAGGAGGCCTGAAAAATGAAAAAGCGAATCGTTGCTATTCTCTGTTTGCTTACCGTTATTTGCAGCACAACAGGTTTGGCAGAAAATCTCTTTCTCCAGGACTTTATAGATGCCGAAGTAAACAAAAAAGGGAAACTCTTCGGCTATTGGTCTATTGAAGAACAGTATTATTTCATTAATGAACTGCGCGAAATGGCAAAGGATTACGCAGGGGCTCTCCCGCCCGGCGTGGAAACCAAACTGCAGCACCTGTACGGTCTGCCTGAAGATCATCAAATCCGGCAGGAAGCAGCTCTTGATATCGCACAAGCGTATATCATCGAACAAAAACTTGTTGACCCAAATCAAATCGCCAAGGTAAAAACCTATTTTTACGTAGATAATCCCGAAATACCCGTTTGGCATTTCAGCTTCTGTGATCAGCACCATAGTAGATTGTTCGATGTGCAGGTCTGCCCCACAACCGGACATGTTCTCAATGTTCTTTGGGCGGAAAAGCCGCAAAACAATACATACTGGCTGTATAGAAAACAGATAGATGCTAAATACTCTCATTTCTATGAAGCTTCTTTGGAAGAAAAAGCGATGCTGGATAAGCTGCTGGTAATCAGCGGCGGCACACCCGCAGCTGCTTTCCGCGCCGGTCTGCCGGGCGAAGACGATCTTACACAGGAAGAAGCCGAACAGCTTGCACGCGTGTATATCTCGAAAAAATATGCCCTTTCCGATACAACACTTTCTGCGCTGAACGCCTATTTTGATTTTAATGTCGTCGATCCTGTCAACCCTGTTTGGAATGTGTACTTCTATTATGCCGGAGATGATCTGGAGTCTTATACTGTTTATCTGAATGCCAAAACAGGGGAAGTGATCAAATCTTACGGTCCTGATGAGGGAAACGGGTAAAATGATCTATTCCCCTTCCTCTTTCTATGATATACTGTTTTCAGAATAAACCCGTTTGGAGGTTCTTTCAAATGCTGAGTACGGTCACCGTTTTTGACGATACCACTTTATCGCAGATCGCCCGCGTTGCTTCCATTGCGCAAAAAAAGCGCAACCATTTGCTGGTCGCCGTCACTGTAACTGTTTGCACCATCGGCAATCTGCTTTCGTATAGAAGCCTTTTGTTTCAGCTGGTCATCTTCCTTTTGGGCATATTGGATTTCTCCCTTCCCCGGCTGAACTATAAAAGAATGCTGAAGCTGACGCTGACCCGGGAGCGAGAGATATTTCAAACGCCGCGCACCATCCGCACTGATTTTCAGGATAACGAAATCGCCAACACCAATCTTGAAAGCAATAATACAACGACCCTCCAGTATGATTCCCTTTTAAAGCTATACGAAAGCGCCGACTATCTCGTTTTCCTGACAAAAGGCAAGCAATGCCTTCCCCTTTCCAAAGGTCAGCTCACAAACGGCACGGCGGAAGATCTGATTGCCTTGATCAAATCCAAAGCCCCCGAATGCAAGCACCGCAAATATTCATAACACAGAAAAACGCCTGACAGAAACCTGTCAGGCGTTTTATTTGAGTGATTACACCAACTCGATGATAACCATCTCGGCGGCGTCGCCGCGGCGCGGACCCAGCTTATACATGCGGGTGTAGCCGCCGGCGCAGCCCTTCTCTTCGTTGCGAGCACGGTACTTGGGGCCCAGCTCACGGAAGAGCTTTTCAACCACGGGATGCTTGTTATCCTTGGTGCGCTCCTTGTATTCGCTCTTGGATTCTTCAGCAGTCTTCTGCTCCTTGAGGTCATACAGGTAGCTCATCATGATACGACGGGCAGCCAGCTTTTCAGCGGTATCGTTGGTGACGGTCACTTCAACGATCTGGCCCTTGTCGTTGTGGAAGGTCTTCTGAACTTCCACGGTCTTGTCATACTCGCGGATCGCGAGGGTGATCATTTTTTCCGCTACGCTGCGGACTTCCTTGGCGCGGGCCAGGGTCGTCTCAATGCGGCCGTACCAGATCAGATTGGTGACCTGGTTGCGCAGCAGCGCCTTGCGCTGATCGGCCGTACGGCCCAGCTTACGTTGCGTTGCCATGAGGGGTTCCTCCTTACGCCCTAACGGGCGGTCACGTTAATCGTCGGACGGGCGCAGGCCAAGGCCCAGCGCCTCAAGCTTCTGTTCAACTTCCTCGAGGCTCTTCTTGCCCAGGTTGCGTACCTTCATCATGTCTTCCTGATTGCGCTGCACAAGCTCGGCCACATTGTTGATGCCGGCGCGCTTGAGGCAGTTGTACGCACGAACGGACAGATCCAGTTCCTCGATGGTCATTTCGAGAACTTTATCCTTCTGGTTATCCTCACGTTCAGAGTGAGGCACGGGCATCGTCTGATCGGTCAGACCCACGAACAGCTCCAGCTGATCGCGAAGGATCTTGGCGGCCATGGCGATGGCTTCATCCGGCTGAACGGAGCCGTTGGTCCACACGTCAAGCATCAGCTTGTCGTAGTCGGTTACCTGGCCCACGCGGGTATCGGACACCGTGTAGTTCACCTTACGGATGGGGGTGTAGATGGAATCCACCGGAATGACGCCGATAGGCATCTGGGGATTCTTATTCTTATCGGCAGAGACATAGCCGCGGCCGATATCGATGGTAAGAGTAATGTGCAGCTTCGCGCCTTCACCCAGGGTGGCGATGTGCAGATCGGGATTGATAACCTCGACCTCATCATCCACACGGATATCGGCAGCGGTCACTTCACAGGGACCTTCGGCGATGAGTTCCAGCGTCTTGGGCTGATCAGCGAACATGCGGACGGAGAGCATCTTGAAGTTCAGGATGATCTCGCTCACATCTTCCTTAACGCCGGGGACGGTAGAGAACTCATGCTGTACGCCGTCAATCCTGATAGAGGTAACTGCGGCGCCGGGGAGACTGTTGAGCAGTACGCGGCGAAGCGCGTTACCCAGCGTGTGACCGAAACCGCGTTCAAGCGGCTCGATAGCGAAGCGGCCATAGGTATTGTTGTCGGCAACTTCCAGACACTCGATGTGCGCTTTTTCGATTTCTGCGATCACGGCGTTCTTCCCTCCTATTATTGGAAACCGTCGTTAGGTTAGCTTTTATGCAGTGCGACGTCCTTTAACGGGAGTAGAACTCGACGATCATGTTCTCCTGAAGCGTGAAGTCGATGTCTTCGCGGGTGGGCAGAGCAACTACGGTGGCAGTCAGCTCATCCGCATTGAAGGTCAGCCACTTGGGCAGGATGCGAGCGGCATTGCCTTCGCGAACGGCCTTGAAGTGGGCCATTTCCTTGCTCTTGGCACGGATGGTGATCACGTCGTTGACATCAACGGTGTAGGAGGAAACGTCCACCTTCTTGCCGTTGACCAGCACGTGGCCATGCAGCACCAGCTGACGGGCCTGAGGACGGGAAGCGCCCAGACCGGAGCGGTAAACAACATTGTCAAGGCGGCGCTCCAGCAGGCTCAGCAGGTTTTCACCGGTGACGCCCTTCATGGAGGTAGCACGCTCATAAGTCTTGTGGAACTGGGATTCGAGCAGACCGTAAGCGCGGCGGGCCTTCTGCTTTTCACGCAGCTGCATGCCATATTCGCTTACTTTACGCTGACGAGCCTGACCATGCTGGCCAGGAGGGGTCGGACGCTTGCTCAGCGCGCACTTGTCAGAGTAGCACTTTTCGCCCTTCAGGAAGAGCTTGGTACCCTCACGGCGGCACAGACGGCAAACGGAACCAGTATATCTTGCCATATTAGCCTCCTAAAATTACACTCTTCTACGCTTGGGCGGACGGCAACCGTTGTGCGGGATGGGCGTCACGTCCTTGATCATGGTGACTTCAAGACCGGCAGCCTGCAGAGAGCGGATAGCCGCCTCACGGCCCGAACCGGGGCCCTTGACGTACACTTCAACCGACTTGAGGCCAAACTCAGTGGAGGCCTTCGCAGCGGTCTCGGCGGCCATCTGAGCAGCGAAAGGCGTGCTCTTCTTGTTGCCGCGGAAGCCCATGCCGCCGGCAGAAGCCCAGGACAGAGCGTTGCCGTTGACGTCGGTGATGGTCACGATGGTGTTGTTAAAGGAAGAGCTGATATGCGCAACGCCGCGCTCTACGAGCTTCTTTTCACGGCGCTTGCGGGAAATCTTCTTCACCTTGGATTGAGATTTGGGTGCCATTATTATCCCTCCGCGCTCCTTCTATCGGAGCTTACTTTCAATTCAGCTTACTTGGTAGCCTTCTTCTTGCCAGCAACCTGCTTCTTGGGGCCCTTACGGGTACGCGCATTCTGCTTGGTGTTCTGGCCGCGGACAGGCAGGCTGCGACGATGGCGTACGCCACGGTAGCTGCCGATCTCGATGAGGCGCTTGATATTGAGCGAAACTTCACGGCGCAGGTCACCCTCCACCTTCAGGTTGTGCTCGATATAGTCGCGCAGCTTGCTGATTTCGTTCTCGGAGAGATCCTTAACGCGGGTGTCAGGATTGATGCCAGTCTCAGCAATGATCTGCTTGGACGTGGTCAGGCCGATGCCGTAAATGTACGTCAGGCCAATCTCGACGCGCTTCTCTCTGGGCAGGTCAACGCCCGCAATACGTGCCATAGGTTGGTTACACCTCCAAATGTGTTGGTTGAATTATTCAACCTTGGGACCGGGTGGGAAAGACCCCGGAAGTGTATGGAAACCATCAGTGGTCCCTTGGAATGGGAAGTTCCTCAGGCAGCCGCCCACGACGGTAAGCCATCTTTGTTCTTTTCAGCGGCGTCTTCCCGCCGCTGTGCGCAATTGGGCCGCGCAGTGCCTTTGTGGCCGTCATGCGGCCCGGGGAGCGCTCTCCCCTATGGATGAATCAATCAGCCCTGCTTCTGCTTGTGCTTGGGATTCTCGCAAATGACCATAACGCGGCCCTTGCGCTTGATGATCTTGCACTTTTCGCAGATCGGCTTGACAGACGGACGAACCTTCATTGGGTTTTTCCTCCTTGCTTGAGCCCGCCGCGCGGGCAGTAGTACGGGAAATCCTATTTGCTTACGCCTTGCTGCGCCAGGTAATGCGCCCGCGGGTAAGGTCATAGGGAGAGAGCTCAACCTTCACTTTGTCACCCGGGTAGATGCGGATGAAGTTCATGCGCATTTTGCCGGAGATGTGCGCCATGATCTGATGCCCGTTAGGCAGTTCAACCAGGAACATGGCATTCGGCAGTGCTTCTACGATCTTGCCTTCCATTTCGATGACGTCATTCTTAGACAATCGGATGGCCCTCCTTGTTTTGCTCGGTCGCATGATTTCCCGATGCATTTTCCTTTACCTGGGAAGAATGCTCCGCCGGACCCATGGACGCAGCCTCGTCCATGTAGAAGGACTTGAGTGCTTTGCGCACGTCAGCGTTCTTCAGACGGTTCATTGCGTAAAGGGAGATGATCTCGGGCGCCTGATGCGGCGTCGCGGACAGATGTTTGCGTCTTTTGCGCTTGGGCTTTTCCACCTTCCGGCGGTCGCCGTCGCATACCATGACAAAGTCATCGTCCAACGTATATAATACCACAAACATATGCCCTTTGTCACGCCCTTTTTTTGAAAAAACTACATTTCCTTCAAATATTTTTTGCATAAAATGCGGTTTTCTCCTTTACAGAGCGTTTTCCCAGCTGAAACCGGGGTATGTCAGCACCTCGGGAAGCCCCGAAGTGATGGCAATCGTGTGTTCGTAGTGCGAACAGGGCTTGTGATCGTTGGTCACAATGGTCCAGCCGTCACTGAGCTGATGCACGGGATAGCGACCCATGGCGATCATGGGTTCCACCGCAATGGTCATGCCGCGGCGAAGTCTTACGCCGCGCCCTGCCGTGCCGAAGTTGGGCACACTGGGATCCTCGTGCATCTCCTGACCGATGCCATGGCCCGTCAGGTCACGCACCACGCCGTAGCCGTGGCTCTCGGCATGCTGCTGCACAGCCGCGCCGATATCGCCGATGCGGTTGCCGTCCACAGCCTGCCTGATGCCCTGCCAGAAGCACTCTTCGGTCACGCGGATCAACTTTTCACATTCGGGAGAAATTTCCCCCATCCCCTTTGTGAAAGCGCTGTCCGCCTGCCAGCCGTCCAGAATCAGACCGCAGTCGACAGACACGATACTGCCTTCCTCCATGCGTACGTGCTTGGAAGGAATGCCATGCACCACTTCATCGTCAATGCTGACGCACAGCGTCGCGGGATAATCATAGTATCCGAGGAACGACGGCGTGGCACGTCCTTTGACGATCAGTTCATGGGCAATACGGTCAAGATCCAGCGTGGTCATGCCGGGCGCCATCTTCTCGCGCAGCGTGCAAAGCACGTCATACAGCAGATGGCCGGCAGAACGCATCTTGGACAGCTGGATTTCATTTTTGATGGTAATCATCTTAGTCTTTCTTGTTCAGCGCAGCGCGCACCACTTCGTTGTTTTCCTCGATGGTGCCCAGCAGCGTAGCGGTGGACAGCAGACCCTTGGCGCGGTAATACGCAACGAGGGGCGCAGTCTTTTCTTCGTAAACGTCCAGACGCTTGCGGATGGTCTCGGGCTTGTCGTCGTCGCGCTGATACAGTTCACCGCCGCAGGTGGAGCACTTATCGCTGTTATGCAGGGTGATATTGTAAGTAGCGCCGCAGCCGGCACACATACGACGGCTGGACAGGCGGGAGATGATCAGTTCGGCGGGCACGTCGATATTGAGCGCCAGATCGATGGTGGCGAACTCTTCCATGGCTTCGGCCTGCGCAACGGTGCGGGGGAAGCCGTCCAGGATGTAGCCGTTCTTGCAATCGTCTTCAGCCAGACGTTCCTTCACCATGGCAATCACCACTTCGTCGGGAACGAGCTCGCCCTTATCCATGTAGCTCTTCGCCTGCAGGCCCGTGGGGGTCTCCTCACGGATGGCGCGGCGGAACATATCACCGGTAGAGATCTGGGGAATGCCCAGTTCCTTCATCAGCTGCTGTGCGTGCGTGCCCTTGCCGGCACCGGGAGCACCCAGAAATACGATCTTCATACAGGATGTTCTCCTTTCAATCCTTGAAATACAAGCATTTCAAGCGCTCAAAATGCACATACGCATGAGCGCCACAAAATCCCACCCCGCCCTTGCGGGCGGGAAGTGGGATTCTATTGGTGTTTTGTTCTTATGCGTCAAGGATTAAAGGAAACCCTTATAGTGACGCATGACCAGCTGAGCTTCAACCTGACGGACAGACTCCAGCGCTACGCTGACGGCGATCAGTACGGAAGAAGCGGCAAAGGGAATCTGCACGTTCTGCCATACAGACAGCAGGGTAGGCACGGTAGCCAGCACAGCCAGGAACAGACCGGCGAACAGGGTCAGACGGTTGGAAGTACGAACGAGGTAATCGATCGTATTCTTGCCGGGACGCAGGCCGCGGATGTTGCCGCCCTGACGCTGAATGTTTTCAGCGATCTCACGGGGATTGAAGGTGATGCTGGTGTAGAAGTATGCGAAGGCAATGATGAGCAGAGCCAGAATGATCATGTACAGCGGAGAAGTAGCGGACATATAAGTGTTCCACCACTTGTAGACGCCGCTATTGGTGCCGAAGAAGGCGAAGATCGTTCCGGGGAAGCTCAGGAAGGAGTAGGCGAAGATCAGAGGCAGCACGCCCACGGAGATAACCTTCATGGGGATGTGGGTGCTCTGGCCGCCGTATACGCGACGGTTCACAACGCGCTTGGCGTACTGAACCGGGATGCGGCGTTCGCCCATGTCGACGAAGGTAACCAGCGCGGTGATAACCAGCGCGGTGATCAGGATCGACAGGAACTGCCAAATGGTAGCGCCGTTATGCGTTACACCGATCACGTCGGTGAAAGCAATCAGGATGCCATTGAACATGTTGGAG
>JAFYVB010000007.1 GCA_017549335.1 Clostridia bacterium | reverse complement strand
ATATAATACTTTTTTGCAACCTTTAAAATCAAACGATGCAAATCCAACCTCTCTCCATTGCCACTTACCACAAAAAACAAAAATAGCAGGGGGAATTAAAGCTAATGCCATAAAAGTTCCTTGTAAAAATAGTGTTGTAACAGTATCTAAAGCTAAAATTACCGATATTGTTACTGATGCAATTGGAAATATCAAAATCACAAAACACCATAAAAAAGATTTACATATAGCCAACACTTTATGTTTCATAATTGATTTCCTCTCCTATATAAGTCTACAAATTCAAGTTTATTGCTTTCATTCTATCACGCAGAACAAGAAATCACAAGCCAGCTAAGGTTTACGGTTTCGCTTTTCGTATGATGTAATGTAAAGGATAACTCATTCCTTTCCACCACTCTTGCTGGCGGGGCTTTGCGTTATTTCAAAAAATGTTACACCGTGTCGGGCAGCCGGGTACTCAGATCGCCCAGATGCCCGTCCAGATTCACGCGGCCGATGCGCCACGCGCCGTCCTCATAAAAGAATTCCGTCACCGATGCGTTGCTGTTCCACGGAATATTCTTCATTTCGGAAAGGGGCTTGCCGCCCAGCACGCACATCAGCGCGCGGATCACCGTACCGTGGGTGGCGATGGCGATCGCGTCATTTTCGTGGCGCAGGGCCAGCACTTCCAGCGCGGGCAGCACGCGGGCCAGCACGTCGGGCACGGTTTCGCCGCCGGGACACTGCACGTTGCCGATGTCATGCAGCCACGCGGGATAGCTGTCCGGCCAGCGGGTGAGCATCTCCCCGAAGGGCGCTTCCTCCCATTCGCCGCAATGGATCTCCCGCAGCGCGGGATCAGCCACCACGGGGCAGCCGGCAGCCTCGGCGATGGCTTCGCCGGTGTGGAAAGCGCGGGTGAGATCGCTGGCGTACACGCAGGCGACCTGATAATTTTCCGCTATATATTTGGCTGTGACCGCCGCCTGAGCATAGCCCTTTTCGGACAGATCGTAATCGGACTGACCGCAGAAAATCTCATGGCGGTTGGCCAGACTTTCGCCGTGACGGACAAAAAGAAAGGTGGTCATTGTTTGAATTCTCCTTTGATCGGGTACTATAACATTACAACATTTGTGCCGCCGACGCAAGAGGATCCTGCAAATTCCCGCGGGATGTGTTATAATAAACGGCATAAAGGGAGGATGACCCCATGAAAGCAACTCCGATCGACATGAGTACCTATCCGCGCAAGGCGCATTTTGATTATTTCCGTTCGCTGGCCTATCCCTACGTGGGCGTGACGGCGGAGGTGGAGATCACCGATTTCCGCCGCATCACCAAGGAGAAAGGCTGCAATTTCTTCCACTCCTTTTTGTGGTGCGCCGCGGGGGCTGCCAATCTGATCCCCGAGTTCCGGCAGCGCCAGCGGGGAGAAACCATCGTGGAATACGATCACTGCCACACCTCCCATACCGTGGCGCGGGAGGACGGCACCTATGTGTACTGTGATCTGGATCCCTCCATGCCCTATGGGGCTTTTTTGCGGGATGCCGAGGAAAAGCAGCGGCACGCCGTGCAGTGCGGGGATATCGACCGGGAAGCGGGCGAGGAGGAAGGGCTGTTTTTCATTTCCACCATGACGTGGCTCACCCATACCGCGCTGATCCAGCCCGTGCCCATGCCTGCGGACAGCAATCCCCGCATCACCTGGGGCAAGTTTTTTGAGCGGGACGGGAAGATCCTCATGCCTGTGTCGCTGCTTTGTAACCATGCGCTGATGGACGGGCGGCATATCGCTATGTTCTACGAACTTTTGAACAAAAAGCTGGCGGAAGTGGCGGAAAAGCTGAAAGGGTAATGGAATTGCGGCGGGGAAGATTTTGCTTTACAAATCGGATCTTCTCCTATACAATAAAGAAAACACCGCAAAGGAGATTTTCCTATGAAAAGAATTCTGGCGTTTCTGTTTGCTTTTCTGATGCTGACCGCCTGCGCCTATGCCGATGAGGCCGCGGAGATCACCTATCAGGGCATCCCGTGGGGCAGCAGTAAGGAAACGGTGAAAAAATGGGCCAAGGATCAGGGATTCAAGGTTGTTGCTGAGTATACGAGCTCCCCTTCTTATCTGGATGCTGAGGGGAAATTCACTCAGGGGATTATGACGATTACGAGCGATACGAGCTACACGAATGTCACTGCGCAGCAAAATTCCGCATTTCAGGTGGCGGGCTATGATGTGAGCAGTCTGGGCTTCTGTTTTGATACCGTGGACGGAAAGCCTGCGCTGGCTACGGTTACGGTGTCGATCGACCTCAAATACGATACAGCGCAAGCGCTGGATGACCTGAAGCAAAAGCTCGCCCAAGTGTACGGCGAAAACGAATGTACGACCGAGCCGAAAGCAAACAGCTTCATGCCGTCATACGTTTCACGCGGCGAGCGATACTTCAAGCAGGGCGCAAACAATACAGCCGTGTGTCTGACGAATTCGATCGTGAGCGTGACGATCGTCTACGGCAAGACCGACGCCTTTGCCGGTCAGAAGGAGTCGCAGCCTGTCACCGTATCGCCTTATAATTTCAGCGGTCTGTGATATGCATTCCCCTTTTTGAGAAAAAAGGGGAATTTTTTTGAAAAAATTTTTATCTTCGGCAGGAGAAACGAAAAAGCCGCAGAATATATATACCCGTTCGATTTCCGGTGGTAATGGCGAAGAGGTTCCACCTGTTCCCATCCCGAACACAGAAGTTAAGCTCTTCAGCGCCGATAATACTTGGCTGGACACGGCCCGGGAAGGTAGGTCGCCGCCGGATTCCAAAAGCACTCCGTACGGAGTGCTTTGACTTTTTTATCAAGTTAAGCACCTGCGAAGGTGCTTTTTTATTGCCATGAAAGCGGTGTTTTGATATAATCAAACAAAGAAGGTGATTTTTATGTGCAATATTGCAGGCTATGTGGGCAGCAAACAGGCTGCGCCCATTCTGGTGGAAATGCTGAAAAAGCAGGAAGGTCTGGCGGGCGGCTACTATACGGGCATCGTGACCTATCACGAGGGCACGTTCTATTCTTATAAGCTGACGGGCGATACGCAAAAGCTTCTTGATACCTACGATATTCTGTCCATGCCGGGGAGCATCGGCATCATTCACAGCCGCAGCAAGGCCGGCGGCGGCGACGAGTGGGCGCATCCCTTTATCGGGCGCGATCCCGAAGGCAACGTGCTCAATTATTACGTTGCCAACGGTTCGGTGGGCTATTTTGCGGGCCGCGAAGCAGAGAACAACGCGCTGTCGCAGGCGCTGGAGGACGAGGGCTACCGCTACGACTCCAGAGTGCAGATCGAATCGGAGCGGTATCCCACCCTGCGGGACGGCAGCAAGGTGCACATGAGCGACGTGGCGGCTCAGCTGATCGCCCGCAATATGCACCGCGGCATGACGGGCGCGGCAGCCATGGAAAAGTGTTTCTGCGATATGCCCTGCGAGCTGGTGGGGCTGATGCTCATGGCGCACACGCCCTCGGCCATCGCCTACTGCGCCACCAATATGCCCATGACCGCAGGGCGCGCGGAGCATGGTATGTATCTTGCCAGCGCTGCGCTGGCCATGCCGGAGGATGCACGCTACGTGCAGCAGCTGCCTGTGCATGCATCGGGCTATGTGTATGCCGACCGCTATGAAATGATCCCCTTCAAAACGCCTGTGGCGCCGCTGGCAGAAATGGACGCATCGGCGCTTTCAAAGGCCTATGCCATCATCGAAGACGAACTGAAAGCAGGGGAAAAGAGCTATTCCGAGCTGCGTAAGGCGGTAAAGCCCATCTTTGGCGATGCCTTTGCCCCCACTACGCGCACGGTATACGAGGTTTTGTACGCCCTGAAAAAGGAAGGCCGCATCACGATGTATAATAAGCCCGTGGAAGGCGCTTTCCCGCATCTCACAGCCCCCAAAACCATATGGAAGCTGATTGAGTAAAAGGAGAAAACCGATGAAAAAGATCGCAGATATTGCCTATGGCGGGCATGAATTGCAGAAGCTCGATTTGTATCTTCCCGAAACAGAGTGTTTTCCGCTGTTTGTGTATTTTCACGGCGGCGGGATGGAAATAGGCGATAAAAGCCGCGAAGCGGAGATCGCCGCCGCCCTTTGCGGGTGGGGCGTTGGCATGATCAGCGCCAATTACCGAATGTATCCCGAGGCCAGATATCCCGATTTTGTGGAGGACGCCGCGTCGGCGGTGGCGTGGGCCTTTGCGCATATCAAAGAATACGGCAAGTGCAGCGGCATTTACGTCGGCGGCAGCTCTGCCGGCGGATACCTGAGCATGATGCTGTGCTTTGATGAAAAATATCTGGCGGCACACGGCATTTCACCCTTGCAGATCGCGGGCTTCTATCATGACGCCGGTCAGCCCACCACCCATTTTAACGTTGTGCGGGAGCGCGGGCTTGACAAGCGCCGCGTCATCGTTGACGAGGCGTCTCCCCTTTATTACGTCGGCCTTGCGGAGAAATACGCCCCCATGCGCTTTGCGCTGGCGGAGGAGGATATGCAAAACCGCAAGGAACAGACCGAGCTTTTGCTGTCCACCATGAAGCACTTCGGCTACGAAAATTATGATCTGGTTGTCCGTCCCGGGCGGCATGTAAAGTATCTGCGCCGTAATAACGAAGCGGGCGAAAATGAGTTTGCCCGCATGGTATATGATTTCATCTGCAAAGCGGAGGCAAAGGCATGATCAATTATGCCCATCGCGGCGCCAGCGAATACTATCCCGAAAACACGCTGATGGCCTTTTACGCAGGCCTTCAAATGGGCGCAAACGGCATTGAAACAGACGTGCGCATCACCCGCGACGGCGTTTTGGTGCTTTTTCACGATGACTCTCTGCTGCGGGTAACGGGGCAGGAGGGCGCTGTTTCTGATTATACCTTTGAAGAATTGCAGCGCTTCACCGTGCGCCACGCCGTGACGGGGCGGGAGGATAAAATCCCCTCGCTGGAAGCCTTTTTGCGCTGCTTCGGCTGGCGGAACCTGCATTTTGCCATTGAGCTGAAGGCAAAGCACATTGAAAAAGAAGCGGCGGCCCTGCTGGATCGCTTTAATATGCGCAGCAAAACGGTGGTCACCTCCTTCTCCTTTGATAATCTGGAGCGCATGCGAGATTGCGCGCCCCATTATCGTTTGGGATATTTGTACAAGCCCGAGGAAACCGAGGCCGAGGAAAAGGCGCAGCGGATCTGTCTGGAGCAATTGTGCCCCAAGGCGGAGATCATGGATAAAGCTATGGTGGACGCCCTCAGGGCAAAGGGCTACAGCGTCCGCGCGTGGGGCGTGAAGGATGAATGCCTGATGCGCCGCGTGATCGAAAGCGGTGCGGACGGCATGACGGTGAATTTTCCCGATAAACTGTACGAAGCGCTGAAACAACAGCGGAAAGGATAAAAATGATGCGAATTTCCATTCATCCGGGCAATCTGTTCGCCGATTACGGCATTGACGAGGGCTTCCGTCTGCTGCATGAAAACGGGGTGGAGGCCATTCAGTTCGGCATGGGTGCGCTGATGATGTCCGCAAAAACCGTGCGCGAAAACGGGCCCTCCGTGATGGACGGCTCCATCGAAGAGATCCTCGCCTTTGCCCGCCCCTATAAAGATGCGGCGAAAAAGCACGGCGTTGCCATCTCGCAGGTGCACGCGCCCTATCCTTCCTGGGTATCGGAACGGGAGGATATCAATGCGCGCATGCCCGGCATTCTGGAAAAATCCGTCGCTGTGGCGGAATACATGGAGAGCCGACATATCGTGGTGCATCCGCCCTTCCCCGCCCTGACCACCGAAAACAAAACCGCGGAGGAGGAATGGGAACTGGCCAAAGCGCTGTACGCGCCCCTCATCCCCGTGCTGAAACGGCATAAAGTGGTGTGCCTGCTGGAGAATATGTTCTCCCGCGGGGCGGAGGGCATCCGCTATGCCGCCGTATGCTCCGATTTCAATCAGGCCGCGGAATGGATCGACCGCCTCAACGCTCTTGCGGGCGAGGAATGCTTCGCTTTCTGCTTTGACACGGGGCATTGCTATCTGGCACGGCAGAATATCTACCGCGCCGTGCATTTGATGGGGCATCGTCTGCAGGCGCTGCATATTCAGGATAACGACGGGCATCTGGATATGCACGTTGCGCCTTACACGGGCTATATCCCTTGGGAAAGCTTCCTGCTGGCGCTGCGCGAGGTGGGCTACACGGGCGATCTCAATTTCGAAGCCCCCAAGGCTATCAACAATTATCCCAAAGAAATGAGCGACATTTGCATCCGTATGCTCACCCGCACCGGCGAATACTTCCGCAAACAGCTGCAAGCATAAAAATTATCGAATTTTTGCAAAAAAGTGCTTGACATCCGCTGCCCGTTGTGATATTATATCCCCTGCAAGCGAAACTTGCTATGCGGGAATGGCGGAATTGGCAGACGCGCATGATTCAGGTTCATGTGCACGAACGTGCTTGCAGGTTCAAGTCCTGTTTCCCGCACCAGAGAGACCACTTCGAAAGAAGTGGTTTTTTTGTTGCTGTTTTCCGCAAATAAAAAAACCGCCCGAAGGCGGTTTTTCATTTGCGATCAGCCCAGAGGACGGATCAGGGTGATTTCGTAGAACATGGCGCCGGGGCGGGCGTTGGCAGACAGAGCGTCGATCACAGCCTGATCCTCGATGGCGTCAAACCAGATGCGGGCGCCGGAAGTGGTCAGGGGAGCGCCTTCCGCGGGGTTGGCAGCATACACGGCCATGCCGTAGGGACGGGCTTCCAGGTTGGCCTTGGACTGGTTCGCAGCCAGACCCAGCTGCAGGTAGTACTTGCCCTCATGCTTGACCATGGAGAATACGAAGTAAGCCACGTTGGGGGTGCCGTCTTCGTTGGCGGAGGCTACCAGATAGGTGCCGGTGAAGGAGTTGATGGCGTTCATCAGATCGTCGCCGGTCAGGGCGCCGGAGGCGTAGTAATCGGCAACGGAGGCGCTGGTGGTCACGTCGGTGGCCAGAGCGACGGAGCCCATCATCATCAGGGCGATCAGCAGGGCAGCAATGCGCTTCATCATGGTGTGTACTTCCTTTCTTTTTCGATACGCAGGTATCGTTATATATGTATCATAGCGCAGCTGGAAGTTGTTGTCAATATCCGGAGCGATAAATAAAAATCCCGCCCGAAGGCGGGAGAGAATTATGCTTTTTTGAATTTTTGCTTCCACCACGGGCCAAAGGCGATGGCTTCGGCAAGGAGCCCCAAGGGAATGGCAGCGAAGAAATCCACCGCGGAGTGCTGCTTGATGAACATGGTGGACAGGCAGATCATGATCACGGCGAACACCACAAAGGCTTTCCACAGCGGGTGGGAGGACTTATCCTTCAGCCACGTGGACATGATGCCGAAGGAATAGGCGCAGTGCAGCGAGGGGCAAACGCCGGTGTTGGTATCAAACACATACATAAAGCCGATGATGCGGGTGAAAATGTTGTCCCGGGCGAAGGTTTCGGGGCGCAGATCCTGACGGGTGGGCCAGATGATGTACACCGCCATGGCTACGAACTGGGTGACCATGATGAAAACCGACAGTCCGCGGAATTTGGGGATATCGTAGAGGGCGAAATACCCAAGGGAAATCACGATCAGCAGGTACCAGAAGGTGTAGGGAATGACAAAATACTCGTTGAAGGGGATCAGATCGTCAATGAAGCTGTGCACGGGATGACAGTTTTCCGCGGGGATCAGGTTTTCGGTGAGGAAATACAGCGAAAAGTAGATCACCCAGCCAAGCAGCAGCTTTAAGTGGGAAAAACGGGGCTCGTTGATGCGTGAGAGCCGGAACTGACGATAATCAACAACAGGCTGTCTCATAAAACCTCTTATAAAATATTCTGGGGATAGTCCTTCTTGGGAACGTTGAGATAAGGCGTTACGGTGTGGCGGGGAAGGTTGAGCGCCATTTGGGTGATGGCGGCGGTCATTTCCTCGCAGATGCGGTGGCGCTCTTCTTCCATGGAAAGTTTTTCGTTATATTCCACGGGCTTGCCCAGCACGATCTTTTTCAGGGAAGGCGCCACATACATGGGCACAAAGTTCAGTTTTTTGCCCGTTCGGCGGTAATACAGCTTGGCGGTGTCCACAAAGCCCTCCTGAAAACGGCAGAGGATGCCGTTGTTGGGCTCGGCCTTTTCGGGAAAGACCACGATGGGGCGGTTTTCTTCCAGCTTCGCGATGGTCTCGCGGAAGGTGGTCATCACGCGGTGATCGTGGTACACGCCGATGGTGCGGGCATTTTTATGCACATACGCCAGCAGCGGCGCCACCACATAGGAAATCCCCTTAAAAAGCCAGCGCACGCTGCGGGGCTTGCCGCTCCAGAAATCGCGGTAGGCGTAGGGCTGGGCTTCCTTGATATCCTTTACCTCCGCGGCGCACCATGTAAAAGCATTGTCCGGAAGATTAAACTGCACGCACAGCGGGCCATGGATCTGCGCGTGATTGCCGATGATCATCGTGGGTGCGTCGGGCAGATTTTCAAGCCCTTCCACGGTGTAGCGGGGATAGAAAAAATCCACTACCTTGAACCAGAAGGGGAACAGGCGGGCGACCTTTCGTTCTTCAGCCATTTCGAAATACCTCTCAGAATTGGAAACACGTCTACTTTACCACTCTATTCCTCAAACATCAAGTTAATATAAACATTTTGGGCAAAACAGCGCCGGGGAAAAGCGAGATTTTTTTCTTTCCCCTTGTATTCTTTTTCAAGCCGACTTATAATATACTCGTATGCTATGCGCATACAAGAATGAAGAAAGCGGTGATTGCTTTATGGCGATGACGATGAAAATGACCTGCGTAAAGGGTTTTGTGGAGCAGCGCGAGCTTGACGCCATGCAGCCCCTTATGGATTGCGTAAATGAACAGCTTCTCACCCGCAAGGGTCTGGGCAATGATTTCCTCGGCTGGATCGATCTGCCCGTGAATTACGATAAGGACGAATTTGCCCGCATTCTCAAGGCGGCGAAGAAAATTCAGAAGGATTCCGACGTGCTGGTGGTCATCGGCATCGGCGGCAGCTATCTGGGCGCCCGTGCGGCCATTGAATTCTGCAAGGGCCAGATGTACAACGCCGTGCGCGAAGAGGGCATCCCCGAGGTGTACTTCGCCGGTAACAACATCTCCTCTTCCTACCTCAACGACATCATCAGGATCATCGGCGACCGTGACTTCTCCGTGAATATCATCTCCAAGTCCGGCACCACCACCGAGCCCGCCATCGCTTTCCGCGTGTTCAAGAAGATGCTGGAGGAAAAGTACGGCAAGGAAGGCGCCAAGGACCGCATCTACGCCACCACCGACAAGGCGCGCGGCGCGCTCAAGGCGCTCAGCGATGCCGAAGGCTACGAAACCTTCGTGGTGCCCGATGACGTGGGCGGCCGCTTCTCCGTGCTGACTGCCGTGGGTCTTTTGCCCATTGCTGCCGCCGGCGTGGATATCGAAGCCATGATGAAGGGCGCGCAGGACAGCCGCGAAGTCTGCACCGCGGGCAATGTGGATACCAACCCCGCCATGCAGTACGCCGCGCTGCGCAACATCCTCTACCGTAAGGGCAAGACCACCGAAATTCTGGTCAACTATGAGCCCGCCCTGATGATGATGGGCGAATGGTTCAAGCAGCTCTACGCCGAGAGCGAGGGCAAGGACCTGAAGGGCATCTTCCCCACCGCCGCCAACTTCTCCACCGATCTGCACTCCATCGGCCAGTTCATTCAGGACGGTACCCGTAACCTGTTTGAAACCGTGCTGTGGGTGAACACCCCCGTCTCGGAAGCCTATCTGGAAGCCGCTGCCGAGGATATCGACGGTCTGAACTATCTGGCGGGCAAGAGCGTGCAGTTTGTTAACTCCAAGGCCTATCAGGGCACCCTGATGGCCCATATGGACGGCGGCACCCCCAACATCATCGTGGAGATCGACAAGGCCGATGCCTACCACTTCGGCTATCTGGCCTACTTCTTCGAAAAGGCCTGCGGCCTGTCCGGCTATCTGCTGGGCGTCAATCCCTTTGACCAGCCCGGTGTGGAAGCCTACAAGAAGAATATGTTTGCCCTGCTGGGCAAGCCCGGCTTTGAAGATCGCAAGGCCGAACTGGAAAAGAGACTGTAAAAAAGCATATCCCCTGCAGATTGAATGCGATCTGCAGGGGATTTTTTATTTGGCCGTTATAAAACGCTGATTTTTGCTTCTCGGTGTATCGGGAAGCGTCATTTGGATAAGACCGGATTGTACAAGCGGGTCAAGATAACGATGCAGTGCATATTGCACAGAAGGGATGTTTAGATACTTAGCGATTTCTTCTCTGGATCTTGGTATACTGCAGAAACGAAGCAAACCTTTTTCATCAACGACATCGTCTTTTCGATTATACAACGTCACAGAAAAGGCTTCCCGGGAATTGAAAAACAGTGGATCAGGCAAACCGCTTTCTTTCATGGAGTGACGGATAGTGGGGATGCCGGAATAGCGATTTTCTGTTTCGCCAAGCGTTTCCATCGCCGTAACCAGCACGGGGTTTCTGGTATCAGGCTGAACATTGCCAAGCTGGTCAAGTGTAAGACGGCCATATAATCCACCGGGATTAACAATCTCCATACGATCGGAATACAGAATCAGTTGGATCGGCATTCCCTCGGTGTGGATACTGTAGTCGCGGTGAACAAGGGCATTGAGAATTGCTTCGCGTACAGCATCCATGGGATACTGGGGCTGGTCGATCCGATTCCCGGTAAGAGGATCGATTTTTGTTGCAACTCGGGTGTTGGTGCGGACAAAAGTAAGCGCGCCATCCAGCATATCCGGAAGTGTACCTTCGAAGCGTTTGCTGTCGAGAAAACGATTGCCGGCGTTGTCCACAATTCCCATTTTTTCATTGGGAACGCAAGTTGCAATGATGCTTAACTGCGGGAAAAAGGCCTGCGGATAGATGCCAAAAAGCAGAATGGCGGTCATGGTGATCTGACCATCTCTTGTTATGCCTGTCAGTTCATATTGTTGTGTGGGTGATGTGAGGGCAAGATGCGGACGCTCTTTTACCTTCAAAGCAATATAAGCGTCAAGTTTTGTTTGATCCAGCGTGGCAAAGGAGGCTCTTTCGATGCCACGAACATCATCTTGGTATTTCTTTCGGAAAGCTTCGTAGCTGTATACTTCATATTCGGTCATGGGCTTATCTGCATCGCCAACCCGAATATAAGAGCCATGCAGTCGGCCTTTTGCGGTTTTGAAGCAAGGACGATCCGTAATGTCCACAGGAGGAATTTCGGCGGCAACGAAAACCATGCCGCCTTCATCATATACTGTAAAAATCGGACGTACAACCGGCGTCATTTGCTCGCAGTACTCCATAACCCTTTTCTGCAGATCCTGCGCATTGTATACGCCCACTTTTTTGAAATCCTCTTTTTCGTTTAAACCAAAAACAAAAACACCGCCGCTATTTTGGTTCGAGAAAGAAGAAATTGTGTCATAAAGCTTTTCGGGACAGCCGCCGTTTGCTGATTTCACTTCGGTTGTTTGGCTTTCGCAGCCTCGTAATTGAATTTGCTTAATCAGCTCGCGCAATTCATTTTCTACCATGTTTAACACCTCTTTGCTCTTATCTTATCACAAATAACATAAGAAGTAAACAATCAACATAATAAATTTTATCAATTATTCTTATGTTATTTTCTTATAATTTTAGTTTATCAAAATAACATAAGATATAGTTTATTATTCTCTTATACTGCTTAAAATAACCGGTTTTGTGAAAAACAAGAGGTCCCTGCAGGATGGACAATGCCTGCAGGGACTATTCATTTGGTTTTTAATTCGTCCAGCTTATCCTCGTAGGATTTGATGCATTCGCGGATCAAAATCAAAATTTGGCTATTGGCGGAACGGCCTTCATAATCAGCAACCAGGTGGAGCTTGTGCAGCAATTCTTCGTCAATGCGGATGGACAAACTCTTGACAGCCATTGGATCACCTCAAAACAAACATATTATGTGTTTATTTTAGGCGCGGTATGTGCTACAATGTTTTAAATAGATACATAATGAATCTAAAATATGTCTAAACTTTGGAGGGCAGGTTATGATCATTGCATTTTGCGGGCATCGGCAGGTAGAAGAGGGGGAAGCAGTATGCCGCTGGCTGGAAAAGGTGATCGATGTGCTGGCGCGTGAGGGGGCAGAGGAATGCTGGTTTGGCGGCAAGGGACAGTTTTCCCGCTGTGCTGCGGAGACCGTGACGAAACTGAAAACCCGATATCCGCATTTGCGCCGTGTGCTGGTGCAGGCGTATATGAATCAGGAGGGCGATCCGCTGCTGTATGACGAAAAAATGTATCCGCCCATCGAGGATGCGCCGCTCCGCTTTGCCATGCAGCGGCGGGATCGGTACATGGCGCTGAATGCCGACGTGCTGGTGACCTATGCCAAGTACGGCTGGGGCAATTCCACGGCGACAAAGGAACTGGCGCAGCGCAAGGGCAAACGCGTGATCAATTATCCGGATGCGCCGTAAAAGGGATAAGAGTAACGCCGCTGAGGCGTAAAAACAGAGCGTGAAAATCGGAGATCACAGCCGAAATTCACGCTCTTTTTTTGTAAGATTGCTGCTTGTTCACGCAGCGGAACAACGGTACATCGCAGGTTTTCTGTTTCTCTTTTGACTCAAAAGAGAAACGTTCTCCCCCTCACGCCAGCGCCGGCAGACTTTCCGCCCACGTCAGCACGTCGCGGAGCGTGGCAGGGATCAACCCGTCGGTGGGCAGTTTTTTGCCGTTGAGAATGCAGTCGGTCACGAGAATGACCTCCATGCCCGTTTCGAGGGCGGCGCCGTCCTCCTCCACGTCATTGCCCACCATGATACATTCCCCGGGCGTGGTGCCAAGGCGCGCACAGACCTCCCGGTAGTAATCGGGATTGGGCTTGGCGGTGTAAAAATCATGGAAGGTGGTGACCAAGGGATAGTCAAACCTGTCGATCCCCGCCCAGCGCAAACGCGCCTGCGTGGCAGCCGGAGGATAGAGGGGGCTGGTGGCGATGATCACATTGTAGCCCTTTTTCTGCAGAAGGGAAATGATCTGCGCCGCCAGAGGCGTGGGCGAGCAGGCGTCCATGCAGCGATTGTATTCATTCAGATAGAATTGAAGAAAATCTTCCTCGCCCGCGTAGTAGTCAACCCCCGTGCGGCGGGTGAAAACGTCGGCAAAAACCTGGCGGTTTGTCTTTTCGCCGGTGTTTTTCATCATGGCGCCGATGCCCTCCGTCAGCGTGGCGTAGACCGTGTCTGCGGGGATGGGGCTCAGGCGGCGGGTCAGCCCTTCAAAATAGATCCGGATATATTCCTTCATATCCATGGGCAGCAGCGTACCGTCCAGATCAAACAGAATATTCCTGCGCGGGGAACATAAAAACGGAACCATATCGAAACCCCGTTTCCTTCATTACTTTGCGTTCAGTATAGCATAGAATGGGCGGATCAGCCAATATATATTGAAAAACATCCCGTTTTTTATTGCGAAAACAGGGTAAAACAAGTATAATCTACTGTGAATAACTGTGGATTGGAGCTGCCGTCATGCTCAAAAAACTGCTTGCGATCGTGTGCCTGATCTGTTTGTGCTCATCCTTCCTGCCCGCCCATGCTGCAACGGCAAAGTCTTACTATGCCTATTTTGAAGAGGCGTGCTGGATCCGCACCCAGCCCAAGGCCAATACGCCCACGGTGGTGTATGTGCCCAAGCTCACGCTGCTGAAGCTCACCCCCGTCAACGATAAATATGCCGCCACGTCCTACGACGGAAAGGAAGGCTACATCTATATGAAGGGCGGCGTGACGGTCGATTATACCGATCCCAAGAGCCCCGGAGCCAAGACGGTGGAAGGCTTCTTCGGTGCACCTGCGCGTATGCGCACCCAGCCGGTGAAGAATTCCTCCTCGGTGGCCGATCTGCCCACGGACGTGCGCTTCCGGGTGACGTATGTAACGGATACCTACGCCTACCTTGTCTATGAGGGCAAGGAGGGGTATGTGTACATCGCCGATTTCGTGGAAATGGATTATAAAAAAGGCGAGGTGGAGCCTTACGTGGCTTTTTCCGCCAAGCCCGTTACCGCCTATGACTCGCCCTACTGCGGCGCGCTGGCTGTCAGCGAGATCGCCGCGTACACCCCCGTTACCGTGACGGGCTATGACGGCGACCATCTGCTGGTGAACGAGGGCGCTCAATCCGTGTATGTGGAAACCACCGATATCATTCCCCTTGCCGCGGACTTTGAGGTGGATGACTTCGCCGCCAAGCTGGAAAAGAAAGCCAGCGTGTACGCGCATCCCCTGAAAAACGCAGACGTGACGGGCTCCCTTGCCAAGAATGCCGACGTGACGGTGCTGGCTTATCAGGGGGATTTCGCCCACGTTACCAACGGCAAGCTCGCGGGCTATGTGTATTACGATACCCTCAAATCCAGCAGCAGCACCAAGGCAGCCGTCAAGGCGCTGCAGGAATATACCGACGCCATCGAGGCGAAAAAGTATCTGAACGTGGCGCTGACCATGATGGAGGAAAACAACCCCATCACCCGTATGTATAATGCCAACTGCGGCGGCAGCGTGCAGGCAAGATTCAAGTACGGCGTGCCCTATCTCTTTGGCGGCATGAATGAATCCTCCCTCCTGCGCGCCCGCTACGCTTCCCAGAACTCCAATTATTACAGCACGGAAAAAATGTATCTGGGCGGCTTTGACTGCATCGGCTTTGCCCGCTGGCTGCATAATCAGGCAGGCATGAACGTGCTGCCCGCCATCAGCGACATTCCCAAGCAGAATAAGAAAAATCTGGTGAGCGTAGAGGGCAAGTCCTTCCCCCAGTGGGCGGACGCCATGAAGGTGGGCGATTCCATCGCCATGGCGTACAAGGGCGGCGGATATCACATCATGGTGTATATCGGCACCCTCCGGGACTTTGGCTATACCGAGGATATGCTGGGCGAGCTTGCGCCCTACATTGACTATCCGCTGGCCATCCACTGCGGCATGAACAACTACCATACCGCGTGGTACACCGAGTATCTCAAGGAGGTGGGCTACACCTCCGTTACGCCTCCCGACGGCGGCGTGACCATTTCGGTGATCGGCGCGCCCTACAAAAAGTGCCCTTATACCGAAACCATGTGGAAGGGCACCAAGAACGTGAAAACCTTCTATTGGTTCGATCTGGAGGGCTATAACCTCACCAGCATCGATCCCACCGCCGACGGCATCCGCTGGTGCGAGGTGTATCGGAATACGGAGAAATAAGATCAAAGGACAAACCAAATGTACGATATCATCATCATCGGCGCGGGTCATGCCGGCTGCGAAGCAGCGCTGGCCTGTGCGCGCATGGGCATGGAAACGCTTCTTTTTACCATGAACCTGGACGCCGTTGCGCTCATGGCCTGCAATCCCGCCATCGGCGGCACGGGCAAGGGGCATCTGGTGCGCGAGGTGGATGCGCTGGGCGGCGAAATGGGACTTGCCATTGACGATACCTCGCTGCAGAGCCGTATGCTCAACAGCTCCAAGGGCCCGGCGGTACACTCGCTGCGGGCGCAGGCGGACAAGCGCGCCTATCAGAAGCGCATGAAGCAAGCGCTGTTCACCCAGCCCCATCTTACCGTGCGTCAGGGCGAGGTCACCCGCATCGAAACGCAAAACGGCCATGTGTCGGGCGTGGTCACCCTCACGGGGGATCATATCCCCTGCCGCGCCGCCATCGTATGCACGGGCGTATACCTCAAGGGCCGGATCTTCATCGGCGAAGCCCAGTGGGACGGCGGCCCTCAGGGGCTTTTGCCTGCCAACGGCCTGACCGAAAGCCTGATGGATTTCGGCTTTTCCATCCGCCGCTTCAAAACGGGCACCCCCGCCCGCGTGGACGGCCGCACCATCGATTTTTCCCGCCTTGAAAAACAGCTGGGCGATGAACCGCCCGTGCCTTTTTCCTTTATGACGGACAGGCGCATCGAAAACCGAGCCGCCTGTTATCTTACCTATACCAACCCCAAGACCCACGAGATCATCCTCAATAATCTGCACCGCGCGCCCATGTTCAACGGCGCCATCACCTCCCAGGGGCCGCGTTACTGCCCCTCCATCGAAAGCAAGATCGTTCGCTTCAAGGACAAGGAGCGGCATCAGCTGTTTCTGGAGCCCGAAGGCTTTAACGATGAGGAATGGTACGTACAGGGTATGTCCTCCTCGCTCCCCGAGGACGTGCAGTGGGCGATGTACCGCACCATCCCCGGCCTTGAAAACTGCATTCTCACCCGTCTGGCCTATGCCATTGAGTACGATTGCATCGATCCTACCCAGCTGAGCCCCAGCCTTTCCGCGCTGAATGTGGAGGGATTGTACCTTGCCGGTCAGGTGAACGGCACCTCGGGCTATGAAGAAGCCGCCGCCCAAGGCATTCTGGCAGGCATCAACGCCGTGCAGTATCTCAAGGGCGAGGAGCCTTTCATTCTCACCCGCGATCAGGCGTACATCGGCGTAATGGTGGACGATCTGACCACCAAGGGCACCGACGAGCCCTATCGCATGATGACCAGCCGCGCCGAGCATCGGCTGTTCCTGCGGCAGGATAACGCCGACCTGCGCCTTACCGAGCGTGCGTATAAGATCGGTCTTGCCACCCGGGAGCGCTACGAGCGGATGCTGCGCAAAAAGGAGCAGACCGGGGAGATCCTCTCCCTGATGAAGCCCCATCTTCGCGCCATGTACCTGCGCGGCGAGAAAGAGCTGACCGATATGCTGGAAAACGCGGCGCAGTATACCCCCGACGCCCTCGATCAGGCCGCGCTGCAGATCAAATACGCCGGTTATCTTGAAAAAGAGGAGGCTGCCATCCGCCGCGCCCGCGCCATGGAAGAAACGCTGCTGCCCGCCGACGTGCCCTATATGGAGATCACGGGCCTTCGCATGGAAGCCCGCCAGAAGCTCACCGCTCAGCAGCCCGCCTCCCTCGCCCAAGCCTCCCGCATCCCCGGCGTCTCCCCCGCCGACGTAGCCGTGCTGATGGTGTGGCTGAAGAAAGCTGCACAGGAAAGGTAAAAGCACAGGCCGTGCATCGGCAAATAAACAAGCATACAAATCGAAAAACCGCCCCCCGAGATGATTCTCCGGGGGCGGTTGTATATACAAGGATCAGATCTTCATCTGCACCAGACGCATGGCGCGTTCGGCGGCGTCAGCCATCAGATCGCCGGCGTGCAGCAGACATTCGTCCAGGGATTTGGGGCCGTTGGCGATGGACAGCACGCTGCGGCCTTTTTCGCAGAAGGCTTGACCGCCTTCGCCGATGCCGCCCACGATGGCGATGCAGGGCACGTTTGCCTTCTTGCAGCGCTCGGCTACCTGCACGGGCGCTTTGCCGTATTTGAGGGACTGACCGTCCATGCGGCCTTCGCCCGTAAAGCAAACGGCGGCGCCTTGCAGCTTTTCGTCAAAGCCCATCAGATCCAACACGGTCTGCGCGCCGGGCAAACGCCTTGCGCCCAGCACGCCGCACAGCGCGGCGCCCACGCCGCCGGCAGCGCCTGCGCCCGGGAAGGAGGAAATATCCCGTCCCAGCGCATTTTCCAGAACGCGGGCATAGTTTTCCATGCCTTTTTCCAGCTCCGCGAGCATTTTGTCATCCGCGCCCTTTTGACGACCGTAGACGTAGGTTGCGCCGCTTTCGCCCAGCAGAGGGTTATCCACGTCGCACAATACGTCCATGGGGCAGGCCAGCACCTGGGTGTCGATGCCGTTCAGATCGGCGCGGCGAACGCGGATCAGATCGGCGCCGCAGCCGCGGAGCAGATTGTCATTTTCATCATAGAACTTTGCGCCCAGAGCGGAAAGCAGACCCATGCCGCCGTCATTGGTGGCGCTGCCGCCAATGCCCACAAGGATGCGGATGCCGTCATGGGCTGCGGCGCGGATGAGCTGGCCTGTGCCAAAGCTGGTGGCGATCATGGGATCGCGCTTGCCGCGCATCAGGGGAAGCCCCGAGGCCTGCGCCATTTCCACCACGGCGGTGCCGTCGGGAAGCAGACCCAGCTTGGCTGAAACCTCTTTTTCATGGGGGCCGGTGACCTTCATTTCGGTCATTGCGCCGCCTGCGGGCAGGATCAGCGCATCCAGCGTGCCTTCGCCGCCGTCCGCCATGGGCAGAAGCATACACTGGGCATCGGGGAAAACGCGGCGGGCGCCTTCTGCCATGCGGGCCGCTGCGTTGATGGAAGTCAAAGAGCCCTTGAAGGAATCGGGCGCGAAAATCAATTTCATACTTGCAATCACTGCCTTTCTATAGGATAATTATACCATAGGAAAAGGAGAAGTTAAAGGATGATTCGTACAATTCTTTTTGATCTGGATGACACGCTGCTGGATTTTAAGGCCTCCGAGCGGGATGCGCTGCGCTATACGCTGGCGTCCCTGGGGCTTGAGCCCACGGACGAGATCCTTGCCCGCTACAGCGTGATCAATCAAAAACAGTGGGAGCTGCTGGAGAAAAAGTTGCTCACCCGCGATGAGGTGCTGGTGCGCAGGTTCCTGCTGCTCTTTGAGGAATACGGCATCATTGCCGACGCCTGTCAGGCACAGGAAATGTATCATCACCGCCTGTCCCAGGGGCATTATTATCTTCCGGGGGCGGAAGAGGTGCTGGAGCAGCTGCAGAAGGAGTACGATCTGTACGTTGTTTCCAACGGCACGGCGGCGGTGCAGGACGGACGCATCAAAAGCTCGAAGATCGACCGGTATTTCAAGGATATTTTCATTTCCGAGCGCATGGGCGCCGACAAGCCCGACCCTGCGTTCTTTGAAGCTTGCTTTGCAAGGATTCCCCATTTCAAAAAAGAAGAGGCTGTCATCATCGGCGACAGCCTCACCAGCGATATCCGCGGCGGAAACAACGTGGGCATCACCACCTGCTGGTTCAATCCCGGCGGGCTGCCGGGGCGGGAGGGTATCCGCCCCGATCACACGGTCACCGCGCTGGAGGAGATCCCCGCGCTGATCAAAACACTGTAAAGGAGAAAGACCATGGCTGTATTCAAGGGTAACTGGTATTCCGAAGTATTGAAAATGGATACCCACATCACCGTGTGCATCCCCGATGCGCCCAAAGTCCCCAAGGCTACGGTGCTGCTGCTCCACGGTCTCAAGGGCGACGCCGACGTATGGATGAACCGCGTGGGCGTTGAGTTTTTTGCCAACAAGTACGAATTGGCGTTCATCATGCCCGAAGTGCAGCGCTCCTGGTACATCGATATGGCCTACGGTCTGGATTATTTCGGTTATGTCGCCGAGGAAGTGCCGCTTCTGGCGGAAAAGTATTTCAATATCCCCACCGATCCCGGGCATTTCTACATCGGCGGCCTTTCCATGGGCGGCTACGGCACCATCCGCTGTGCGCTGAAAAATCCCCAGCGCTATGCCGGCGCCATGAGCTTTTCTGCCCGCGTGTACATGGAGGAAAGAGCCTTCCTTTATAACGATGACCGTTCCGTGCGGGAGTTTCAGGGCTTGCTGGGCCTTGACCGCAAAACGGGCACCGAAAACTTTACGGACGTGAGCAAACTGATCGCCTCCCGCAAGGACGCGCCGGAAAAACCCGTCTTTTACGTAGCCTGCGGCACGGAGGACGGGCTGTATCCCGAGTCTGTCCGCTTTACCAAAGAAATGCGGGAAAACGGTTTTGAAGTGATCTATGAGGAATGGCCGGGCATCCACAGCTGGGATTTCTGGCGGGAATCGCTGCCCAGAGGCCTGAAAGCGCTGGGGCTTGCCAAGTGATCAGGTGCGCCCCTGCTGACGCAGCAGCACGCTGACCGATACCTGAACGGCGGCGGAGCGATAGCGCGCCTGCCAAGGACTTTGCACAAAATCAAACAGCGTTTTGTATTGCCGTGCGGCAAGGCCGCCGTAGCCCAGCGCATCGCAGGAGGCGCTTTGCAGTTTTTGAATCAGATGGGTGATCTCCTTTTCAAGATGAGAGGATAAATCCATGCCGGGCGCTTCCCGAAAAGCAGAATATTCCACCGTAACGGGCAGATGAAGCAGGAGTGCTTCCTGCCCGTTTTCATTTTTCAGGGACAGGCGGCTTTTTCCCCGGGGCAAAACGTCAAAATACTGTCCTTCGGCGCCGAAGGCCATGCTTTGGATCTCGCCTGTGATCAGATGATAGAGCTGCACTTCGTAGCCCGTCAGCAGCACATAATTTCCTTGCTGCCCCACAGCCAGAGCGCCGATGTATTCGCCCATGGAGGAGCCGGAGACCGGCAGCGTGCCGGCAAGCTGATCCACGGGTCTGTTTTCGCCGCCCGTATCGCTGCCTTTCTCATTTTCCTCGGCAAAGGCGGCGCAGGCGATCAGGGGATCGCGCCACGGAGCATTCAGATCCCGCAAAAGGGTTGAAAGCGTGGCGGTGGGGATATAGCCCTTTTCCCGCAGCGAATCAAGGGTCACGTCAAGATAGGTGCTCAGCCGCTTGCCCACCGCCGACTTCTGGCTTTTGAGAAAGTCCTTTGCCGTACCGCGGCAGATGATCACCTTGGCATGGGTGCGCACATTCTGCAGAATATCCACCTGCGTGAGGATCTCATTGAGGTGTCCCGAAAGGGCGGTATCCAGGGATATGACGATCTCCCGCAGCTGACCGAAACGCATGATGCGAGGTGTGGCGGCGTTCAGCAGGCTCAGCGCGTGCTCCCAGCCGGTGCCTGTGACCGAGAGATTGAGGTAGTTTTCTTCCTCGCTTTTGTGATCGCTTTGAGAAGAGAAATCGCCGCTTTGGCCCGATGCGCCGTAATTGGGCGCTTTGATGGTGACGGTATAGCCCTTTTCATTTACGTCGATGCCCATGGTGATGACCATCAGGCTGCGGCTGAGACCGTCGCTGCAGCCTGTGAGCAGCAGACAGTTCAGGCATAAAAACAGGCAAAGGATCCGTTTTTTCATGGAGTCTCCTTTTTGAAAAGGGGCAATACTGCGCCTGCAAAAGCGATCAAAAATCGCAGCGGCAGCGCAAGGGATAAAAAGGGCAGCAGCTTGTCAAAGGGCAGAAGGGACAGGGGAACAGACAAGGCGGCAAGCAAAAGGATATTTGCTTTCCTGCCTTTGCGTGCTTTGCGCAGACACTCGCAGCAGAAATCCCCCGCCGAGGCAAAGGCGCAAAGGAACAAAAGCATCCGCGATATGAGCATCAGGGACCATGTGAGGGTGTTGGGGCTCATTTCCATCAAAAGCTGCAGCCGCAGCACAAAGCCCCAATCTCCCGGAAACAGCGGCGCAGGCAAAAGGCAGGCGCACACAAGCAAAACGCCTGTCATGACAAAAACGGCAATCAAAGGAAAAAGGGCTGTTTTGACCCGGAGGCCGGGAGCATGGGTGAAATAGGGCAGCGCTGCGGCGATCCACAGACTGCCCGTCATACAGATACCGCCCCGGAGGATTTCCGTTTCTCCGTACCCCAGCAGCGGAAACAGATATCCGATATCGCTTTCCGGCACCGCAAAAAACAGGCAGACCGCCAGCGCGCCCAGAAAGAAAAGGATGAGAAACACGCTTGTTCTTCGTGCGCTGCCCTGCTGTTTTCCCGTCAATGCAAGCCCCGTCAAAAGCGCTGCCGGCAGACAGATCGCCATGCGCGGATACTTTGGCAGCACATAGGCGCCGGTGATTTCGGTGAGCGAAAACAGATTCAGCGCCATATCGCTGAAAAACAGCAGCGCGAAAAGAAAGGCAGCCGGGGAAGTAAGGGTTTTTCCTTTTTTGACGGCAAAGGAAGAAAGCATATAGACCAAGGCTGCGGGCAGGAGCGAAAACAAAAGCGACAGATAGGAAGCGGTGGAGGCCACGTTCATCAGCGACAGCGCGGCGGTGATGAGCATCTGCGCATAAAGAAGAACGGAGAGCGACAGGCTGTTTTCCTTCAGCTCCCTGCGCTTGATAAAGGTTTCCCGGGTCAGCGGTGAGTGGACGGCAGTGCTTGTCTGCAATTTCATTTTTCCTCCCAGCCGCGCATCCGTCCGCGGCTGCGGAGCATGGATGCGGGGTTTGACAGATAGCCCCGCAGGCGCTGCCGCCATACGGGGAAGCGGGTGATCAGATCGGGATTATGGGTTCTTTGGGGGATAACGGGCGCAAACAGCGGCGTATCCAGACTGCGGCGGGAGAAAGCATGAAGAAGCATCAGGAAGAGCAAAAGCGTGACTCCGAAATACCCTGCCGTGCCGCCTGCGATCACCAGCAGCAGCTGCAATATGCGCAGCGCGATGGTGGTGGGATAATCGGGCAGAACGAAGCTGCCAAGCCCCGACAGCGCCACCATGACGATGAGCTGGGGATTGACAAGATCAGCCTGCACGGCGGCCTGTCCCAATATCAGGGCGCTGACCACGCCCAGACTGCCGCCCATGACGGCAGGCACGCGGATGCAGGCTTCGTTGATCAGCGAAAAAACGATGAGCATCAGGAGGGTGGCGGGGAAAATGCCGATGGGCATCCGGGACTGCGCTTCCTGTACGCTGGTGAAAAGCGACAGGGGGATGCCCTCGGTGTGATGCATGGTCAGCGCTACGAAAAGCGGCGGCGCCAGCAGGGCGCACAAAAGCCCGAAAAGGCGTAAAAACCGAAGAAAGGTGCCGTATTGCCAGCGCAGAGCGCTGTCGTCGGGGGCATGGAAGAGATGGAATGCGCTGATGGGCATACACAGCATCTGGGGCGCGTTATCAAGGGCAATGAGGATCTGCCCCGACAAAAGAAAGCTGGCGGCCCGGTCGGGACGCTCGGTGGCGATCACTTGCGGGAGCAGAGAGAAGGGATCGTCCTCCAGAAGCTGTTCCAGCATGCCGATGGAGGAAACGTAATCCACATTGCAGCCTTCAAGACGGCGCAGCACCTCCTTAACGTTTTCTTCCTCTGCCACGCCCTTGAGGTACAATACGCTCACTCGCGTGGGGATGCGGCTGCCTACGCTGGAGGCATGGCTGATCAGCTGCGGCGAGCGCATGATGCGCCGCAGAAGGACGATGTTGTCCCGCAGCGTTTCGGTGAAGCCCTCCTGAGGGCCTTGCACCACGCTTTCGGTTTGGGGCTTTGATACGCTGCGCTTCACATAGCCCTTGACGTCGCAGATCACCGCTCCCGTCATGCCTTCGCAGATCAATGCGGCATCGCCGCTGTAGACCCGCAGGAGAAGCTCGCTCAGCTGCTGCGTGTGGCTGACAGAGCCCACGGGCAGGGCGGTGTGGATAAATTCCTCGGGGGACAGATCCCGGGGCGGCGTTTGCATACAGGGCATCAGCATATAATGGGCGATGCGCTCGTTATCGATCATGCCGTCCACAAAATAGATCCGTGCCGGTTTGCCGGCAACGGTCAGATCTCTTTTGACGGAATCCTCGCACAGGGGAATGTGCATGGCGTCTTCGATGAGCTGCGCGTTTTCCGAGAATACGTCGGTGAGCGCGCCTTGTTTTAAGCTGCTTAGCGGCATAGCGTTTTCCTCCGTTTCAGGAAAAGTATGCCTGCATTGTGCGTTTACTATGCGCCGAAAGTATGATATGATACATACAGAAAAAAAGGAGGCAGCTTCATGGAAAAGACAGGCATTTACGTGCATATTCCCTTTTGCGTGCGCAAGTGCGCTTACTGCGATTTTGCCTCCTTTGCCAACCGTGAAGAGGATATGCCCCGCTATGTGGAGGCGCTGTGCCGCGAAATTCGCACGCGGGCAGAGAAAACGGGAAAGATCCCCGTGGATACCGTGTTTTTCGGCGGCGGCACGCCCTCGCTTTTGCCGCCTGCGCTGTTTGAGAAGATCGCAGAAACGCTCCGGGAATGCTTCTGTCTGGATGCGGATGCGGAGTTCACGGTGGAGAGCAATCCCGGCACGCTGACGGAGGAGCTGGCACGCACGATGAAAAAGTGCGGCGTCAACCGTCTGTCCATGGGCATGCAGTGCGCTCAAAGACATTTGCTGAAAAGTCTGGGCAGGATTCACGGCATGGAGGACGTGGTGTCCGCCGCGGCCATCGCGCGGGAAGCGGGGATCGAAAGGCTGAACCTGGATCTGATGCTGGGGCTTCCCGGACAAACCAAAGAGGATATGGCGGAAACGCTGGAGCAGGCGCTGCAGCTTCATCCCGATCACATTTCCTGTTATGCGCTGATCGTGGAGGACGGAACGCCCCTGAAGGAGCGGCTTGAAAAAGGCGAGATCACCCTGCCCGGGGACGAGCTTGACCGCGAAATGTATGAAATGTGCCGTGAAACTCTGGAAAAACACGGCTTTCATCAGTATGAGATCAGCAATTTTGCGCTGGATGAGTGCGAATGCCGCCATAATGTGAACTGCTGGAGGTATCATCCCTATCTTGGCTTCGGCAGCGCGGCCCACAGCTTTTACGGCGGCGAAAGACGGGCAAATCCCTCCGATATGGACGCCTATCTTGCAGGCGAAGCGCCCGAAACCGAAAGGATATCGGAAGAGGACGCCATGTTTGAATATGTGATGCTGGGCTTGCGTCTGACAAGGGGCATTTCGCTCAGGGCTTTTGAAGAAAGATTCCATTCGTCCTTTGACAGCGTCTACGGCGAAAGGCTGCAGGAGGCTTTTAAGGATGGCAGACTTGTGCGGGAGGGGGATCATATCCGCCTTTCCGTGCACGGCATGGACGTGATGAACAGCGTTCTTGTGGCGCTTTTATAATTGGAAAAACAAGGGGGATTTTCATGAAAGAGATCACCAGAAGACAATTTCTCAAATGGACGGGCAAGGGACTGGCTGCCGCCGTGTTTGCGGGCAGCGGGGTGATGCCCGTATTGCCCAGGGCGAAAGCGGAAGATGAATTGATCTCCGTTAACTCGCTGCTCAGGGGCGAAAAGGAAATGCGCGTGGTTTTCCTTGAGAGGCTGAGCACCAAAAAATCCGACGCGTTTTATATCACGTCCATGGACGAAAACGGCATGGATCTGTATCTGGTGGACGGCGGTCTGGCCACGGGCAAGTGTATGCTGGAACTGGTCAACCTGCGCAAGGAGATCCTCAAAAACGCAGGACTGGAAAGCGAATATAAAAACCGGAATTACAAGCTGGATGTTCACCTGCTGATCTCCCATTTCCACACCGATCACGTACGCGAGCTGACCAGCGGCCTGATCGCGCACAAGTATCTGCGCATTCTCTCTGCGTATTATCCCGCCGCCACGGCGCTGGATCAGAGCGGTGTGTACGATAACAATAACAACGCCGATCTGGATAACCGTCCGGCGCTTATCAGCGAGCTGAACCGCTGCTGGCCGCAGGCGCAAAAGCATGAGATCCCCTTCGGACAGACGCTGCGTATGCCCCTGCGCACGGGCGAGCTTACGCTCTTTGCCGCCAGCGAGGACTGGGGACTTCCCGGGGCGGCGGCTTACGCCGAACAGCTTTATTATCCCACCGATATGGCAGCCCGCCGTTCCGATATGCCCACCGCCATCGTCAACAGCAACTGCCTGTGGATGCGCTTTGTCTGCGGCGGGCACAGCGTGTTGTTCACCGGCGACGTGATGAAGAAAAAGACGGAGATCACCGACGAACCGCTGGATCGCATGGTGACGTACTACGGCGAGGCTGCGCTGCGCAGCGATATTGTCAAGTACCCGCACCACGGCCTCAGCCGCGATCCCGCCGCCAAGCCTGTGCGTCAGTCGCTGATCACCGATCATCCTTTGGCCTGCTGCATCCTTACCGGCAATAAGGCAGGCGAAAAGGCGGGCAAGGCGCTGGACGCTCAAGGCGTCAAGTGGCAGGATATCGACAAGGGCAGCATCGTTTATTCGCTGAAGGAAACGGGAATGGAACAGATCGGATGAGGGGGAAAATCAAATGAAAAAAGAATTCACTCGCCGCGAATTTATCAAAACTGCGGGCAAGGGCTTGTCCCTGCTGGCGCTGTTTTCGGGCGTTGTCCGCTTTGATGCGCCTGCCAAGGCGGCCGAGGGCGAAATGCTTTTTGCCAACGATCTTCTCCGCGGCGAAGACCAACTGAAGGTCATCTTTCTGGACAAAAAGCACGAGGAAAAATCCGATTGCTTCATTATCATGTACCTGAGCCAAAGCGGGCTGGATATCATCCTTCACGACGGCGGATTTGACGACGGTCACAGCTATACCGCCCTTGGCAACCTGCGCCGCGAGATCCTGGAAAAAGCGAATATTCCAACGGCCGAGCAGGGCAAATACCGCCTCAATCTCAAGCTGGTTATTTCCCACTTCCATACCGATCATGTGCAGGCGCTGAACGGCACTATCCTCATGAGCAAGCGTTTTGCCGTGACCGAAGCCTATATTCCGCAGAAAACCTGCCTTGTACAGGGCGTGTACGATGATAACGAAAACAGCGATCTGCGGGAGCGCGTGGCCTTCCTGTACATGATGAAAACCTACCATCCCGACGCCATGATCCGCGTGCTGGACTGGGGCGAAACCTGCCTTGTGCCCACCGAGATCGGCAAGGTGCAGCTCTTTGCCCAGACCGAGGACTGGGGCAAGGAAGAAAAACTGGGTATGTTCAAAACCAATTACGGCTACAAGGGACGCTACAATGAGGGCGAAGCCATTCCTATCTGCGTGCTCAACGCCAACTGCCTGTGGATGCGCGTGGCGCTTTCGGATCACTCCTTCCTGTTCACCGGCGACGTGGAAAAGCGCATCACCGTGCGAAGGGACGAGCCGCTGGATCATTTCATTGACGCATACGGCGAGGATCTGCGCAGCGACGTGATCAAGTATCCCCATCACGGACAGATGCGCGCCGCCGCCGCAGGCTCCATCAAGCGCAGCCTGATCACGCAAAAGGAGGAAGCCATCTGCATCCTCACCGCCTCCGACGGCAAGGACGATGCGGGCTATGCGCTCAACCGGCTGAACATGCCCTGGCTGGATCTGGAAAGCGGCAGCCTGTTTTTCACCGTCAAGGACGGCAAACTCACCCGTGAAACGGTGCAGAAGGCAAAATCGTTCCTATAAGTACACAATAAATTTGCGGTATGTATTGCCAAACCGTGCAGAAATGGTTATAATAGAAAATGGCATAGGATGGACCCTTTTTCCGTCCCAATTTATATGCCCGTAAGATTACGAGGAGGTTTTTCCCATGGTGAAAGTTGCTATTAACGGTTTCGGCCGCATCGGCCGTCTTGCGTTCCGTCAGATGTTCGGCGCCGAAGGCTACGAAATCGTTGCCATCAACGACCTGACCAGCCCCGCGATGCTGGCTCACCTGCTCAAGTATGATACCGCTCAGGGCCCCTACTGCGGCAAGATCGGTGAAGAAAAGCACACCGTTTCCGCTACCGAAAACAGCATTATCGTTGACGGTAAGGAAATCAAGATCTACGCCGAGAAGGATGCCAACAACTGCCCCTGGGGCCAGCTGGATGTAGACGTAGTGCTGGAGTGCACCGGCTTCTACTGCTCCAAGGAAAAGAGCCAGGCTCACATCAACGCCGGCGCCAAGAAGGTTGTTATCTCCGCTCCCGCCGGTAACGATCTGCCCACCGTCGTGTTCTCCGTTAACGAGAACATCCTGACCAAGGAAGACAAGATCATCTCCGCCGCTTCCTGCACCACCAACTGCCTGGCTCCCATGGCCAAGGCCCTGAATGATACCTATCCCATCCAGACCGGTATCATGACCACCGTGCATGCTTACACCGGCGACCAGATGATCCTGGACGGCCCCCATCGCAAGGGCGACCTGCGTCGTGCCCGTGCCGGCGCTCAGAACATCGTTCCCAACAGCACCGGCGCTGCCAAGGCCATCGGCCTGGTCATCCCCGAGCTGAACAAGAAGCTCATCGGCTCCGCCCAGCGCGTTCCCGTTTGCACCGGTTCCACCACCCTGCTGGTTGCCGTTGTTAAGGGCCAGGATGTGACCAAGGAGTCCATCAACGCCGCCATGAAGGCCGCCGCTTCCGCTTCCTACGGCTACACCGAAGAGCAGCTGGTCTCCTCCGACATCATCGGCATGACCTACGGCTCTCTGTTCGATGCCACCCAGACCATGGTTGCCAAGATCGACGACGACACCTATCAGGTTCAGGTCGTGTCCTGGTACGACAACGAGAACTCTTACACCTCTCAGATGGTTCGCACCATCAAGTACTTCGCTGAGCTGAACTAAGTTCATCGGTACATTCTCCCCTTTGGCACTCATTGTCAAAGGGGAGATTTTTCATAAGAAGAATTACTGAATCAATGGATTTCATACTACCTAATGGTTTCAACTTGGAGGTGTTCGGATGAACAGGTCTCTGCAGCGCTTGAGTGCATGGGTGCTCTTCCTTTCCCTTGTGTTATCAATGGCAACGGGCAGTGCACAGGCTACGAGTAGTCTTTCTGTCGATCTTCGCTATACCTGTTCAACCTCCATGCCACATACGGGAAGCACCTTGTTTTTTGAACTGAGTGGAACAGGGACTGTTGATTATTGT
>JAFYVB010000006.1 GCA_017549335.1 Clostridia bacterium | reverse complement strand
CGGAGCGAACGGAAACCAGCAGGGGGTTTTCCTTGTCACCGAACTTCTTGCCGGTGATTTCTTCCATCTTCTTGATGTATTCCATGATTTCGGCCTGGATGTCAGCGTTGATCTGACGGCCGTCTTCATAGTACTTGGTGCAGGCTTCGGTGGAAATGGTGAAGCCCTGGGGAACGGGCAGACCGATCTTGGTCATTTCGGCCAGGTTGGCGCCCTTACCGCCCAGAAGGTTACGCATGTTGGCGTCGCCTTCGGAGAACAGGTATACGTACTTGTGCATGATACTCTCCTCCTTAGAGATTGATAACATGATGAGCGGATGATGGCGCGGCAAAAATTGCCGTATTCATCCGACATATTATTATAAACCATCATAAACATATTTTCAACCTGAAAACGGCATGTTTCCCTACATTTTTTATGAAGAAAATGCGAAAAATCTGCGTCTTTCACATCTTTGCTCCCTTTGGCATAGGATGGAAGGGGAGGGATTTGATGAGTCTGACGGAATTGAGAAGCAAAGACGTGATCAACGTGGACACGGGCAAAAAGCTGGGGCGGGTGATGGACATTGAATTCGACGAAAAAACGGGATGCGTACAGGCTGTTGTGGTGCCGGGGGATTTCAAGCTTTCCTGCGCTCTTCGGGGCGAAAAAAACGGCATCGTCATCCCATGGGATCGCATCGTACGCATTGGCGACGATGTGATATTGGTCAGACTGATGCCGGGAGATATAGCGGAAGAATGCTGATTATTTTTCTGCGGGCTTGGAGATCAGGTAGGCGGTGTATACGCCCATGCGCTTATAGTTGGAGCGCTTGACGCGGACAAGACCGGGCTCGATCACTTCCAGAACGCGGTTGGGGTCGTTCTTTTTCTTGTAGCTTTCGGGCTCCATGGGATCGAGGATATAGAAGTAGTCTTTGTCTGCGGAGATGACGGTAACGTAGTGGGAGCCGCCGGTGAAGGGAGAGGAGATAGACAGCATGATGCCCACGGTGTCTTCGTCGATCTGATCGAGCCAGTCCCCTTTCTTGGGGGATTTGAGCATTTCGCAGGTCAGTCCCAGATGGGGGCAGAGGGATTCAAGGAACTGCGCGCCCGTGCCGCCGGAGCCGCCGGCGGTGGCGGAGGCTCTGCGCCAGACGGTGCCTTCCTTATTGTCGCCGCAGGCGTATGCGCCCAGCACAAGGGGAAGATACTTTTTATAATCTGCAGCGGCGGTGATGGGCATGCGCTCTTTGCAGCGGCGGCAGCCATAGCTGTTGATGGAGTGGGGGCACAGGCTGAAAGGCGTGCCTTCCTTGGTATACTTTTGCAGGGCAGGCAGACTTTCGGCGTCAAGGAGCGCCATGATGGCCATGGCGCCGGAGGTGGGAGCGCAGCCGCCGTCACCGAAAATGCGGGAGGTCGGGCTCTTTCTGTATTCGTACACCATGGAGGCGTACAGCGGGTTTTTCTGAGAATAGAACTGCGTTTCGCCGCGCAGAGGAACGTTGATGATGCGTGAGTTATCCTTTTTTGCTTCGATCGTTGCACGAATATCATCTTTGGCCAGCGCAGGCGTCACTTCCCCCGCGAGGCATAAAACTGCCAGCAGCAGGCAGATACAACGCAGAAAATACTTGGAATACATGATCATTCTCCTTACGTAAGATGCGAATGCACAAAACCTCATTTCCTATTATAAAAGGCCATGCTTTTCCTTGTCAAGAGCGGGCAAAAAGGGAAAATAAGGAGAAATTTTCCCTTTTTGATGCCGAAAGAAGCAATGCTTACGGAAAATTGCAAAAAACGGCGGAAATTGCAACGAAAATGTGAAAAAATGTTTACAAATGACGGAAAAAAAGCTATAATAACCTATCTGATTTGCTAAAGGAGCGCTATTGCTTTATGAAGTGCCAGTTCTGTAATTGCCCTGACAGCCGCGTGGTCGATTCCCGTCCGACGGAGGAAGGCGCCAGCATCCGCCGCCGCCGTGAGTGCATCAACTGCGGCCGTCGTTTTACCACGTATGAAAAGGTGGAAATGCCCCAGCTGCTGGTTATTAAGAAGGATAACACCCGCGAGCTGTTTGATGCCCAGAAGATCCGCAACGGTATCATTCAGGCCTGCCATAAGCGTCCTGTGACGGCCGGCGATATCGAGCGCATTGTCACTTCTGTGGAGCAGATGGCCTACAACAGCCTGCAGGAGGAGATCACCACCAAGCAGATTGGCGAAATGGTGATGACCGCGCTGCGTAATCTGGACGAAGTGGCCTACGTGCGCTTTGCTTCCGTTTACCGCCAGTTCACCGATATTCCCACCTTCATGCGCGAGATCAGCCGTATGCTGGATGAAACGGCTCAGACCGAAAAAGAATAAAAAACGGCACACTTTCAAGCGCCCCCGCATAGGATGTAGCGATACATCATAGGGGGTGCTTTTTATGAGCCAAATCAATCAAGGAACCTGCGCCTATACCTACACCGTCAAGCGCGGCGACAGCTTTTATCTGATTGCCCGCAGACTGGGCGTGCCGCTGCGTGATCTGATGAATGCCAACCCAACCTTTGAGCCGACGCGGCTGATGGTGGGCGACGTCTTGTGCGTTCCTCATTGCGCCGCGGAGGAAACGCCGGCGCCCGAAGCGACGCCGCCGGTGCAGAATCCGCCCGAAGCGACGCCGCCGGCGGAGAATACCCCTGTTACGCCCATCGCACCGCCTCCGCCCGAAACGCCGCCTGCCTTTGAGGGCAATACCAACGGAAATACCAATACGGCCTGTCCCGAAAACAGACGCGCTGTCATTGCCGAGGGGCAGACGGTGGCTGATCTGCAGATCGCCTATGACAAAAGCTACCGCACGCTGGAGGCGGCCAATCCCAATGTGGATCTGCAGAACCTGCAGGCGGGGCAGACGGTGTGCATTCCCGATATCAATCTGCCCTGTGCACTGCCTGCCAGCATTGTCATGCGGGATGGCGAAACGCTGTCCAGCATTGCCGTTACCTATAATCTGCCGGTGGCGCAGCTGCTGCGTGCCAATCCCTGTCTGGCGCCGGATGATTTCACCGCAGGCACAACGGTCAAATTGCCGCAGTAAAACTTGAAAAAAGGAACGCAGAGGAGATATTCCTCTGCGTTTTTTTTGCTTGACGCAGAACAAAGAAACTGATAAAATACTATTTTGGCGGCTTTGAGCCGACTGATGTGATTTGCAAAGGAGCTTGTTATGCAGCAGGAACGTTCAAGAATGCTCGGCGAGATGAAAATGAGCAAGCTGGTAACCAAGATTTCCGTTCCGATTATGGTAAGCATGCTGATTCAGGGACTGTACAATATCGTGGACGGTATTTTCGTCGCGCGGTACAGTGCCGAAGCGCTGACGGCCGTTTCTCTGGTTATGCCCATTCAGATGCTGATGATCGCCGTATCCACGGGTCTGGGCGTTGGTATTAACAGCCTCGTCAGCCGCAGACTGGGCGAAAAGCGGAGCGATGAGGCGCGCACCGCGGCGCGCAACGGCGTATTTCTGGAATTGATCGGTTTTGCGCTGTTCTTCCTCTTCGGTGCTTTTGCTGCCAAGCCCTTTATGAAAGTGCTTACGCCCGATGCGGCTTTGCAGCAGCTGGGCGGTGAGTATCTGTCCATCGTGACCATGTTCTCCTTCGGCCTGTTCCTTTCCATTGTTTTTGAGCGTCTTATGCAGGCTACGGGCAACACCGTGCTGTCCATGCTCACACAGGCTACGGGCGCCGTTATCAACATCATTCTTGACCCCGTTTTCATCTTCACCTTTGATATGGGCGTTACCGGCGCTGCGGTTGCTACGGTGATCGGTCAGGTGGGCGGTATGACGCTGGGCATTTTCCTGAATCAGTGCAAGAATAAGGAGCTGAAGATCTCCGTTCGCGGCTTTAAGCCGGATGGGGCGGTGATCAAGGGCATTCTGACGGTGGGCTTCCCCAGCGTGATCATGCAGTCCATTGCTTCTGTAATGAACGTGCTGATGAACATGATCCTGCTGAGCTACGGCAATACGCCTGTCAATGTGCTGGGCGTGTATTTCAAGCTCCAGTCTTTCGTTTTCATGCCGGTATTCGGCCTGAGCAACGGCATGGTAGCTATTGTGGGCTATAATTTCGGCGCGCGCAACCGCAAGCGCGTCTATGAGTCCATCAAGGTGGCACTGAAGTTGGCAGGCGGTATCATGCTGGTGGGAATGTGCGTCTTTATGCTGATCCCCGACGTGCTGCTCAGCCTGTTTGAGGCGGATGGCGCCGGCGAGCTGACCGAGCTTGGACGCATCGCGCTGCGCATTATCAGCATCAATTTCCTGCCTGCGGCGGTGGGCATTACGCTCAGTACGGTCTTTCAGGCGGTGGGCAAGGGCACGTACAGCCTGATCATGAGCCTGTGTCGTCAGCTGGTGGTGCTTGTTCCCGCTGCGTGGATCCTGATCAGCATCGGCGGTCCCACCGTGGTATGGTGGAGCTTCCCCATTTCCGAAGTCGTTTCCCTGTGCCTGTGCCTTGTGATGTTCCGCCGGATCGATCGCAAGATGCTCAAGACGCTGGAAGCGTAAAACGATCATACAGAGAGAACGTTCGGCTGTTCCCGGCCGGACGTTCTTTCTTTTTACTGAGATCTTGGGCACATTGCTGGTTGATAAATATTTATCGAAAATCAATAAAAAGATGTTGACAAACAATTTTGCTTGGTATATACTGAACCCGTAAGGAGGTGCACGGTATGTCGCACAAAACACTTTCGAAGCTGCTGCTGATCGCAGGGATCATCGCCTGCATCGGCGGTTGCACGGTCTTTTTTCTTTACGCGCCGATGATGGCGCATGAATGCGCTGAAATATATCCTGAGCTTTCGCATTTTGCTCTGCCGCTTCTGCTTTATATTTGGGTGATCGCAGCGATGTACATTCTTGCAGTCGCGCTCTATATGCGCATCAGTCTGCGGCTGGGGAAAAATCAGTCCTTCTGTTCGAAAAACGCGGATGATCTGCGGAGCATCGCGCTGTTCCTTTGCGCCGCAGCCGTTCTTTGGTTCCTTCTGATCTTCCTGACCGGCTGGGTTGGGCTGGATATCGGCCCGGCCGTCCTGCTCTTCCTGTTGGCAAGCATGGCTACTTTGGCTGTTGCGCTGGTGGCGTATGTGCTGTCGCGGCTGGTACGCCGTGCGGCGGCCTTGCAGGCGGAAAACGATCTGACCATTTAAGGAGGACGCTATGATCCGTGTCGATCTGGACGTGATGCTGGCCAAACGCAAAATGAGCATGACCGAATTGAGCCAGCGCGTGGGAATTACCATGGCTAACCTCTCCATCCTGAAATGCGGCAAGGCCAAGGCGGTACGTTTTTCCACGCTGGAGGCCATTTGCAAGGCGCTGAAGTGCCAGCCGGGGGATATTCTGGTGTATGAGGAGGATGAAGGGGACGGGGAGGACGGAGGGGGGACGTTTCTCTTTTGAGTCAAAAGAGAAACAGAAAACCTGCGTTTGGAATGTCGATTGGCTGCGTGAATGACGCGGCAGTATAAGAAAAAGGGATTGAACCCGAAAGTGCGAGCCAGCTCGCCCCTCGGTTTCTCTCCCTTTTTCGTTTGCTTCGCAAACCCTGCGGAACAAGTTCCGCAGACTGCCGCTGCGGGCAGTGCCTGCTGACAATGCCGATGAAATTGTGTGCAAGCATTGTCCGTCCCACGTGGACGGCGTATGTGCAGAGGACGTAACTCTTCCCCGCGGGCGATACCATCCAGCCACACGGCAGGCCGATGGCGCAGCCATCGCGTCCGTGAAACGGACAAGAAAAAAGGGCTGATTCCGAGGGACGAGCTTGCTCGTACATTCGGTGTCAGCCTTTTTTCGTATTACCTGCCGTAACATTTACGCACACAAAAACGCAGGCTTTCGGGTGGGTCTTAGGGAGGGGCTTTGGCCTCCAAAGCCGCCTCCCTAACGTCTTCCCCCTACTGCTCCGCTACAAACTTTCGCATATGCTGCAGCGCATTTTTCTCCAGCCGCGATACCTGCGCCTGTGAAATGCCGATTTCGCCGGCTACTTCCATCTGTGTTCTGCCCTCAAAAAAGCGCAGCCGCAGGATCTTCTGCTCCCGGGCGTTGAGACGGCGCAGTGCCTCGCTGACGGCCAGATTCTCCAGCCACTGCGTGTCCACGTGCTTATCGTCCCGCACCTGATCGATGATAAAAATGGCGTCGCCGCCGTCATTGTAAATGGGTTCAAACAGCGAGACCGGGTCCTGAATGGCCTCCATGGCGAAAACCACGTCGCTTTCGGGAAGGGAAAGTTCTTTTGCGATCTCCGCCACAGTGGGCTCTCTGCCCAGCGCTGTGACCAGACGATCCCGTGCCTGCAGGGATTTGTAGGCCGCATCCCGCAGGCTTCGGGAAACGCGGATGGGGTTGTTATCCCGCAGATAGCGGCGGATCTCGCCGATGATCATGGGCACGGCATAGGTGGAAAAGCGCACGTTCTGGCTGACGTCGAAGTTATCAAGCGCTTTGATCAAGCCGATACAGCCCACCTGAAACAGATCGTCCGCGTTTTCGCCGCGGTTTGAAAACCGCTGTACCACGCTTAAAACAAGCCTGAGATTGCCGGAAATGAATTCCTCGCGGGCGGCCTTGTCGCCGCCGTGAACAAGGGGGAAAAGCTCGCGCATCCGCTCATTGGTAAGGACGGGCAGCGTAGAGGTATCCACGCCGCAGATTTCCACTTTGTTGTTCGCCATACCTTCGGCACCTCCGATAGAATCAGTATGGCTTTCCTTGCGGCGGTTTATGCGCTGCTTTGGGACTTTTGTAGCATCTGTGTAGGCAGATGTATACAGTATCAGCTGCTCAAACGGGTCAGCTCTGTGTTCAAACGGGAAAGAATGCGCTTTTCAAGCCGGGAAATGTAGCTTTGGGAGATGCCCAAAGCATCGGCCACTTCCTTTTGCGTCATTTCCTTTTGTCCACCCAGACCGAACCTGAGCTGCATGATGGTCATCTCGCGTTCGGGCAGCTTTTCAAGCGCCAGACGCAAAAGCTGCTTTTCCACTTTGTCGTCCATGCGCCGGTAGACAAGATCGCTCTCCGTGCCCAATACGTCGCTGAGCAAAAGCTCGTTGCCGTCCCAATCGGTGCGCAGCGGCTCATCCAGCGATATTTCATGGCGCATCCGCGCCGTATGCCGCAGATGCATCAGCATTTCGTTTTCGATGCAGCGGGAGGCGTAGGTGGCCAGCTTGTTTTTCTTTTCGGGATCAAAGGTGTTGACCGCCTTGATCAGCCCAATGGTGCCGATGGAGATCAGATCCTCCAGCCCAACGCCTGAGGATTCAAACTTGCGGGCGATAAAAACAACCAGCCTTAAATTATGCTCAATAAGGATATCGCGCACAGAACCGTCGTCATGGGGCAGCTGCGCCAAAAGCGCGGCTTCTTCCTCTCTTGACAGCGGCTGAGGAAGGGGATCGGCGCCGCCGATGTAATACAGGCCCTCTCCGCACAGGCGTGAAAGCAAGCCCCACAGGCGCAGGCGAATGTCCGATGTATGCATAAAAATCCTCCCTTTATCAAGCTTCCAGCGTGGGCGGCAGCAGCGCCCGGTTTTCCGGCAGCGATGCGGATACGGCAACAACGGCGTGAAACGCCCGCCAGATCCGTCCGAAACGGATATAGATCGCCCGCGGACGGAAGCACATCAGCAATTTGGCGCCCGCAGCGGTCTGTACGCTGATCAGGCGGAAACCGTGGGGCAGCGTTTCGTAGCGCGCAGGATCGACGCCGCCGGGCAGGTACGGCTTGAGCGCACGGTAGGAAACCACGATCACGGGCAGGGACGTAACGGGATCGCGCAGCATATTGCCTGTATCCCAGATGCCGCAAAGCGACACGCCGCCGGTATCAAACAGCAGACGGATCTCCGCTTCCCCGCGCTGCTCATGCCGTGCGCTGCGCAGCGTATGAAAAGCAAAGTCGATGGCAGGAAGCAGACACAATACAATGCCGGGCGCAGAAAGCCCCAGGTCATGCAGAATGTGCGCCGCACCCGAGGAGAAGATCCCCAGAACAGCCAGACGCGCAGTGCCCTTCGGCGCATTGCGAAGACCAAAGGCCCCAAGCGTCATCGATGCTGCAATGGGCAGCGAAACATACACGCTTGCCTGTATGCCCCAATACATCAGGGAAAGCATGGCGCTGACCGTTCCCCACAGCGCAGCAAGGATGATCCTTTCCGCCCGCACCGCTTTCCCGCCAATGCGCCCCACTGCGTGCAGACAGGCCGCATCCAGCAGAAGATTTGCGCACAGAAACCATTCGCCTGCGATCGTCACAGCCCTCGCCTCCTTCCCTATGCATGATACAGCGGGAAAGCGCCCGGAGGCGTCGGTTTAGGGCGCAAGAAAGCGCGAAAAAGAGGGAGAGAAACGTTCGAGAGGCCGCTTTTATGGTAAAAGCGCCTCTCGAGCTCTCCTGAAAACCTGCGTTTATGTGTGGGTGAAAGTTACGGCAGGCAAAACAAAAAAGAGAGTGACTATCACGGCTGCGAGCAAGCTCGCCCCGATGATATTCACTCTCTTTTTTCTTGTCCGTTTCACGGACACGATGGCTGCGCCATTAGCCTGCCGTGTGGGTATGTGGTATCGCCCGCGGGGAGAAGTTACGTCCTCTGCGGAGGACGTAACTTCTGCACAGGTGCTTATCCATGAGGGATGGACAGTGCCTACACACAACCTGATCGGTATAACGCAGGTTCTTTGGTACTTTCTTGGCTCAAGAAAGTACCGTTCCTTCTTTCGTTTCCTCCTTCGCGTCCTCTTCCGCCATTTCCCACAATTCCCGCTTGCGCTGAGCCATTTCCTCCACGCGGTCAATGTACTGGCAGATATCGCTTACGTTGAAAGCGCGTTTGATAAACCCCTTGCGGTCAAACAGCCGCTTGCTGGCGGCGCCTGCGCCCATGGCCAGCACGTTGGCGGTTTCTTCCATCATGTCAATGTTGTACAGGCAGGCGTGGTCTTTCAGCGCATAGCCCACGTTTTCCTGATTGCCCGCCATGTATTTCTGGCGGTAAAGGTAATAAGGCTCCATCTGCATTTCCTTGGCGGCGGCAGCGCCGGCGCGTACCATATCCGCCACCATGTCGCCGTCGGGCAGCTGTGCCTCCCACAGATGCAAAAGGCTTGCGCGCTTGATGGACAGGGTGTGCACCGTCATGCTTTCGGGCGAAAGATCGCGCAGCCAGTCCAGGGTCTGACGGAACATGCTTAGGTTTTCGCCGGGCAGACCGGCGATCAGATCCATATTGATGTGATCAAAGCCCATGTCGCGGGCGAGACGGTAGGCGTCTTCCGTTTGTTTGCAGGTGTGATGGCGTCCGATGCGCTGCAGCGTTTCGTCATGCATGGTCTGGGGATTGACCGATATGCGCGTCACGCGGGCGTCAAGCAGCGCCTGCAGCTTATCACGGTCAATGGTGTCGGGACGCCCGGCCTCCACGGTGACCTCACTGCAGCGTTCCATCAGCGGACGCGCGGCGGTGAGTACCCGGGCAAGCAGCGGCGCAGGCAGCGAGGTGGGCGTGCCGCCGCCCATGTAAAAGGCACGGGGACGCAGCTGTTTTTCTTCCAGAAGACGAAGGGATAATTGAATTTCGCGTTCCAGCGCATCCACATAAGGGGTGAGCAGCTTGCCGTTGCCCACTTCCCCCGAAAGAAAACTGCAGTAGGCGCAGCGGGATACGCAAAAAGGAATGCCGATGTAAATGTCGATCTCGTCCTGCTGCGGTACGGGCAGCGTCTGCTGCACGGTGATGATATCGCGCATAACGCTGAGCTTTTCGCTGCTTACGTCAAAGATGCGCTGCACCTGCGCGGATGCTTCGTCAAGGGTGCGCCCCTTTTCCATTTCGGCATAGACCAAACGCGTGGGACGGATGCCCGTCAGCGATCCCCACGGCGGAGTAAAGCCAAAATGCGCCTTCATCAGGCTGTAAATGCACAGCTTGGCCATGCGGCGGCGCAGACGCTTGTCGATCACCTCGTCGCCCGTAAGATCGGCGCTTTCCTGTACGGTCTTGCCCTCCATACAGGCAGAAACAAGGCGCTGATTTTCCTTGATCTCCTCCGTATGGGTGATGCAAAAATCCCCGCCGGCTTCGTTGACCAGCAGGGTGATATTGCCCATGTACAGCCGCAGCACTTCCGCCATATCATTGGAAAGCTGCGGTGCGCAGGTGTAAAGACTGACGCTTTTCATCGTTGTTCGTTCCCTTCGCGGCCAAATACGGCGTCCTCGCCGTGACCGGGGTAAATGTGAATGTTCATGCGCAGGAGCTTGCGCAGCGACTGCATCAATTGCGAAAAGCTGCCGCCGTACAGATCGGTGCGCCCATAGCCGTGAGCAAAGAGCGTATCGCCGGTGAAGAGGACGTCGCCTGCCTGATAGCATACGCTGCCCATGCTGTGTCCGGGCGTGTGCAAAACGGTGAAATCAATGCCGGCAAGGGACAGGACGTCGCCCTCCTTCACCAAGTGCGTGGCAGGCACACGGGGGGCAGGCGTTTCGGGCGGAGCCATGTTGAATGCTGCATTTGTCATGGCGGGGGCGTCGTTTTCATGAACGTAAACGGGTACATTCTGCAGCGCGGGCAGACCTAAAATGTGATCGTAGTGCGCGTGGGTGATCAGTACGCCCGCAACGGTCTTGCCTTCAAGGGCTTTTTGCAGCGCCGCGATATCATCGCCCGGATCAATGACGGCAACGTGCTTGCTGCCGGGCAGGGAAACGATATAGCAGTTGGTTTGAAGCGGCCCCAAAACAAGGGTTTGGATATCGATCATGGTTTGCTCCGTTAAAAATTCTTTTCACTGTCAAGGAGAATGGTGACCGGCCCGTCGTTGATGAGATGCACCTTCATGTCGGCGCGGAAAATGCCTTTCTCCACGTGCATGCCGGCTTTTTTCATGCATTCACAGGTGTATTCATACAGTTCGTTGGCGCGTTCGGGCGCCTCCGCCAGCGTGAAGCCCGGACGGTTCTGTCCGCGGGCGTCGCCCAGCAGCGTAAACTGGCTGATGCACAAAACCTGACCGCCGATATCGGTGACAGAGCGGTTCATTTTGCCGTTTTCGTCTTCGAAAATGCGCAGCTTTAAAATCTTGCCGGCGATATATTCGGCGTCCTTTTCGGTGTCGCCCGATTTGACGCCCAGCAATACCATCAATCCTTTTCCGATGGCGCCAACAACCTTGCCCTCCACGGATACGGAGGATTCAAGGACTCTTTGAACTACACAGCGCATAGAGAAAACCTCGCTTTGGATATTAGGGATAACGCGCTCTGCGCAGCGCTACACCTCATCACCGCCTGCGGCGGAGCTTCCCCTCAAGGGGAAGCCAAGGGTTAATTGAGACGGGGCAATCAACTCATGTCTATTCGGACAAGAGTTTGACAGTTCTATCCTTGCCTTCCCCTTGAGGGGAAGGTGGCGAATGAAATGAGTCGGATGAGGTGTAGCCGCCGAAGCGGCGTAACTTCTGATTAGTTCATGGAATCATCGAAATAGTCAGAATCGATTTTTTTGATTGTATAGGTAGATTGTACAGAAACACCTATGCTGTATTCTATCATCAGTCTGGTAAGCTGATGACCGTCTACCAAAACAATTTTTGCTGCTGATTGTTTGCTGGCATAGTTTACGGCTTCTTTTGTAAATTGTGTGGTTGTGATGAACAAGCCTTTGGTAGCGCCTTGACCAGCAAGTGCACCAACAAATTTTTGAATTTCAGGACGGCCAACGGTCATAGTTGCGGGATCCCAGCGTTTTGCTTGAATATAGATATTGCTGAATCCAAGTTTATCCTCACGAATAATACCATCAATGCCTTCGTCGCCGCTTTTGCCGACAACAAATCCGGAAGAATCGATGGAACTGCCATAACCCATTTTCAGCAAAAGATCAACGACTAATTGCTCAAAGAAATCGGGACTATGATCCATAACCGCAGACAGAAGATCCTCTGCCAAGGCTGAATTGATCTGCGAATAGGCTTTTTCAAACATATCCAAAGGTGTGTCTTCGAGAGTGGTGTCCTGCTTCTTGACGTTAACAGGAGCATCTGCAGAAATATTGTGAAAAGCGCGAAAACTCTCGTAGCGTTCCAGGTAAGTAAGGTCAAGTTTGTTGCCGACGTCTGTGTATGCTTTGCTCCCTTCGTCAGTTATGGCATAAACAGCACGGCGGGTAGAAACGATCAACCCTGCATTTTTGAGATATGTGATAGCCCAATTAACGCGGTTGTCAACTGTACGTTGACGGCCGCTGGGAAGGAGTTCCTTGCAAGCTTCTTCGGAAACACGAAGAATGTTTATGGATTCTTCACGAATTTGTTTGACCGTTTTTTCGGAACCGTCAAGAAGAACCTGAAGTACGGCGGGGAAGAATTCAAAGAACTTTGGTACTGCCACAGTATCATTTCCTCCTGTAATGTTAGAAATACACGTAAGTACATAACAAACTGAAAGGTTTTATCCGCCCACGCGGAAGGCTTCGATCACGTCTGCGCGCTTCTGCACACGGCGCAGCACGGCGTCCAGCTGCTCGCGGCTTTCCACCTGTACCACCATGGTGATGGTGCAGGTTTTGTTTTTATTGACCCTGCCGCTGATGGCGGAGATGGGCGCGCCGGTATCCTGCACATAGTTGGTCAGTTCGCCCAGCAGATTGTCATGGTCGTAGGCCATGATCTGAAGCGTGGTATTGAAGCGTCCGGTATTTTCCATGGCCCAGGATACGCCCACCTTGCGCTCGGGCTCGGTGTACAGGGCGTTGATGCAGTCGGCTTTGTGGATCGTCACGCCGCGGCCGCGGGTGATATAGCCCACGATATCGTCGCCCGGCACGGGATTGCAGCAGCGGGCAAAGCGTACCAGCATACCGCTGCCGCCCTCCACATAAATGCCCTGAGTGGGCTTGCCTTGATGCACGACCTCCTGCGGGGTGGGCAGGGAGGGCGCTTCCTTGGGTTTTTCCTGTTCTTCAGCCTTGCGCTGCTCTTCGATCAGACGGGAAATGACGTAAGTGGAGGCGATCATGCCGCTGCCGACGGCGCCCTGCAGGTCTTCCATATCGTTGAAGGCGTATTTTTCAAGCAGCGGCGCCACGAGATCGGCTTTGGTGAGAAGGCCCAGCTGTACACCGCGGCGCTTGGCCTCGTGTTCCAGCATATCGCGGCCCTTCTGCACGTTTTCACCGCGGAGTTCGCGCTTGAAATACTGGCGGATCTTGGCGCGGGCGCCCTGGGTTTTGACGATCTTCAGCCAGTCGAGGCTGGGGCCCTTGGAGTTGGCGGAAGTCAGCACTTCCACGCGGTCGCCCGTTTCCAGGGGAGTATCCAGCGTGACGATGCGGCCGTTGATCTTGGCGCCCGTGCAGCTGTTGCCTACGGCAGAGTGTACGCGGTAGGCAAAGTCCAGCGGCGTTGCGCCGCGGGGCAGGTCGATAATATCGCCCTTGGGGGTGAAAATGAATACCTGCTCGCTGAACAGATCGGTCTTCAGACCGTCGATAAATTCATGGCTGTCGCGGGTTTCGCTCTGCCAGTCCAGGATCTGACGGAGCCAGTACAGTTTTTTGTCAAAGCCCTTGTCGCCGCCGCCTTCCTTATAGCGCCAGTGTGCGGCGATGCCGTACTCGGCGATGTGGTGCATCTCGCGGGTGCGGATCTGAATTTCAAAGGGGAAGGGCACGCGGCGCCCGCCGATCACCGTAGTGTGCAGCGATTGGTACATATTGTTCTTGGGAACGGAAATGTAATCCTTAAAGCGGCCGGGTACCTGCGTCCACAGCGTATGGCAAACGCCCAGTACGCTGTAACAGTCGGGAATGGAGGAAACCAGCACGCGGATGGCGATCAGATCGTAGATCTGGTCAAAGGGCTTGTTCTGGATGACCATCTTGCGGTAAATACTGTACAGATGCTTGGGGCGGCCGACAACTTCAAACTGCATACCGGTTTCCGAAAGCTTTTGGGAAAGCTCCTCGATGACCAGCTTGATGTTGTCCTCGCGTTCGGCGCGCTTGATGCCCACCTTGCGGGCCACATCCTGATAGCCTTCGGGATCGATATAGCGCAGCGACAGATCTTCCAATTCGGCCTTGATTTTGTATACGCCCAGACGGTGAGCCAGCGGCGCGTAAATATCCAGCGTTTCACGGGCGATGGCTACCTGACGCTCGGGGGATTTGAATTTGAGTGTGCGCATGTTGTGCAGGCGGTCGGCCAGTTTGATGAGCACCACGCGGATATCCTTACCCATGGCCAGGATCATCTTGCGCAGCGTTTCGGCCTGACGCTCCTCGCGGTCGGTAAAGTCCAGCTTATCCAGCTTTGTAACGCCGTCTACCAGGCGGGCAACCTCTTCGCCGAACATTTCGGTAACGGTGGCAAGGGTTACGTCCTTGCAGTCCTCCACCGTATCATGCAGAAGACCCGCGGCGATGGTAGGCGCATCAATACCGATCTCTGTGAGGATGCTGGCCACATACGCGGGATGCACAAAATAGGGTTCGCCGCTCAGACGCGTTTGCCCCAGGTGCTGCTGCTGTGCAAATGCATAGGCGCGCGAAACCAGGTCGGTATCGGCGTTGGGATGATAATGTTGGAGACGCTCGAGCATCTGCTCAAGCTCCATGCATACATAAACGGTACCCATCAGGTGACACTTCCTTCGCGACGGATGAGTTTGTACAGGGGATCGTTTTCGGGGGAGGTCTTTTTCATGGGCAAAAGCTGCGGTGCGGGTGCAAGGGCGATCAGCCCCATGTTTTCAAGGATGCGCGCGGCGGCAGCATTTTGAGGGACGGAAAGATCGGGAGAGACGCCGGACATCAGGCGGCGGTAAAAATCACGGAGAAAATCCACCGTACAGTCAAGGGCGTCATAGCGGGCGCGCAGGGCGTCGGACAGCGGCGCGGCGAAAATTTCGCATCCGGGGTAAAGGGACGCGACGTATGCCGCTTCCTGCGTGCACAAAAGCCCGTCGCACAGCACAACGCGCTTGTAGGGGCCGCGGCAGGCGGCTTTGTCGCACAGCCATACGGCGTTGTAGGCGCGAGGCTCTGCAGCGCCTGTTTTCACGGCGTCATAGCCGGGATACAGCGCACACATGCGGTTGGCTGTTTCGGCGGTGCGGCACAAAAGCAGCGTACCCTGCTCTTCCTCCTGCCATGCGCCTTCTTCAAAGGGGTGAATATCGGCAGGGGGATAACTTAAATTTATTCGACAAAGGGTGCTCAATTCCTGCAAAAGAGCCTGGGATTCGCCCTCCGGATCGCCCGAAAAGCGATTTTGACTGCGTCCCACGGCCTCTACACGGCACTGGGCGCTTACCTTGCCGCGGAAGGAATTGACCACGGGCGTAATAGCCAACTGGCATTCGCCGTGCATGATACCGGCGCGCTGCCCCATGTGGAAGGCGATGGCGTCCCGCTGCACGCCCGCTTGGGATAAAAGCAGCTTCAGGTGGTTCCCGTCCGCACCTACGGCACGGGCAGAAAGCACGTCGGCATTTTGCAAAAGGTACACAGGCGCGGGATTTCCCATGCCAAAGGGCTCAAGCAGAGACAGGCTTTCGATGAAGGGAACGGTGATCTCTGAAAGCTCGATCTCGCTGTCATACACCGTTTCGGGCATGGGGATGCGATCGCCCAGCTGCGAAGCAACGGCTTCACTGAGCCGCTGACGGAAAGCGGGGAGATTCCCGGCTTCGATGGTAAGCCCCGCTGCCTGCTTGTGACCGCCGAAGCGAACAAACAGATCGCGGCATTCATATAAGGCCTGATAAAGATCCACGCCCGATGCACTGCGGGCGCTGCCCACGCACACGTCCCCGTCCCGGGACAGGGCGACGCTGGGATAGCCGTAGCGCTCGGCAAGGCGGCCTGCAGCAAGGCCTACCACGCCGCTTTCCCAGGCTTCGCCCTCCACCACGATGGCGCGGAGGCTGCACAGATCCATGGCCTTGGCCTGCTCGTCAGCGGCTTCAAAGATATGCTGTTCGATGTTCTTGCGGCGGGCGTTGAGCTTATCGGCGGCGTCTGCCAGTTGATCGGCGCGGGAAGCATTCTGCGTGAGGAGAAGCTCCAGCGCAATGTCCGCGGTTTCCATGCGTCCGCAGGCGTTGATGCGGGGAGCCAGCTGGAAAGCGGCCTGCATCCCCGAAATGCTGCTGCCGGGTTCAATATCTGCGATTTTCAGCAGCGCGTGCAGACCGATATGATGGGCGGATTGCATTTCCCGAAGACCGAGCGCAGCCAGTACGCGGTTTTCATCCAGCAGCGGCACCATATCGGCGATGGTCGCCAGCGCGCACAGATCAAGGCTTTCATATACGATGCGGTTTTCAAGCGCACAGGCCATTTTCCACGCGGTGCCCGCGCCGCAAAGCGATTTGCAGGGATAATCCCCCAAAGCGGCGTGTACAATGGCGTCGGCAGGCGGCAATTCCTCCTGCGGGGTATGGTGATCGGTAACGATCACGTTCATGCCCAATTCCTTGGCGAGGCGCACTTCGCTGACGCTGGTGATGCCGCAGTCCACGGTGATCAGCAGCGCGCCGGGGGACGCAAGCGTTTTTACGGCCTCCTCATTGAGCCCGTAGCCTTCGGTTTTGCGATTGGGAATATAGGTGCGTACAGGGGCGTTCAACCGGCGGAAGGTTTCGGACAAAATGGCGGTAGCGCATACGCCGTCGCAGTCATAGTCGCCGTATACGATGACGGGGGCGCGGCGGGACAGGACGTCGCGGATCAGCGGCAGCGCCTTGTCCATGCCGTGCAAACGCATAGGGTCGTTCAGCTCGCTTTCAGAAGGATGGAGAAAGCGATGTGCCTTTTCGGGGGTGTCTGCGCCCCTTGCGATGAGCAGTGCGGCAAGGTGATCGTTGATTCCTTCGATATGCCCGCGGGCGCCGCGGCAGATAAATCGGTGCATAGTGCTCCTTTGGATAAGGCAAAGCGTTCTTCCCGCTTACGGGAAGAACGCTTTGCAGGTAAGAGTGAATTATTTATTGGACTTGAGGGTGTTCAGGCAAGAGAGCATCACACGCAGTGCGCCGAAGATGGCAACAAAGGAGGTCAGACCGCTGAGGGCGATGATGCGGCCCAGGTAGGCAGCAGGCTTGATGCCGTAAACAGCCATGATAACCAGACCCAGAACGATCAGCATGCCGTAAATCATGGACAGAGGCTTTGCCAGCTTTTTGGCAGCCAGAGCGACGGCCTGTTTGAGACCGCGGTTCTTCAGCGCAGCCAGCTTTTCATTGAACAGTACGATGCCGCCGATGAAGAGAATCTGGCAGGCGGTGATGATCACCAGAGAGCTCAGGGACATCTTCCAGGAAGCGTCAGCGGCGATCAGCGCCATCAGCAGGCAGAATACAACGCTCTGGGCGCACAGGGTCAAGGCGCTCATCAGGCCGGTGAGCTTGCTGCGGATGATCATAAGCAGCGCAGAGAGCACGGTCACGATGAACATGGCGATGATGAAAGCATCAAGCACCCAGGCGAGCTTGCCTTCGGCAGCGTAGGTGTTGCTGACGGAGACGGCGGCATTCAGCGTATCGGTGGAAGCGGCAATGGTGGCGGTCAGCGCATAGGTCCAGTCGTCGCAGGTGACGGAGAGCAGGGAAGTATCCGAGGCAGAGTTCAGGGAAGAATAGCCGAAGTAGCCGCCGTCCAGCAGGGCGTAGAGGACCTCGCCGGGATTGGCGTCGATGAAGGCCTTCAGCGCTTTTTTGCCGGCCGCGTTCATCTCGATCTGCACATAGTAGCCGGCGCCGTCGCTATAGTAGCCGGCATTTTTGACGTGTTCCTTGGTCAGCACGCTTTCGCCAAACAGGCCGGTGGAGGGATCGTACATGGCAAAGGTGACGTTGCCGGGAACGGCGAGAACGGAAGCCACGGTGGTATCAGGCTCGTCGGAGGGGATCACGAGGGAAATAACGTTGCCTTCATAAGATACGGAGGCATCGCCTACCAGCAGAACAGCGCGGTCACGCAGCGTTTTGGCGGCAGCGGCGAAGTCGGATTCGGAAAGGTCGGAGTTAGCGGCGGTAAATTCATACACGGTGCCGCCGCCCAGCTGAGCGGAGGGAATGATGGCTTCTTTCCAGCTGGTGTTCAGGGTGTTGGGGATGAAAGCGACCTGACGGTACAGCGCGCGCTCCACGTCCACGCCGTTTTCGTTGACGGTGACCATCTGGGTGTTGCGGCCGGCAATGCCAAGATAAGCGCCGGCGGCGGTGGCGGCGATAACAGCGATCAGCACGAGAAGGCTGACGAGCTTGGTGACGTTAAACTTTTTCATGGGTAAAACTCCTTTTAATTCATTATTTTACAGACGGACGGCGGCGGATGGCTTATCCGGCGCGATCCGAATAATGAAAGGCCTGATAGTGGGCGAGATAATAGCTTTGCTGAAGCACAGGCGCCTTTTCGCCGCGGGAAACGCAGGGCTCCCGCACGGGAACGGGCGGCGCGTGAGATACCGTTTTTTCGGCAGCCTGCATATTTTCGGGGGCTGCGGGGACGTCCGGCACAGGCGCGGCGGTGATATACACGGTCAGGCGGCTTTGGGCAGGCAGAAGGGCGGCTTCAAGCTGCATATCGCCAAGCGATACGATGCCCAGCGCCATCAGTGCTGCGAATAAAAGAGCAAAGAGAATGCGACCCTTCACGTCTATGCCTCCTTTCCGTAAAAATCAAAATTTATTATACATTTTTTTGCAGCCGCTTGCAACTCTTATCTCAGGCGGATGTCCTCGCCCAGGAAATGCAGCGTCTGGCAGCTGCGTTTGTCAAGCAGACGGGAAAGAACGCGCTCGGTATAGCGTGCTTTCAGCTCGGTCAGAGACAGATTGGTGCTCAGCACCGTGCAAAGACGGGCGTTCTGACGCTCGTTGATCAGATTGAACAGCTGTTCCACCGTGATGTTTTCCAACAGGGGCTCGGTGCCCAGATCATCAATGAGCAGAAGCGGCGTTTCGTACAAAGCATCCAGACCCTGCTGGTCGCGGGAGAAATACGCTTCCCTGGCGGTGCGCAGGAAGGTGTTGGCCGTCATGCACAGGGCGGGGATATCCATTTCACGGGCACGGGTATGGATGGCACGCAGGAGGTAGGTTTTGCCAAGACCGCTGCCGCCGTAGAGAAGCAGTGTTTTCTGGGCGGGATGGGGGAGGGCGTTGGCATATTCCTCGCAGCGGCGGCGGATGACCGCCATATACCGGCGCTGAGTGACGTCCGTGCCGGGGAGGGGCGTATCGGGGAATACGTTTTCGTCGTAGTTTTCAAAGGACTGCTCCTGTTCAAAAACGCCGCCCTTTTCAAGATGCTTTGCATACAGTGCCTGTGCGCAGGCACACAGCGTTTTTTTGCTTTCGCCCACGTACCCGGTGTCTTCACAGGCCTTGCAGCGGCATACAGGCTCCAGATAATTTTCGGGATAGCCGTTTTGCTTGAGCAAAAGCTTGATCTGCGCATTCCATGCCAGCACTTTTTCTTCCAGGTTTTCTTCCGGCGGAAGAGCGAAGGCGGAATAGATGCTGGCCAGCACGCTTTGCTGACGCTTGACCATGATTTCGCCGATCTCGGGGCATTTTTCGGTGACTTCGGTGCGGCGGCGCATTTCTTCCCGCTCATTGGCGCTTCGCTGCTGTGAAAGCTCGCTTAAAACTTCCTGCATGATGCGGTTATCCATTGCTGCCCTTCGCCTCCTTCAAAATATCGTCTGTCAGTGCGCTGTCAAGCTGGGTTTCGGTATATTCGCGCTGGGTGTACTGCTGTGCGCCCACCTGCTTGCCGGTGCGCTGCGCGGCGGGCGTTTTGTGTGCTGCCTTGCGGGCGGATACCTGGGCGGGCTCCGTCACGCCGGCTTCATGCCAGGCCTGCAGCACCTTGTCGATGTAGGGCGGTTTGTTTTCTGCCGACTGCGCCTGCGCGGCGGCCAGCAGGATCATTTCTTCGTTATAGCCCATGCCCTGCCATTTCTTATACAGCGCACGGTCGGCGGCGGTGGGAGCGGCGGCGTGTCCGCAGGCTTCAAAGATGCGGTAGAGCGCCTTGTTTGCTTCGCGGACGGAAGCGATATAGGCTTCTGCTTCGCGGCGGGTGGTCAGGTTATTCTTGCGGTAGATCTCAAGATACTGTTCCACCGCGTCCACGCCGCGCTGAGCATTTTTGGATTGCTCGGCGGCCAGCAGCACCAGTTCGGGTGCATGATCGCGGCACAGCCGCTGATAGATGACCTGCAGCGTGGCGGGAGGATTTTTGACGCCCAAAGCATAGGCAAATTGCCGCACGGCGTCCATATCGCCCTTGTCGGCGGTCATCCTGCGGCGCATATCGTCGGCGGATTGCACTTTATCGCCGGCGTTTGCGGCACGGGTGCGGATGCCGTTCAAAATGCCGTCAAGGTAGGCCATGGTGGGCTCGCCCTTGGTGGTTTCACTGCAGGCTTCCAAAATGGCGTCGGGGGCAAACTGCCACTCTTCGGTCCATTTGCGGTACAGATCCATTTCATCCTGACTGGGCTGGCGGCGCTTGCCAAGACGGCGCAGCACGGCACGGGTGCCTTCGTGCACTTTGCGGGTGTGGGCAAAGAAGGATTCGGCGTCTTCGGCGGTCAGCGCACCTGCTTCGCACATGCGCACAGCGTCGGCTTCGGCGGCCTTGAAGGAAAACTGGATGCCGCGGGTGGCGATGCTGTGGGCCAGCAGCATGAGCACGGTTTCCTGAGGGAGATGCAGATCCTGCACCCATTCGTAGGCGCGGGAAATCTCGGCGGGCGTGATTTTGCGCCGGTCGCCGAAAATAGCATAGACGTCCTCGGAGAAAGCGACAAAAGGCCCGTCTGCTTCCAGATTTTCATTGCCCCCGGCATACAGCTGCGCGGGGCTGACAAAACGGTAGGCAGGGGGATTATCGCCTGGGCGTACGATCAGCCGGCGGCGCTCCCAGTAACGCAGCGCGCTGTCCACTTCGCTTTCGGACAGGCTCAGACTGTGAGCTATTTCGGCAATGCTCATGTCTTCCCTGGGACGGGCGCTCAGGTGTAGGGCATACAAATACACCTTCACGTAATCGCCCTTTGCGGCGGGAAGGTAATCGAGAATGAAAATGTTGTCAAGGGGCGTAATGCCGAACTTGATCATGCTGTCATCCTGATGGAACATGGTATCTCACTTTCGCGGCCCTCAGGCCTGTTTTTCGTACAGATGAAGCTGAAGCACGCGCTCGACGGCGGCGCGGACCTCCTGCTTAAGGTCTTTGATTTCCCCGGGAGTTTGGGACAAGGCCACGTGCAGGAAAAACTCTCTTGTTCCTGCGTTGCCTGTGACGGGGGAATGGGTGACGTTTACCGCCCGTGCATAGGGCAGGGCGTTGACGTCGCGGATCAGATCCAGCAGAACGCCTTCGTAGGCGTCGTCGGGCAATACGCCCGTACGGCGGGCTTCGGCGTCCTCCGTTTCAAAAAGGGGCTTGACCAGACACATCAATTCGCCCTCGTATTTGAGGATCTCAGCAAAGGCGGGAATACCCTTGCGCAACGAAAGGTAGCTCAGATCCACCGAACCCAGCGTGGGCTTGGGGTCGAGGGAGAGCAGCTTTTCGTCGGAAATGTTGGTTTTTTCCAGATTGACCACATGGGGATTCTGCCGAAGCGAACCCATCAGCTGACCGAAGCCCACGTCCACGGCATACACACACGCCGCGCCGTGCTTGACAAGACAGTCGGTAAAGCCGCCCGTGGATGCGCCGGCGTCAATGCATACCCGGTTCTTCACGTTGATGCCAAAGTCGCGGATGGCGCCCTCCAGCTTGAAGCCGCCCTTGGATACGTAGGGCATGGAAAGCCCTTTTACGTGGATATCGCAGTCGGCAGGCAGCATTTGCGCGGCGCCGGTCACGCGCTGGGTGCCCGCATATACTTCGCCTGCCATCAGGTAGGCGCGGGCTTCCTTTTCATCGGTAAAAAGGCCGCGGGCCATGATCAGATCAAGCGCTTTGATCTTTTTTGCTTTGACGGTCATTTTGCTCCTTTGTATGCGGGATACTGCCCGCAAAAGCCGTTCTGGCGGCATTGCTCTGCACCGTGATACTGCCGCCGTAGTTTTCAAGGGTGGTTCGGACGATATAAAGTCCCATGCCGCGGCCTTCGCCGTTGGAGGAGATGCCGGGCTCGAAAATGCTGCCGATCAGGTGGGAGGGGATCATGGGGCCGTTGTTTTCCACGCTGAAGGTAAAGCCGCGCAGATCCTCCTTCAGGGTAACGGAAAGTTCCTTGTCGGTGGTGTTTTTCAGCGCGTCGCAGGCGTTGTCGATGATATTGGAGAACACGCGGCACATTTCCCATGCGGGCATGGGCAGGTTTTTCCAGCTGCCGGAAACGTTGAGCGCAACGCGGATGCCTGCTTCCTCACAGGTTGCGATCTTGGCGCGAAGCAGGGCGTTGATGGCGGGATTGTCCGTGCGCATGGTGCGGGAAACGGATTGCATATCGCCGTAGACTTTTTCGATGTAGTCGGCGGCCTCTTGATACTCCTCCATTTCGATCAGCGAATAGACTACCTGCAGATGATTGAGAAAATCGTGCCGCTGGGCGCGCAGCGTGCGGTTGAGAGCGTCCATCTGGCTGACCATATTGCTGAGGGTATCCGCCTGCGCGGCTCTGCGGCGGGAGATCAGCGCTTCGCGGATATCTACGGAAGCGCCGATGGTGACGATGACCGCGATGGCAAAGGAAGCGACGGAGATAACCAGACTGTGCTCGATGATCAAAAGGATGGCCAGCGCCCAGATAGCGAAAATCTGTACGGCATTGATGACAATGGCGTACATGGCGTTTTTGCGGATATCGATGTCACGGGACAGCTTTCTCATAGGACAAGCCTTTCTTTCAGGGAGGAGAGCACTCGGCGCTCGATGCGGGAGACCTGCATTTGCGTAATCCCCAGATGCTGCGCCACGGCGCGCTGGGAGAGATTGTCAAAATAACGGAGCTTCAACAGATTCTGTTCATGCTCGGACAGGGAAGAAAGTACGCTGCGCAGGTCCTCGTTTTGTTCAAAAGCGGACAGGTTTTTGTCGGCGCTGCCCAGCGTATCCAGCAGGGAGGGCGCGTCATCGTCTGTCTGATGATCGAAGGATACCGTTTCTCTTGCATCGCGGCTGAGCAGGGTATCGATGGTTTTTTGTCTGTCCCAGCCCAGCTTTTCACTCAGCTCGCTGACCGTGGGTTCACGGTGGAGCGACTGCGTCAGCTGACTGCGGGCGCGGGTGAGAAGGGCATACTGCTCATACAGGCTGCGGGGCGTGCGCACCAGACCGCCGTGATCGCGCAGATGATTGCGCACCGCGCCTGCGGCGCTTTGGGCGGCATAGGTGGAAAACAATGCGCCATGCTCGGGAGAGTACGTGGAAAGCGCTTTCATGCAGGCCATGGCGGCGACCTGCTTTAAATCCTCTTCATCGGCGCCTCTGCCCGAAAAACGGCGTGCAATGGCGGCGCAAAGCGGCAGACAGGCTTCCGCCGCCGCCTCCAGCGCTTCCCTGGAACGCGTTTGGTAATACGCGTTCGCTTTTTGCTGCAAAATCGTGCCGTTCATTTTAGTTCTCCGCCTTGAGCGTCATACGGATGCCGAAAACGCCCTTGGCGTCGGCAAAGAGAATGACCTCGTTCACCAGCGTGGAAAGAATCGCATAGACCAGCTCGTTTTCCTGGTCCTGCAGGGGCGAACCGCTGCGGCCGGACAAACGCATATGCATGGTGACGCTTTTTTCATCCGGACGGTACAGATCGCAGTTGAGCAGCGTATCTTCCTTCACTGCGCCCGAAAGCAGGCAGTCATAACTTTCTTCCGCCGCCATACGCAGATCTTCCAGCATATCAACGGGAAGATCGTAGGAGGCTGCGGCGCCCGAAGCGAACATGCGCAGAAGCAGCGCATAGTTTTTCTGTGCGGGAAAGCTGATGCTGACGGTATCAAGATTCATCGTTTGTCCACCACTTTCATGTCTTTGAGGTCAAGAACGGTCATAAGCGTAGCCTGCATATCCTCTGCGTCCTGACACCACCAGTCACGGGGAGCAAGGAGGGTGATGTTTTCATCCGGGAGGTTCAGATACACCGGTACTTTGCCCGGCTGGCGCATCAGCACCTCGCTGACCTCAGGGAACTGGCTGCGCTTTAAACGCAGGTAAAGCTTGACGGGCGAACGCTTGGCGCGTTCGGCGTCGGAGATCTCTTCTTCGGGTTCGGGCAGGGGAACCAGCGGCTCGATCACATCGGCGATCAGCTTGGTATCCTCATCCTCGCGCACGCTCAGATGTCCGTGGATGAGAATGGGGCTGTCCAGATCAAGGGATTTGGAGTAGCGCTCGAAAATGCGGGGGAAGAGCAGACACTCGATCTGTCCCGTCAGGTCTTCCAGCGTCAAAAAGCCCATCATCGTGCCTTTTTTGGTGGCTTTGGGGCGAAGCGCGGCCAGAATGCCGCCCATGACCACCTGCTTGCCGTCCTCGTCAATGCCGCTGTCGGGCCTGTCCTTCAAATCAAGGATATAGGCGGTATTGACTTCAAGGCCTTCCAGCTCCTTGCGGTATTCATCCAGCGGATGCCCCGAAACATACACGCCCGTCATCTCTTTTTCCATGGAGAGAAGCTGCTTGTAGGGGTATTCGCCGCAGTCGGGATAGGTATCCTGCAGTGCGGCGTCCTGCATGGTTTCGCCAAAGTCAAACAATGAGATCTGTCCCGCCACATTCTGCTTGCGCTTGTTGGCGTTGGCCTCCATGGCGGAGTCAAATACCCGCATGCACTGAAGACGGGTGGCGTTCAGATTGTCAAAGCAGCCCGCCATGATCAGGCTTTCCACGGCGCGCTTGTTGACGTGCTCGGAGTTGACGCGGCGGCAGAAATCAAACACGCTGTGATAGACGCCGTTGAGTTTTCTTTCCAGTACGATGGCGTCCACGGCATGGTTGCCCACGTTTTTCACACCGCTCATGCCCATGCGCACGCATTTTATGCCCTGCGCGTTGGTTTCAACGGTGAATTTGCGGTCGGAAGAATTGACGTGGGGCGGCAGGACGGGGATATTCTTCTTGCGGCAGTACTGGATGTAGGCGGCGACCTTGTCGGAGTTACCCACCACGCTGTTCATCATGGCAGCCATAAACTCCGCGGGATAGTAATATTTCAGCCAGGCCGTCTGCAGCGATACTACGGCGTAGCAGGCGGCATGGGCTTTGTTGAAGGCATAGGAGGCAAAGGCCGTCATTTCGTCAAAGATATGCTCGGCCACCTCGGCGGAAACGCCCTTTGACACGGCGCCGGGCACGTTTTCTTCTTCCGATCCGTAGACGAAATTCTTGCGCTCTTTGGCCATGACGTCCTTTTTCTTTTTGGCCATGGCGCGGCGAACCAGGTCGCTTCGTCCGTAGGAGTAGCCCGCCAGATCACGGACGATCTGCATGACCTGCTCCTGATACACCATACAGCCGTAGGTTACGTCCAGAATGGGCGCCAGCTGCGGCGTTGCGTAGCGCACGCTGGTTTTATCCCGCTTGCCGGCGATATAACGGGGGATGGAATCCATGGGGCCGGGACGGTACAAACTGATGCCGGCGATGATGTCCTCGAAATTTTCGGGCTCCATGTTTGTAAGGAAACTGCGCATGCCGCCGCCTTCCAGCTGGAACACGCCGTCGGTGTCGCCCTGAGAGATCATGCCGTACACCTTGGGATCGTCCATGGGGATCATTTCGGGCTTCATTTCAATGCCCTGATCGTGCATGAGATCCAGCGTATCGCGGATCACGGTGAGGGTGCGCAGCCCCAGAAAGTCCATTTTCAAAAGACCCAGTTTTTCGATGATGCCCATGGGAAACTGGGTGGTGACCACCTGATCGTTGGTTTGCAGCGGTACAAAGTTCACCGCAGGCTCGCCGGTGATCAAAACGCCTGCCGCATGGGTGGAGGCATGGCGGGGCATGCCTTCCAGAAGCAGCGACATATCGATCAGGCGCCTGATGGCGGGGTCGTTGTCATACAGCGTTTTCAGCTCGGTGGAAATATTCAGCGCTTTTTCAAGGGTCATGCCCAGATCCATGGGCACCAGCTTGGCAATATGATCGGTATCGCCGTAGGAATAGCCCAGTACGCGGCCTACGTCGCGGATGACGCCGCGGGCTGCCATGGTGCCAAACGTGATGATCTGGCACACGTGATCGTGTCCGTACTTGCGGGCAACGTAATCGATCACTTCCTGACGGCGCTCGTAGCAAAAGTCCATGTCGATATCGGGCATGGATACGCGCTCAGGGTTCAGGAAGCGCTCAAAGGTGAGATTGTATTTGATGGGATCCAGCTGGGTGATATTGAGGCAGTAGGCCACGATGCTGGCAGCGCCGCTGCCGCGGCCGGGGCCCACCATGATGCCGTTTTCCTTGGCGAAGCGGATAAAATCCCATACGATGAGGAAGTAATCCACATAACCCATGGTGGAAATGACGTTGATCTCGTAATCCATGCGTTCGCGGGCGACGGGATCGAATTCATCATAGCGCTCTTTCAGGCCGTCCTCCACCAGCTTGCGCAGATAGCTTTCGCTGGTATAGCCCTCAGGAATGGGAAATTTGGGCAGGTGTACCTTGCCGAAGTCAAAGTTCACCCGGCAGCGCATGGCGATCTCATGGGCGCGCTCCACGGCGTCCTCATGACTGGGAAACAGCTTTTTCATTTCCGCTTCGGATTTGATATACAGCTGATCGGTCTCCATGCGCATGCGGTTTTCATCGTCCAGCGTTTTGCCTGTCTGGATGCACATGAGCACTTCCTGCGCTTCGGCGTCGCTTGCACGCATATAGTGACAGTCGTTGGTGGCCACAAGGGGGATGCCCGTGCGCTCGCTCATTTCGATCAGGCGGGGCAGGACGATCTTTTCTTCCTGGATGCCGTGATCCATGATCTCAATGAAGAAATTTCCCTTGCCGAAGATCTCTTCCATCTGATAGCAGTAGCGCTCGGCCTCGGCAATGCGGTTATCCAGAAGGAATTTGGGCAGATCGCCGGAAAGGCAGGCGGAAAGGCAGATCAGGCCTTCGTGATGCTCGCGCAGCAGCTTGTAATCGATGCGGGGACGGTAATAGAAACCGCGGGTGAAGCCCTCGGAGCACAGATACATCAGGTTTTTGTAGCCCGTTTCGTTTTCGCACAGGAGGATGAGGTGGCTCCATTCGCGGGTGGTGAACTGTTTGTCGTCCATGTCGGGGCACAGGTACATTTCGCAGCCGATGACGGGATGCACGCCGGCGTCCTTGCAGGCGGTATAAAAATCGATCACGCCGTAGAGTACGCCGTGGTCGGTAATGGCGCAGGCATCCATGCCCAGCTCCTTGACCAGTGCAGGCAGTTTTTTGATCCTGCAGGCGCCGTCCAGCAGGCTGTATTCCGAATGCAAGTGCAGATGCGCAAACGCCATGAGTCTACCTCCCCCATTATGTATCTTAAGTATTATACCGCAAAATACGCAGGATGGCAAAGCAAAATCATAAAACATATTAAAAAAGAAATTATTCCTCGTAAAATGCCGTAAAAAAGGAGATCGGACAGGGAAATCCCGTGCTTTCCCCAGCAGACAGCGTTCTGCAGAAGGATGGAAAAGCCGTTCATGCCCGTGAAAAAGGACAAAAGCGGCAAAAGAAGGGGAGGAGAAAGACTTATCAGGCTTTTGCTGCCGGAGGTCACCTCAAAAACGCTTTGTAAAAGCGCCAGCGGAAGCCGGGGCAGGAAGGGGAGCGCGCAGGAGAGAAGGCGGGCGCCTACCGAGCCCAGCGTTACGCACCCGGCTACAGACAGCATGGCGAGGGCGCTTTGCTGCAGGGCGCTGCCCACGGAAAGCGGGGGAAGGGCGATCTTTTCTTTGTCGCCCTTTGATAAAGGGAAAAGCAGCAGCATCCCGCCCGCATAATGGCAAAAAAGCAAAAGCAGGGCGGCTTTGGGATCATTCAGCCAGGCGGAAAGCGTGCCCGTGAAAAACAAGGGGCTCATAAGCCCCGTAGCCCTTGCGATACGCTGGGCGCGCGCGGGGGAAAGCCGGGCGTCGGCAAACAGCCGCGCGCCTGCGGGCGAGCCGCCCAGATAGGCAAAAATCAAAAGCGGAAAAAGGGAAAAAGACCGTCCCGCGGTGAGCAAAAGCATACAGGCGGTGAAGGGAAAAAGGGCGGGCAGCACCGATTTTGAAAACAGCAGCAGCGCATTTCGGGCGGCATCCATGCTGCTTTGGGGAAAAGAGAGCATCAGCCCCAGCGCTGCACCGGCTAAAATGGGACGGAAAACACGTTTAATTCTCATGGAATTGCTCCTTTTGTCTTTTCATTTTGGGATTGTTCCATTATAATAGAGAAGAAGGGCAGGTATGCTGCCGCCCCCGGAAGACAAATCCGCCCGCATACGGAAGAGAAGGACGGATTGATCCGTTCTATGAAAGGAATATCCATGATCAGAAAATGGCTTTCGCTTGCGCTGGTGCTCATGCTTGCAATAGGCAGCGCATCGGCAGCGGGATATGATCTATGCCTGCAGGCGGAGAAAAGCGATATTTTGTCCGAAGGCGCATTGCGCGGGCTTTCGCAATGGCTGGATAAAGCGCGTCTGACCCTTTGGACAGAGGAAAATCCGCAGGCTGCGGTATATTACGGGGATACGCTGCTGCTGGCTGCCGATGAGCAGCTGCTCACGGACGGGAAAACGGCTGTTGCCGGCGAGCAAAAGACCTGTGATATCGGGTCGCTCCCCGCGAAAATGACGGAGCAAATGCGATCTCTTGCAGCCCTTGCGGCGAAATACGAAAAATCCGCGCAGGCAACGGCAGAGCTTGGCAATATCGTCAAGGCCAAAAAACAGCTTTCCTACGCGCTGACCGCCGATCAGTGGGCGGAGATCTGGCCGAAGGTCGCCGAAGTTCTGGGCGAATGGGTATCGGATCTAAAAATTGAAAGCAAAGGTACCCTCAGACGTTATTTTGCCTCTGACGGCAGCGAGATCGGCGGTTATTTTTACGCAGAGAAGGTGCGTATCGCCGAAAACGACGTGCGTCAAGTCCGGCTGGAATACGGCTATGACGCAGAAAAAGGGCTGTATCTGGCCTTCCGCTGTCCCAACGCCAGGGAGACCCGCAATATCCGCATCACCATGACGGTGAAGATCAGCGACCGTGACGGCAAAAAGACCCGAAGCATATCGGCGGACGTCCGCCGCTGGCAGGACGGCGATCAGGACGTGATCCTGCTGGAAGGCTCCGTCAAGGAGCAAAAAGGCGCGGTCACGGGTAAAACAACGCTGGATTATACCCGCAAGCGCGACGGGAAATCCCTGAAGCAGTCGCTGACGGCGTCCCACGATCTGAAAAAGACGGCGGACGGACTGACGGGCGAAGTGTCCTTTGACTGGAAATACGGCGGCAGGAGAGCACTTTCCGGCAAAGTGACGGCAGGCCGCAGCGAAAGAACGAAAATATCAATGCCCGCAGCCGGCGGGGACGAATCTTCGCTGCAGCGCGGGCTCACCCAAAGGCTTTTGAGAACCTTGCAGAACATTTCCGATGAAGATAGGCTAGAACTGATCTATTATCTCAACCGCAGCGCATATCTTACAGGCGAGGAAAAGGAAATTTACATTACATATGACCCCGAATTTACTGTGACGGAGGAACATCCATGAAAAAGAGGATTCTGTGTTTCTTTCTGTGCATGATGCTGGTCTTGCCCCTTGCGGCGCAGGCGAAAGTGTTTGATTACACCATTTCCCAGCTGATCGCCCGCCAGCTGGACGCCCAGTCCAGCCTGAAGGTGACGGTGACCGCCGGTCTTGAGGGCGATGCTCCTGCCTTTGCGGATGCACAGGTCTGGACGGCAGTCAAGGAAGCGCTCTCTTCCCTTGAACTGAAAGCCACCTATTTCAAGAGCAAGTCCCGGCAGACGGCGGGCAATCAGCAGATTACGCTTACGCTCAACCAGTCGGGCGAGGCGCTGTCTGCCCTCACGCTCACGGGCAAGGGCGCTCAGTGGTTCCTTGAGAGCGACCTGATCCCCGAAAAGACCGTGGCGCTCTCCCGGGATATGAAAACGGCGTACATGAACCTGACCCGTCCTCAGGAGGGCACATGGCCCAATATCCTGCGTACGCTGGTAACGGTGTATTCTGCCGATGAAGATTTTGCCGCGCAGCTTGACGATGCCATCGCGCCTCATATGACGTCGCTGAATAAGTGGCTGCAGGGTTACACCGAAGTGAAAATGACCTCTGCGCAGATGACCCAGGAGATCACTGTGTCCGCAGCGGCGCTGAGAAAGCAGATCAAAAAGACGCTGAATGAGATTTACGAAGACGAAGCGCTTCTGGCTTTGCTGCGAAAGGTTGTTCCTGCGCAGGATGCGGCTGCCTACCTTGAAAAAGGCATGCTGCCCGTCTTCATGCAGTCTCTGGATGCCATGCAGCTGGAGGAGAGCATTCATATTGTGCGCACCTACGGCAAAGACGGCGCACTGAAAAAGGAAGAGATCACCTTCCCCTTTGCCAAGGGCATGGGCATCGAAAAGATCATCCTTGTGCTTTCGGATAAAGAAAAAACGGCGGACGTTGTATTTGAAAACGGCTGCCGTGCGAAGATCACTGCAAACGGAGCGGTCAAGAGCGGCAACGGCACCGTAAAGGGCGAGATCCTGATGGTGACCGAGCCTGAAGGAAAAGCCTTTGAAGCCAGGTATACCCTTGCGCTGACTGCGGGTGCGGAGCAGTATATCGAAGAAAACAAATCCCGCGAACGCGATCAGAAGTTCGGGATTTCCCTGCTGCTTGAGCCCAAGGAAGAGGGCGCCTTCCATGCGCAGAAGTTCACCGCCGACCTGCACCTGATGGCGGGTGCGTCCAATACCAAGCCTGCCCGGATCGAAACCGACGTTGTTTGGGAAGATACCGTGTCGGGCGGCAGGATCAATCTGCATATCAAGGCCAACACCAGTTCCGCGCTGCATCAGAGCGAGGCGGATGAGGCGAATGCCGCCGTGCTGGATACCCTTTCCCGCGCCGATCGTGAAACCTACCTTGCCGACGTTTCCGCGCAGCTTGTGCAGTCCTTGACAGCGCTGGTCGGTCGCATATTGGGAAAAGCAGATTGACAGAATGTGGGACAGGTGCTAAAATATGATTACAATAAGCTGGCTATAATCATAAAAGGAGGATATATCCATGAAAAAGTTTATTGCAATTCTTCTGATGATCACCATGATCTTCTCCTGCTCGGCCATGGCTGAGATCACCAAAGACGGAACCAAAACCGTGCTGCAGGTGAACGTCAACCCCATGCTGGTTGATACCGAAGATCCGGCGGTTGCGATGCTGATCGAAACCATCAACGCCATGACCCTCACCGTGGTGGAAGGCGCGGAAATGACTCAGCTGAACATCGGCGCCAACGGCGTTGATTTCCTTGAGACCGGCCTGGCCGCCGATGAAAACGGCGCCCTGCTGACCTTCTCCAGCCTGTATCCCAACGTCGCCGTCAAGTACGATCTGTCCAAGCTGGCTGCGATGCTCATGGAAATGGTGGGCGAAGAGGTGCAGATGGCTCTGACTCAGGGCATGGCCATGGGCGAACAGCTGGTCGGTGCTCTGGCCGGTTACGTGGAAGACGTGATGATGCTCTCCGCTCTGATGGAAAGCGAAATGGTGATCGATGAAGCCGCCGGTACGGTTGCGCTGGACATCACCACCCACCATGTTGCTACTCTGGTCAACGCTTGGGTTGCCCGTCTGCAGCAGGATCCCCAGACTCTGGGCATGATCGAAATGCTGCTGGCCATGATTGCCGAAGGCGAAGAAGTTCCCGCTCTGGCGGAACAGCTGCAGGCTGTTAAGACCGAAATGGACGCCGCTCTGGCTGACGAACCCGTTGTGCTGGGCAGTGTGAAGGGTATCACCACCGAAACCGGCATGAAGATCGAAATGACCATGATGGGCATCCTGTACATGGGTCTGGATGTCGCCATGACCGACGCCATGACCGTTGATCTGGTTTACGTTATTGCCGATGAAGCGACCGAAGACATTGCCGCTCAGATCCCCGCTATTCTGGAAGGCACTGCCGCCGGCACCGTGATGGGCATGAAGTATGCCATGACCGAAAGTGCCGAAACCGCCAAGCTGTATGTGAGCATGGGCGGCGCCGTCATGGCCATCAACGTCAAGCAGGAAACTGCCAATGCTGATACCGATGCGCAGGTTGTGAACACCACCGTATCTCTGGATCTGGAAATGGGCGAAATGGTAATGCCGATGGTTAGCATCGCCGCCGAAACCACCGTGGTGGATGCTCCCGCCCTGCCCGATCTGAACGCCATGTACGTCTATGACGTCTTCGCCATGCCCACCGATATGCTCATGAACGGCATCCCGCAGTTCATTGAGAAGATCTCCGCTGCGCTGCCCGAAGTCGTGCAGATGATCGAATCTGCGTTCACCGGCATGGGTGAGATCGTTATTCCCACCAATCCCGAAGTGAATGAGATCGAAGACTGGACGCCCGCTGCCCCGGCTGAAACCGAAGAAGTTGCTCCCGCTCCCGTCGGCGGCTCCATCGAAGACATGTAATGCTTTCGCTGATCCCTTTGGCTGTTTCGGCAGCCAAAGGGATTTTTTTCTTTGCAGGAAATGAGCCTGTCACGTCGAAAAGGGAAGTATCCATTCTTCTGCAAGGTGATTTAAACATGAAAATTCTGAATTTCGGTTCGCTGAATATTGATCTGGTATACGGCGTTGACCATCACGCCCGCACGGGCGAAACGCTGACGACCCGGGCCTTTGCGCGGCACATGGGCGGCAAGGGGCTGAATCAGTCCGTGGCGCTCTCCCGTGCAGGGGCGCAGGTATATCATGCCGGATGCATCGGTGAAGACGGTGTTTTTCTGCGGGATTATCTTGCGGAGAACGGCGTGGATACAAAGCGCGTGCGCATCACGGATGAGGCGACGGGGCATGCCGTGATTCAGGTGAACGCACAGGGGGATAACTGCATTTTGCTCTATCCGGGCGCCAACCGCCGCCAAAGGAAAGAGGAGGTGCGGCAGGTGCTCGACGGCTTTTCGGCGGGCGATCTTCTGCTGATGCAGAACGAGACCAACGCGTTGGCCGAAATGATGCACGCCGCCAAGTCAAAGGGCATGAAAATCGCCTTTAATCCCTCGCCCATCGATGAAACGCTGCGTGATCTGCCGCTTGATCTGGTGGATTATTTCATTCTGAACGAGATCGAGGGCGAAGCGCTCAGCGGCGAAAGCGATGCGGAAAAAGCGGTTCAAAAACTGCTGGAAAAGTATCCCCAGGCCCATGTCGTGCTGACTCTGGGCAGTAAGGGCTGTATGTATGCCCACGGCGAAAAGCGGCTGCGGCAAAGCGCATTTAAGGTGAATGCCGTGGATACCACAGGCGCGGGGGACACCTTTACGGGCTATTTCCTCGCTTCCCAGCTGCGGGGAGAGGACGCTGAAAAATCCCTGAAGATCGCCTCGGCGGCTTCGGCGATACAGGTCACGCGCCCCGGCGCAGCGCAGGCGATCCCGATGCTTGAGGAAGTCATTCAATGGCTGAAAGAGAGATAAATCAAAAACGCATCCGCACAGAGCTGCGGATGCGTTTTTTGACGTTTTCAGATCAGAAGCCGGTGAGCTTGAACACGCGGTCCATGGGATTCTTGGAATCGCGGTACTTTTCGGCGCCCGATTCGAAGAGTACGTAGATGGCGCCGTCAACGGTGCACAGGCACTCGGTCATGGGCGGGGCGATGATGGCGGCATCCAGAGACTTTTTGTCCAGGAACCAGATGGGGCGCTTGACGCCCAGCACGTCTACCTCGGCGTTGGCTTCTCTTTCCAGCACGTTGACGTGACGGTAAATGGTGGAGGAGTTCTTGCGGCCGTAGGACTGGCTCAGGTAGATCATGCCCTCCTTGACGGTGAGACCCTGAATGCGTTCGGTGGTGGACAGGATCACGTCGGGGATGGCGCCCTCGGCGGTGATGCAATCGGCCTTCAGTTCATTATCGGTTTCGCTTGTCAGCTGATAGCCGATGGCCCATGCACGCTGATAACCGTCCGCAGTCTTGATGCGGTGGCTGTTGTCGGTCTTGTATTCGCCGCCGTATTCGAACTCACCCACCCACAGGATGCCGTCGTTATACTGGCAGTAGCTGGCGCGGCTGGGCACGGGAATGGCCTCGTCAAACTTCAGGGTGGCGGAAGCCTCCGCAGCGCGGAAAGAATCCAGCGACAGGCGGTAGAGATGGTTGTTGTTGGAGATGAAAATGTTCTTTTCCGTTACGGCTACGCCGCCGGCATGACCGGTGTAGGCACTGCCGTCCACATTCTGGAGGAAGATCTCCTTGACCACCTGATTGGTCTCCATATCCACGGCAACGATGGCGCTGGGGGTGGTGCCGGAGGAATAGCCGGCAATGATCATCCAGCCTTCATCGGCAAGATAGGAGATGCCCTGCGGCACCAGATCCTGGGCGCAGCCGGGAATGTTGACGGACAGCTCGCCGCTTTCGTAGAATTTGTTATACAGCGAGGAAGTATTCTCGCAGGTGGTGACCGATTCGGTGGTGTAGAAAAACTGGGTTTCAGCACCCGCCAGCGGCAGGAGCAGACACAGCAGAAGCAAAGCCGAGAGCCATTTTTTCATGGGAGAGACTCCTTTGTTTTTTCTTAATCATAGCACAGGACGCAGCCGAATACAACTTTTTTCATTGGAAAAGAAATTGTTTCACGAAAAAATTTTTTAAAAAATGTTTCAAACAGATGAAAAATGGTATATAATAAACATCAGAAAAAGCGAAATGCTTTCACTGAAACCGGAGGAAATAACGATGGAGAAATACAAATGCACTGTTTGCGGTTACGTACACGAAGGAGCCATGACCGAAGACTTTGTCTGTCCCAAGTGCCGTCAGCCTGCGAGCGTATTTGAAAAATTGGAGGAGGAACCCCTTATGAAGAAGAATCCCTACGCCGGTACCAAGACCGAAAAGAATCTGTGGGAAGCCTTTGCCGGTGAATCCCAGGCCCGCAACAAGTACACCTATTTTGCTTCCGTTGCCAAGAAGCAGGGCTTTGAGCAGATCGCCGCCCTCTTCCTTGAGACCGCTGCCAACGAAAAGGAACACGCCGAACTGTGGTTCAAGGCGCTGGGTGAAGTGGGCGACACCGCCGAAAACCTGCTCCATGCCGCCGAAGGCGAGAACTACGAATGGACCGACATGTATGACCGTATGGCTGATGAAGCCGAAGAAGAAGGCTTCCATGATCTGGCCAAGAAGTTCCGCGGTGTGGCTGCCATCGAAAAGCGCCACGAGGAGCGTTATCGCGCCCTTCTGCGCAATGTGGAAACCAAGGCTGTCTTTGAAAAGAGCGACGTCACCGTTTGGGAATGCCGCAACTGCGGTCATATTGTGGTGGGCCTCAAGGCTCCCGAAGTATGCCCCGTCTGCGCTCATCCCCAGAGCTACTTCGAAGTGCACAAGGAAAACTACTGAGATAACTGAAAAACGCGGGACGTTACGTCCCGCGTTTTTTTATGCAGTAAGGATTACAGCTGCTTGATCCAGCTGCGGCGGCGGCGGATATTCTTTTCGCCTTCGAACCAGTTCCACAGCGAGCGGATCTCCTGATTGTTTTCCAGGTTGGGGCCGGTCTCCGCCACGTCGATGCCGGCCTCGCGGGCCACCCTGAGCATCTCCCAGATGAGCAGCGCGCTGGCGCCGGAATTGCGGTGATCGCTGTCCACGGCGATGAGGTACAGGTCAAGGATCTTGGCATGCTGGGAAGTCCACAGGAAGTCCGCCCAGCCGAAGGGGAAGAGGCGGCCGTTCCAGCGCTGCACGGGCTTGTTCAGATTGGCGACAGCCAGACCGAAGGCGATGACCTCGCCCTGCTCGTTTTCGATGAACTTGACAAAGCGGCAGTCCACCAGCATGAGGAATTGGCCAAGGTAATGATCGATCAGGCGGGGAGTGAAGGGCACGGAGCCGTAGAGCTTGGAATACTCCCGGTCCACCATGTCAAACAGCTTTTTGATGTAGGGCTTGAGGTGCTTTTTGTTGCGGATGTTGATGACCTTCAGCTTGTAGCGGCGCTTGATGAACTCGCACAGCTTGGCCATCTTTTCTTCTTCCTTGAGCTTGGTGTACAGACGGCTTTCCAGCCAGTCCACGTCCTTGGCGTAGCCCAGCTTTTCCATGTGCTCAAGGTAGTAGGGGAAGTTGTAGTAGGTGATGAACATGCCGGGCTCGTCAAAGCCCTCGATGAGCATGCCTTCCTTATCCTGATCGCAGAAGCCCACGGGGCCGACGATCTCCTTGAGTCCCTGCTCACGGCCCCAGTCCTCAATGGTCTTGATCAGGGCGGAGGAGACTTCGATATCATCGATAAAGTCCAGGCGGGTCAGGCGGATGCGCTGCTGCTCCCACTTTTCGTTGGAGGCATGGTTGATGATGCCGCCCACGCGGCCCACCACCTTGCCGTCACGGTAGGCAAGGAAGAAGCGCATATCGCAGAATTCATAGGCGGGGCTCTTGACCTTATCCAGGTTGGTCATATCGTCGCTGATCAGCACAGGAACGTACTGAGGCACCTTGCGGTACATCTTGTTGGGGAAATCAACAAAGGTCTTCAGTTCGCTGCGCGTTTTAACTTCACGGATCTCTACCATAAAGAATCACATCCTATGTCAATTATTGAGCGGTCAAACATATCCACTTTCTATTATAAAGGTGATTGTTTTGTAAAACAAGAGTGAAATATGTCAAAATAAGGGCGATTGTCCTTGATGCCGGCGATATCTTTTATCTTGCCGTAATGCAAAAATAATGGTATGATAGGATAGATAAGGTGGCGTTTTATGCCCCTTTCCCAACCGAAGAAAAAGAGGAATGAATCATGCAGGTAAAAGAGCTTTGCGTTTTGATCCCTTCGCTGAGCCCCGATGAGCGGCTGCCGGAGTATGTGGATCAGCTGCTGGCGGCTGAATTTGGCGGCATCGTTGTGGTCAACGACGGTTCCAATGAAAAATATGACGGCATTTTTGAGCGTATCGCCCTGAAAGAGCGCTGCACCGTGCTTCGCCATGAGGTGAACCGCGGCAAGGGTCAGGGCCTGCGCACGGGTATTGAATATATCCGCGACCATACCGAATTCAAGGGCGTGATCACCGCCGATGCGGACGGTCAGCATACAGTACAGGATACGCTGAAGCTGGCTGCCGCCATGCAGGAAAATCAAAAGGAATTGCTGCTGGGGTCCCGGGATTTTTCGGGAAAGAACAAGAATATCCCGCCCCGATCCCGCTTTGGCAACCGTATCACCAGCGCGGTGTTCGCTGCCCTGTACGGTCACTGGCTGCCCGATACCCAGACCGGTCTGCGTGCCGTCACCCGGGAAACCTATGACGATCTGCTGGCTGTCACGGGCGACCGCTTTGAGTATGAGATGAACATGCTCATCTACTGCGCCACCAACAAGGTGCCCTTCAAGATCATCCCCATCGAAACGATCTATCTGGAGGAAAACAAGTCCTCCCACTTCAATCCCATCAAGGATTCCATCCGCATCTACAAGCTGCTGCTGGGCTCCTTTATCCGCTTCGCGGCGGCGAGCATCGCCTCTTTCGTCATTGACTTTGTGCTTTTGACCCTGCTGGGCAACACCATCTTTGCAGCCGTTGCCCATGGCGCGTTCTTTGCCAAGGTGCTGGCCCGCTGCGTGTCCGCGCCCTGCAATTTCTATCTGAACAGCAAGTACGTCTTCGAAAAGAAGATGAGCCGGAAGACCTTTGTCCGCTACGTGCTGCTGGCGGTGTTCATCATGCTGGTTTCCGCTGTGGGGGTGGACGGTCTCATGAACTGGCTGAAGTTCCCCACGGCCATCATCGGTCTGGTGGGTATTGCGGTGGATACCGTGCTGTATTTGGTCAGCTACCGCGTGCAGCGCAACTGGGTTTTCAAGGAAGATAAATAATCATTTTCAGATTCTTATGCCGAAACGGAGGAAATCCCTTTGAGTCTTGACAGAATGCAGCGCATCCGCAATTTCTGCATCATTGCCCACATCGACCACGGCAAATCCACGCTGGCTGACCGTATCCTGGAGCATACCGGCGTGTTTGAAAAGCGCGAAATGGTGGAGCAGATTCTCGACTCCATGGAACTGGAGCGCGAAAGAGGCATCACCATCAAAAGTAAGGCCGTCCGCATGAACTATAAAGCCAAGGACGGCGAAACCTACGTGCTGAACCTGATCGACACCCCCGGTCACGTGGACTTTGCCTATGAGGTGTCCCGTGCGCTGGCGGCCTGTGAGGGCGCTCTTTTGGTGGTAGACGCCACCCAGGGTATCGAAGCCCAGACGCTGGCCAACGTATACATGGCGCTGGAGCATGATCTGGAGACGATCCCCGTGATCAACAAGATCGACTTGCCCTCCGCCCAGCCCGAAGTGGTGCGCAACGAGATCGAGGAGGTCATCGGTCTGGACGCCTCCATGGCGCCCTTGACCAGCGCAAAGCAGGGCATCGGCATTGAGGACGTGCTGGAGGCTGTTGTTACCCAGATGCCCCCGCCCAAGGGCGATGCTGAAAAACCGCTGCAGGCGCTGGTGTTTGACGCCATTTACGATAACTACCGCGGCGCGATCTGCTATGTGCGCGTGATGGAGGGCACGGTTCGTCCCGGCATGCGTATGCGCATGATGCAGACCGGCGCGGAATTTGACATCGTGGAAGTGGGCTATCTTTCCCCCGGTTACGAGCCTGCCGACTGCCTGATGGCCGGCGAGGTGGGTTATATTGCCGCTTCCATCAAGGATCTGCGCGATACCCGCGTGGGCGATACCATCACCGATGCCGCCGCCCCCGCGCCGCAGGCGCTGCCCGGCTATCGTGAAGTTACGCCCATGGTGTACTGCGGTATTTATCCCGCCGACGGCGCGGACTATGAAAACCTCAAGGACGCCCTTGAAAAGCTGCGCATGAACGACGCATCCCTTGCCTATGAGCCCGAAACCAGCGTGGCGCTGGGCTACGGCTTCCGCTGCGGATTCCTCGGCCTTTTGCACATGGAGATCATCCAGATGCGCCTGGAGCGCGAATTTGATCTGGACCTGGTCACCACCGCCCCCAGCGTTATTTTTGAGGTGGAAAAGACCAACGGCGACGTGATCGCCATCGATAACCCCGCCAACCTGCCCCAGATCACCGAGATCGCCTCCATGCGCGAGCCTTTCGTGCTGGTCACCATCTATACGCCCCAGGATTACGTGGGTACGCTGATGGATCTGTGTCAGGACAAGCGCGGTGTGTTCAAGGATATGCAGTATGAGGGCGGTCGTGTGAAGCTGACCTACGACGTGCCCCTCAATGAAGTTATCTTCGACTTCTTTGACAGCCTGAAATCCCGCTCCCGCGGCTATGCGTCCCTGGACTATGAATTGATCGGCTATCAGCAGAGCGATCTGGTGAAACTGGACTTCCTGCTCAACGGCGATATCTGCGACGCCTTCACCATGATCGTGCACCGCGATAAGGCCTATGACCGCGGCCGCGGCATCGCCGAAAAGCTGCGCGAAGTCATTCCGCGTCAGCAGTTTGATATCCCGATTCAGGCGGCCATCGGCGGCAAGGTCATCGCCCGCGAGACCGTCAAGGCTGTGCGCAAGGACGTGCTGGCCAAGTGCTACGGCGGCGATATCACCCGTAAGAAGAAGCTGCTGGAAAAGCAGAAAGAGGGTAAAAAGCGCATGCGCCAGTTCGGTACGGTGGAAGTGCCCAGCGAGGCGTTCATGAAGGTCCTTAAAATGAACGACGATTGATTTTGTTTCTGAATCATGATGGAATCAAAATATCTTGAAAAATTTCTGTGGATGGCTGAGCGCGTACAGGAATTGGACGTTGCTACGGGGCAGGGCGATATTATCGCTGATCTGCCCCGTTTTCAGAAGCTCAGCCGCGAGCGAGCTTCCCTTTTGCCTGCCGTTGAAGCCTATGAAGCATACCTGAAGCTTCTTCGGGACATTGAGGGCGCCAGGGAATTGCTGAACGATCCCGATATGGCGGAGGAAGCCAAAGAGGAGCTTGCCGCACTGGAAGCCGATGAAGCGGCGCAGAGTGAAAAACTGAAGCTTTTCCTCATTCCCAAAGACCCCAACGACGACCGCAACGTGATCCTCGAAGTGCGCGCAGGCGCGGGCGGCGAGGAAGCGGGGCTGTTTGCCGCGCTGCTTTTGCGGATGTACCTGCGCTATGCCGAGCGAAACGGTATGCGTGCGTCCGTCACCGATATCAACGAAACCGAGCTGGGCGGCGTGAAGGAAGCCGTGGTCACGCTGTCGGGCGGCAGCGCGTTTTCCCGTCTTAAATTTGAGTCGGGCGTACACCGTATTCAGCGTGTGCCTGTTACCGAAGCGGGCGGGCGCATCCATACCTCCACCGCCACCGTGGCGGTATTGCCCGAAGCGGAGGACGTGGAGGTGGAAATCTCCCGTGAGGATATCCGCATCGATACCTACCGCGCATCCGGTCACGGCGGTCAGTACATCAACCGTACCGACAGCGCCGTGCGCATCACGCATCTGCCCACGGGCGTGGTTGTGACCTGTCAGGATGAAAAAAGCCAATTAAAAAACAAGGAAAAAGCCCTGCGTGTGTTGAAATCTCGTCTTTATAACTTATTCCGTTCTCAGGCGGAGGGGGAATACGCCCAGAACCGCCGTGCGCAGGTGGGCTCGGGCGAGCGCAACGAGCGTATCCGCACCTATAATTTCCCGCAGGGGCGCGTCACCGATCATCGGATCGGGCTGACACTTTATAAGATCGACGCCATCGTGGACGGCGATCTCAATGAGATCATCGATGCGCTCACCGTTGAGGAACAGACTGAAAAACTCAAGGCGCTGGAATGATTTTTTTAAAAAAGGAGGAACAATATGGAACGTGTATATCAGTTTGCAGCCGGTCCCGCTGTAATGCCTGAACAAGCCCTGCGCCGCGCTGCGGAGGAAATGCTCAACTGGCGCGGCAGCGGCCTTTCTGTGATGGAAATGAGTCACCGTTCCTCCGCCTATCAGGAGATTTTTGACCACACGGTATCCCTGCTGCGGGAGCTGATGGACATTCCCGAGGAGTATGAGGTGCTGCTGCTTCAGGGCGGAGCGACGGGGCAGTTTTCCGCCGTGCCGCTTAATTTGCTGCAAACCTCGGCGGACTATGTGGACAGCGGTCATTTTGCGCACACCGCCATGAAAGAGGCGCAAAAATACGGCGCGGTGCGCTGTGTGGCCTCCTCCCGGGAGGAAAACTACTGCCGCGTGCCGGCAGTGAACGCCGATGCCCTTGATCCGCAGGCAGATTATCTGTACGTGACTACCAACAATACGATCTACGGCACACGATTGCCTGCTCTTCCGCAGTGCGGTAATGTGCCCATCGTAGCGGATATGTCCTCGAATATCCTGTCTGAGCCCTGCGACGTGCGCCGCTATGGCGTGATCTTCGCCGGGGCGCAGAAGAATATCGGCCCGGCTGGACTGACCGTGGTGATCGTGCGGCGCGATCTGCTGGGCCGTGCAGCTGCAAAAACGCCTGCCGTGCTGAACTGGACGGTGATGGCGGAAAAGGGCAGTATGCTCAACACGCCGCCCACCTACGCCATCTACATGGCAGGGCTCTGTCTGGAATGGCTGCGGGGCGAGGGCGGCGTTAAGGCAATTTATGAACGCAACCTGCGCAAGGCGAAGCTGCTTTACGATTATCTGGATGAGAGCCGCTTGTTCAAGCCTGTTGCGGAGAAATTCAGCCGCTCGATCATGAACGTTACCTTCCGCACGGGGGACGAGGCGCTGGATGCGGCCTTCGTGAAGGAAGCTGCAGACGCAGGCTTGCTCAGCCTCAAGGGGCATCGCCAGGCGGGCGGTATGCGGGCAAGCATCTATAATGCGATGCCGGAGGAAGGCGTCCGGAAACTGGTTGATTTCATGCACAAATTTGAGAAAAATCGCTGAGGAGGTATACATATGTACGTAATTCAGACTTATAACAAAGTAGCTCAGGCAGGTCTGCAGGGATTTGACCAGCAGAAATACCGTATCGTGGAGGAAGCGAACCGCCCCGATGCTATTCTTGTTCATTCTACCCCTCTGCATGACATTCCGCTGGGGCCGGAACTCAAGGCCATCTGCCGCATTGGCGCGGGTACAAATACTATTCCCGTGGAAAAGTGCACGCAGCAGGGTATTGTGGTATTCAATACCCCCGGCGGCAACGCCAACGCCGTAAAGGAACTGACCCTTGCCGCTACCGTATTGTGCATGCGCAATGTTTTGGCGGCTAACACCTGGGTGCGTACGCTCAAGAACGGCGAAAGCGATCCCGGCCGTGCCGTGGAGGAGGGCAAGGAGGTTTACCGCGGCCCCGAACTGATGGGAAAAACCATCGGTATCGTAGGCGTGGGCGCCATTGGCTCGCGTATGGCCCGTGCGTGCTTTGATCTGGGCATGAAAGTGATCGGTTACGATCCCTACCTGCCCCATTCCCGCGAGGCAGAGCTCAAGCACATCGTGCATTTCGTGCAGGACGTGAACGAGCTGTATGCTGCTTCCGATATCGTATCCGTGCATATCCCCCTGAATGAGGCAAACCGCGGCTTTGTTTCCGCCGCTTCCATCGCTGCGATGAAGGACGACGTATACCTCATCAATTATGCCAGAGGCCCCGTGCTGGATAACGACGCAGTGTGCGACGCTATTGACAGCGGCAAGATCGCCGGCTTTGCCACAGATTTCCCCACCGCCCGTCAGCTGGGCTATGAAAAGGCTCTTTGCACCCCGCATCTGGGCGCGGGTACCCCCGAGGCCGATGAGAACTGCTCGGTGATGGCTGCACGGCAGATCTGCGATTATCTGGAAAACGGCAATATTTCCCACTCCGTCAACTTCCCGGACGTGTCTTTTGCCCGCGCTGAGGGTGACCGCCTTGCCATCATGCACCGCAACCTTTTGGGTATGCTGGGCCGTGTAACGGAGCTGGTGGCTGCTGCCGGGCTGAATATCGAAAATCTGGTGAACAAGGCCCGCGGCGATATTGCCTACACGCTGCTTGATTTCAACGACGAGATCCCCTCCTCGGTGGTCGATCAGCTCAGCGCTCTTGAGCACGTGATTCGTGTGCGGCATATCCGCTAAAGCGCGTCATGATCGTCATTGTTGCCGAAAAACCCTCCGTAGCGCGCGATATTGCGCGCGTTTTGGGCTGCAAAAAAAGCGGCGAAGGGTTTATCGCGGGAGAACAGTATACGGTAACCTGGGCGCTGGGACATCTGGTGACGCTGTGCGAGCCCGATGAGGTGGACGAAAAATACAAAAAATGGCGCATGGAGCTTTTGCCCATGCTGCCCGAAACGCTGCCCACCAAGATCATCCCCAAAACCCGCAAGCAGTTCACGGTCGTCAAAAAGCTGATCAATGATAAAGAGACCGAAAAGATCATCTGCGCCACCGACGCCGGGCGCGAGGGTGAACTGATTTTTCACTATATCTATACGCAGGCCAAGTGCTCAAAGCCTGTGGACCGCCTGTGGATCTCCTCCATGACGGACGAGGCTATCCGTGAGGGCTTTGCCAATTTAAAGCCTGCGGAAGAGTATCTGGGTCTGCGCAAAAGCGCCGTCTGCCGCTCGGAGGCGGACTGGCTGGTGGGAATGAACGCCAGCCGCGCGTTCACGCTGCGTTATGATGCGCTGCTCTCCGTGGGCCGCGTGCAGACGCCCACGCTGAATATTCTGGTGAAGCGCCGCAGACAGATCGAGGAATTCGTGCCGGTGGAGTATCACACGCTCACGGCGGATTTCGGCGATTATTCCGGCGTATGGTTTGACGAAAACGCCGAGGACGAAAAAACGGCGCACCGCATTGATACAAAGGAGCGGGCGGAGGAGCTTTCTCAGCTGGTGCGCGGCAAGCCCGCCACGGTAAAGGAAGCCACGTCGGAAGAGAAAAAAGAGCTGCCGCCGCAGCTGTATGATCTTACCTCCCTGCAGCGGGATGCCAACCGCCTGCTGGGCTTCACAGCGGACAAAACTCTGAAGATCGCCCAGTCGCTGTACGAAAAGTGGAAGCTGCTCACCTATCCCCGCACCGACAGCCGCTATCTGCCCATGGATATGCTGCCCAAGCTGCACCAGACCCTCAAATCCATGGCGGAGCCTTACCGCAGCATGGAAAAGGGCATGGAGCGCAAGGAAGACGGGCATTTGTACGTATCCAAGCGCATTTTTGACAATGCAAAGGTGTCCGATCACCATGCCATCCTGCCTACGCCCCGTACGGCGGAGCTGGATAAGCTGCCCCCCGACGAGCGCAGCCTTTATGATCTGGTTGCTCGCCGCATGATCGCCGCGTTTTATCCTGCCTATGTGTATGACGCGCTGAAGGTGATCACGGTTTGCGAGGGCGAAAGTTTCAAATCCACCGGCCGTAATGTGAAGGTCATGGGCTGGAAAGAGATGTACCGCGAAGATACACCGAAGAAGACCCGCGGCAAAAAGAAAGAAGAAACCGAAGACGATGCGCCGCTGCCGCCGCTTGAAGCGGGGGATGAGCGCACCGTGAAAAAGACGGCGGTGCAGCAAAGCGCCACCAAGCCGCCCGCTCCCCATACCGACGCCAGCCTGCTGGCGGCCATGGAGCACGCAGGCCGCGAGATCGAAGACGAGGCGCTGCGGGAGAGTATGAAGGGCGCAGGGCTGGGTACGCCGGCCACCCGCGCCGCCATCATTGAACGGCTGATCACCGTGGGTTATGCCGCCCGCCGCGGACGCACCATCAATGCCACGGACAAGGGCGTGCAGCTGATCGCCGTGGCGCCTGAGGAGATCGCCTCTCCCGAAATGACGGGTAAGTGGGAGCTGGCGCTGGACGACATTGCCAAGGGCAAGCGGGACACCCAGCGCTTCATGGAGGGCATCCGCCGCATGACGGTGTTCCTGGTGGATTATGCCAAGGGAAATGCGCCGCAGGTGGATTTCCCCGAGGACATGAAACGGGGCAAAAAGGGCGGAAAAAAAGCGCCCGCTGCCAAGGTGATCGAGGGCGCGGTTTGCCCGGTCTGCGGCAAGGGCGTGCAGGAAAGCCCCAAAGCCTTTGGCTGCAGCGCGTGGCGGGAAGGCTGCCGGTTTACCATCTGGAAGGATTGTCTTTCCAGAGCGGGCGGGCCGCAGCTCAATTCCAAAATTGTGCAGCTTTTGCTCAGGTCAGGCGAGGTGAAGGGCAGCACAGGCGTGATCCGGATCGAGAACGGCTTCCTTACATTTACAAAGACGGGGGAGCAAAATCCCGCTGCCAAAGTGAACCTGATCTATGAAAAAGCCGCAAAATAACCGGGAAAAAGCTGTTTTTATACTTGCTTTTTGCTTGACACTTATGCTATAATACGCTTTGTGTGAAACGGACGGTCCTCTGTGAGCATAAGCTTCGGTGCCGAAGCCGCTGCACATGAACGTCTATGAGGGAAGGAGGAAACTGACAATGAGCGAAATCATCAAGTCCATCGAAAAAGCCCAACTCCGTACCGATCGCCCTGATTTCAACGTTGGCGACACGCTGCGCGTGTTCGTAAAGGTTGTCGAAGGCAACCGTGAGCGTCTTCAGGCGTTCGAAGGCACCGTTATCGCCCGCCGCAACGGCTCCTGCCGCGAGACTTTCACCGTCCGCCGCGTGAGCTACGGCATTGGCGTGGAGCGTACGTTCCCGCTGCACTCTCCCCGCGTTGACCATATCGAGGTCATCCGCCGTGGTAAGGTGCGCCGTGCGAAGCTGTACTACCTGCGTAATCTGCAGGGCAAGGCGGCCAAGATCAAGGATATCACCCACGATTGATCCGCATAAACGGTATGATAAAAGCAGTTCGGTTTTCCGGGCTGCTTTTTCATTTTTGCTTTTGTTTTCTCTTGCCTCCCGCCGCTGTGCCCTGTATAATAGAATCGGATAAAAACAAAGGAAAAAGCCTATGAAAATCACTTTTTGTTCTTTATTTTCGGGTTCCAGCGGCAATGCCATCTATGTGGGCGCCGACGATACCCATCTTTTGATCGACGCCGGTATGCCCGGCAAGGCAGTGTCCGAAGCATTGATGGGTATCGGTGTTCTGCCTGAAACGCTTTCGGCCATCCTCGTTACCCATGAGCACAGCGACCACGTCAAGGGCGTAGGTGTGCTCAGCCGTAAATACCGCATTCCTGTGTATGCCAATGAGCGTACATGGCAGGCCATGGAAAAGCACGTGGGCGCCGTGGCGCCTGCCTGCCGCCGCACCTTTGAAAGCGAAAATGCTTTTTATATCAGCGGCGCCTGCATCCTGCCCTATTCCGTATCCCATGATGCCGCAGAGCCTGTGGGCTACAGGATCGACTACGGCGGTCACAGCGTAGCTACCGCCACCGATATGGGCGTATTCACAAAGAAGGTTCTGGGCACGCTGTCGGGAGTGGATCTTTTGCTGCTGGAGAGCAATTATGATCCCGATATGCTGCGGGAAAACGAAAATTATTCCCAGCGCCTCAAAACCCGCATTCAGAGCCGCTACGGACATTTGAGCAATATGGATTGCGCCAATGCCATTTTAGCCCTTGAAAAAACGGGCGTGCGCAATATCGTTTTAGGCCATTTAAGCAAGGAAAACAATTCGCCGGAGCTTGCGCTGCAGACTGTTTGCGGTATTTTGAGAGAAAAAGGGCTTGAGATCGGCGCGGACGTATCCGTTGGCATGGCCTGGCGTGACCGCACGGGAGACCGCTATGAGATCGGAAAATAAAAAGGCGTACCTGAGCTATGTGCTGGCGGCGCTGACGGCTTTGGCGGCATGGTATCTTTTGCCCATGCTTTTTGCGGGAAAAGAGCTGACGCTGACGGCGTTTTACTGTGTGAACGCCTTGCAGCAGATCTTTTTGTTTATCCTGCCGTCTGTGCTGATTCTGAATGCCAGGAAGCCCCGTTGGGAGCATTATTTGAGTCAGCTGAAGAGAATGAATGCCGAGATAACGGGAGCTGTCCTGCTGGGCGCCGTTTCCTGTACGGTGGTGGCGTCGCTGGTGATTTCCTTCTGGCTGCCGCTGGTGGAAGCGGTGATGGGCTATGTTCCCGAAAGCGTCCCGCTGCCCGATCCCGAAGGCGCGGCGGAGTGGATCACGGCGGTATTGTGCATCGGCGTTATTCCCGGCATTGCGGAAGAACTGTTTTTCAGAGGCGTTTTGCAAAGGGCGCTGGTAAAGCGCTTTTCAGGCGCGGGGATTTGGATTGCTGCCCTGATTTTTGCGCTGCTGCATCTGGACATCACCTCTTTCCCCGGGCTTGTGTTCATGGGCTTTTTGCTGGGGAAAATATATCAGCGCAGGGGGCTGATAGCCTCTGCTGCATTTCACGCGCTGTATAATCTGATCGTGCTGTGGATCAATACCGCAGGGGCGGACATTGGATTTCTCGATATGTTCCTTTGCCTGATCGCATTCAGATTTGCCATCAAAAGGCTGATGAAGGAGGATGAAGACCATGCGGCTGACGGTGCTGGGGTGTAACGGGCCTTTTCCCGAGGCGGGAGGGGCGTTAAGCGGATATTTGCTGAAAGCAGGAAACACCCGTATTCTGCTGGAATGCGGCAGCGGCGTCATTTCTTTTTTGACGGCGCTGACAGAACCCGAAAAGATCGACGGCATTATTTTGTCTCATCTGCATTTTGACCATATGTCGGATATTCTGCCGCTCCAGTACCGCTTTGCCATGACGGGGAAGCGGGTAAAGGTGTATGCGCCTTCCGCCCCCGAAAATGTGCGCGCGCTTCTTGATTGTCCTGCCTTTGAATGGTGCGATATTGCAGCGGGCGGAAAGATCGGAGAAATTGCCTTTACAACGCTGCCCGTCCGTCATCCGGTGCCCTCCTATGCGGTGCGCTTTGAACACGATGGCAAGGTGTTTTGCTACACGGGCGATACCAATACCTGCGAAAGCCTGGCCGGGTTTGCGGCAAAGAGCGATCTGATGCTGGCCGACGCCTGCTTTACCGATGAAATGTGGCATGAGGGGCTGCCGCATCTGAGTGCCCGCAAAGCCGCTGAAATTGCGCTGAGAGCGGATGTAAAGCGGCTGATACTGACGCACTTCAGACCGGATATCTCCCGGGAAAAACTGCTTGAGCAGGCGCAAAGCGTGTTTGAGAATACCTGCCTTGCGCAGGTGGGCTTGAAAGCCGAGGTGTGAAATGCAAAAGAAGTGTCCGCGAAGATGGTTGGCGCATTGTGCGCTGGCGATTGCCGCGGGCATTTTTCTGGGGATCAGGCTGGAAACGCCGCTGATTTATGCAGTTGCTTCGTTTGCGGCGCTGCTGGGCATAGGGATAACGCGCTGCCGGTACTTTGTCCCGATCTTCTTTTTCTTTCTGGGAATTACACTGTGCTGCCGGGCTGCGCATCCTGCTTTGCCGCCCGAAGGAAAATATACCGTCAATGCCCGCGTACAGGGGGAAGCAACGATCCGCGAAACGGACGGGCGCATTGCGCTGTATCTCAAGGATGCAAAGCTGCGCAGTGAAAGCGGCAGCGAATATACATTAAACGGCCTGTATTGGACGTATTGGCCGGAGGAAGAGGGAACGCCGCTCTTTGACGGACAAAGGGTGATGTTTGACGGAAAGCTTTATCATCCTGAGGGGAAAAGAAATCCCCACGGCTTTGATTTTAAGCTGTACCTGCTGCAAAAAGGCGTGCAGGCAGGGGTGTCCGGCGCTGAAAATATGGTTCGGCTGCCTGCCGGCCAAACGACGCATCGGGATGTCTTTTTGCGTGTGCGATTGTGGCTTGAGCAGCGTCTTGATCTGCTGCTTAAGGATCAGTCGCCCCTGGCGAAAGCGCTGCTGATCGGCAATGTACGGGATATTCCCGACGAAATGCGGGAGGGCTTCCGCAGAGCGGGCGTGGCACACGTGCTGAGCGTATCGGGACTGCACGTGATGCTGATCGTGGGGCTTATGATTTGGCTGCTGGACCGGATGTACGCACCGCCGTGGGTCATGCTGGCAGCGGTTTTCCTGCTGCTTGTTCCATATAGCCTTTTGACGGGCGCGAAAGCGCCTGTGATCAGGGCAGGGGTGCTGGCTGGATATCAGCTGTACGCCCGTGTTGCGCGCAGACGGTGGGATGCAGTTACCGGATGCTCGCTGGGAGCATTGATCATTCTTTTGTTTCACCCGCTGCAGCTTTTTGACGCAGGCTTTCAAATGTCTTTCGGTGCGGTGCTGGGCATGATTTTGCTGGGAGATGCGCTGCGCAGGGGAATCGGACGCATTCGCCGCGAGGGGCTGCGCAAGGTTATATATGCCTATTCCGTTGCGCTCTGTGCCGCCCTTGGCGCAGCGCTGCCTGTGATCTGTACCTATAACAGCTTTTCGCTGATGGGGCTGCTTGTGAATCCCGCTGTCTGCCTGATGACAGAACTCCTGCTGCTGTCGGAAATATTTCTGCTGGCGGTGAGCTTCCTGTCCCTGCCCTTTGCTGTGGAGGCAGGCGAAGTGATCGCCCATCTTTCACGGTTTGTGACGGAGGGCGTGGGCAAAGCGGGCAGCATTTCGTGGGCAAGCACACCGGTTCCAACGCCTGCCTGGTATCTGGCGGCGGCTATCATTCTGTGTCTGCTGCTTTGTACCCGTTATATCCGCATGAGCGGCAAAAGACGCATTCTGACGGGGGCCTCCGCGTTTGTCTTGTCCATGGCTGTTTTGCTTTGCAGCTACAATAGCAACGTGCGCTATATTCAGTTTTCCATGGGCGATGCCGATGCCGCCGTGCTGCTGGACGGCGATGAAACGGTGATCATCGATACGGGAGAATACGGCAGCGATCTGAGCAATTATCTTCTGGCGGAGGGCCGACGGGCGGATCAAATCATCCTTACGCATTTGCATACCGATCACGCGTTGGGACTTGAATATTTGCTGAAGGATCACGTGCCCATCGGCTGTATTTATCTGTCCACGGAGGCGCTGAAAACGCAGACGTCGGAACATATTCTTGCACTGCTGGACATGGCACGGGAGCGTGGCATCGCCGTTCATGAAATCAGCGAAGGGGATGAGATCACTACCGCCCGTACAAAGATCAGGGTGCTTTGGCCCCTTGAGGGGACAGGGCATGCGCTCAAAGATGCCAATGACTGCGCGCTGGCACTTTTGATCAGCATGGGGGATACCGATATTCTGCACATGAGCGACGTGACGGGAACCTATGAAAAGTACTGCGCGATCCCTGCGGAAATTCTCAGGGTTGCCCATCACGGCTCGCAAAACAGTTCAAAAGAAGACTTTCTCAACGCAGTCAGGCCCGGGACGGCTATCGTCAGCTGCAATGCATTGAATGAAAAAACATATTCAAGGCTTGCGAATGCGGGCGCAATGGTATATGATACGGATAAGCACGGTGCGTTGACTGTGACCGTGCGGGAAAAGGGATATTCCCTTCAGGGATATATCCGATAAGGAGAACGGATGGATCATCGCGCATTTTTTGATGAACTGAAAAAAGGGAACGTGGCCTCCTGCTATGTGTTTGAAGGCGCGGAGGAGTATATTAAGCGCTCGGCGCTGGATGCCCTGCGCGAAAAACTGCTGCCCGAAGGACTGGCGGATATGAATGAGGCGCGTCTTAAGGATCCTGACGCCAATCAGGTGATCGCCTCCGCCGAAACGCTGCCTTTTATGGCGGACAAGCGTCTGGTCATCATCCGCGAAAGCGGCATGCTGCAGGGCAAGGCCAAGGAATATGACGAAGCCAAAAGTGCGCAGGAATTAAGCGAGTATCTGAAAAATCCGCCCGATACCGCCTGCATTGTGTTTTATGTGCGCGATAAGGCAGACGGTCGCAAAAAGCTGTATCAGGCGCTGAAAAAAACGGCTGTTCTGGTGCAGTTTGATCCCCTGAAAGAGCCGGAAATGACCCGCTGGATCGCGCAGTCGCTGAAAAAACTGGGCAAAAAGATCAGCGCCGCCACTTGTCAGAAGCTGATTTTTACTGCGGGCACCGATTTGTATGCCATTGGCGGCGAACTGCAAAAATTGGCTGCCTATGCCGGCGATCGCGAGGAGATCACGGACGGCGATATCGACAGCATCTGCGTAAAGACGGTGGCGTACCGGGTGTATGATATGACAGCTGCGTTGGTGCGCGGTGATGCGAAAAATGCATTTACGCTGTCTGACGCGCTGATCAAGGATGGCGAAGAGGAGCTTTACCTGCTGGCGCTTTTGCAGGGTGAATGCCGCCGTATGCTTTCGGTGAAGCTTCTGCGCATGGCGGGAATGTCGCCGGATATGATTGCAAGCAAGATCGCGGCGCCGCCCTTTGCGGTGCGGCAGCTCAATCAGCTGGTTACCCAGTACACCGAGCATCAGCTGAAAAAAATGGCAGACGTGTGTATGGATACCGAATATCAAGTAAAAAGCGGACAGTGCGCGGCAAGCGGAGCGCTGGGAAAAGCGATGCTGCAGCTGCTGAAGATCCGCGCGGAGGGGAAATAAATGACGGTTTTGGAACAGCTCAAAGCGCTGCTTGACGGCAAGCTCACGCTGGATGACGCTGCCTGCGAGAGACTGATGGGCTATCATGCGCTGCTGCTGGAATGGAACGAAAAGATGGATTTAACCAACGTTCCCGAGGAAGAAATGGCGCTGCGGCACTATGCCGATTCGCTTTTGCCCCTTGCCAACGATCAGTGGTTCAAGCCGGGCGCGAAGCTGATTGACGTGGGCACGGGCGCGGGCTTTCCCGGCATGATGCTGGCGATTGCGCGCCCTGATCTTCAGGTCACGCTGCTGGACGCCCAGCGCAAGCGCTGTGATTTTCTCTCCGCCGTGTGCGAAAAGCTGTCTCTTTCCAATGTGACGGTGCTTCATGCCCGCGCTGAAGACGGCGCCCGCGGCGCATTGCGTGAAACCATGGACATTGCTGTGGCCCGTGCTGTGGCGCCTTTGAACGTGCTGTGCGAGTATCTGGTACCCTATGTGAAAACGGGGGGCTATGCGCTTTGCTGGAAGGGCCCTGCCGTAAAGGATGAGATCGAAGCGGGCAAAAAGGCTGCCGAGATCCTGGGCGGCAAGGCGGAAGAGCTTGTCCGCCTGCCCATCGAAGGGCGTGAACACTATATACAGCCCGTTAAAAAAATACAGCCAACCGCTCGACGCTATCCGCGAAAATCCGGCACCCCCTCCAAAGAACCGCTGAGAATCGCTCCTGAAGAGAATAAGAAAAAGAAATAATGCGTCGTTTTATGGCGAACGGTTATCCGGTCTCCCCTGCAGGAGACCGGATTTTTATATAGAAATCAAAGGCAAGGGCGTGCGGCTGCCGACCTTGCCGCAGAGGGAGGCTGCAGGGAAAGCGCCGCGCGTCCGCATAAAGCGGAGGCGCCCATGCAGACACAAAAAAAGATCCGTACCGCCGGGAGGCAGCTGTGCTGGCTGCCCCTGAGTAGCATAAGACCCAATTCGTTGCAGCCGCGGGTGGAATTTGATGAGTTTGCGCTGATGGAACTGGCAGCGTCGATCCGTCAGAACGGGCTTTTGCAGCCCGTTACCGTGCGCCCCTGCGGCGAGGAATATGAATTGATCATGGGAGAAAGACGCTGCCGTGCCTGCAGGCTGCTGGGGCATACCCATATCGAAGCCTTTGTGCTGCCGGCAGATGATGAGGAAAGCGCTTTGTTTGCGCTGGTTGAAAACATGCAGCGGCGCGATCTGCATTTTTTTGAAGAGGCGCAGGCCTATGCGCGGCTGTGCGAAAAAGGTATGACCCAGGAGATGCTTTCGCGTATGCTGGGAAAAAGCGCGGGCGCGGTCAATAACCGTCTGCGTCTGCTGAAGCTGGAAGAACCGGTGCGGGAGCTGATCATCGAAAATCAGCTCAGCGAGCGGCATGCACGGGCGCTTTTGCCGCTGCCCGGTGAGTCCGTGCGGCTGCGTATCTGCCAGCAGGCTATCATGCAAAAGCTCTCCGTGCAAAAGACCGAAGAGCTGGTGGCCAAGGCATTGGAAAGGCTGCCGCTGCCCTCGCCCTCTCGGCGGGTGATATCGCTGGTGCGCGATCACAGGCTGTATATCAATGCCATCCGCGGGATCGTGGATCAGCTGCGGGATACGGGCATCGACGCCAAATGTGAAATAAGCGAATATGACAGTGCGGTGGAAATTCGCGTTGTGATGCCCAAAAATAAAAAATCAGCGGAAAAATTATGTTCGCAGGCGCGATGAGGGAGAAGAAGCCCTTGCACTTTATTTGAGAAAGATATAAAATCTACTGTGTATTCAAATAAGAATTTGCAGATGAGGAGACGTGCAAATGAAAAAACTGATTGATTTGCTGATCGTACTTATGCTGGGTATGGGCTGTGCCATGGCCGAGTGCCCCTGCGCGGACGGATACGATTATGGAACCGGTACTGCTGTTGGCTCCAATAACTTGCATGATTTCATCAGTAAGGATTGGTCCTACGGTCCCTTTGGTCTGGCCAACAATGGCATTTTCTGTCTCCACGGAAATACGGCTACCATTCTGTACGGACAGGCCTGCTGCCGCATTCAGCACGGTACGTCGTCTTTCGTTGATTGCACCGGTTACGGTAAGCTGACCAACACTCCGGATGCTTGGGAATTCCCTCTGATCCAGATAGATGCAAATAACACGCTGGTCATTGACGGCGGCTTTTATGAGGCGCAGGGCAGCGGCGCGGCTTCCGTTGCCATTGCCAATAGCGGCACGGTGATCCTGCACGACGCCGTGATCACCGGTAATCCCGTTATGACGGGCAACGATTTCATTCTGGGCGAAAACAGCGTTCTAATCAAGGATACCGAAACCGAGATCATCGTTGCCAAGCATCCCAAGATCATTTCTCCCACGGAAACCGTAAAGGAAGAAGTGATGGAAGGCGAGACCGTTACCCTCACCGTGGAAACGAAGGACTGGCGTCCTCTGACTTATGCTTGGTACCGCAACGGTACGCTGGTTGCCGGTGTTACGGGCCCTGAGTATTCCTTCACTGCGGACATGGATGATGATGACAGCTCCTACTACTGCATCGTGACCAATGACGTGAACCTGTCTGCCACCAGCGCTAACTTCGAGCTGAAGGTCAATCCCGATCCCACCAAGGTTCCCGAAGTTGACCCCGACCAGGATCCCGAAGTCGAACCCGAAGAGGATATCGCACTGCCCGAAACCGGCGACGGTGCGAACCTCATGCTGTGGATGGGCATGCTGCTCATGGCCGGCGCTGCGCTGATCACTCTGCGCAAGAAGGCTGTGCGCTGATCCGCATTTCAACAAACGCTTCGCTTGACGGCGAAGCGTTTTTTTCTTTGAAACGGCAACTGCCGGTTGACAGCGGGCATCAGGGGTGATATGATAAACGGGATCGAAATAAGTGGTGGAGTCTGTCATCAAGCGTCCTTTGACCTTGATTTATCTCGATTGCCGGGCGGGGAGAAAACCTGCTTTCTTTGTGCAAAACGGGGCAGAGCTGCATCGCAGCTCTGCTTTTTTCGTTTATTGCGCCTGCCTGTGATGGGATGGACATTTCTCTGCCCCATGAAAGGAAGAAATGTTTCCTATGCTGTACGCACTGCTTCTCTTTGTTGCAACGTATGTGTTGATGCTCGCTTTTTCCAAATGGCGTCCGTGGATCGCCCTTGCTTCGGCTGCGGTGTTCATTGCAAGCGGAATGCTGCCCTTTGAAAAGGCTATCGGCTATGTGGATTTCAATGTGCTGCTGATGATTGCAGGCACCATGGGCACGGTGGCGCTGATGATCGAATCCAAAATGCCCGCGCTGATGGCGGATATCATCATCGAAGAAGTGCCCAACGTCAAGTGGGCGATCGTCACCCTTTCGCTGTTTGCGGGCATTGTATCGGCCTTCATTGATAACGTGGCTACCGTGCTGATGATCGCGCCCATTGCGCTGGCGATTGCCAAGCGGCTGGGGATCAGCCCGGTGGGCATGATCATCGCCATTGCGGTGTCTTCCAACCTGCAGGGCGCGGCCACGCTGGTGGGCGATACCACCTCCATTCTGCTGGGCGGCTACGCCGGCATGAATTTCCTTGATTTCTTCTGGTATCAGGGAAAGCCCGGCATCTTCTTTGCCGTAGAAATGGGCGCGCTGCTTTCCGCAGGTCTTCTGCTGATCCTCTTCCGCAAGGATTCTCAGCCCGTCAAGGCCTCTCAGCGCACGGTGGTAACGGATTATGTGCCCACGGTGCTGATGCTGGGCACGGTCGTTCTTTTAATCGTAGCGTCCGTTCTCCCCGGTATGCCGGAGATGATCAACGGCATCATCTGCGTGAGCCTGATGGTGATCGGCGTCCTCTATAACATGATCCGCAAGCGCAGCGTCAAGGGGCTGATCGAGCCGCTGAAGGAGATCGATCTGCAGACCATTTTGCTGCTGTTCGGCCTGTTCATGGTGGTGGGCGGCATTACCGAAATGGGCGTTGTGGATGCAGTAGCCAATCTGTTCACCAAGATCGGCGGCGGCAGCGTATTTATCATCTATACGCTGATCGTGTGGATGAGCGTACTGCTTTCTGCCTTCATTGACAATATTCCCTACGTAGCCACCATGCTGCCCGTAACGCAGGGGATCGCCGCAGCCATGGGCGTGGATCCCACGCTGTTCTATTTCGGCCTGCTCTCCGGCGCAACGTTGGGCGGCAACCTGACGCCCATCGGCGCATCTGCCAACATCACGGGCATCGGCATCCTGCGCAAGGAAGGCTACACCGTTAAAAACAGCGACTTCATGCGCATCGGCATTCCCTTTACGCTGGCAGCGGTGATTCCGGCGTATTTCTACTTCCTGATCTTTTATGCGTAAGCAAGCCTAAAAAAGCAAATGAGCATCCGGTGAAAGCCGGATGCTCGTTTGCTTATATCCAATGACAGGAGCGTTTTCATCTGCCTGATAAATTGGAATTTAATGAATAGTCTATTTTATTTCTCTGACATACAAACGGTCAATTCCGTTTCCGTAGTTTACTATGTCTTTTACATAGCAATAGCCATATTTTTCATACAACCCAATGAATTCTGTTGGGATATAGGTCTTATCGAAGCCAATGCTTTTGGCATATTGATTGGCAAAATCGATAAGTTTTCCGCTGATT
>JAFYVB010000005.1 GCA_017549335.1 Clostridia bacterium | reverse complement strand
GCAACACCTCCACCGGCGAAAACGACGCCGGCGCGGACGTGTATTCCGAAGGCGGCAACGCATACATCACGCTGATCGGCGCGGATACCGTCACGGCCTACATTCTGGACAGCGGCAACACCCATGTGCCCGCGACGTATCGCCATATGCGCTTTACCAACTGGTTTGATGATTACAGCGACCAGGATCCCACCTACGGCAAGGCTGCCGAGAAGATCGGCACGGGCACGCAGACGGGCCGCTACGAAACCAGTATCGATCCCGACCGCATCGTGTATCAGCCCACCGAAAAGGATAATAATTACAATGCGCTGATCCTTGACAGCGAGCTTCTCCCCGAGCCTCCCCTGACAGGGGATGCCTTCCCGATTTCGCTGATGGCAGCATTGCTGCTTGTCAGCTCGGCGGCGGGCGTTCTTCTTAAAAAGAAAATTCACGTATAATTGATTCAGCCGGCCATTTGGCCGGCTGTTTTGAATGGGAAGAACAGGTTGACAAAGAAAAACGATCAATTATAATAGAATTTGAAACATACAAGCCATCATGGAGCAGAGAGAATATGCTGTTCAGTTCACTCACTTTTTTGTGGATCTTTTTGCCCATCGTTTTGCTGGGTGCATTTTTGCTGCCGAAAAAAGCGGTCAATCCCTTTCTGGTGCTGGCCAGCTTGTTTTTCTACGCATGGGGTGAGCCGATCTATATCCTGCTGATGCTGTTCTCCATTGGCATCAACTGGGGAACAGGCATGCTGACAGAGCGTTTTGCCGAAAAAAAGAAGGGGATCCTTTTTGCGAACGTTGCTTTAAATCTGGCGCTGCTTGTTTTTTTCAAATATTCGGGCATGCTGGTGAGCCTTTTCAATTCCGCGGCGTCGCGATGGGGGATCGGCTTGCAGCTTGAGACGCCGCAGGTGGCGCTGCCTATCGGCATTTCCTTTTTTACCTTTCAGGCCATTTCCTATGTGGCGGACGTATATCGCGGTGAAACGCCTGCACAGAAAAAGCTGCTGAATGTTGCGCTGTATATTTCTTTCTTCCCCCAGCTGATCGCGGGCCCCATCCTGCGTTACAGGGACGTAAATGAGCAGATCGAGCACCGCACGGTCACTTTTGACGGTTTTGCGGAGGGCGTGCGCCGTTTTATTTACGGATTGGGAAAAAAGATCCTGCTTTCCAATGTGTTTGCACTCAGCGTGGATGGGCTTTATGCCATTCCCATGGACGGGAGAACCGGCCTGATGGCGTGGAGCGCTGCTGTTTTGTATGCGCTGCAGATCTATTATGATTTTTCGGGTTATTCCGATATGGCTGTGGGACTGGGACGGATGATGGGTTTCCGTTTCTGCGAGAATTTCAACTATCCCTATGTGTCCTGCTCTGTGCAGGAGTTTTGGCGCAGATGGCATATTTCGCTGAGCGTATGGTTTAAGGAGTACGTTTATATTCCCTTGGGCGGCAACCGTAAAGGAAAACTGCGTACTTATATGAATTTGGTCACTGTGTTTTTCCTCACGGGTGCATGGCACGGCGCCGGACTGAATTTTATCTTCTGGGGGCTGTGGCACGGGTTTTTCCAAATCATTGAAAGACTTGGCGTAAATAAACTTCTCAAACGTATCAGGCCGCTGGCGTGGCTGTATACCATGCTTGCCGTGACCTTTGGCTGGGTGTTTTTCAGAGTGGAGAATATTGCGCATGCGCTGGCTGTGTGTAAGCGTATGGTGCTGCCGTGGTTATATGTGCGCAGTACGTATCCTATAGAGAGCTATGTGAATCTGCATACCCTTGCGGCTCTGGCGGCAGGGGTGCTTGGTGCAGGTGTAATTCAGTGGGCGGGCAGAAGGCTGCGGCTGACGGATAAATGGAAGAATTCTCTTTTTGAAACGGTATTTCTTGCGGCAGTATTGCTTTGGTGCATAGCCTCGCTGGCAAGCAACACCTATAATCCCTTTATCTATTTCAAATTCTGACGGGAGGCGGAAGCGTGAAAATGAAAGCGTTTTCAAAGGGTGTACTGATCGCTTTTTTTGCGGCCGTTTTGTTCTTCCCGCATCTGCTGGCGGCTGTTTTGCCGGAAAAGTGGAGCATAACAGCCGATGAAAAACGCACCATGGCAAGCTTTCCTGTCTTTTCCTTTGAAAATATCAAGCAGTGGCCGACGGAGTTTGAAAACTGGTACAGCGATCATCTGCCCTTCCGCCACAGCCTGATACGGCTGAATAACAATCTGGAGTATTATGGCTTCAGGAACAGTACTGATAAAACCGTGGTGATCGGCAAGAACGGGTGGCTGTTTTACAATGACGCCACCGACGGCGATCCCATTGCGATGTATGAAGGCAGAAAACAGTATGATGGAAATATGCTGAAACAGATTGCCGATGAATTACAGACATTCAGTGATGCCCTCAAAGCACAGGGACGGGAATTTGTGCTGTTCATCGCGCCGAACAAGGAACGCGTGTATTCGGAATATATGCCCGACTATCTGGGAAAGCCGGCGGAAAACTATGCTACGGACGTGCTGGTAGCCTATCTGAAAGAGCATACCGATGTACGGGTTGTTTATGTGTATGACGCGCTGATGCAGGCGAAAAAGGACTATCCTCAGTGGGATTATTATATTGCAATGGACACCCATTGGAACAATATCGGGGCGTATGTAGGCTGCCGTGAGCTGCTGATGGAACTGGGCTTTGAAACGGTACGCACGCTGGACAAGGTAGTGATCGAGGATCGCGGCCCTGCAAGCGGTGATCTGAGAAATAAACTGAATATTAGTATTGATAAAACGAAAAGTGCGCGCAAATATCTGGTGTACGGGCATGGAAGGGACAAATCGGAAACGATCGTAAATAACCCCGATGCGGAGGCGGTTTTCCATAAGACGGGTGCAAATCACCGGAAGCTGCTTATTATCCGAGATTCCTTCGGAGAAGCCATGATGCCCGTCATGTCCGCTTTCTTTAATGATTGCATATTTGTGCATCGAAAAGCGTATAAGCAGGAAATGATCAGCGAATATAATCCGAGAATCGTTGTTTGGGAAATGATTGAAAGAAGCTGCGATAAATGGTTAGTAGATATTGAACGGGCACTTCAATGAAAAATCGGCTCAAATAAGAGCCGATTTATTCTTTGCTGCTTTTGTCTGCGATGGCGGCGGTAAGGAGAGTTACCGATTTGGCGCCGGACTTGAGAAGCGCATGGGCGCACTCGCGGGCGGTGGCGCCGGTGGTGCGGATATCGTCCACCAGCAGAATGCGCAGGCCGTGCGCGTCGCGGCTTGCGGTAAACGCACCGCGGACGTTCTTTTGCCGCTGAAACGGGGTGAGATTCTTTTGCGGGCGGGTGGAACGTATACGGGTGAGCAGCGGAAGAACGGGAAGCCCTGCCTTGGGCGAAAGCAAACGGCAGAGAGTCTCCGCCTGATTGGCCCCGCGGTGGCGCTGCTTTAAGTGATGCAGCGGCACGGGAACGAGGGCGTCATACGTGCCCGGAGGGATCAGCGGCAGCATATTTTCCGCCAGAACGGGCGCAGCGTCATCGGTATAATGAAATTTCAACAGCAGGATCAGATGCCGGGAAATACCCTGATAACGGAAAGGCGCAAAGCCTGCCTGCAGCCGTCCCAGACCTTTTTGCTTGCAGAAGGCGCATTCTCCGTCGCCCGCCAGCGGCGTCATGCATTTGGGGCAGGCTTCATCTTCGATGCGAAGCGTTTCCAGTTTTTCAAGACAGCTTGGACACAGACAGGAGGATTCCAGCGCATTGCGGGGATGATTGCAATACAGACACGTTGCGCCCCGCGGATAGAGAAGGTTGTTGAGAAACCGGATCATAAAGTTACCCGGGGCATTTCGGTCAGGCGGCGTGCAAGGGCGGTATAGCGCTTGGCGATATGGTCGTTATGCACCATGGCGGCAACGGCGTCTTCGCGTCCCACCAGCACCACCAGCTCCCGTGCCCGGGTGAGGGCCGTGTAAAAGAGGTTGCGGGTAAGCAGCATGGGCGGGCCACCCACGGCAGGCATGACCACGGCACGGAACTCGCTGCCCTGACTTTTGTGCACCGACAGGCAGTAGGCCAGCTCCAGTTCCTCCAGCATGGCGTATTCATACACGGCGGTACGGTCGTCGTCAAAGAGCACGGTGAGGGTTTTGTCGTCGTTATCCACGGAAAGCACGACCCCCATGTCGCCGTTGAACACGCCCTGACCTTCCACGCCCTTTTCGTCTTCCCACTCCAGATTATAGTTGTTTTTTATGTGCATCACTTTGTCGCCTTCGCGGAAAAGACCGTCGCCGTAGGCGATTTCTTCTTTTGCGGGAGAGGGCGGGTTGAGTGCCGCCTGCAAAAGCACGTTGAGGGCGATCACGCCGCATTCGCCTTTTTTCGTGGGCGAAAGCACCTGAATATGGCGCATGGGATCGCCGGAGTTGAGGAAATTGGGCAGGCGGGTTTTGCAAAGATCTACGATGGTCTGGGCGGCGTGGGAAGCATAGGGCTTGCGTTCCAGGAAGAAATTGCTGCCCTTGAGGTTGACCTCGGGCATTTGCCCGTGATTGATGGCATGGGCGTTGCGTACGATCAGGCTGCTTTCGGCCTGACGGAAGATCTCGTTGAGACGAACGGAGGGAATGGCGCCGCTTTGCAGGATATCGCCCAGCACGTTGCCGGCGCCCACGCTGGGAAGCTGATCGGCATCGCCCACCAGGATCAGCCGTGCGCCGATGGGCAAGGCACGCAGCAGCGCGCGCATAAGGAAAACGTCCACCATGGACATTTCATCCACGATCAGGCAGGTGCAGTCCAGCGGGTTTTCTTCATCACGGATGAATTCGCCCTCGTCGCCGCCGTATTCAAGCAGCCTGTGAAGGGTGCGGGCTTCCTTGCCGGTGGCCTCGCTCATGCGTTTGGCGGCGCGGCCGGTGGGAGCGGCAAGACATACGCTTTCGCTTTCCAAAAGGGAGAGAATGCAGTTGATGATGGTGGTTTTGCCTGTGCCCGGGCCGCCGGTGATCACAAGAAGTCCTTCCTGCACCGCCATGGAGATGGCCTGACGCTGAGTCGGGGAAAAGGAAATGCCGTGGGCATTTTCGTAGGCGGTGATCTGTGCGGGAACGGTGGAACGCATCACGGTTTGCGCTGCGCCCAGCTGCTCATGCAGCCGTCTTGCGATCTCCGTTTCCGCCTGCCACATCTGAGGCAGAAAAACGCCTTCGGTGTCATCTTCCATGATATGGCTGCGCAGTTTCCTTGCCAGCAGCAGCGCGGAAATGTGATTTTCCAGCACCTGCTTGTCGGCGTGCAAAAGCTGCCCCGCCCGGGAAAGCAATTCGGGAAGGGGGAGATAGGTATGCCCGGCGGAGGCTGAGGCGTCCTGGAGGGCGTAGATGATGCCTGCCCGCAGACGGCTTTCACTGTCGGGGGCAATGCCCATGGACAGGGCGATCCGGTCGGCGGTGAGGAAGCCCACGCCCGGAATGTCCTCCACCAGCCGGTAGGGATTGGCCATAACGGTTTCCTTCACACGGTCGCCGTAGACTTTGCTGATCTTAACAGCCAGCGCCGGCGATACGCCGTAAGATTGCAAAAACACCATGGCCTGACGCGCGGCATACTGCTCGCGGAAGCTATCGGCGATCTGCGCGGCGCGTTTTGTGCCGATGCCCGCGATCTCGGTCAGCCGGTGGGGCTGCTCGCTGATGACGTCCAAAGCTTTTACGCCGAATTCCTGCACGATCAGCCGTGCGGTGGCAGGGCCTACGCCCCGGATCAGGCCGGAGGAAAGATACCTTTCCACGCCCAGAAGGGTGGAAGGCTTTAATATTTCACACTGTGCGGCTTTAAACTGTTTGCCGTACTGGGGGTGGACGACCCATTCGCCCTGAAAGACGGCCTGCTCGCCCGCTGCAATTTCGGGCATGATGCCAACCACGCCCACGTTTTCACGCCCGGCGCGGATCTGCAGTACGGTATAGCCGTTTTCCTCGTTGCGAAACAGCGTTTCTGTGATCGTTCCGCGAAGTTCTTCCATTGCTTAATCGTCCTTTGATTTATCCCAAAGCCCATAGCGCTTTTCATCCTTGAGCGCCGTGAGCAGATATTCTTTCGCCCGCGGATAGCGGCGCGTTAAGTCGTCTAAAAGTTCCTTGATCTCCTGCCGCGTGGTGTGACCGTCCACCGGGCAGGGATTTTTGACCACGGGCACGGCCAGCTTTTTCGCCAGATGGATCACGTCCTTTTCCGGGGCGTAGATCATGGGGCGGATGACCGTGACATTCTGATCGTCCATATGGGAAACAGGATGGAAAGTATGCAGCCGCGCTTCGTACAATACGCTCATCAGCAGCGTTTCCTCGGCGTCCTCCCGATGATGCCCCAGCGCCAGCTTATTGCATCCCGCTTCCTTGGCCATGCGGATCAGCGCGCCCCGGCGCAGCCTTGCGCACAGCGCACAGGGGTTTTCCGCCTTGCGGATATCAAACAGCTGATGAAACAGATCGGTTTCTTCCACAATATAGGGAATATCCAGTTCCTCGCACAGATCGCGGATGGGATGCAGATCGAAAGGATCGCCGGGCTTTAAGGTGAGGGCGACCACTTCAAAGGGCTTGACCGAAAACTGTGAATAGATTTTCAGTGCGCGGAGAAGCACCAGCGAATCCTTGCCGCCCGATACGCCCACAGCCACGCGGTCGCCTTTTTGGATCATGGAAAAATCCTCGTCCGCACGGCGGATATCGCCCAGCAAGCGCTTCATGCCCACACCTCTTTTCTAAAAACTTCGTGTGAATCATTATAGCATAAAAGAATAAAGGGACGCAACGGACGATACTTGAAACAAGAACAAATGTTTGCTATAATTTGGGAGGAGGTGGCAGTGTGGAACGCATATTGACAAAGGAACAAGCGCGCAGATTTATTTTGCGCAGACAGGGACTGACAGGCGAGTATCTGTACGAAGGCACACAGGGCGTTATCGATTTTACCCGTGCGGCGGGGTGCGTGCAATATGATCCTGTGGATGTATGCGGACGCAGCCCTGAAATTACCTATTTATCGCGTGTTGGGGATTATGCGCCGGCAATGCTTTGGGAAGCGCTGTACGATCGGCGGGAACTGGTGGATTACTTTGATAAAAATCTGTGCATTCTGCCTGCTCGGGACTATCCCTGCTTTGCAAGAACGCGGGCATATCATCAAAGCGCCGAGCGCAGGAGCTTTGAAATTGTGGAAAAGCTGGCGCCGTATGTGCGCTCTTATCTGACGGAGCACGGCCCGTCCTTTTCTGAGCAACTGCCTGATCTGGGACGGGCGGATTGGTACTGGAGCCGTACAAGCGCAGTGAGGGCGACCATGGAAATGCTGTATTTCCGGGGCGAATTATGCGTGCATCACAAGGAAGGAACGAGGCGCTGCTTTGACTTTGCAAACAATTGTCTGCCGCAGGAGGTTGTGAGCGCTCCCGATCCTCATCCCGAGGATGACGATTACCGTGCATATTTGCTGTACCGGCGCATAGGCGCGGTGGGGATGCTTTGGAACAGGCGCAGCGACGCTCATTTGTGTATCCCTGATTTTACGGCGAAAAACCGCGAAAAAGCTTATGCACGGCTGGAGGCGGAAGGGAAAATCCTGCCTTTGAGAATTGAGGGGCTGAAAGATATATTCTATGTGCAGAAAAGCGATGAACCCCTGCTGGAGGAATGCCTGCAAAGGCAGTATGCTCCGCGCACGGAGCTGATTGCGCCGCTGGATTCGCTGATGTGGGACAGAAAGCAGATGGAGGCGCTGTTTGATTTTTCGTACACATGGGAGATCTACACGCCTGCCGAAAAACGCCGGTACGGCTATTATGTGCTGCCCGTTTTACAGGGAGAGGCGATGGTGGGACGCATCGAATGCCTGCGCGATAAAAAAGCGGAGGAATTGCAGGTGCGCGCCTACTGGCCGGAGAAGGGGAAAACCTATGACCGTGCGTCGCTCCGGCAATCGCTGGAGAGGCTGAGTAAGATGAACGGTATGAAAAAACTGCGCTTTCCGAGAAAAGAAACAAAAAAATTGCCGTAACGAAGCAGAATTTACTAACTTTAGCCGGAATAAATGTTTACTTTTTGTTTCGAAAGTATTATAATATACTATGCTTTATGGCGAAATTGTTACAGAAAGGGGATTGCGCATGAGCGAGAATCGCAAAAGATACTCTTCTTCGCCGCTTTACGGGCTGAAGGGATCGGGCCGTGCGCAGGGCGGCGGCTTTCAGGTGCGCATGGATGCGCCCCGAGCAGAAAGACCGGGGCGGCGCAGTAAGCGCAATTTCGTTTTTTTGCAGATCTGCCTGACGCTGCTGCTTCCTATCGTTTTTATTGTTGCGCTCATTCTGGGCTACAGTGAGGTTCACTGGGCCTTTGTAGGCTTTTCTCTGCTGGCACTTTTGTGCATGTGGGTGGGCGACGCCTTTATTCCGCAGGCGCGCAAAACCATGACGCTGATCTATACGGCGCTGATGATGGTATCCGTAGCGGCGGCGCTGTGGTTTACGGTGTCTGTTGTGGGTCCCGCGGAAGACAAAACTGCGACGGGCGACAGCGATCTGTCGGGCCTTTTTGGGCGTAATGTGACCAGCAGTCAGGTGGGCGCCTTCGGAAACAGCATCAATGCGTCCACGGTGCAGAATGACGTGAAGCCCGAAACGACGCCGGATTCCCGTTCCCATGCTCAGGATCGTCTGGAACGGTTTATGAGCAGCTGGATGAACCTGGATTACAACGCCATGCTGGAATATTGTTCTCCCGCATGGAAAAATGCCCAGCCCAATCCGGCCCAGGCCATTTTCAAGGTGCGCGGAACACAGACGCCCACCCGATACGAAGTGATCTACGTTTCCGGCAACGATGCGGATGACTCCCGTACCATCACCATGGAAGCGATGATCGACCGCGGCGACGGCAACAATCCCACCAAGTACCGTTACGAAGTGCTGATGCTGCGCGTCAACGGCCAGTGGTATGTGGATCCTGCTTCGCTGATCACAGCCACCAAGGTGGTGGATGCGGGTACGCCCACGCCTCATTATACCCTGATGCCCACCAACAGCCCCGATCCCAATCTGGTGCTGTATTACAATCCCAGCGGCGGCAGCTTCTATCATACCGAGAAAAACTGCTCCAGCACCGCCATCAAGTATCTCCCCTTCAAGGGCTCCTTCCGCTACAGCGAGATCGGCAATTTCCCCGATCTTAAGCCTTGCGGAAAGTGCAATGCCCCCAGCAGATAAATCATTTCCGGGGCAGAGCGGAAGCGATTTTCGACAGCTCCGAGATCACAGTTAAATGACAGCCTTTCAGCGCCGCACCTGTTCGTGCGGCGCTTTGGCTATTCTGACCGTTTTCGCAAATCAGCGCGACGGCCGAAAGCGCGGTGTGCAAAAGCTCTGCGGCGTCCGGCAGCGTACCGTCAAAGGCATTTGTCAAAAGCGTGCACAGGGCGCGGCAGGTGGCGCCTTCGGAGGTAAGCGCGCCGTTGGCCTCGCTCAGCGTCATTTCGCCTTTGTCCAGCTGGGAGGAGAGGGTAAAAAATTTCATGCTCAGCCCGTCCAGATACCCGATCACCTCGCATACGGCGTCCAACTGCTTTTTGCTGCCCGCGGCGCGCAATGCAAGCGCCTGGGTGTCACAGGTTTGGATATAGGTGGTCACCCCTTGCTCAGACAGCCGTTTTTGCACGCTCTGGGCTTCGGCGCGGGTGGGGTAGGCAGCGGCGTACACACGGAAAATGCCGCCTTCCTCCCGGATGTGTCCTGCAGCTCCGCGGGGGATGAATTCCTGCGAAAGCTGATGCGCCGCGTTCTCCTGAGTAAAAGCGCCCAGCTGCAGCGCATACCAGCTGCGCCCGGTGACGGCAATCTCCCGGGAGGCTCGTTCTTCCTTTGCGGGGGGAGGCGTATTCCTGAGGGGGACGGCGGTGGGCGCAAGCGAAAAGATTTCGGGCAGGTTTATTTTCTGCCGCAGCGAAAAGGTGCCTGCCAGCACCAAAATGCAAAGGATCAGGCAAAGACATGCCCGCTTTGCCATGCTGCCTGTTTTATACGGTTGTGTTTTCAATCTTTGTGCACGCATCAAAAAGCCCTCCCTTTTGTAAAGACTATGCTTTCAAAGGGGAGGGAATTCCGTTTTTTTACCGGAGGAAGAAAGAGATCAGCCGTCTTTTGATTTTGTCATAGGGCTGGTAACGGATATTCAGATCCATGAATGTTTTTTTGTCGACGATGCTTTTGCGGTGGGAGAAGGCGTCGTACCCCGTTTTACCGTGATAGGAGCCCATGCCGCTTTCGCCCACGCCGCCAAAGCCCATCTCGCTGGTGGCAAGGTGGATGACCACGTCGTTGATGCAGCCTCCGCCGAAACGCGCGCGGCGGGTGATCAGATCAATGCGTTCTTTATCCTCGGAGAAAATGTAGAGGGCCAGCGGCTTTTCCTTGGAGGAAAGCAGCGGCAACAACTCATCAAAGCGCTCATAGGTGAGGATGGGCAGCAGGGGACCGAAAATTTCCTCCTGCATGACGGGATCATCCATGGAAACGTCCTCCATCACCGTGGGCGCAATGCGCAGCGCTTCCCGATCATATTCACCGCCGAAAACGGTTTTGTTTTCGTCTATCAGCGAAAGCAGGCGGTCAAAGTGCTTTTCGTTGATGATCTTTCCGTAGTCAGCATTATCAAGCGGGTTTTCGCCGAACTGCACTTTGATTTGGGAGAGGATCTCCCGCACCAGCTTGTCTTTCACCGATTGCTGACAGAGGATGTGGTCGGGCGCGATGCAGGTCTGTCCGCAGTTGAGGAACTTGCCGAACACGATGCGTCTGGCAGCCAGCGCGATATCGGCGGTCTCATCCACGATGCAGGGGCTTTTGCCGCCCAGCTCGAGGATGGCAGGGGTGAGCGTTTCGGCGGCGCAGCGCAGCACTTCCTTGCCCACGGACTGGCTGCCCGTAAAGAAAATGAGATCGAATTTCTTGTGCAGCAGGCAGGCGTTTTCCTTGCGGCCCCCGGTGACCACGGCAACGTATTCCGGCGGGAAGGCGGCGCCGATCAGCTTTTCAATCATAGCCGCGGTGGCGGGAGCGTAGGCGCTGGGCTTGATAATACAGGTGTTGCCTGCGGCAATGGCATTTGCCAGCGGCTCGATGGTCAGCAGGAAGGGATAGTTCCACGGGCTCATGATCAATGCATTGCCATAGGGCGTGGGCAGCTCATAACTGACGGCGGCAAACTGCGCAAGGGGCGTGGGACGGTAGCGCTTGCGGGAAAAACCGCGGGTATGCCGGATCATATAGGAGATCTCCGTCAGCGCAAGGCCGATCTCGCACATGAAAGCTTCGTGTTCGCTTTTGCCCAGATCGCTGTGAATCGCCTGCGCGATTTCGGGGGTGTATTTACGGATCAGCGTGCGCAGCTTTTTGAGCATTTCAATGCGGCGTTCGATGTGCATGGTGGCGCCGCTTTGGAAAAAAGCGCGCTGTTTTTGAAGCAGCAGATCAATTTCCTGCTCGGTCATTTTTCGTTCCTCCAATCGGCGGCCTTTTCATAAAGGGCTTCAAGCTCTCCGGCGTCCATGAGCACGGGCACGGGGTACAGGGGATTGGCTTCTTTGGCGGCGTGTGCGGCCATCATGGGAATGTCCTCTTTGCGGATCCCCTGCAGCGAAACGGGAATGCCCATGCGCCGGTTCATATCGCGGATGGCGGTGATGAAGGCGCGGGCAGCTGCGGCGGGATCGTCCTTTTCCCCGGCGATGCCTGCGGCAACGGCAAGGGTGTGAAGCTTGGGATGGATGACGCTGCCGTAGGCGTCCAGCACGTAGGGAAGCAGCACGGCGTTGGTCAGTCCGTGGGGGAGATTGTACTGTCCGCCCAAGGAGTGCGCTACCGCGTGTACATAGCCCACGTAGGATTTGGAAAAAGCAATGCCTGCGGCGTAGGCAGCCCGCAGCATGGAACGGCGGGCGGACATATCGCTGCCGTTGTTGTAGGCATTTTCCAGATTTTCAAAGATCAGCTTTACGGCTTCTAGCGCAAGAGTTCGGGTTTCGCGGGTGGTGGAGCGGCCGATGTAGGCTTCCACTGCATGGGTGAGCGCATCCATGCCCGTGCTGGCTGTCAGGTGGGGCGGCAGCGAACGGGTGAAAGCGGGATCCAGAACGGCGTAGCGCGGGATCAGCGTGAAGGAATTCATGGGATATTTATGCCGGGTGTCGTGATCGGTAAGCACGGCTGCCAGCGTGACTTCGCTGCCCGTGCCCGCCGTGGTGGGAATGGCGATCAGAGGCGGAATGGGGCGCAGTACCCGCAGCAGACCCTTGAGCTGAGAGAGCGTTTTGCGGGGATAGGCGATGCGCGCCCCCACGCCTTTGGCGCAATCCATGGCAGAACCGCCGCCCAAAGCGATGATGCAGCCGCAGCCGTTATCGACGTACAGCTTGCGCGCATCCTCCACATTTTTTACCGTGGGATTGGGCTGCGTTTCGTCAAAGATCACGCACTTGACCTGCGCCTTTTGAAGAACGTCCTCAATGCCCTGCGTCATGCCGCTTTGACGGAGAAATTTGTCCGTTACCAGCAGCGCCGCCCGGGGCTTTAATTCAGCCATCAGACCGGAAAGCGCATCAACGCTGTCAAAACACCGGGGCTCGCGGTAGGGCAAAAGGGGCATCGCAAGGCGGAAAACGCCCTGATATGTCCGGCAGAAAAGCTTATAGAGTGAATGCATACGCAGCGGCTCCTTTCAAAAGGATTGCTTTTATTATACAGGGAATCAGCCGTTTGAGCAAGAATTGCATTATTTCACGAAAATCCATGACATTTGGCCCAAGGGTATGATATACTATATTGATCACACCGTAAAGGAGCTGTGACAAATGCAATACCATATTGATACTATACCCGTTTGGGATGCTTTGAAACTGAACGGCGAGTGTCCTCTGTGCGCGCTGAGAAGAAAAATTGAGCTGGCGGACGTGGACCGCTGCCTGGGCGGCTCGGTGATGGAGCCCGATACCCGCGTGCGCGTCAACGAAAAGGGCTACTGCCAAAGGCATCATATGCTGATTTTTGCCCAGCAGAATAAGCTGGGTCATGCGCTGATGACCCATACCCACCTGAAGGAAACCGAAGCGCGTGCGCAGAAGATCTTTGACGCCGCGGCGAAGGGAGCACAGGCGGGCGCAGGTGCGCCGCTGACCAAACGGCTGATGAAAAAGGACGGCAGCCGGGAAGCGCTGAAAGAGGCTGCGGACGCCCTTGATAAGCTGACCGGCACCTGCATCCTGTGCGAGAGCATCGATGAAAACATGAAGCGCTATGCCTATACGCTTTTGTATCTTTACGGCAAGGAAGCTTCTTTCCGCAAAGCCTTTGAAGAATGCAAAGGCGTGTGTCTCAAGGATGCGGCGCTGCTGCTGCGCATGGCGGGCGAAGCGCTGGATGTGAAAAAACAGGCGGACTTTGCCCTGTGTCTGCAAAAGCTGATGCAGGAAAATTTGAAGCGCGTGGAAGAGGAGCTGGAGTGGTTCACCCTTAAATTCGATTACCGTAATTCCGATAAGCCCTGGAATAACTCCCGCGATGCGCTGGAACGCGCTGTCACAAAGCTGCGCGGCTGGTGCGTGGGGAATGAACCCAATCCCAAGGAATGAGAGTATCGACGATGAAAAAAACAGTTTTTCTGTGCCTTTTGCTTTGCGTGCTGCTGCTTTCGGGCTGCGGCAGCCAAACCGCGCAGAATCAGGCGGAACCGACTCCGGAAGCGAAACGGACAATTTCCGCCGCGCCCGATCCCGCAGCAGCGGATCATTTTACCGCCACGCTGTATTTCCGCTATCAGGATACCGATCTTTTGATGCAGGAAAGCAGTGAGCTGACCATCCTTCCCAATGAACCCAGAGAAAAAGCATTGGTAAACGCGCTGGTCAGCGGTTCCAAAACGGGCGGCGAAGCGCTGTTCCCGCCGGGCGTGGAGGTGCTGTCCACCCAGGTGAATAACGGCATAGTATACGTTACCTTCAACGAGGCGCTTTACAACCGCTACGAAAACGAATCCGATCAGGATCCGAACGGTGAAAATGCATTGCGCCGCAGGCTGGCTATGGATGCGCTGACGGCAACGCTCACGGAGAGCGGAGAGTATCATGCCGTGCAGGTGCTGGTGCGGGCAGAGTCGCAGGTGGGCTCCTCCATGCGTCTTAAGAACAGCTATTTCCTGACGGGGAATGATCTGCCCTGCGATCCCCTTCTGCGCAGCGAAGAACACCTGATGACGCCTGCCAACGTGGCGGCCGCCATTTTGCGGGCATGGCAGCAGCGCAGCTTTGACACGCTGTATCCGCTTTTGTCTTCTCAGGAGGATTACCAGCTCAGACCTTCGCAGGCATTGTTTTCCGAAACCTTTGCCCAAAGCGAAATGCTGCTGGCCTATTCTCTCACGCCCGGCAGCATCGCTCCGGACGGGCAGCATGCCGTGGTATGCGTCAATATGACGCTGAGGCGTGCAGATGGCAGCGAGCGCGTGGTTACGGCATGGCCGCTGCGGCTGATGCGGGAAGCGTGTACGTGGCGCGTATCTGTCAGCACGCTCAGTTCCCTTATGCAGATGAACGGAGATTAAATGATGAAAGCTTTAATGAAGCGCACAGCCGCGGCATTTATCTGCCTGATGCTGACGCTCTCGCTTACGGGCTGTACCTCGGGCATCACGGCGCTCAACCATGAAACGGGCGTTACGCTGCCTCCCGTACAGGTGCCGTGGAAAGCGCCCACCGGCGATTTAAGTCAGGAAGCCGTGCAGAGCGTGCTTTTGTATGTGCCCGATATCACGGGAACGCGTCTGATCGCCCAGCCCGACCGGGTGAGCTATCCCGTTTCCCGCCATCCGGCGGAGGCTACGCTGCGCAAGCTCTTTGATTTTGACGGCACCAACGCGGCTTCCAAACTGACGCAGGACGTGCAGCTGCATTTGTCCACCGTCAACCCCGTGGAGATCTCGGGGGATACGGCGACGGTCAACCTGGGGGCGTCGGCACTGACGCTGGCGCACAGCGAACTGTACGTCGTCTGTCAGGCCATCGCCAATACGCTGTGCCAGTGGGGGGATATCAAATATGTGAACGTGCTGGTCAGCTCGGTGCAGCCCGGTCTTGACGTGGGCGCCAGCGTGCCCGCCGGCTGCTTTACCCAGAATCTGAGCGATACCATTGATATGCTTTCGTCCTATGCCCGCCCTCTCAGCCAGACGGGGGAGGACAGGCGCTTTTCCACGGCGGCCACGCTTTACTATCCCTCTTATTCGGGAAAGGGTATTCTGGCTGAAACCCGCGTGCTGAATTTTGCATCCCGTAATAAAGCCTCTCTGGCGGAAACGCTGCTGGATGCGCTCTCTTCCGGTGCGCAGACGCTTTCCACCGTGCCTGCCGTGCCCATGCTTTCGGCCTATCTTGAGAGAGAACCGCAGATTGCCTCCGTTGCCGCCACCGGCGGTCAGCAGGTGATTCTGCACTTTAAACAGGCGTTCAACGATGCGCTGATTTCCGCGGGTATTCCCCGCTCGGTGATGATGGCGGCGCTGACCTATACCGTTACCACCTTCGTGCCCGGTATCAGCGGCGTAACGGTGCATATCGGCGATGAGCTGGTATCGGCCCTTGTTCCCAGCGGCATTTATGAGGGCGCGGGGGATACCATTGCCTTTGAAGGCGGTCTGATGCGCCGCAGCAGCTTTTCCGCTTTCCTGCTTTCCCAGTGCACGCTGTATTTCAGCGACGGCGAGGGAAGACTGTGCGCTGTGCAGCGCCCCGTGCCTTATTATCAAACGCGGTCGGTGCGCTATCTTGTGAACTGCCTGATGGAAGGCCCGCAGCCCTTTGACAGCAAAAACGGGATGAAACGGGTGCTGCCCGAAACATTGAAGGATGCCGATCTTCTGGGCGCCAGCGTCAGCGACAGACGTGCGCTGCTGAACTTCTCCAAAGGCTTGCAGGACAGCTGCAAGGAGTATTCCGAAAGCGAGGAGCGGCTGATGATCTACGCCGTGGTCAATACGCTGACCGAGCTGCCCGATATTACGGGAACGGTGTTCTTTATCGGCGGTGCGCAGCCCGATTCCCTGTGCGGGCATTTGTATCTGCCGGGCGAGTTCATGCGCAATATGAGCTTGGTTCGGGAACAATAAAAAAAGCCGGTCGGTTATATGCCGATCGGCTGCTTTTATGTGTTATTTGTGCGTGTACAGGATGCCCAGCGTATTGGGGCCGCAGTGGCAGGAGATGACGCAGTAGGCCTCCGATTCGATGATCTCATCGAATTTTTTGCAGCTTTCCACTTCGGTTTTCACCGTGTCAACAATGCCTTCGGCTACGGGCGTGTGAGTAATGAAAATGCGGGAGGTGTCGATGGTGTCATCTTCCTTCAGACGATCCGCCACATAGGACTTGAGGGCTTTTCGGAAGGCGCCGCGATACTTGCGGGCAACGGACATTTTGCCGTCGTGCACTTCGATGCAGGGCTTGATGCTCAGTAGATTTGCGCCCAGCGCCGCCAGCGCCGAGCAGCGTCCGCCCTTGCGCAGATAGGTCAAATCATCCACAATGAAGCTGGCGTCCACCTTGGGAGCAAAGGCACGCAGATCCTCGGCGATCTCCCTGGCGGACAATTCACCCTTTTGGGCCAGTTCCGAGCCGCGGATGACGATCAAGCCCTGACCGGAGGAAAGATTGCGGCTGTCCACCACGTGCACGTTCTTGAACTTTTCGGCGGCGATCACGGCATTCTGATGGCAGGAGGACATTTCGCTGCTGAGGTTGATGTGAACCAGTCCGTCATAGCCCTCCAGCTGCTGCGCGAAGAAATCCTCATATTCGCTCTGGCTGACGGCGGAGGTGGTGCAAAGCGCGCCGCCGGCGGCGACGTGCGCAAAAATTTCAGCGCAGGTGATATCCTTGCTGTCGCGGTATGCGATGCCATCCTTGATGACGTACAGCGGGACAATGCCTACCTGAAAGCGTTTTTTAAGTTCGGGGGAAAAGTCACAGGTGCTGTCGGAGGTGATCCTGACCTTCATGTCCAGGGGACTCCTTTCGGGAAATAGAATTGTTTGCAGACAACTGCGATGATATAATATCAGCACAACATCAATTAAACTTCAACTTGCCCGCTATTGTGCAAATCGGCGCGATTTGTTATAATCAAACCAGCAAAAAATACACGGGAGGGTGCGATATGCCGCCGCTCAATCTGTTGATCAAACCTGCGTCCGGCCGCTGCAATATGCGCTGCAGCTATTGCTTTTATGCCGATGAAACGGCGCGCCGTGCGGTAAAGGATTACGGCATGATGGCGGAGGATACGCTGGAAATCCTGATTGAAAAGGCGCTGGAAAAAGCGGAGTATAAGTGCACCTTCGGCTTTCAGGGAGGCGAGCCCACGCTGCGGGGGCTTGATTTTTACCGCCGCGCGGCGGAGCTTGAAAAAAAGTATAACCGCATGAATCTTTTGATTGAGAACGCGCTGCAGACCAACGGACTTCTGATCGATGACGAATGGGCCCGGTTCCTTGCTGAAAATAAATTTCTGGTGGGATTGTCCGTGGACGGCTGCGCCTCCGTGCATAACAAAAATCGCGTGGACGCCAAGGGCGAGGGCACGCTCAGGCGGGTGCTGGAGGCTGCGGAAAGGCTGAAAAAATACAAGTGCGATTTTAATGTGCTCACTGTGGTCACCGATGATACGGCGCAGAAGATCGACCTGATTTATGATTTCTTTGCCCGTCACGATTTAAGATGGCAGCAATACATTCCCTGTCTGGACGCCTTCGGCGAGGAAAACAGCCGGCTGACCGAAAGGGGCTACGCGCTGTTTCTCAAAAAGCTGTTTGACCGCTGGGCGGATGACGTGCTGAACGGACGGTTCATTTACATAAGGCAGTTTGAAAACTATGTGGGCATGCTGCTGGGCAGGCCGGCGGAAAGCTGCGGGATGATGGGCTGCTGCTCTGTGCAGTATGCGGTGGAGGCGGACGGCGGCGTGTATCCCTGTGATTTTTATGTGCTGGATGAATACCGTCTTGGCAGCCTGAAAGATCAAAGCTTTGAAGTGATCGATCAAAAGCGCCGCGAAATGCGCTTTATCGAATTGTCGGCGGAAAAAGAGGGAGAATGTCTTGGGTGTCCGTGGTATCCCTTGTGCCGCGGAGGATGCCGAAGAGACCGTGACGATGGAAACGGCAGGCTGAACCGCTCGCGCCTGTGCGGGGCCTATCAGGAATTTTTCCCCTACGCGCTGCCGCGGCTGGAGGAGATCGCGCGGCGCGCAGCACAACGTAAATAAAGGAGGCAACAGAAATGAAACTGCATTTTTACGGCACCGGCGGCGGCTTTGCGCAGCCTGAGCTTTACTGCAGCTGCCGCATTTGCAATTATGCCCGGGAGCATCGCGGCCCCGATCTGCGCAGCAGATCGCAGGCGCTGGTCAACGATGCGCTGCTGATCGAGTTTCCCGTGGATACCATGATGCACTGCTTCTACGGCGGTCTTGACGTGCGCAAGTACCATCATGTGCTGATCACCCACGATCATCACGATCATTTTTTGCATCAGGAATTGATCGACCGCCCCATCGGCGCCACGCCCCATCATTATTACACCACGTGGGGCTCGGGCTCCAAAATCCGCGAAAAGGAAGAGGCGGGCAAAAACCTGGATCAGACGGGACATCCCCGTCCCCGTATGTTCCCAAAGTGGCATGAGGTGAAATATTTTGAACCCACGGACATCGCCGGACAGCATGTGATCCCGCTGAAAGCGCAGCATGGGGGAGAAGCGCTGCAGGCGGCCATTTATATCATCGGCGACGGCGAAAAGAACCTTTTGTGGGGCACGGACACGGGTTATCTGCCCGACGAAACCTGGGATTACATCGAAAACAAGTGGGACGGCGTGCTGGACGGCGTGGTGCTGGACTGCACCCTCCACGCCGAACAGGCATTTACGAAAAGCCACATGAATCTGCCCCGGTGCGTACAGGTGATTAAGCGACTGGAGGAGAGCGGAAAACTGAAAAAAGATGCCGTCAAATATGTGACGCACATCAGCCACCTGATCGATATGCCCCACGACGAACTGAGCGCAGAAGCAGCCAAGTACGGCATTCGCGTGGCGTATGACGGGCTGGATGCGGAGATCTGAGGGGAAAAAACGCAGCAGTCTGTAAAAGAACGGCGGTTTCGAAAAATCGGACAAAACCGATCAATCGACACTCTCCGTTTTTTTTTCTTGTTACGAGAAACCCTGCAGCTCATTCATAAATGATGCATTCTGCATCATATTTGCTATTTATATAGGAAAAGTCTTGTGTTTGCCTTGACAAACAGGTAACAAAGTATCTATAATACATAATTGGGTATAGTTGACCGTACTATGCTTTTATGCATTAGATACTTGCAACAAAGGAGGAACCCTACCATGTCTTTCAAGTACACGATCGACGGTAACGGCGCGGTTAGCCATATTGCTTACGCGTTCAGCGATGTTGCCGCCATCTACCCCATCACGCCTTCTTCTACGATGGCTGAGTACGTGGACGAGTGGGCTGCCCAGGGCCGCAAGAACCTGTTTGGCCAGACCGTTCATGTTGCCGAAATGCAGTCTGAAGCCGGTGCTGCCGGCGCTGTGCACGGCTCTCTGGCCGCCGGCGCTCTGACCACCACCTTCACCGCCTCTCAGGGCCTGCTGCTGATGATCCCCAACATGTACAAGATCTCCGGCGAACTGCTGCCCGGCGTTTTCCATGTATCCGCCCGTGCGCTGGCTGCTCATGCTCTGAGCATCTTCGGCGATCATCAGGACGTTATGGCCTGCCGTCAGACCGGTTTTGCCATGCTGGCGTCCGGCTCTGTTCAGGAAGCGATGGACATGGCGCTGGTCGCCCATCTGTCCGCCCTGAAGGCCAGCGTGCCCTTCCTGCATTTCTTCGACGGTTTCCGCACCAGCCATGAGATCCAGAAGATCGATGCCATCGATTACGAAGACATCGCCAAGATCGTTGACTGGGATGCCGTCAAGGCTTTCCGTGAGCGCGCCCTGAACCCCGAACATCCCCATCAGGCCGGTACCGCTCAGAACCCCGACATCTACTTCCAGAACCGTGAAGCCGCCAACAAGCACTACCTGGCCACGCCCGAAATCGTCGAAGCGTGCATGAAGCAGGTGGGCGAGCTGACCGGCCGTCATTACAACCTGTTCGACTACGTTGGCGCTCCCGATGCTGAAGAAGTCATCATCGTTATGGGCAGCGGCACCGAGACTGTCGACGAGACCATCGCCGCTCTGAATGCTCAGGGCAAGAAGTACGGCGCTGTGAAGGTACATCTGTACCGTCCCTTCTCCGCCAAGCACTTCCTGGCCGCCATCCCCGAGACCTGCAAGAAGATCGCCGTTCTGGACCGCACCAAGGAGCCCGGCTCTCTGGGCGAGCCCCTGTACGAAGACGTCTGCACCGCGCTGCGTGAAGCCGGCAAGTGCTGCATCACCGTCGTGGGCGGCCGCTACGGTCTGGGCAGCAAGGAATTCAATCCCACCATGGTGAAGGCCGTGTACGAAAACCTGGAGGGTGAGTGCAAGAACCACTTCACCGTCGGTATCGTGGACGATCTGACCAATACCAGCCTGACCCTGGGCGAGCAGTTCAACGCCGCTCCCGCCGGCACCGTCAGCTGCAAGTTCTACGGCCTTGGTTCCGACGGTACCGTTGGCGCCAACAAGAACTCCATCAAGATCATCGGTGACCACACCGATAAGTACGCTCAGGCTTACTTCAGCTACGACTCCAAGAAGTCCGGCGGCCTGACCGTTTCCCACCTGCGCTTCGGCGATACCCCCATCCGCTCCACCTACCTGATCGACGCGGCTGACTTCATCGCCTGCCACAACCAGGCCTATGTTACCGCTTATGACATGGTGTCCTCCCTGAAGGACGGCGGCACCTTCCTGCTGAACTGCCAGTGGGAGCCCGAAGAGCTGGAGGCTCAGCTGCCCGCTTCCATGAAGCAGCTGCTGGCCAAGAAGAACGCCAAGTTCTACATCATCAACGCCGTTAAACTGGCTGCCGAAGTCGGCATGGGCAACCGCATCAACACCATCATGCAGGCCGCCTTCTTCAAGCTGGCCGATATCATCCCCTACGCTGAGGCGGATGAATACATGAAGGCTTATGCCAAGAAGACCTATGGCAAGAAGGGCGACGCCATCGTTAAGAAGAACTGGGACGCCATCGATATCGCCATCTCCGGTCTGCGCGAAGTGAAGGTTCCCGCCGAGTGGGCCACCGCCACCGAAGGCGCCGTGCCCGTTAAGGTTGAAGCCACCGAATACTTCGACACCATCGTTAAGCCCATCCTGGCTCAGGCCGGCGATCAGCTGCCTGTTTCCGCCTTCACTCCCGACGGCGTTGTGCCTACCGGCACCACCAAGTACGAGAAGCGCGGTATCGCCGTGAAGGTTCCCGCTTGGATCGCGGATAACTGCGTGCAGTGCGGCCAGTGCTCTCTGGTTTGCCCCCATGCCTGCATCCGTCCCATCCTGGTGAAGGACGGCACCGAAGTGCCCGCCGAATTCGTCACCAAGAAGGCCATCGGCAAGGAAGTGGCTGGCTACCAGTATCGTATGCAGGTAAGTCCTCTGGACTGCACCGGCTGCGGCAACTGCGTGGAAGTCTGCCCCGCCAAGACCAAGGCTCTGACCATGGAATCCCTGGCCAGCCAGAAGGCCGAAGAAGCGAACTGGGAGTTCGCCATGAAGCAGCCTGAACCCGAAATCGCCTTCAATAAGGCCACGGTTAAGGGCAGCCAGTTCATGAAGCCCCTCTTTGAGTTCTCCGGTGCCTGCGCGGGCTGCGGCGAGACTCCCTATGTCAAGCTCGTTACCCAGCTGTTCGGCGATCGCATGATCGTTGCCAACGCCACCGGCTGCTCCTCCATCTACGGTGGTTCCGCTCCCACCTGCCCCTACACTGTCAACGATAAGGGCCATGGTCCTGCCTGGGCCAACTCCCTGTTCGAAGATAACGCTGAGTTCGGCTTCGGTATGAACCTGGCCGTCAACCAGCGCCGCGCCAAGCTGGCCGCCACCGTCGAAGCCCTGATCAACGTGGCTTATGCTACCGAAGAAATCAAGGCCGCCGGTAAGGAATGGCTGGAGAACATCGACGAAGCCGAAGGCTCCAAGGCCGCCGCTGCCAAGCTGGTTGCTGCCTGCGAAGCCGGCATCGTGGATGGCTGCCCCTGCGAAGCCTGCAAGCTGGCTCGCGAAGTTCTGGCCTCCAAGGATATGCTCGTCAAGAAGTCCATCTGGATCTTCGGCGGCGACGGTTGGGCCTATGACATCGGCTACGGCGGTGTTGACCATGTTCTGGCTCAGAACCAGGATGTCAACATCCTCGTACTGGATACCGAAGTGTACTCCAACACCGGTGGTCAGTCCTCCAAGTCCACGCCTACCGGCTCTGTGGCCAAGTTCGCCGCTGCCGGCAAGCGCACCAAGAAGAAGGATCTGGGCATGATGGCCATGAGCTACGGCTACGTTTACGTTGCCACCGTCGCCATGAGCGCCAACCCCGTCCAGCTGATCAAGGCCATGAACGAAGCCGAAGCTTACCATGGTCCCTCCCTGATCATCGCCTACGCTCCCTGCATCAACCACGGCATCAACATGTCCCTGGCGCAGGCTGAGATCCGCAAGGCGGTGGCCGCGGGCTACTGGCCGCTGTATCGCTTCAATCCCGATCTGGCCGATCAGGGCAAGAACCCCCTGACCATCGACAGCAAGGATCCCACCGAAGACTACCAGGCCTTCATCCGCAGCGAAACCCGTTATGCGACCCTCCTCAAGCAGTTCCCCGAAGCTGCTGAAGAGCTGTTCAAGAAGAACGAGGAAGACGCTAAGGCTCGTCTGGAAAGCTACAAGAAGCTGGCTGCCGAATAATTCACATAAGCAAGGAGCCCGGAAGGTTTAACCTTCCGGGCTTTTTTGCGTTATAAAAAACCCATCCATCGTTTCCGGTGGATGGGTGATGGCTGGCGGATGCTCAGCCAAGCGTTCTTTTCACTTTTTTGTAGGTGATCACGAAGAAGATGGTCATCAGCGAGCCGGTGAGGATCCACGAGGCAACGAAGGAGTACATCAGGCAGGACATGGTGGGATTCAGCGGGAAAACGCCCAGTACCCATACGACGCGCAGCGCGCATACGCCGATCAGCGACAGCGTCATGGAAAGGATGGAGTAGCCCATGCCGCGGATCGCGCCGCTGAATACGCTCATGATACTGCCCAGCACATAGAAGGGATGGATCGTCATGAGGCGCTCAAGACCGAAGCCGATCACAGCGGGATCGGTATTGTAAATCGAAAGCAGCTCAGCGGCGAAAATACAGGAAAGCGTTGCCAGAACGCCTGTAAAAGCGCCGCCCAGCAGCTGGCAAAGCATGGTAGAGCGCAGGATACGATCGGGCTTTTTTGCGCCCAGATTCTGGCTGACAAAGCAGGTGCAGGAGGAGGTGAAGCTCTCCAGTCCCTGACTGACAAAAGCGCCGATGCTGGCGGCTGCGGCATTGCCTGCCATGGCGGCAGCGCCGAAGGAGTTAACGGAGGATTGGATCAATACGTTGGACAGCGCAAAGGTGGAGCTTTGAATACCGGAGGGCAGGCCGATATGGACGATCTTCAGCAGGATATGCCGGTTCAGCCGCAGCTTGCGCAGATTCAGCCGTACGGCATCGGGACGCAGCTGCAAGGCGCGAACCACCAGATAAGCGGAAACGGCCTGCGAAATGACGGTGGCCAAGGCTACGCCCGATACGCTCATCTTGAAAACGATGACGAACAGCAAGTTCAGCACTACATTGATCACACCCGAAAGGGTGAGGAAATACAGCGGCCTCTTGGTATCGCCTACGGCGCGGAGAATGGCGGAGCAGAAGTTATACAGCATCTGGATGGGCATGCCCATGAAGATGATACGCACATAGATCACCGACAGATCCAGCACGTCGTCGGGAGAACCCATCATGATCAGCAGCGGGCGAACCGCCACAATGCCAAGGATCGTCAGAAGAAAGCCGCCGATCAGCGCAACGGTGACGGCGGTATGCACGGTTTCCTGCACGGATTTTTCATCCTGTGCGCCGGTGAAGCGAGCCGTCAGCACGTTGGCGCCGGCGGACAGGCCAATGAACAGGCAGACCAGCAGCGCGTTAAGCGCACCCACCGAGCCCACAGCGGCCAGCGCTTCTTCGCCGGCGTACTGTCCCACCACAACGGTGTCGGCGGCGTTGAAAAGCAGCTGCAGCACACCGGAGAGAAAGATCGGTATCGTATAGAAAAATATGTTTTTTGCCAGTGGACCGTGGGTAAAGTCGGTATCAATGGGGGCTTGTTTTCTGAACATGACAGAATCCCTCCTGCCGCGCTGTTATTTGGCGGCCAGTTCCTCCGGCGTGTAGGATTTGCAAACTTTTTTATACAGGGCAAAGAAGCAGATTGCCATTACCACCATGGTAATGACCCAGGACACGGGATAGGAAACCAGCAGGCAAGGCATGGTGTGCACTTTGCGGAAAACCGTGTAGATCCACACAATGCGGAATGCACAGGCGCCCAGAAGGGAGATGATCATGGGCAGCAGCGAATAGCCGATGCCGCGCAGGGCACCGGAGAAGATCTCCATGAAAGCGCAAAGGAAATAGGGGATATGCACATACTTGATGCGCTCCAGACCCCAGGTAATCACCTCGGGATCGGAATTGTACATACTCAACAGATACTTACCGAAGGTAAAGGAAATCAATCCCAGCGCAAAGGTGAAAATAAAGCTCCACATATGGCTGGCCCACATGGCGTTCAGTGCGCGGCGCGGCTTTCTGGCGCCGATATTCTGACTGACGAAGGAGGTGTCTGCCTGAACGAAGGCGCTGATGCCCTGATACACAAAGCCGCCTATGTTGCCCGCGGCTGCGTTGCCTGCCATGGCGACGGTGCCGAAGGAGTTGATAGAGGACTGAATGAGCACGTTGGAAATGGAGAAGACCGAGGTCTGAATGCCGCTGGGCAGACCGATGCGGACGATTTGCAAAAGCACGGAAGGCACGATGCGCAGCTTTTTCAGGGTGAGGCGCACGGCGTCCTCGCGCAGCATCAGGGATCTGACGACCAGCACGGCGGAAACGGCCTGAGAAATGATTGTCGCCAGCGCAACGCCGTCCACCGTCATGCCAAGAACAATGACAAAGAAGAGATTCAGCAGCACGTTGACTACGCCCGCAACGGTGAGGAAGTACAGCGGGCGCTTGGTATCGCCCACCGAGCGCAGGATGGCGGCGCAGAAGTTATAGACCATCTGCACGGGCATGCCCAGGAAGATGATGCGCACGTAGATCACCGACAGGTCGATCACGTCCTCGGGCGAGCCCATCATCAGCAGCAGAGGACGGGCAAGGAAGAAGCCCGCAAAGGCAAGAAAAATACCGCTGAGAAAGGAAATGGCAACAGAGGTATGCACGGCGTCCTGCACGCCTTTGTAATCACGGGCGCCCATTTGCCGGGCGACAACCACGTTGGAGCCCACGGAAAGTCCCATGAACAAACTGACGATCAGTGTGTTCAGCGAGCCCACCGAGCCTACGGCGGCCAGCGCCTGTTCGCCGGCATAACGGCCCACCACGATGGTATCGGCGGCATTGAACAAAAGCTGCAGAATGCCCGAGAACATCAGCGGCAGGGAAAAATACAGGATATTTTTCAGAAGAGAGCCTTCCGTCATTTCGACGTTGTGCGGTTTGCGCGATCTGACTTTGCGAAATCTGATCATGGCCAATCTCCTTAATCACTGCATCGGTGAAGGGTTGTTTTGATTATACCGCAATATAAAGGAAATGGGTAGAGAATATCAAAAGTTTTTATTCAGCGGCAAGTTCAAGAGGGGAGAACTGTCTTTTTGTGCGCCTGAACAAAATGCAGAAGGCAAGCCCCATGACCACGGCGGTAGCCGACCAGGAAACGGGATAAGACCAGAACAGCGTGTTGAAGGAGGGGTTTGCGTGGAAAACGAAGGTGACCCAGCCGATGCGCAGCGCGCAGATGCCCATCAGCGCAATGAACATGGGAAGCAGCGAATAACCGATGCCGCGCAGCGCACCCGAGAAAACGTCATAGATGCCGAGGATGAAATAAGGCACGTTCACCAGCAGCATTCGTTCCATGCCAAGGCGGATCACTTCGGGGTTGGTATTGTACAGCGCCAGCAGCTTTTCACCCAGAATATAGCTGCCTGCTCCCAGTATGCCGGTGAAGAGCAGATTCCACACCTGACATACCCCCATGACCCGCAGAATACGCCGGGGCTTTCTGGCGCCCATGTTCTGCCCTACGAAAGCGGTAACGGTCTGGGCGATGCTCTGCACACCCTGATGGACAAAGGAGCAAATGTTGGCTGCAGCCGCATTGCCTGCCATAGCGATGGTTCCGAAGGAGTTGACGGAAGACTGAATGAGGACGTTGGAAATGGAGAACATGGAGCCCTGAATGCCGCTGGGCAGGCCGATTTTTGCAATTTTTCCCAGAATGCGGGGGTTGATGCCCAGCTTTTTCAGTTCAAGATGCACCCAGTCTTCCCGCAGGATCAGTGAACGGACGACCAGCGTGGCGGACACTGCCTGCGAAAGGACGGTGGCCAGCGCTACGCCCGCTACGCTCATTTTCAGTGCGATGACGAAAAACAGGTTGAGAAGAACGTTGATCACACCGGCAGCTGTGAGGAAATACAGCGGGCGCTTGGTATCGCCCACCGCCCGCAGGATGGCAGCGGAGAAATTATAAAGCATCTGCACGGGAAGCCCCAGAAAAATGATGCGAACATACAGAACAGAAAGATCAATAACGTCTGCGGGGGAATCCATCCATGTGAGGATGGGACGGGCCAGAATAAAGCCGATGAGCCCCAGCGCCGCGCCGCCGATCACCGAAACGGTTACGGCGGTATGCACGGCACGGCGGGTGTTGGAATGATCCTTTGCGCCAATGAACTGGGCCACAACCACGTTTGTTCCTGTGGACAGCCCCATGAACAGGTTAACGATCAGGGAGGTCAGCGAGCCCACCGAGCCAACGGCAGCCAGCGCACGCTGTCCCGAAAAACGGCCCACCACGATGGTGTCGGCGGCGTTGAAGAGCAGCTGCAAAATGCCCGACGCCAGCAGCGGCAGCGCAAACAGAATGGTATTGCGCCAAAGCGAACCTTCGGTCATCTCAATATTTCTGTGAGAATGGGAGTGAAACATATTTTTCTCCTTGCTGAAAGGTTATGGGGCCGCCGGGTCCGGCACGTCAAGCTTCTTTTTCAGACGGTTCAGGCAGATGAAGAAGAAAATACCCATGGGAATGCCGGTAAGAACCCAGGAAACGGGATGGGAAAGCATCAGACAGGTCATGGTGGGATAAGCCCGGAAGACCGTGGAAAGCCATACGACGCGCAGCAGACAGATGCCGCTGAGAGAAAGACACATGGGCAGGAAAGAATACCCCATGCCGCGCAGACCGCCGGAGAAGACACTCATAATGCCCATGAGAAACTCCGGTGCGTTGGCAACGACGATGCGCTGCATTCCCCAGCGGATGACTTCGGGATCGGAATTGTACAGGGAAAGCAGTTCTTCACCGAAAATAAGATTGAGCGCGCCCATGACGGTGGTTACGATAAAGCACCATAACTGGCATACCAGCTGCGTTTTCAGCACGCGGCGGTATTTTTTTGCGCCCACGTTTTGCCCGGTGAAGGTGGTGGCGGTGCTTTGGAACGCAACGACGCCCTGATACAGGAAAGAGCACAGATTGGAAGCGGCGGCGCTGCCGGCCATGGCAACGGTGCCGAAGGAATTGATGGCGGATTGGATCAGCGTGTTGGAAATGGAGAACATGGAGCCCTGAATGCCGCTGGGCAAACCGATGCGAACGATCTGCAGCAGCATGGGGCGGTCAATGCGCAGCCGCCGCGGATGGAGCTGTACGGCGTCTCTGCGGAGCAGAAGGGAGCGTACAACCAGCCCGGCGGATACAAAATGCGACAGAACGGTGGCCAGCGCCACGCCTGCCACGCTCATTTTGAAAACGATGACGAACAAAAGGTTCAGGGCAATATTGACAAGCCCGGAAACGGTGAGGAAATACAGGGGTCGTTTGGTGTCGCCTGCCGCGCGGAGAATGGAAGCGGAGAAATTGTAAAGCATCTGCACGGGCATTCCAAGGAAGATAATGCGCACGTACAGCACGGCAAGCTCAATGACGTCATCGGGGGTGCCCATGAGCAGCAGCAGCGGACGGGCGGCGAAGTATCCGAGGAAAGCCAGAAAAACACCGCTGATCAGGGAAAGGGAAACGGCGGTGTGGACGGCGGCGCCGGCTTTTTCGCGGTCTCCCGCCCCAAGGGCACGCGCCACGGTGACGTTGGCGCCGGTGCTTAAGCCGATAAAGATATTGATCAGCAGCGAGTTGAGCGAACCGACCGAGCCGACGGCGGCCAATGCTTCCTGTCCCGAAAAACGGCCTACTACGATGGTGTCGGCGGCGTTGAAGAGAAGCTGCAGAAGTCCGGATACAAACAGCGGCAGCGCAAACAAAAGCGTATTGCGCCACAAAGATCCGCTTGTCATATCGATTGTTTTGTCGCAGCGTGGACGAAACATGGTTTTCTCCTTACAGACTGTGCCCGGAAAGGGAAGAAGCTTCAAACTGCTTTTTGACACGCTTGAAGAATACGGCAAAGGTGATGCCGGCGGCAATGCCCGTCAGGATCCACGAGATGGGATAGGAAATATTCAGGCAAAGCAGCGTGGGAGTTGCTTTGAATACCGTCATCACCCACAAAACGCGGAACAGACAGATGCCCACCAGAGAAATGATCATGGGCAGTATGGAAAAGCCCATGCCGCGCAAAGCGCCGGAGAAAATGGACTGGAAGCCCAGCAGGAAGTAGGGGACGTTGACCACTCTGAACTGCTGGAGGCCCCAGTAAACCACTTCGGGGTCGGTATTGTACAGCGACAAAAGTTTTTCTCCGAAAATATAGCCGCCCAGACCCATCACAAGCGTGATGGCGGTGTTCCATACGTGACAGTATATCATGGAATGCAGAATGCGCCGGGGCTTCTTTGCGCCGATGTTCTGTCCGGCAAAGGAGGTGACGGCCTGCGCAAAGGCATTGGGCACCTGACTGATGAAGTTGCCCAGATTCATGGCGGTGGCGCAGCCGGCGATCACCACCGAGCCGAAGGAATTGCGGGTGGATTGGATCAGCACGTTGGCGATGGAGAACATGGAGGTCTGTACGCCGCAGGGCAGGCCGATGCGGGCGATCTCAATAAAATCGCGGCGGTCGATCTTCAGCTTTTTGATGTGGATGCGTACGCAATCATCCCGCATTGTCAGGCTGCGGAAAGCCATGGCGGCGGAAACGGCCTGAGAGATGATCGTAGCCAGCGCCACGCCCGCTACGTTCATATGGAAACCGATCACGAACAGAAGGTTCAGAACAAAGTTGATCACGCCTGCAGCTGTGAGAAAATACAGCGGACGCTTGGTGTCGCCTGCTGCGCGCAAAATGGCGGAGCAGAAGTTATACAGCATCTGGAAGGGCATGCCCAGAAAAATGATGCGCACATACAGCACGGACAGATCGATGATGTCATCGGGGGAATCCATCAGCTTCAGCATGGGACGGGCAAGGAAGAAACCGAAGACCGCCAGGAAAAGACCGAAGATGAGGGAAATCGATACGGCGGTGTGAGCGGCGGTATTGGCTTTTTTATGATCCTTTGCGCCGATAAAGCGGGCCACCACCACGTTGGCGCCTGTGGAGAAGCCGATAAACAGACTGACCAGCAGCGAGTTGAGAGAGCCTGTGGAGCCTACGGCAGCCAGTGCCTGCGAACCCGAAAAACGTCCGATGACAATGGTGTCGGCGGCGTGAAAGAGCAGCTGGAGAAAACCGGAGAAGATCAGCGGCAGGGCAAACAGCAGCGTGTCCCGCCACAAAGGGCCTTGGGTCATGTCGATGTTTCTGCGGGAGCGGGAATGAAGCATGGTGATCTCCTTCGGTTATACGGCAGAGGAATTTTCCTGCAGCATACGAGCTTTGATGCGCTTATAGAAATGGAAGAAAGTGATTCCCATGACGATGCCGGTGATCACCCATGAAACGGGATACGAGAGATTGAGACACCGCAGGGTGGGAGTAGCCTTGAAGATCGTCATGACCCATACCACACGGAACAGGCAGATCCCCACAATGGAAATGCACATGGGCAGCAGAGAGTAGCCGATGCCGCGCAAAGCGCCTGAGAAAACAGACTGAAAGCCCATCAGCAGATAGGGAACGTTGACCACCGTAAATTGCTGCATTCCCCAGTATACAACTTCGGGATCGGTGTTGTACAGCGAAAGCAGTTGTTCGCCGAAAATATAGCCGCCAACTCCCATCATGCCTGTGATCAATAATCCCCACGTCAGGCATACGCCCATGGAACGGAGAATGCGCCGGGGATTTTTTGCGCCGTAATTCTGGCTGACAAAAGAAGTGCAGGCCATGGAAAAGGCGTTGACGCCCTGACTGATGAAGCCGCCTACGTTGCTGGATGCGGCGCAGCCTGCCATGACGATGGAGCCGAAGGAGTTGCGTGTAGACTGAATGAGCACGTTGGCGATGCTGAACATGGCGCTTTGGATGCCTGTGGGCAGGCCGATACGCGCGATCTGCAGAAAGATTTGCGGATGAATGCGCAGCTTTTTCAGATCGATGTGCAGCATATCGTTGCGCTTGGTCAGCGAGTGCAGGACGAGAATAGCGGAGATGGTGTGCGAAGCGACGGTGGCCAGCGCCACGCCGGCAACGCTCATATGCAGCACGATCACGAAAAACAGATTGAGAATCACATTGGCCACGCCGGCAACGGTGAGAATGTACAGCGGCCGCTTGGTGTCGCCCACCGAACGCAGCAGCGCAGCGCAGAAATTATAAAGCAGCTGCATGGGCATGCCTATGAAAATGATGCGCATATAAACGGTGGCAAGGTCAATCACGTCTTCGGGGGAATCCATTAATTTGAGCAGCGGACGGGCCAGGAAGAAACCGGCAAAGGCAAGAATGACGCCTGATATCAATGCTGTGGCAACGGCGGTGTGTGCGCCTTTGGAAGCAAGATCGTAATTCTTTGCGCCGATGGCGCGGGCAACGATCACGTTTGCCCCCGTGCCCAGGCCAAGGAACAGACAGATCAAAAGCTGGTTGATCGAGCCGGTCGAGCCCACTGCCGCCAGCGCCTGAGCGCCCGAAAAACGGCCGACCACGATGGTGTCGGCGGCATTGAACAGCAGCTGAAGCCAGCTGGATAAAATCAACGGCACCGAAAAAACGAAAACGTTGCGCCATAAAGGCCCTTGGGTCATATCGATGCGGTGATTGGCACGGGAGTGAAGCATGGATTGCCTCCTTGGTATCCGGCGTAAATCGAATTTCTTCCATTTATATTATAGCGCGAAGGATCCGAAAAGTTAAGTATGAAAGAAGGGGAGAAGCAAAAAAAGACGATTAGAAAACAATACGGAGCTGCCGGAAGAAAAAACGAAGGTGATTTTTGAGGAAAATGCAGAAAAATATAAGAAAAATCTTGATTTTTTCGGTGGCGGCACGATCTTTTCCGGAGAAAAAACAAAATAAATCAGCTTTATGACACGCCCGACACAGTGGACATAATGAAATTTTGTAACCCTTAAAAAATCAAGGAATTTCAATGGGTTCAGCGAAAATTTTTTGAAAAAAGACGCAAAAAAGTTTGATTTTCCTCTTGCGTTTTTTGCAAATATGCTTTATAATGTGACTGTTGTCTGTTTATGGGATGATGCTGCAGGTTGCCGCCCGGCCTTGGCGGGTAATTGCAGCGGACCAGCCCTGCTTGACAGGGCGACGGGCTCCACTTCCCACCGCTGGACCATAGCGGACAGGGGAAGACGCCAAAGGGATTCCGAGGCGTAACTCTCATCCTCTTCTGCGTAGAGGATGCGCGCCGGAGAGACTCCCACCTTTGGCTGCGAGAACGAAAAAATTAGGAGGAAAAAAGATGGCCAACCAGAAAATCCGCATCAAGCTCAAGGCGTATGAGCACAACCTGATCGATCGCAGCGCCGAGCGCATTGTGGAAACCGCCAAGCGCACGGGCGCCCAGGTATCGGGCCCCATTCCGCTCCCCACGGAGAAGGAAGTAGTCACCATTCTGCGCTCCCCCCACAAGTACAAGGACAGCCGCGAGCAGTTCGAGCGCCGCACTCACAAGCGCCTGATCGACATCCACAACCCCACTCAGCGCACCGTGGACGCCATGATGAAGCTGGATCTTCCCGCCGGCGTCGAAATCGAAATCAAGCTGTAAGGCAGGAGGGACAACATCATGAAGAAAGCGATCATGGGCAAAAAGCTCGGCATGACCCAGATTTTTATGCCCGACGGAAGCCTGGTTCCCGTAACTGTCATTCAGGCGGGTCCCTGCACCGTAGTTCAGAAGAAGACCATGGAAAAGGACGGCTACGAGGCCGTGCAGTTCGGCTTTGACACCTACGCCGAAAACCGCGCCGAGAAGCTGGTCAACAAGCCCGAAATGGGCCATTTCAAGAAGGCTGACGTTGCTCCCTGCCGTCACCTGCGTGAGTTCCGTCTGGAAGACGCCGCTTCCTACGAAGTGGGTCAGGTCGTGAAGGCCGACGTTTTCGCCGAAGGCGAGAAGATCGACATCACCGGCACCAGCAAGGGTCACGGCTACACCGGCGCCATCCAGCGCTGGAATCAGCACATCGGTCCCAAGTCCCACGGTTCCAAGTATCATCGCGGCGTCGGTTCTCTGAGCGCCAACTCCGATCCTTCCCGCGTGTTCAAGAACAAGCACATGGCCGGCCATTACGGCGTAGACCGCACCACCATCCAGAACCTGACTGTCGTCAAGGTGGATGCTGAGCGCAGCCTGCTGCTGGTCCGTGGCGCTGTGCCCGGCCCCAACGGCGGATTGCTGCTCGTGCGCAATTCCGTGAAAGCCTGATAAGGAGGAACAACGATTATGCCCAGTATTCAAGTGCTGAACATGCAGGGCGCCAAGGTCGGCGAAATGGAGCTGAACGACAGCATCTTCGCCATCGAGCCTAACGTTGCCGCCATGCATCTGGTCGTCCGCTCCATCCTTGCCAACAAGCGTCAGGGCACGCAGAGCGCGCTCACGCGCGGCATGGTTCGCGGCGGCGGCCGTAAGATCTATCGCCAGAAGGGCACCGGTAACGCTCGCCATCACGGCAACCGTGCTCCCCAGTTCGCGCACGGCGGCGTGGTGTTCGCGCCCCAGCCCCGCGACTACGTCATCAACGTTCCCAAGAAGGTTCGCCGCCTGGCTCTCAAGAGCGCGCTGACTGAAAAGTTCAATGCCGGCGAGATCCTGGTCGTTGATCAGATCAAGTTCGAAGAAGCCAAGACCAAGTATGCTGCCAAGATGCTCAAGGACCTGGGCGTCGAAAAGCGTGCGCTGCTGGTTCTGGAAGGCCGCGATGAAAGCATCCTGCGCGCCACTCAGAACCTGGCCAATCTGGATGACTGCTACGTCAACACCCTGAACGTATACGACATCCTGCGCGCCGGCAAGCTGGTTGTTACCCGCGCTGCGATGGAGAACATCCAGGAGGTGTATGCGTAATGAAGAATCCCCATGACGTTATCCTGCGCCCCGTTCTGACCGAAAAGGGTTACGAGGGCATTGAGGAAAAGCGCTACGTCTTCGAAGTAGCCATCTCTGCCAACAAGACCGAAATCAAGCAGGCTCTGGAAGCCGTGTTTGAAGGCATCAAGGTCGAAAAGGTCAACACCGTGCGCACCATCGGCAAGATGAAGCGCCAGGGTCGCACCCAGGGCCGTACCGCCGAAGTTAAGAAAGCCTATGTGAAACTGGCCGAGGATTCGAAGCCCATCGCGTTCTTCGAAGGCATGGCCTAAGGGAGGAAAAGTAAAATGGCAATTCGTGTATATAAGCCGACTTCGTCCGCCCGCCGCTTCATGTCCGTGCTCACCTTTGAAGAGATCACCAAGAAGACTCCCGAAAAGAGCCTGACTGAGTATCTCCAGAAGAACGCCGGCCGCAACAAGCAGGGCAAGATCACCGTTCGCCATCAGGGCGGCGGCAACAAGGTCAAGTACCGCATCATCGATTTCAAGCGCAACAAGCGTGACATCCCCGCTAAGGTTGCCGCGATCGAATACGATCCTAACCGCTCCGCGTTCATCGCGCTGCTGTTCTACGCCGACGGCGAGAAGCGCTACATCCTGGCGCCTCTGGGCCTGAAGGTTGGCGACACCGTGGTTGCCAGCGAATCCGCTGACATCAAGCCCGGCAACGCGCTGCCCATCAGCTCCATCCCCGTTGGTACCCTGATCCACAACGTTGAGATCAAGCCCGGCCGCGGCGGCCAGATGGTTCGCTCCGCCGGTGCTTACGCTCAGCTGATGGCCAAGGAAGGCGCCTATGCTCAGGTCCGCCTGCCCTCCGGCGAAGTGCGCATGGTTCCCATGAACGCCTACGCCACCATCGGTACTGTGGGTAACACCGATCACGAAAACGTGCGTCTGGGCAAGGCCGGCCGCGTCCGTCACATGGGCGTGCGTCCCACCGTCCGCGGCGTCGTCATGAACCCCTGCGATCACCCGCACGGCGGCGGCGAGGGCAAGAGCCCCGTTGGTATGCCTGCTCCTGTGACCCCGTGGGGCAAGCCCGCTCTGGGCCTCAAGACCCGCAAGCACAAGAAGTATTCCAACCGCCTGATCGTCAAGCGCGCGGGCAAGAAGTAAGAGCGATTCGAGAGGAGGCAATCTGAAACATGAGCCGTTCCGTCAAGAAAGGCCCCTATATCCAGGAAGCGCTGCTCAAGCGCGTTGAGGAAATGAACCAGACCGGTAAGAAGGTCGTTCTCAAGACCTGGTCCCGTTCTTCCACGATTTTTCCTGATTTCGTAGGTCACACCATCGCCGTGCACGACGGCCGCAAGCACGTGCCGGTATATGTCACCGAAGACATGGTAGGTCACAAGCTGGGCGAATTCGCCCCCACCCGTACCTTCCGCGGTCACGCCGGTGAGAAGACCACTAAGAGATAACGGAAGGAGAGAAAGAGCATGGCTACCAATACCCGTGAAAAGGGCGTAAAGCGCGCTGAAAGCCGCGACAAGCGTCCCCAGGCGCACGTCAAGTACGTTCGCATCTCTCCCCGTAAAGTCAAGATCGTCATCGACCTGATCCGCGGCAAGAATGCGGATGAAGCTCTGGCGATCCTGCAGTACACCCCCAAGGCTGCTTCGCCCGTTGTTTACAAGCTGCTCAACAGCGCGATCGCCAACGCCGTAAACAACCAGGAAATGGATCGCAGCACCCTGTACGTTGCTGAAGTGTACGCCAACCCCGGCCCCGTGCTGAAGCGCTACGTTGCCCGTAGCCGCGGCTCGGCTTCCCCGATGCTGCGCCGTACCAGCCACATCAGCGTGATCCTTGACGCGAAGAAGTAAGGAGAGGGAGGTTTCCGAATGGGTCAGAAAGTTAATCCGCATGGCGCACGCGTAGGCGTGATCTTCGATTGGAGCACGCGCTGGTTCGCCGATAAGAAGGATTTCGCGAACCACCTCGTCGAGGACTACAAGCTGCGCGAAATGCTTAAGAACAAGTTCTATTCCACCGGCATCAGCCGCATTGACATCGAGCGCAACGAAGCCCGCATGACCGTGAACATCTTCACCGGCAAGCCCGGCATGATCATCGGCCGCGGCGGCAAGGGCATCGAAGAGCTCAAGGCTGAAGTCGAAAAGTTCCTGGGCCATCCCTGCAACATCAACGTCATGGAGATCAAGTCTCCCGACACCGATGCTCAGCTGGTTGCCGAGAACATTGCCCAGCAGCTGGAAAAGCGCATTGCTTTCCGCCGCGCGATGAAGCAGAGCATTCAGCGCGCTATGCGCCCCATGAAGGGCGGCGAAGCTGCCAAGGGTATCAAGGTGAGCGTTTCCGGCCGTCTGAACGGCGCCGACATCGCCCGCACCGAGCACTACCATGAAGGCTCCATCCCGCTGCAGACCCTGCGCGCCAACATTGACTACGGCTTTGCCGAAGCCAAGACCACCTATGGCCGCCTGGGCGTCAAGGTGTGGATCTACAAGGGTCAGGTCCTGCCCCAGGCCAAAAAGCCTGCGCAGCGCATCGAAGGAGGCAAGTAAACCATGTTGATGCCTAAGAGAGTGAAGCGTCGCCGCGTATTCCGTGGCCGCATGAAGGGTACCGCCCATCGCGGTAACTTCGTAGCTTACGGCGATTACGGCCTGATGGCTCTGGAGCCCTGCTGGGTTACCAGCCAGCAGATCGAAGCTGCCCGTATTGCCCTGACCCGCTACACCAAGCGCGGCGGTCAGGTTTGGATCAAAATCTTCCCCGATAAGCCCGTCACCGAAAAGCCCGCTGAAACCCGCATGGGTTCCGGTAAGGGTTCTCCCGAATACTGGGTGGCCGTTGTTAAGCCCGGCCGCGTGCTGTTCGAGGTGAAGGGTGTTGCCGAAGCGGATGCCCGCGAGGCGCTGCGTCTGGCCAGCCACAAGCTGCCCCTGCGCTGCAAGTTCGTTACCAAGGAAAACTATGGAAAGGGCGGTGAGAACTAATGAAGGCTTCTGAATTCGCAGCCATGACGACCGAACAGCTGGAAAAGAAGATCGCCGAGCTGAAAGAAGAACTGTTCAACCTTCGTTTCCGTCTCGCCACCGGCCAGCTCGACAACGTAATGCAGATCACTGCCGTCAAGCGTGACATCGCTCGCGCCATGACCGCCCTGACTGCCAAGACCAAGGCGTAAAGAGCCGAGAAAGGAGGCAATTCAATGTCTGAACAGAGAGGACTCCGCAAGACCCGCATTGGCGTGGTTGTAAGCGATAAGATGGACAAGACCGTGGTCGTATCCATCAAGACCCGTGTACGTCATCCCCTGTATGGCAAGATCATGAACCAGACTACCAAGCTCAAGGCCCATGACGAAGAGAATGCCTGCGGTATCGGCGATACCGTCCGCGTGATGGAGACCCGCCCGCTGAGCCGTGAAAAGCGCTGGCGCGTGGTTGAAATCGTCGAGAAGGCGAAGTAAGCGTTTGCGCCATTGAACGCATTCGACCGCCCATGGGCCAAAGAGCTGCATGGAGCGGAAACTATAAAGGAGGAAATCCCGTATGATTCAGCCGCAAACGCGACTTAAGGTAGCCGACAACTCCGGCGCCAAAGAGATCATGTGCATCCGCGTGCTGGGCGGTTCTTTCCGCCGCGACGGGTCGATCGGCGACATCATCGTTGCCAGCGTCAAGACCGCCACTCCCGGTGGTACCGTCAAGAAGGGCGACGTGGTTAAGGCCGTGATCGTGCGTCAGCACCAGCCCATCCGTCGAGTGGATGGTTCCTACATCCGCTTTGACGACAACGCAGCCGTCATCATCAACGACGCCAAACTGCCCCGCGGCACCCGCATCTTTGGACCTGTGGCCCGCGAACTCCGTGAAGACAAAGACTTCATGAAGATCGTGTCCCTCGCTCCCGAAGTGCTGTAATTAGGAGGATGACAAGATTATGAAGCTGCATGTAAAAGCCAAGGATCAGGTCATCGTCATCGCCGGCAAGGACAAGGGCAAGAAGGGTGCCATCACCGCTGCTTTCCCCAAGACCGGTAAGGTTATCGTTGAAGGCGTAAACCTGGTTACCAAGCACCAGAAGCCCCGTGGACAGGGTATGCCCGGCGGCATCATCCACAAGGAAGCTGCCATTGACGCGAGCAACGTAATGCTCGTATGCCAGAAGTGCGGCAAGCCCGCCCGCTTTGGCTGGAAGGTCAATGCTGACGGCACCAAGACCCGCATCTGCAAGAAGTGCCACGAACAGATCGACTGATAGGAGGAAACGGTAATGGCTACCCGTATTAAAGAAAAATACCTGACCGAAGCCGTTCCTGCTCTTCAGCAGAAGTTCGGCTACAAGAACGTAATGCAGATCCCCCGCCTGGAAAAGATCGTGATCAACATGGGTCTTGGCGATTGCAAAGACAACGCCAAAGCTCTGGAAGTAGCGGTTGCTGAGCTCACTCAGATCGCCGGCCAGAAGCCCCTTGTTACCCAGGCTAAGAAGTCCATCGCTAACTTCAAGCTCCGCGAGGGCATGAACGTTGGCGCCAAGGTCACCCTGCGCGGTGAGCGTATGGAACAGTTTATGGATAAGCTGGTCAACATCGCTCTGCCCCGCGTCCGCGACTTCCGCGGCGTGAGCGCCAAGGCCTTCGACGGCCGCGGCAACTATGCGCTGGGCATCCGTGAACAGCTGCTCTTCCCCGAAATCGAGTACGATAAGGTTGAGAAGATCCGCGGCATGGAAATGATCTTTGTAACGACTGCCCAGACCGACGAGGAAGCCAAGGAACTGCTTCGTCTGCTCGGCATGCCGTTCGAACATTAAGCGAGGAGGAGTACTGAAATGGCAAAGACTAGCATGAAACTCAAGCAGCAGCGTGAGCCTAAGTTCTCCACTCGTGGTTACACCCGCTGCCGTCTGTGCGGCCGTCCGCACAGCGTACTGCGCCGTTACGGCATCTGCCGTATCTGCTTCCGCGAATTGGCCTACAAGGGCCAGATCCCCGGCGTCCGCAAGGCGAGCTGGTAAGAAGGAGGTTACATCATGGTCATTAATGATCCCATTGCCGATATGCTTACCCGTATCCGCAACGCGCAGGTTGCGCGTCACGACGCCGTGACGATGCCCGCCAGCAACACCAAGAAGGCGATCGCCAAGATCCTGCTGGACGAAGGCTACATCAAGAGCTACGACGTGGTGGATGACGGTCTTCAGGGTTCCATCAAGGTAACCCTCAAGTACATGAACGGCAAGTCCACCCCGGTTATCACCGGTCTCAAGCGTATTTCCAAGCCCGGCCTGCGCGTGTATGCGCGCTGCGAAGAACTGCCCAAGGTACTGGGCGGTCTGGGCGTGGCCATCATCAGCACCTCTAAGGGCCTGATGACCGACCGCGCTGCCCGCAAGGAAAACCTTGGCGGCGAAGTGCTCTGCTACATCTGGTAACCCGTATCACGCTTAGGAGGTAATTAAAATGTCTCGAATCGGTAAGCTTCCGATTGCGGTTCCCGCTGGCGTGACGGTAACGGTGGATGAGAATAACCTCGTCACCGTGAAGGGCCCCAAGGGCACTCTGTCCCAGCAGGTGAATCCCATCATCACTATCAATCAGGAGAACGGCCAGCTCGTTCTCACCCGTCCCAGCGATGCCAAGCCCCACAAGGCTATGCACGGCCTGTACCGTGCGCTGGTTGCCAACATGGTTCATGGCGTGACCGAAGGTTTCTCCAAGACCCTGGAAATGGTTGGTACCGGTTACCGCGCGTCTGTGGAAAATAACGTTCTGACCATCAACATCGGTTTCTCTCACCCCGTTGTTCTGACTGCTCCCGAGGGCATCACCTATTCCTGCCCCGCGCAGACCAAGATCACCGTGAGCGGCATCGATAAGCAGAAGGTCGGCAACCTTGCCGCTGATATCCGCGCTATTCGTAAGCCCGAACCCTACCTCGGCAAGGGCATCAAGTACGAAAACGAAGTTATCCGCCGCAAGGAAGGCAAGAGCGGTAAGTAAGGAAAGGAGTGACTGCAAATGTTCAAAAAGCGTGACCGTAATGAAGTGCGCGTAATCCGCCATGCTCGCGTCCGCAAGAAGATCAGCGGCACCCCTGAAATGCCGCGTCTGTGCGTGTATCGCAGCAACAAGTACATCTACGCCCAGGTGATTGATGATACCAAGGGTATCACTCTCGTTCAGGCTTCCTCCCTCGACGCCGCCCTCAAGGGCCAGCTCGAAGAAGTGAGCAAGTCCGAAGAGGCCAAGCTGGTTGGCAAGCTCGTCGCCGAGCGCGCCAAGCAGGCGGGCGTGAACAAAGTGGTCTTCGACCGCGGCGGCTACGTTTACACCGGCCGTGTGGCGGCCCTGGCTGCCGGCGCCCGTGAAGCGGGCCTTGAGTTCTAAGAAGGAGGCAACGGACACAATGCAGCGTAGAGAACGTGATCGCCGCGAAGAACCGCAGAGCGAATTCAAAGAAAAGCTGGTATCCGTCAACCGCGTCTCCAAGACCGTTAAGGGCGGCCGCAACATGCGCTTTGTGGCGCTGGTGGTCGTTGGCGACGAAAAGGGTCGCGTTGGCTGCGGCATGGGCAAGGCCAAGGAAGTGCCTGAAGCCATCCGCAAGGCCGGCGAGGATGCCAAGAAGCACCTGGTGAACGTGCCGATCGTGGGCACCACCATTCCCCATCCCATCGAGGGCTACTTTGGCACTGCCAAGGTCGTGCTGCTTCCCGCTGAGGAAGGTGCCGGCGTGATCGCCGGCGGCGCTGCCCGCCCTGTACTGGAGCTGGCCGGTATCAAGGATATCCGCACCAAGAGCTTCGGTACCAACAACAAGATCAACACCGTCAAGGCGACGCTGGAAGGCCTCAAGCTTCTCCGCTCCGCCGAACAGGTCGCTCAGATGCGCGGCAAGACGGTGGAAGAAATCCTGGGCTAAGAGGAGGATATGACAATGAAGCTGAAGATTACATTGGTCAAGTCCCCCATCGCTTCTCTCCAGCGTCACATTGACACTGTGAAGGCCCTGGGTCTGCGCAAGATTGGCCAGAGCGTCATCAAGGAAGACAATGCCTGCATCCGCGGCCAGATCTTCGCTGTGAAGCACATGGTCAAAGTAGAAGAAATCAACGAATAAGGAGGCCAACCTCATGAAATTGCACGAGTTGCAGCCGGCTTTCGGCTCTACGACTGCTCCGAAGCGTCTCGGTCGAGGCGTAGGATCCGGTCTTGGTAAGACCTCCGG
>JAFYVB010000004.1 GCA_017549335.1 Clostridia bacterium | reverse complement strand
AGTGCGGCATGGTGCCCCTGGATGAAAAGGATCTGCCCCTGCTGCTGCCCGACGTAAAGAACTACGAGCCCACTGAGACCGGCGAATCCCCCCTGGCTAAGATCACCGACTGGGTGAACTGCAAGTGCCCCAAGTGCGGCGCCGACGCCAAGCGCGAGACCGATACCATGCCTCAGTGGGCCGGCTCCAGCTGGTATTTCCTGCGCTACTGCGATCCCAAGAACGATATGCACCTGGCTGCAAAGGAAGCGCTTTCCTACTGGATGCCCGTTGACTGGTACAACGGCGGTATGGAGCATACCACGCTGCATCTGCTCTACAGCCGTTTCTGGAACCAGTTCCTGCATGACATCGGCGTATGCCCCGTTTCCGAGCCCTATAAGAAGCGCACCAGCCACGGCATGGTACTGGGCGAGGACGGACAGAAGATGAGCAAGTCCCGCGGCAACGTCATCAATCCCGATGAAGTGGTTGCCGAGATCGGCGCAGACGCCTTCCGTATGTACGAAATGTTCATGGGCGCTTTCGATCAGGCCATTCCGTGGTCTACCACCGGCGCCCGCGGCTGCCGCAAGTTCATCGAGCGCGTATGGCGCCTGCAGGAAGTGCTCACCGATGAACAGGGCATGAGCAAGGAACTCAAGGCCTCCGTACACAACACCATCAAGAAGGTCACCGAAGACTACGACGCTATGAAGTTCAACACCGCCATCGCCCAGATGATGACGCTGGTGAATGAAATGGTGAAGAAGGGCTCTGTCACCCACGATGAGTACAAGGCGCTTCTGCTGCTGCTCTCTCCCGTTGCGCCCCACGTCTGCGAAGAGATCTGGGAGCTGCAGGGCTACGGTACCCCCGTGTACACCCAGCCCTGGCCCGTATGGGATGAAGAGGCCATGAAGAAGGATGAAGTGGAGATCGCCATTCAGATCAACGGCAAGATCCGCGGACGCATCATGGTGCCCGCTTCCCTCGGTCGTGATGACGCCGATGCGCTGCGCGAGCATGAAGCTGTAAAGGAAGCGGTTGGCGACAAGCAGATTGTGAAGTTCATCTTTGTTCCCGGCAGACTGCTGAATATCGTGGTCAAATAAATAATTACAAAAAGCGGAGCTTATTTGATAAGCTCCGTTTTTTATGTCTTATACCAGCAGGGGCTGCAGCTGCGCACCGGCCAGCGCGGCGGACAGCGCGTCGGGGAGCAGATCAAAGTGCGCCACCAGCGAGCGCGGCTTGTGCACGGGATCGTCCTGACCGAAGGGCACAAAGTAAAAGCCCCGGGTATTCATCAGTTTTCCCATGCCGGCTGCCGCCGTGCTCAGACCGTCGTTGGTGGCGGGGCAAAGGAGCACGGGCAGATTGTTGCGCAGGCAGGATTTTGCACCCAGCAGCGCCGGGGTATCAAAAATGCCCGCCGCCATTTTGTTCATGGATGCGCCGGTACAGGGGGCAATGACGTAGGCGTCGCACAGACGTTTGGGCCCCAGCGGCTCCACTTCGGGCAGCGTTGTCAGCGGCTGTTTGCCGGTGATTTCAGTCAGCTTCTCTTTGACTTCCGCTGCTTTGAAAAAGCGGGTATCCGTTTGTGCTGCGTGATAGGAGAGGATGGGGATCAGGTCATATCCGGCAGCCCTGAGCTTTTTCATTTGCTCCAAGGTATGGGAAAAGGTGCAGAACGATCCTGTCAGGGCGTAGGCAATGCGCATTTCAGGCATGACGTTCACCTGCTTCCAGATAATCCATAAGCAGCCGGGCTGCGGTGCGGGGCGCGTAGCGGGCGGGGATGCCGCTTTCGAGCACGGCGTTCAGTTTCAACCCGGCGGCTTTTTTTCTGTCAAAGCCATAGGGTGGTGAGGCGAGCTCGATCAGAAGTGTTTCGGGAGGCAGGGATCGGAGAACTTCCGGGGTGATGATGGGGCAGGGAACGGTATTGAAGACGATCTGCACGCCGTCAAAGGCGGTGATCAGATCCTCCGTATGAAAGGGTCTTGCGCCCCGCAGCCAAGCGGCAAGCCGCGCTCTTTTTTTGCGCGCGGCCACGTGTACTTCGGCGCCGAAGCTTAGCAAAAGCCGCGTCAGCTCTTTGGCGATGCGCCCGTAGCCTACCACGGCGCATTTGGCGCCCCGAAGGGCAAAGTCTGTGTGCGCCATGGCGGCATACAGCGCACCCTCGGCGGAAATGAGTGCATTTTTCCGGATGTAATCTTCATCTGCTTGTATATCTTTGAGCTGCCATCCCCGATCGCTCAGCGTCTGGCGCAAGGATGCACTCAGCCGTCCGTGTAAAAGCAAGCGGTCGCGACCGTTTATGCCGGCAAGCTGCAGCGCATGTTCATTGGAATCGGGCAGCGGCAGCAGGCCCACATGACAGCAGTCTGCTTCGGTAAGCTGATGACCGCGGCGCAGTGCTTCTTCTTTGACGGCCTGCATCCGCTTGTCATCGCCCAATACAAAAATGTCCATATAAAATCCCCCTCGCAGGATGGTCGGTTCATCCTATGAGGGGGATCAATATTTGGTGTCAGTCCTTGGGCGCTTCATAGCCGGGCTTTTTGCTCAGACCCAGCTGACGGTTGAAGTTTTCTTTGTTCTTTTCCATGTAGATGTCATACATTTCCTGGGGCGTCATGCCGGCGCGCAGGCACATGCTGACGAAGAAATGAAGGATATCCACCAGCTCTTCCTTTACGGCGTGCTCATCCACAGGCTTGGGATTTTTCCACCACTTGAAGTTTACTTCGTTGAGCAGCTCGGCCATTTCGGAGAGCATGGCCAGCGTCTGGCGCTGGATCCATTCGGTATCGCTGATGCCTTCCAGATGACGGCGGGTGATGATATCGTCGTTGAGTGCTTTTTGCATGGAGAAGATTTCATCCAGTCTGTCCATTGGTGCAGCCTCCGTATATTATTTGATCAGCTTGTCGATTTTCTTGCCCACGAATGCGCGGGAATATGCGCCCGAGAGAATTTCTTTGGCGACGCGCTGCGCATCTTCCTGCGTGACGGCGTCAATTTTTTGGATGGTTTCATCGGTGGGGATGAGACGGTTTTGCAAAATCATGGCGCTGCCCATGCTGTTCATGCGGTTGTAGGCGCTTTCCTGTCCCAAGATAAAGCTGCCCTTGAGCTGCGCCTTAGCCATGCGGAATTCTTCCTCGGTCATGCCTTTTTCGATCATCAGCATGGTTTCTTCCTGCAGCTGGGAAAGCACGGCGCTTATATTTTTGGGTGAAGTGGCGGCATATACGCAGAATTCACCGCAGTGGGGATAGTAGGAAGGGGTGGAATACACGCTGTAAGCCATGCCCGATTCCTCGCGGATGCGCTGGAAAAGACGGGAGGACATGCCGCCGCCCAGTACGCTGTTGAAAACGGCGATGGGGTAGATATCCTGATGCCCCGTGGGCTTGCCGGTGTAACCAAGGCAGATGTGCACCTGCTCGGTATCCTTGTCCGCTGTCAGCGTGCAGGGATTCAGATTGGCTACGTTTACGGGGAAGATATCGCCCGCGTTGCCTTCCCACGCGCCGAAGTATTTTTCCATCAGCTCGTGGATGCGGTCAAAATCAAAGTTGCCGGCAATGGCCACACAGGCGTTCATGGGGCTGTAATGCTTTTTGCGGAAGGCCAGGATATCTTCGCGGCTGTAGCGCTCAATGCCTTCCCGGGGGCCGAGGATGGTCTGCCCCAGGGATTGCGTGCCGAACACCGCGCCGGAGATCAGATCATAGGCCACGTCTTCGGGGGAATCCTCTGTCATGGCGATCTCTTCCAGCACCACGTTGCGCTCCTTGTCCACCTCCTTTTGCTCGATGGCGGGGGAGATGACGATATCGGAGAGGATATCGCAGGCCAGTTCGATGTCTTCGTCAATGACCTTGGCGTAGTAGTAGGTAAACAGCTTGCTGGTGGCGGCATTCAGATAGCCGCCTACGGCGTCCATTTCCTGGGCGATCTGCTTGGCGGAGCGCTTTTCCGTGCCTTTGAAGGCCATGTGCTCAATGAAGTGGGACAGGCCGTTTTCGGCAGGACTTTCCAGAATGGAGCCTGCCTTGACCCACACGCCCATAGAAACGGAGCGCAGATGAGGCAGCTGCTCGCACAACACGCGCAGGCCGTTATTCAGGGTGAACTGTTTGATCATGTTCATACCTCGATAAATCGCAAGAAGGAGCCGCCGAGGGGCAGCTCCTGTCTTTTGCGGTTTATATCAAATGATATCAGTTGCGGTTAGAGCTTTCGCGGCGCGGAGGACGGCGGCGGTCGCCGGCGGGACGAGCGGTGACGGGGCGGGTGTATTCCATATCGTTGCGGATCAGGTTTACACGGCCCTGAGAGTCGATCTCGCTGACCTTAACTTCCACTTCGTCGCCGATATTCAGCACGTCTTCAACCTTTTCGACGCGCTCGTTGGCAAGCTTGGAGATGTGCAGCAGGCCGTCCTTGCCGGGCAGCAGTTCGACGAAAGCACCCATGGTGGAGAGAATGCGAACAACCTTGCCCTGATAGACTTCGCCCACTTCAACGTCCTTGGCGATGCCTTCGATGATGCGGCGAGCCTTGGCAGCGGCCTCTTCATCGGCGGTGGCGATGGCTACGCGGCCGTCGTCTTCGATATCGATCTTCACGCCGGTTTCGGCGATGATCTTGTTGATCATCTTGCCGCCGGGTCCGATGACTTCGCGGATCTTATCGGGGTTGATGTTGAAGCATACGATCTTGGGAGCGTAGGGGCTCATATGATCGCGGGGAGCAGACAGGGTGTCCAGCATGATCTTGAGGATATGCAGACGTCCGTCCAGCGCCTGAGCCAGAGCCTGCTTCAGGATGGCGCGGTCGATGCCCTTGATCTTAATGTCCATCTGGATGGCGGTGATACCGTTCATGGTACCGGCCACCTTGAAGTCCATGTCGCCCAGGAAGTCTTCCAGACCCTGAATGTCGGTGAGGGCGACGAACTTATCGCTCTTGTCGTCCTTGATCAGACCCATGGCCACACCGGCAACGGGAGCCTTGATCGGAACACCGGCGTCCATCAGGCTCAGGGTGCTGCCGCACACGGAAGCCATGGAGGAAGAGCCGTTGGAGGACAGGATTTCGCTGACCAGACGCAGCGCGTAGGGGAATTCATCCTCAGAGGGGATGACGGGCTCCAGCGCACGCTCGGCCAGAGCGCCGTGGCCGATCTCGCGGCGGCCGGGGCTCTTCATGCGGCCCGCTTCGCCGGTGGCGTAGGGGGGCATGTTGTAATGATGGATGTAGCGCTTGCTTTCCTCGTTGGAAAGGCCGTCCAGCATCTGGGCGTCACGCAGGGAGCCCAGGGTGGTCACGGTGAGAGCCTGGGTCTGACCGCGGGTGAACACGGCGCTGCCGTGGGTGCGGGCCAGAACGGAGGTGTCGCACCAGATGGGACGCACTTCGGTGATGGTGCGGCCATCGGGACGCACACCGTGATCGAGGATGCGGCGGCGCATAACTTCCTTGTTCAGGTAGTACAGCGCATCGCCCACTTCGCCCATGCGGCCTTCAAACTGCTCGGCGAAATGCTCGTTCACTTCCTGCTTGACCTGCTCTTCGCGCTGCTGGCGCTCGGCGCGGTCAAAGGTATCAAAGGACCATACGGCCTTGTCATAAGCGAATTCACGAACGGCGGCGGTAACGTCATCGCCGGTCACGTTCAGGGGGAATTCCTTCTTTTCCTTGCCGATTTCGGAGACGATCATCTCCTGGAAGGCCACCAGTTCCTTGATGGCTTCGTGGGCAAAGAGGATGGCGTCCAGCATCACGTCTTCGGAAACTTCCTTGGCGCCGGCTTCCACCATCATGATGGCGTCCTTGGTGCCGGAAACGGTCAGGTTGATCTTGGACTTCTGACGCTGTTCCTCATTGGGCATGAGGATGAACTCGCCGTCCACCAGACCGACGTGCACAGAACCGGTGGGGCCGCCCCACGGGATATCGCTGACGCACAGAGCGGCAGAGGAACCCAGCATGGCGGGGATTTCCGGGGGGATCTCGGTGTCAACGGACAGGGCGGTGGCTACCACCTGTACGTCATTGCGCATGCCCTTGGGGAACAGGGGGCGCAGGGGGCGGTCGATCAGACGGCAGGTCAGGATCGCCTTTTCGGTGGGACGGCCTTCACGCTTGATGAAGCCGCCGGGGATCTTGCCAACGGCGTACTGCTTTTCTTCGTAGTCAACCGCCAGCGGGAAGAAATCGACGCCGTCACGGGGCAGATCCGCAGCGCAGGCATTGACCATCACGGCGGTATCGCCCAGACGCACGATCACATGGCCGTTGGCCTGCTCGGCGTAGCGGCCGAATTCAAACGAGAGCTTGTGTCCCGCAAAGTCCATTGAGTAAATCTTGTGTTCCATTGTTTTCTCTCTTCCTCCACATCTTCTTCTCAGCATACAGCACCCTGCTGTATGCCGGTATACAGAAGGCTAACGGAAGCGGTTTGGCAGTGCCTCCGCCCTCCGTTAGCCTCTGCAGGCGCAAATTACTTGCGCAGACCCAGCTGAGCGACCAGCGCACGGTAGCGCTCGATGTCGGTCTTCTTCAGGTAATCCAGCAGACCACGGCGCTGACCAACCATCAGCAGCAGGCCACGGCGGCTGTGATGGTCCTTCTTGTTGCTCTTCAGGTGCTCGTTCAGGTGGTTGATTCTGGCGGTCAGCAGCGCGACCTGGACTTCGGGAGAACCCGTGTCGCCCTCGTGACGGGCATGCTTCGCCATGATTTCAGCCTTGTTGATCTTCTCAGACATGTGTCTTCCTCCTCTTGGGGGTGGCTGCCCCTAATCATAATCGCCGCATCCGCAGAAAGCCGTTGGAGTTTCGGCAGCCCGCGCAAACGGTTCAAAATACCACGCCTACCATTGTATCATGGCCGGCGTGGTTTGTAAATATAAGTTTTCGGATTTTTTTCCTCGTTTTTGTTAAAAAATAAGGAAAGACGCCGCTATTTCAGCGGCGTCGGATGGATGAGCTTTATTCAGCCTTCTTATCGCGGCGGTTGAACACCACGTTCACGATGATGCCCAGGATCAGGGCGGTGGCGATGGAAGAGATCTGCACGGGGCCCAGGTTCAGGGTCAGGCCGCCGATGCCGGGAACAAGGATGGCGGCAACCACGAACAGGTTGCGGTTGTCGTTCAGGTCAACGGGCTGGAGCATCTTCAGGCCGCTTACCGCGATGAAGCCGTACAGGGCGATGCACACGCCGCCGGTGATGCAGGAGGGGATGGAGTTTACGAAGGCCACGAAGGGATCGAAGAAGCTCAGCACGATGCAGTAGATGGCGGCGATGGCGATGGTGGAGATGGAGGCGTTACCGGTGATGGCCACGCAGCCCACAGACTCGCCGTAGGTGGTGTTGGGGCAGCCGCCGAAGAAGGAGCCGATCATGGAGCCGATACCGTCGCCCAGCAGGGTGCGATGGAGGCCGGGTTCGGTGATCAGGTCGCGGTTGATGATGGTGGACAGGTTCTTGTGGTCAGCGATGTGCTCAGCCAGTACTACGAAGGCCACGGGAGCGAAGAGCATGAAGATGCTGACGACGTCGCCGATGCTGTTGAGCTTGGAAGCGCCTTCCTTGAACATACCCAGGAAGGTCAGATTGGGCATACGGAACAGGCCGACGCCGTCGAAGGCAGCGAGGTTAACGATCTGCAGGGCGGGGATGTTGGCAGCGTTGCCGATGAAGGTCAGGGCCAGCGCGATGGCGTAGGCGCCAAGGATACCGATGACGAAGGGGATGAGCTTCATGTTCTTGGAGCCCTTGGTGGAGGCGTACACGGTGATCAGGAAGGCGATCACGCCGATCAGGATGTGCACCAGGCTGTAGGAGCCGGCGGCGGTGTTGTTGATGTTGTTTACGGCGCTGCCGCACAGGGACAGACCGATCAGGGCGACGGTGGGGCCGATGACAACGGGGGGCAGCAGCTTGTTAACCCAGGCGGAACCGGTCTTCTTGATGATCAGGGCGATGATCACGTAGACCAGACCGGCGAACACGGCGCCCAGGAAGATGCCCAGGAAGCCGAAGGCCACAGCGGAAGCCAGGGGGGAGATGAAGGCGAAGGAGGAGCCGAGGAAAACGGGGCTCTTCTTCTGGGTCATGAACAGATAGAAAAGGGTGCCGACGCCGGCGCCGAACAGGGCGGCGGGCTGGCTCATGTAGGTGCCGGAAGCGTCAACCAGCACGGGTACCAGCAACGTGGCAGCCATGATGGCCAGCAGCTGCTGGAAAGCATAGATCAGGTTCTTCTTGAGCGGGGGATTCTGATGCACGTCGTAGACAAGTTTCATTTGGTTTCCTCCGTATAAGAATGATCAACCGGCGCGCGATTTGCAGTAAAAAACGCCTTACCCGGCTCGGGTAAGGCGCAGATACGCACTTGCACATCCGCTTGCAGCCTTCCCGGTTTTTCTGCCGGTTAAAGGGCGCGCGCTTGATTGTCTTGGGGATGTTACCACAGAAAAATCCGGCTGTCAAGGGGGAAAATCCAAAAAAGACAAGAAAATTTGAGAAATAAAAAATGCCGCAATTTAACGGCATTTTTCAATAGCTTGGAAAATCAAACGTTCTCAAAGAAGGGGTTTCCGTCGGCGTGACGCAGGATGCCCATGTCGTCAAACTCCAGTTTTTCGGGCTTGTCACCCTGCAGATAACGCAGGATTTCATCCATGCGAACCGACTCCTGGAAGCTCATCAGCGTGATGGCTACGCCGTGACGGCGGGCACGACCCGTACGTCCGATGCGATGGGTATAGTACTCGTTTTCCTGAGGCAGATCGTAATTGATCACGGCCTCCACGTCATCCACGTCGATGCCGCGGGCGGCAACGTCGGTGCAGATGAGATAGGGGAACTTGCCCCGGCGGAAATCCTCCATGGTGCGGTTGCGCTTGCCCTGAGGGATATCGCCGTGGATGCACTGCACGCCGTAGCCCTTTTTCTGCAGATGGTCGCACAGACGCTGGGTCATGGATTTGGTGTTGGCAAAGATCATCACGCGGCGGTACTCATCGGCATCCAGCAGATATTCAAGGCGTTCTTCCTTGTTTTTGCGGTCGGCCTCCACAACGTACTGGGTGATCTTGGGCTTGTTTTCGTCCACGGCGGCGATGGTGATCTCCACCGGCTCGTACTGGAACTTCCAGCTCATGGTCATTACGTCATTGTTGGTGGTGGCGGAGAACATCACCAGCTGACGGTCGCGGGGCGTGGCTTCGATAATTTTGGTCACGTCCTTGACAAAGCCCATTTTCAGCATTTCGTCGGCTTCATCCAGTACCATGGTATGGATGCGGCTGATGTCGGCCAGACCGCGCTTCATCATATCCAGCATGCGGCCGGGGGTAGCCACCACGATCTGCGGCTTGCGCTTGAGCTGCTGGATTTGCTTGGGGATGGGCTGTCCGCCGTAAAGCGTGGCGATGCGTGCGCCGGGGATGAAGCGGGCAAGCTGCGTCAGCTCCTCGGCGATCTGCACGGCCAGCTCACGGGTGGGCGCCAGCACCAGTTCCTGAATATCAGTATCGTTGAGCTGCAAGTACTCCAGCATGGGAATGCCGAACGCACAGGTTTTTCCCGTGCCCGTGGGGGCGAGGGCGATGATGTCATGACCGTCCATCATTACGGGGATGGTCTCCTGCTGCACGGGAGTCATAAACTTGAAGCCCATCTTGTCGATGGCTTTGAGCACTTCGGCGGAAATATCCAGCGAAGAGAAGGGTTTTTGAGTGGATTCTGACACGGAAACTGCCTTTCTTTCTATAGGATGATTAATGCACAAGACCGCGGTAAACGGCGAGCTGATACACGCCCTCCACCATGCCGTTCACCAGCTTTGCCCGATACTGGGGCGAAAGGGAGACCAGCAGGTCTTCTTTGTAATTGGAGAGGAAGCCCAATTCCACCAGGAAGGAGGGCATTTTGGAGTAGTTGTTGCCTACGTACTTGTTGTTCAGCTGGAATTTGCCCTTGCTCTGCCCCGTTGCGGTCTGCATGGCTTTAAGCAGTGTGCCGGCCATGTGGGTGTAGGCTTTTTCCGAAGCAACGGCCTTGGCATAGGAGGAACTCTTGGGGCAGAAAACCTCAATGCCCTGGGTTTTCTCATTGTCGGTATAATTACAATGGATGCGCAGTACGAAATCGGCCTTGGCTTTGTTGGGGATGTCTGCGCGTTCCACCATGCCCACGAAGGTATCCTGCACTTCACGGGTCATAATGACGTCTGCGCCCTCGGCCAGCAGCGCGTTGCGCAGCAGCTGGCTGATCTCAAGAACGACGATGGATTCCATGCGCCGGGTAACCACGCCCTGGGCCATCCCGGGGGTGGTTTTGGTTTTTTCGGAGCCTCCCGGCATGGTGGGCACCGTTTCGATCTGGGTCTCCCGTTGGTGACCGGGATCGATGCATACTGTCACGCCCTTGAGGCGGCCTGATTCGTTTTTTTCCGAAGTTACGGGGGGGGGGGGATTACCGTGCGGTGATACCCCTCATAGAGCGTTATACTGCTGTTTACGGTGAGCAGTTCGATTTTGACGGAATCATCGGGAAAACACAGGGGAAGATCCACGTGTCCCGAATAGGTGAAGTTGGGCCCGGCATACAGGCGGATCATGTGGGTTTCCTGCGCAGCCCTGACGGACATGAAAACTTCGGAGCGTCCCACGGCGCGGAAGGAATAATCAAAGCCCTTTTCGCCCATGGTGATCTTTACGTTCCGTGCCTTGCTCTCGCTGTCCACGGATTTATCCTGCTTCGCGGCAGTGCCGGGATCCTTGGCTTTGACGGTTTTTCCCACGTACTGATACACGTGCTTGCCGCTGATGCGCATCACATTGATGACAAGGCGCTGCTGATCATAGCAGTTGGGCAGCGCACAGGAGCCTGAGAATTGCCCGTTCTTGCTGTAAAGCAGCTGCCGGCCTACGTCGCTGTCGGTCTTCACTTCCACGTATGCGAAATTTTCGCCGCTGAGCTTGAAGGAAAAGTTCACCTTGTGGGCGGTGACGGTTGCCTTGATATCGTCATTCTTGGCATTTGCGCATCCAAGGATACACAGCAGAGCCAGAACCAGAATCACCAGTCGTTTCACGGGCATCATCCTTGTCTTTTGTAATAATACACCATTTTTTATTATATCGTGAATAAAAATCCCGTGTCAAGTAAAAATCCCCGCCGGATGGCGGGGGAAAAGAAGTACTTATATAAGAATGCCGTTGCAGTGATCGATCTCATGCTGAATGATCTGCGCCGTCCAGCCGGAGAATTGCTGCGTTTGTTTCTGACCGAAGGCATTGTCAAAGCGCACGGTTATTTTTTCGTAGCGTTTGGTTTTGCGCGTGCCCATCAGGGAAAGACAGCCTTCCTCGGCTTCGTATTCGCCGCTTTTGGCGATGATCTCGGGATTCAGCATGGTTTTGATCATGCCGGCATCGTCAAAGGCGATGATGCGCTTGCGGACGCCGATCATATTGGCGGCCATTCCCACACAGCCCTTGCGGTGGTACATCAGCGTATCCACCAGATCGGTCAGAACGGAAAGATCCGCAGCGGATGCGCTTTGGCTGGGCTGGGATAAAAACAGGGGATCGTGCATGATTGGCCTGACCATACGCCCTCCTTAAATGAATACGCGGTGGTTGTAATGGGTGGGGAGGTTATCCTCATAGATGTGCGCGTCGTTGGAATAGGTCAGCATCCGCGGCATGCACACACCTTCGCGTTCGATAAACTCGATCACCGTAACGCCCGTGTGCCCCATATCGGTGTGCAGGGAGATTTCGGGATAGGAAATATCCAGGAGGCTGCTCAAAAAGATCCTGCCAAACCCGGCATGGGCAAACAGCGCAATGCGCTCGGGGTTATCGCGCACCACGTGATACAACCCCGCTTCCCGGTCATGCTCATAGCCCAGCTCCCGCATCCACGCATCGGTTTCGCGGTTTACGCGCTCCATGGCAGCCTTGAACTGGTCGCGCCACGGGGAAAGCTCAGGATGCTCATACCATTCGCTGCCCAAACGGCGGCATTTTTCGCCGGCAAACACGCGGCGGATGGGCATATAGTCCATGGCCCACCATTTCTTGCCGTTCTCATCGAAAACAGCCGTATCGTTGTAGGCGTACTTTTCGTTGCACCAATCCATCTGCGTGATCTCTTTTTTGAGGATCTCACCGAGCGGCTGCGCCGTTTCGTATGCACGGACGGAGGTGGAAGAATAAATCCTGTCAATGCCATGGCGGGCAATGCGGCGGGCGACGGCCTCCGCCTGACGGTGTCCCAGCGGGGTCAGCTCATCGGGAACATAGGTGGGATCTCCGTGGCGTACATAATACAGAATCATTTTTCTGTCTCCTTTGCATCAGAAAAGCTTGAATTTTTGAACGATTTTGCGGAAGGTGCGGTAGGGGAGATTTTCAAGGTTTTTCTGCGCGCACTTCAGCTCTTTGCGGATTTCGATCCCCTGGGGGCAATGCTTTTCACATTTGCCGCAGCCGATGCAGTTGGATGCAGCCGTTGACGTTCTGCGAAGCGCGGTGCATTTGATATAGTCGATGACCGCCCAGAATTTGCTTTCCGCGTGATAGGCGTTATAGGCGGAAAAAGTGCCGGGAATATCCACGTGCATGGGGCAGGGCATACAGTAGGAGCAGCCCGTGCAGCCCACTTTCATTTTGGCGTTGATCGCCGCCACCACCTGCTCCAGCATTTTCAGGTCGGCCTTGGTCATATCGCCGGCCTTTGCTTCGCAGGCGGTTTTTATGTTTTCCGCCAGCATTTCACTGCTGTTCATACCCGAAAGCACGCAGGTGACTTCTTTTTGATCCCACAGCCAGCGAAGCGCCCATTCGGCGGGCGTGCGGCGGACGGCATATTCTTTGAAGATGCGGTTTGCTTCCTCAGGCAGGCGCCTGACAAGCCTGCCGCCCCGCAGCGGCTCCATGATCATCACCGGCAGGCCTTTTCCGGCGGCATATTCCAGTCCCTTTCGCCCCGCCTGCGAGTGCTCGTCCATGTAGTTGTACTGGATCATGCACATGTCCCAGGGATAGGCGTCCGCAATGCGGCAGAACATTTCGGTGTTTCCGTGATAGGAAAAGCCCACCTGACGGATGGCGCCGCTTTGCTTTTTCTCTTCAAGCCACTGTTCAATGCCCAGACCGCGCAGACGGTTCCATGCTTCGATATCGGAAAGCATATGCATCAGATAATAATCCACGTGGTCGGTACGGAGCCGTTTGAGCTCTTCGCAGAACATCTTTTCAAGCCCGTCTTTGCTCTTGATCAGATAATGGGGCAGCTTCGTTGCGATATACACCTTTTCCCGCAGCCCGTTTTTGTGCAGGATATCGCCCAGCAGGCTTTCATTGCCGGGGTAGATGTACGCCGTATCGAAATAGTTGATCCCCGCTGCGCAGGCGGCTGCGATCTCGCGCTCGGCCTCGTTTTTGTCTGCGGGAAGACGCATACAGCCAAAGCCCAGCACAGAAAGAAGGTTTCCGTACTTATCCTTGCGGTAATTCACCTTTTCGCCTCCAGACAGGGAAGAATGATGGCTTCAAGCTGCTCATAGGTAACCGAGCCGGTTTGGTTATAGATGACCGTTCCGTTTTGATCCAGCACTACGGTATGAGGCAAAAGCGTGGAGCCGCCGAAGGAGGTGATCACGCTGCCTGTTTCGTCCAGAGCAAAGTCAAAGGCATAGGGGAGAGAAGCCACATATGCCGCAACGTCCTCGGTTACAAGGCTGGAATGAATGGCAGCGATGCTCACGTGATCGCCGTACTTTTGGCGGATCTCCTCAAAATAAGGCAGTTCCTTGACGCAAGGGCCGCACCACGTGGCCCAGAAATTGATAACCTGCACCTTGCCCAGAGCCGCCTGCGAATCGTAGGCGGCGCCGTCATAGCAGGGCACGGTGAAGGCGGGCGCACGCATGCCGATTTCATAACCCGTTTCAAGGGGAACGATGGGTTCTTCCGTTTTTTTATCCGGCCAATTTACAAAAATAAAGAGGATCAGCAGGATGCATACAAGAACGGGCCAAAGGAAGGCGTTTTTCTTCTTTTCGGATGCTTTTTCCCGCAGCGTGATTTTTCCCGCTTTCAGCGAGATGGCGTTGACGGGACAAACGTCAATGCACTCGCCGCACTGGATGCATTCATGATCGCCCACGTGGCGGATATCCATTTCGCATTTTCGCAGGCATTTTCCGCAATGCACACAGGCGCTGCGATCCACCTTTACACCGATCACCGCAAACCGTGCGAACAGCCCGTAGATCGCGCCCAGGGGACACAAAAAACGGCAGAATGCGCGGTATACAAACATACAGACCAGCGCAAGCAGGATCAGGATGGTCATTTTGCTTGCAAACAGCGCGCCCAACATGGGATAAAGACCGGTGTTGGCGGGATGCGCCAGCAAGCCCACTGCGCCCTGCAGCGTGCCGGCGGGACAGATGTATTTACAGAACGCCGGCAGCGGATAATCCTTAAAGCCCATCCAAAGGGGGATGAGGATGACCAGAATGATCAGAATTCCATACTTCAGTCCTGAAAGCGCCCGCGTAAAGCGGCTTTTTTTCAGCTTGGGTACGGGAATTTTATGCAAAAGCTCCTGAAAAAGCCCGATGGGACACAGATATCCGCACACTGTGCGTCCAAGAATGATTCCAAACAGCAGTAGGATACCGATGGCATAATACGGCGCGCGCTTTCCGCTGGAGGCCAGTGCATTTTGCAAGCTGCCCAAAGGACAGGCGCTCACGGCGCCCGGGCAGGAATAGCAGTTGAGCCCCGGCACGCATACCGCCTTGACAGGGCCGGTGTAAATTTCTCCTTTTATGAAGCCTTTGGCGTGGGCGTTGTACAAAAGCGCCGCATACAGCTGGATCAGTCGGCGCTTCGGAAGCAAAAATCGTTTTTCAGCCAAGGCCGATGCACTCCGTGCAGATATTGACGGCCTTGACCAGTACGTCCCACAGCCCGCCGTTGAGGATCCCCAGCACGATCAGAAGAACGGCAAGCGCAATACACACACGGCGCACGGTTTTGCCCACGCCGCGGGGTAAATCTTTTTCCGGATAGGGCGTCATCCCTTTGGTTTGATTTTTATCCAATGCATAGCCCTCCCTGCAAATTTAAAACGTAAATATTATATCATGCTCTGCCTGTGGATACAACCTGTTGGGCTTTATTGCTGAATAATGAAAAAGAATCCCCGCATTTGGGCGAGGATTTTTAAGTCACAGAAGAAGGGTGTTGATGGAGGTGTTAAAAATTTTAGCAAACGCAACGATCTCAATATCGGTAACAAAGCGTTTGCCGCTTTCGATGCGCTGAATAGCGTTCTTGTCAATGTCAATGCCAACCAGCTGCATTTTGTCAGCCAATTCTCTTTGGGATAGCTTTTCAGCTGTGCGCAGAGCTGCTATTTTCTTGCCGCACAGGTTGTTAAGACCGTCCTTGGATTTGTTAATAAACATTACTTTGACTCCTTTTGACATTTTGTGCTTGTCAATGATTAGATTATATGGTATATTGATGCTATAAATGACATTCACAAGATGTCAAAAGGAGGTGCCTATGTCCCCAATTATTAAGCAGTTTTGGAATGGGATATTGCAGTCAGCGTCGATAACCGATGAGAAAAAGCAGATCAAAGAGCTGGAAGAATTGATGAACCGCAATGCTGAAAAACTGAAAGCAAAGGTGAATGAAGAAACGCAAGAGATATTCAGCCGATACTGCGATTGTGCGGAAGAATATGATACGCTGAGGAATGAACAGGCGTTTTGTGACGGCTTTTCTTTAGGAGTGAGAATCATAGCGGAAGCGATGATTTGGTCAAAATAGGTAAAAAAACAGGACGGATTTCCGTCCTGTTTTTGGCGTTATGCTTCTTCGATCATCTTTCTCAGCTTCTTCGCGGCCTGCATCAGCCGATCCAGATATCCTTCGTAATCCAGACAGGAGTACAAATCCACTTCGCTTCCGCGGATGCGCAGGAAGTCTTCGTTTCCGTAGATCGCCATGCCCTTCATGTTTTCGCGGAGAACGGCTTCTTCCTGGGGATAGCGGCGCGTGCCAAGGCCGGAGACCTCGAAGGTCAGTCGATCCATACGCTTGAGATAGGGGGCGAGGAGGGCGTAATCGCAGCAGCCGTCAAAGGGGATCACGTGCATATCGTGTACGCCGTCGTTGTCGTTCAGGTGGGTGATGATCATCAGATCGTTGTAGCGGCGGTAGATGTCCGCGTCACGGCAGAATTCATTCCAGTGGCCGGAGTCAAAGGTGAAGCGCACGGCATCGGACTGGATGTGATCGAATACTGCTTCATAATGGGGCAGGCTCACGGAATTTTCAAAGCCAATGACAAAGCCCGTTTTTTCGGCATGGGCGATGATGCGCTTGAGCCGCTCCACGCCCAGATCGTTCAGCGGCGGCGTTTCAAGTCCCCACGTCACATGGACGACGCCCTGCTTTACGCCTGCATTGAGGGAAATATCGATTTCGCGGCAGTAACGCTCCACGATTTCGTCGCCTTCATTTCCCGGATACCAGATGGTGCTGGTGCGCGGGCCTGAAAGATGCACGTTGTCGATGGGCAGATTCAGTTTTTTGGCCGTCTGCAGGAAGCCGTCCGGGGCGTCATCGGTCAGCTGGGCGGGGCTGGAGGCGGCAATATAGTCAAATCCCGTCTTTTTAATCATGTGCAGGATCTCGCTGATGGGGAAAAGGTCTGTTTTGACGCGGTAAAGACCAAGGGCTTTCATGGGTTGTCCTCCTTTAGATCACGGTGCCTTTGTCACGCAGAGTTTTTTGCAGCGCGGGGACGTTCACGTCCTTTACGTCGATTTCCTGTGCGGCGCTCATGGCAGCGGCAACGCCTGCGGCCTGTCCTGCACCCATGGCGCTGGCCTGCACGCGCAGGGAGGCGAAGGCCTGACGGTCGGCGGACAGACAGCGGCCTGCCACCAGCAGGTTGGGCTGATTTACCGGCACCAGCGCACGGTAGGGAACGTATGCCGGCGTTTTGAGGAAGTGAACGCTCTGCTCATAAACATTGTTGCTGTGAATGTCAATGGGATGGCAGCCGCGGGAGATGCTGTCCTCATACTCGTGCGCGGAAAGATATTCTTCCGCCGTGATGGTGTGAAGCCCCACGATACGGCGGGTTTCGCGAACGCCCGCCTGCGTGGCGGCATAGGATACGCGGCAGTTTCTGAATTCCTCAAAATTGTCGCGAAGGATGCCGGCGAGGGTGAAAATATCCTCCCGCAGTTTGCACTCGGCACGGGTGAAATCGCGGTTGTTGCAGGCGTCGCCGGGGGTGCGGGTGGTATTGACGGTCACGCAGCCATCCCGCAGCAGGGTGCAGAACCAGGGGCCGCCGAAGGTGGGCATTTCCATGAGACGGCTCAGCTCCAGCATTTTTGCGCGGACGGGCTCGCAGTGGCAGTTAACGCCTTGCTGATTGTGATGCATACATTTGAGCAGTTCGCTGTTTGTATCCACGCCGTCCAGACAGAAATAGAAGGAAAGGGGCTGGAGGGGCTCTCCGTGCATTTCCTGCATGGGAACCTCTGCCATGTGCGCCAGATCGCCGTCGCCGGTGCAATCGATAAATACCTTGCCTTCAATGGCTTCGGCGCCGTTTTTGTTTTCGATGATCACATGGGTGATGCGTCCGTTATCCCGCTTGCAGCCCGTGAGATAGGAATGCATATACAGTTCCACGCCTGCCTCCAGGGCCATGCGCTGGGCGCAAAGCTTGTACAGCTCGGGGTCAAAGGCCACGTTATGCAACGGCTGTTCGATGAGCGCGCCGCCCATTTCTTCCAGCCGCTTGATAAATTCCCACGGAATGCCGCCGATGACCAGCGCGTTATTGTAGCTGAATACGCTGATAGGCGCCACAAGGCCTGCGGTGGCCATGCCGCCCAGGAAGCCGTACTGTTCGATCAGCGCCGTTTTCGCGCCTTCGCGGGCAGCAGCAATGGCTGCGATAAAGCCCGCAGGGCCGCCGCCGCATACAACAACGTCGTAGGAGGCAACGACAGGAACGCTCTTTTGGATCTCAAGGGTTTGCATGGTGATTCTCCTTATCTGGCGTCGGCGGCAAGGAAAATGGCGTTTGCCTTGCGCAGTTTTTCGTGAAGCAGTTCGATGCTGACGTCGCGGGCGGGGGTGTTTGCGCTGCACATGGCGGCGGCGATGCCGGCGGCTTCACCCAGCGCCATCACTGTAGCCTGCACGCGGATGGAAGCATAGGATGCGCGGTCGGCGGCAATGCAGCGGCCGGCAGCCAGCAGGTTGTCAAATTCATGGGGGATCATGGCGCGGTAGGGGATGTGCCCCGGCACGGGCAGATGCATGAGCGTCTGCGTGTTGTCGGTGGCCGAGTGAATATCCATGGGATGGGCGCAGCAGGCCACGGAATCGGGATACACGGTATTCCGAAGCATTTCTTCACCGCAGGCGGTGTACAGGCCGCGAATGCGGCGGGTTTCGCGGATGCCCATCTGAATAGCGGTGGAAACGACGGTGCAGCGGCTGAACTCGGGATATTTTTTGCGCAGCAGCTCTACGATCCGGAAAGCGGCTTCCCGCAGCTTGGCTTCGGATTGCGTCAGCGTCTCCCGGTCAGCACCGTTGCCCGCAGTGCGGGTGATGTTGACGGCTACCAGATCATCGCCCATGGTGGTATTGAACCAGGGGCCGCCGAACTGGGGCACGTATTCCTTTCCGGCGATTTCATCAAGATAGGCATGAATGCCGGCATGAGCGGATTGTTTGCAGTTTTTGCCGTCGTGATGGATGTGATTTTTGAGAAGATCGGTGCTGACGTCCACATTGCCCAGCACAAAACACAGGCTCATGGGCTGCAGCTCTTTTTCCACAGGCAGCATTTCAACGCCTGCCATGTGGCACAGGTCGGCGTCGCCCGTAGCATCGATAAACACTTCGCCCTCAATGGCTTCGGTGCCGTTTTTGCTTTCGATCAGCACATGGGTGATGCGCTTTTCATCCTGCTTATGCCCCGAAAGATAGGCGTTGGTATACAGATGCACGCCGGCGTCCCGGAGCATACGCTGGGCGACCAGTTTATACACTTCGGGATCAAAGGAAATATGTCCCTTGGGCAGCTCGATCTGCGCAGCTCCCAGCTTTTCCATTTCTTTCACAAATTCCCAGCAGACGCCGCCCACCACGCGCTTTTCCTTGTGATAGCAGCCGCTGAGCGGCACCACAAGGCCGGCGGTGGCCGTTCCGCCCACAAAGGAGAATTTCTCGATCAGCGCCGTTTTCTTTCCCTGACGGGCGCTGGCTACGGCAGCAGCCCAGCCTGCGGCGCCTCCGCCGCACACAACGGTGTGATACTTCGCGATGACGGGTACTTCTTTTTCAAAACGGATGGTTTGCATGGTCTGGCCTCCGGTGTCAATTGGTTCATTTCCTTTATTATACAGCACATTGAGCGGAATGGAAATAAAAAACAGGTGATTTTTCAAGGAATTTCTTGTCGGATGCAGAAATATACAGCAAAGATGGATTGAGGTGCCCAATGGAACGAAAGCTTGTGATCAACGGATTTGAAGTATCTGCCGTATGGGATGAAAATACGGTGGAAGATATTCTCTTGCCGCTGCTTGAAACGTGGAAAACGCTGCATAAGCAAAAAGAAGGCAGGCTGATCGCTTTTCTCGCCGCGCCGCCTGCCACAGGCAAAAGCACGCTGGCGGCGTATCTGGAATTGCTGGCTGCCAAGATTCCCCATATGCCTTCCCTGCAGGCGGTGGGGATGGATGGGTTTCATTATCCGCAGGCGTATATTTCCTCCCATACCGTTTGGCGTGAGGGCAAGGAGCTGCCCATGCAGCGGGTGAAGGGGGCTCCCGAAACCTTTGACGTGAACAAGCTGTCGCGGGCGCTGGCGGACTTGCGAAAAGGCGATGGGACGTGGCCTGTTTATGACCGAACGGTGCATGACGTAAAGGAAGACGCCCTCCGTGTTACGGCGGATATCGTATTGGTGGAGGGAAATTATCTTTTGCTGGATGAGGAAATATGGCGGAACTTGCCCCATGATTACGCCGTTTTTATCACTGCAGAGGAACCGCAGCTGAAAGCGCGGCTGATCGCACGCAAGATGCGCGGCGGCGCGACGCGGGAGGAGGCGCTTTCCCATTACGAAACAGCAGACGGCCCGAATGTCCGATTGACCCTTGAAAAGCGCTTGCCAGCTGATCTAACGCTTCGGATGCTGGGGGACGGAAAGCTTGAGGCATTATAAAAAGCCGGAAAATTCCGGCTTTTTTTGATGCCTTGTTATTGAAGGATGACCAAGCCTTTTTTGCAGGCGTCCAGCAGATCGGTCAGATCCCTCATGCGTTCCAGCAGGATCTTTCCCTGATCGGTGTCGCGCACGTACTTGCGGCAGGGATAAGCGTAGAATTCGTGGGATTGGCTGTGAATATCGCGGCCTGTCAGCTGGGCGTCCTTCAGCGTGGTGAAGGGCTGGTGGGACATAAGACGCAGCCCGTGGCTGTTGGAGATGAGGGTATAGCCTGCGATGCCCGTTTTTTTCTGATAGGCACGGCAGAAGCCACCGTCAATGACCACCAGCTTTCCGTTTGCTTTGACGGGACTTTCGCCGCTGGCGGCGCGGATAGGCGTATGTCCGTTGATGATGTGGCAGCCTTCGTCTGTCAGGCCGAAATCTGCAAGAATGGAGCGGCAGACGGCCTCGTCGTTGTAATATGTATAGTACGGATCCTGCGGCTCCGCCCATGCGCTTTTGTCATCCACGAAGGCACGGGCGAAGGTGGTCATTTTTCTGCCGCAGACGGGAGAATCGGCGCCGCACCACAAATACCACATGAAATCCAGCGCGTAGGGATCGCCCTTGTGGAAGGCGCGGCGGGCGATCAGATCGCACCGATCCATCAGCGCCTTGCCCTTGACGGGAACGCCGTCGATGATTTTTTCAAGGTAGGTGCCGTCCTCGTTCATGGGGATGCAGCCATGGAACAGAAGATTGCCGTTGAACGTGCGGTACATGAAGCCGCGGCGGTACAAAAAAGCGATATGCTTATGCAGCGGACGGCTGTGCAGAAAGGCAAGGCGCAGCCCGTGCAATACCTCGGCCTCCTCGCTGCTGAGAACGTAGGGGGCGTCGGGAGATACGGTGGGCAGCGGAAAACTGCGCAGCGGATAGGTTTTACCGTCGATTTCCACGGTTTTCCGTTCAAAATTGATTTTGTGCAGCAGCAGACGGTCTTCCATGCCGAATTCGGGATTGCTTTGGATCAGCTGCCCCTCCAGCTTGAACATGATCACCGTGACGGCGTGCAGCGCTGCTTTTTCGGGGGACATCCCGGGATAATGCTTTTCGGCAAACAGCGAAAGCGAGCGAAGCGGGATGCCGTAGCCTCTTTCCAGCACGTCCATGTTGCCGTATGCGAGACAGTTGCGCACAACGCCGGCGATGCAGGCTTCGCTCCCCGAGGCGGCCCCCATCCACAGCACGTCATGGTTGCCCCATTCAATATCCACCGAATGGTGATGCATCAGAATATCCATGATGCTGTCGGGATGAGGCCCGCGATCGAAAATATCGCCCACCACGTGCAGCCTGTCGACAGCCAGCTGCTTGATGGTGGAAGCCAGCGCTTCGATCAGCGCATCGCCGCTGTCGATGCTGATCATGGTATCGACGATGGTGTGGTGATAGCGCAGCCGGTTTTTCTGCTGTTCGCTGAGGTTCACGCTTTCGTCGATCTGAAAATGAAGCAGCTCATCCAGCAGCACCGCCCAGTTTTCGGGCATGGACAGGCGCACCTTTTTGCGGGTGTATTTGGAGGAAAGCATACGCATCAGATGAATGAGGTGATCCACCTGCGTTCTGTACCATTCGGGGGAAAGGCCGCCTGTGGCGCGCAGCATTTTGAGCATGCGGTCAGGATAATAGATCAGCGTGCACAGCGCGTCGATCTCCTGCTGCGTCAGCTTGTCGCCCAGCCAAAGGGTGACTTTTTCGCGGATAACGCCCGAGCAGTTATTCATGATGTGGCAGAAAGCCTCGTATTCGCCGTGGATGTCGCTCATGAAATGCTCGGTGCCTTTGGGCAGACCGAGAATGGCGCTGAGGCGCGAAATCTCCGTGCAAAGCTGCTCGGACGTGGGAAATCCCTCGGCGAGCAGACGCAGATATTTCAAACGTTCGGGTGAAAGGGTGGTCTCCATCGCTTTTCTCCTTTACCGACCGAAAATGAAGCTGTAATCTCTTAATTATATTGTATCATACGGAAAGAAAAAAGAAAAGAAGAAAAAGCCTTCCGTTTAATTGACGGAAGGCTTTTGTGCCTGGTCAGTCGCCTACTTCCACGCCCTGCTTATCGCGCAGGATCTTGTGCACGGCGGCGATCTTTACGCACAGGCTGAAAATCTCCATGGCGTTGGTCAGATCGGCAAGGCACGGATAGGTGGGGGCGATGCGGATATTGGAGTCGTTGGGATCGTCACCGTAGGGCCAGGTGGCGCCGGCGGGGGTCATGGTGACGCCGGCTTTCTTGCAGCGGGCGACGATGTCTTTGGCGCAGCCGGGCAGCGAATCAAACATGATGAAATAGCCGCCCAGGGGCTTTGTCCATTCGCCGATGCCGAGACCGGCAAGATTTTTTTCAAGAATATCGGTGACTGCTTCAAATTTGGGACGGAGGATGTCGGCGTGCTTGCGCATGTGCTCCACCATGCCGTGGATATCCTTGAAAAAGCGGGCGTGACGCAGCTGGTTTACCTTATCGTGACCGATGGTCTGGTGACGCAGGTAGATCAGGAAATCCTCCATGTTGTTGGGGCTGGTGGCGATGGCTGCAATGCCGCTGCCGGGGAAAGTGATCTTGGAGGTGGAAGAAAATTTATAAACCAGATCGGGATTGCCGGCACGTTTGCACTCGGCCAGAATTTCGATCAGATAATCCTGACGGTGATCGTACAGGTGGTGCATGCCGTAGGCATTGTCCCAGAAAATGCGGAAATCGGGCGCGGCGGGCTCCAGACGGGCGAAGCGGCGCACCGTTTCATCCGAATAGGAAATGCCCTGGGGGTTGGAATACTTGGGAACGCACCAGATGCCCTTGATGGAAGCATCCTCCCGCACCATTTTTTCGATGATATCCATATCGGGGCCGGTGGGCGTCATGGGTACGGGAATGTTTTTGATGCCGAAGTATTCGGTGATGGCAAAATGCCTGTCATAACCGGGCACGGGGCAGAGGAACTTCACCTCGGGCAGACGGCACCAGGGGGTATTTCCCATAACGCCGTGGGTCCACACGCGGCTGATGGTGTCAAACATAACGTTCAGGGAGGAGTTGCCGTAAATAATAATATCCTTGGGGTTGTTTTCCATCATGTCGCCAAGGAGCTCCCGGGCTTCCTGAATGCCTGTGAGCTGACCGTAATTGCGGCAGTCCGTGCCGTCCTCGCACGTCAGGTCGGAGGCGGAATCCAACACGTCCATCATGCCCATGGACAGATCCAGCTGCTCCTGACAGGGCTTGCCGCGGCTCATATCCAGATGGATACCCAGCGCCTGCACCTTTTTGTACTGCACTTTCAATTCGGCAAGCTCGCTCAGCAGTTCTTCTGCCGTCATATCGCGATAAGGTTTCATTTTTTATTCCCTCACAATCATCGCTTTGCTGTATCATTATAGCAAATCAAAGGATTCTGCGCAATCGGCAGATTGTTTCTGTTTTGTTTATTTTGGGTAAAAATGAAATTCTCCCCGCAGGAAGATGCAAACTTCAGCGGGGAGAAGGAATTTGAAAGTTAAAATTTGAAAGTGCTATGGAGCGTAGGCTGCAACTCATCCTTTGCGCTGAGGCTCAGGGGCGTGCCGTCGGAAAGCATATATCCCTGCGCGGAAGCGGTGCCGTGATAGACGCCCGTGACCTGAGGCCACTTAACGCCGATGTCCGGATCGTTCCACGCCAGACCGCCTTCGTCCTCGGGACGGTAGAAATCCGTTGTTTTATAGCAGAATTCCGCCGTATCGCTCAGTACCAGAAAACCGTGGGCGAAGCCTTCGGGAATATAGAACTGTTTTTTGTTTTCCGCCGTCAGCTCGATCCCGTACCATTGACCGAAGGTGGGGGACGCGGAGCGCAGATCAACGGCGACGTCGAATACGCACCCGCTGATCACGCGTACCAGCTTGCCTTGGGGATGCTGCTTTTGAAAATGAAGTCCGCGCAGGACGCCTTTGCGGGATTTGCTTTGATTATCCTGTACGAAAACCATGTCAAGGCCGTTTTCGCGCATATCGCGGTCGTTCCAGGTTTCCATAAAATAGCCGCGCTCATCGCCGAACACTGTGGGCTCAATGACGTACAGTCCCTCAATGGGGCATTTTGTGACTTTGATCTTTCCCATAATTTATACCTCGGTTTCTTTCAGATAACGGTCAAGCGCATCTTGCCAGGCGGGGAGAGGCTCAAAACCGTTTTCCTTCAGTTTGCTTTTGTCAAGCCTGCTGTTGCAGGGGCGGACGGCTTTGGAAAGGCCGTATTCCGCAGTGGAGACGGGCAGGGTGCAGACGCTGATTCCGGCCTGACGGAAGATCTCGCAGGCAAAATCATACCAACTGATGTAACCGCCCTCGTTGGTGGCGTGATAAGTACCGTATTTTTCCGTTTCGGACATATCAACAAGCAGCCGCGCAAGATCGGGGGTATAGGTGGGCGTGCCGATCTGATCGCAGACGACGCGGAGCGTATCATACTTTTTGCCCAGATTCAGCATCGTTTTGACAAAGTTCTTGCCGTTGCTGCCAAAGACCCAGGCGATGCGGACGATGAAGTATTTTTCCAGCGCGGCACGAACGGCCTTTTCGCCTTCCAGCTTGCTTTGACCGTATACGTTCAGCGGCGCAAAATCGGTGCTGTCGGGAGAAAACGGCTGATCTCCCTGTCCGCCGAAAACATAATCCGTGCTGATGTAGATCATTTTGCAGCCCAGCGCTTTGCAGGCCAGGGCAATATGGCGCGTGCCGTCGGCGTTCACGGAAAACACCGTTTGACGGTGGACGTCTTCCTCGGCAAGATCTACGTTTGTCCATGCGGCGCAGTGGAGCACCACGTCGGGCGCCTGGGAGATAAGAACGCGTTCAACGGCGGCCTTGTCGGTGATATCCAGAGAAATGTAGGGCATCTGCGCGACGGCGTCCTGCAGAATGCCGCTGTACGCGGGCGAAACGTCGCTGCCCACGGCCTTGTGCCCGCGGCGGCTTATTTCCAGCATGACGTCATGCCCCAGCTGGCCGCAGACGCCTGTAACCAAATACTTCATGTATTTTCTCCTTTCGGGGGTCAGGCGAAGAGAAACTGGGCGATCAAACGCATCAATCCGGATTTGAAAAGCCCATAGTGAAGATAAAGCCGTCTGCGCTCCGTCCATCCGCTGTCTTTGATGGCGGCGCAGGCGCGGATGATTTCTGCATTTTCGGGGGACAGAAGCTTCCCGTAAGCATGCAGAAGGGCTTCGGCTTGCGCGGAGGCAGAGAAAACGGCGGTTTTGATCACTTGGACGGAAGCGCGCTTTCGGATATAGGCAAGGGAGCGCCCGCCCACCGCGCCTACGGAATTGGCGGAGTGCTGACGGTAATCGGCGGTAGCCCGGGGAACATAACCGATGTTCCCCATGGCTGCGGCCACAAGGGCAAACCACCAGTCGTGCATGAGAATACCTGACGCGGGGCGCGAGGAAACGATCAGGCGGGCCAGAGCGGCGTTGATCATGACGGTATTGCCGCTGGCCACGTTTTGCATCAGCAGATGACGCAGCGTGCAGCGGTCTGCTTTCAGATCGGAATGGGAAAGGAAGGACGGGTGGATCTCTTCCAAAGCTTCGTCCACAACCCGCATATCGGTAAACACCAGCGAGGGAAGGCGGCTGCTGCCTTCGGTTTCCTGCATTTTTGCCAGAGTATGGCTGATTTTATCCCGGTGCCATACGTCATCCTGATCGCAGAACATGACGTAGTCTGCGTCATGATGAGCGCAGAGCAGGTGCAGAAAATGATCGCAGGCATTGCTGAAGGGCTTTGGCGACGCACAGCAGGTGATCTTGCCGGGATGTGCGGCGGCATAGGCGGCGAGAATGTCCTGTGTGCCGTCGTCGGAACCGTCGTCGGACACGATCAGATGCCAGTCGTCACAATCCTGCGCCAGAATGGAATCAAGCTGACCGGCAAGATATGCGCTTCCGTTGTACGCGGCAAGAAGAATCAGGATGCTGTTCATCTTTGCTCCTTTTGACAGAATGAAAGATCGGAGAAAACATCGGAAAGAAACGCATCGATGCTGTAGCGGGCGATGATTTCTTCTGCGGGCGGTACGTAATCGGAGAAAATGAAGGGCCTGTTCAGATTTTCGGCGTCAGTGCCGATGATCAGGATGTTTCTCGGATCGTAAAAATCCATTTGATCGATGCTTGAGGAAGTGGTGATCACCTTTTTCTGCATTTTGAGCATTTCCAGCGGGCGCGTGGTGACACCGCGCTGATCGGGATGCTCAATATCCAGCACGCAGCGGCTTTGCCCGTAGATGCAAAGGAGCTCCTCGCCGGAGAGGGGTGTGAAATGAATATCCCTTTTGCACACGGCTTTGTAGGAAGGGTTCAAAAGCTTGTTCATCCAATAAACCAATGGATGCGGTGAATATAAGTAGTAGAAAAACCGCAGGTTTTCTTTTTGGCAGAAACGCTCTACCGCTTTGACCGTGCGCGGGCGGATGGAATGGGCGGTGCCCACAAAGCTGACGTCATACGCATATTTGCCGTTTTCGGGGGACGTGCACCGGAAATCCTGCCCATAGAACATGGGACGGAAAGCGATGTGCATTTTTTCGGCGTCCGCCGGATCGAAGGTCAGCACCCTGTCAAAGAGGGGGATGCGCTCTTCACAGCCGGGAACGTTCCTGATGCTGTCCCACAAATACAGGACGAATTTTGCCTGGGGATAGGCTTTGCGCAGCAGGGCGAGCACTTCGCCTGTCAGCGCTTCGCCCTTGACGACGAAAATGCAGTCGTAAGCCTTGTTTTTGTTTTCGCTGATGATGTTTTTGTAATACCGGCGCAGCGAGGGACGGATCAAACGGCTGCCGCGGCGGATCAATGCTTTTGTCAGGAAGGAGGCGGAGGGACGCTCGTCATACAGATCCACCGTGCAGCCGGCGTCTCTGAGCCTGTGCGCCAGCTGATTTCTGTAATCGAAGAAATCTGCGCAGAGCATCAGAATGCGTTTTCCGTTCAAAAAAGAAAGCGGCATACATTTCCTCCTTTCCCCGAACAACGATATCTTACGGTTATTGTAGCACATGAAATAAACAAAGTACAGATAAAGCGCCGAAAAAGACAGCGTTTCGACAGGTAAATGGGATGTGGAAAATTATATAGAAACCGTGATTTTGCTGTTGTGCTTTGTCGAAATTTCTGTTATCCTATTAAGAAATCGGAAGTGCGGAGGAAAATGTCATGGGTATTGTCGTGATCGGCGCTGCATTTGTGGATATCAAGGGTTTCCCGGATGATGTGTATCTTCCCACGGGCAGAAATGTGGGCCGCGTGGAATATCTGCACGGCGGTGTGTCCCGCAATGTGGTGGAGGATATCGCCAACATGGAACTGCGTCCTACCTATGTGGGCATTGTGGATGACACGCCCATGGGCACGGACGTGCTTCGCAAGCTCAACGCTCATAAGGTAAATACCGATTACGTGCTTACCCGTCCCGACGGCATGGGCGTTTGGCTGGCTGTGTTTGACAGCACGGGCGACGTTGCGGGTTCCATTTCCAAGCGTCCCGACCTGATGCCGCTGCTGGACCTGCTGGAGGAAAAGGGCGATGAGATCATCGGCAACGCCGATTCGGTCGTCTTTGAAGTGGATATCAATAAGGAAATCGTCAAGAAAATCTTCGAACTGGCCGAAAAGCATCAGAAAAAGACCTACGCGCTGGTTTCCAATATGAGTATCGCCGTGGAACGCCGCGATTTCCTGCGCAATCTGGATTGCTTCATCTGCAATCAGCAGGAGGCGGGTCAGCTGTTCCTGGATGACTATACGGGAAAAACGCCCGAAGAAATGCGCGCCATCCTTGCCGATAAGGTCAACCGCGCGGAGATTCCCTCCATGGTCGTCACCATGGGCGCCTGCGGCGCGGTATATGCCGACTGCAGCGGCTACAGCGGCTGCTGCCCGGCGCGCAACGTGGTGGTGAAGGATACCACGGGCGCGGGCGATGCTTTCTGCGCCGGCGTTGTGGCCAGTCTGACCTACGGCAAAATGCTTTCCGAGGCGGTTGAGGTGGGCTCCACCCTTGCTGCCAGCGTGATCACCTCCATGGAAAATGTGTGCCCCCGCTTCCAGCCGGCTGAGTTCGGTTTGAATTATCAGGAAGAATAATGCAGCTATATATAAATATGAAGAAACACCGCCGGACAAACTGCCGGCGGTGTTTTTTTAAAAAACAATTCGATAATTTGAAATCAATTTCGGAATACCTATTGAAATTTATTGGGAAATGAATTAGAATATACTCGTATGCGCTTGTGAAACGAGCGCGAAATAGAAAGGAAGGGATTCTCCTATGAAGAAGTTTCTCTCTCTGATCCTGGTTCTCATGATGGCTCTGACCATGGTTGTCACCGCCACCGCTGAAGAAGACTGGGTGAAGACCCCCGGCGAAATCGCCAAGTGGGACCGCGAAGTTGATTTTCTGATCGTAGGTTACGGTCTGGCCGGCGCCGCTGCTGCTGTTGAAGCGCACGACATCGACCCCGAAGCCGAAGTTCTGGTTCTGGAAAAGATGCCCCGCGCTCTTGCCGGCGGCAACTCCATCGCTTCCGGTCAGACCTTCCTGGTGCCTGCTAACGACGAAGTCGCTATCAACACCCTGAAGACCTACCTGACCAACTGCAACGAGCCCAACGATATTCCCGAAGAATATATGAACTGGCTGTGCAATGGCTTTGCCACCCAGCTGGAATGGGTTGAGTCTGTTGCTGCTTCTGCCGGTTACGAAGCCGGTTACGTTGGCGGCGGCCCCCTGAAGTGGGGTTCCATGGTCGTTGAATTTGACACCTTCGAAGGTTCCAAGTTCGACGGCTGCTCCGCTCACCTGCGTGCCATCGGCGGCCCCAGCTTTGAAAACGGCGGCGTATGGCGCTGCTTCGACAAGGCTGCTGAAGTCCGCGGCATCGAAGTTCTGTACGAAACCCCCGCTGTCTCCCTGGTTCAGAACCCTGTGACCAAGGAAGTTTACGGCGTTGTTGCCCGTCAGGCTGACGGCACCGAAATCGCCATCAAGTCCGAAAAGGGCGTTCTGCTCGCTTGCGGCGGCTTCGAAAACAACCTGGAAATGCAGCGTGACTTCCACGGTATGGATACCGTTTACACCGCCGGTACCCCCGGCAACACCGGCGACGGCATCAAGATGCTGATGGAAGCCGGCGCCAAGATCTGGCACATGAACAACCAGACCCAGTCCGGCGGTTTCTGGCTGGGCATCAAGGTTCCCGAGCACGAAGCTACCTTCATGCGTAACTTCACCATGGCCGGCAAGTCCTGGATCGAAATCTCTGCTGAAGGCACCCGTTTCTACAACGAGTCCTACGGCTATCATCGTCAGCACATGAAGTACATGGAGTACGGCCGCTATGTTGACCTGCCCCATGAACGCGCTCTGCCCGTCCACCTGATCTTCGACGATGCTACCCGCGCTGCCGGTTCCATCGCTTCCCAGTGGCTGAGCTGGCCCACCACCACCGAACTGGTGATGTGGAGCAGCGACAACCTGAAGGAAATCGAAAAAGGCTGGATCGTCAAGGCTGACACCATCGAAGAGCTGGCCGCCAAGATCGGCCGCGATCCCGAGACCCTGAAGGCCACCATCGACGCTTGGAACGCTGCCTGCGATGCCGGCGTTGACGAAGAATTCGGCCGCGATGCCGCCACCATGGCCAAGATCGAAAAGGGCCCCTTCTACGCCGTAGAAATCACCCCCACCCTGGTTGCCACCACCGGCGGCGCCAAGCGTGATACTCAGGGCCACGTTCTGGATTGGAACGAGAACATCATCCCCGGCCTGTACGAAGCCGGCCAGCTGGGTTCCTACGTTTCCAACCTGTATCAGAACGGCGTGTTCCTGTCCGAAGCCATGCTGTCCGGCCGCGCTGCCGCTCAGACCGCTTTCGGCGGCAAGTCCGAAATCAAGAAGTACGACACCAACGCCAAGACCGGCCCCGCTTGGGAAGGCAAGGCTGACGGCGTTTACACCGGCTCTGCCGAAAACCTGCACGGCGTTGTAACCTTCAGCTTCACCGTTGAAGGCGGCAAGCTGGCCAAGATCGAAGTCACCGGCGGCGCTGAGAACCTCTACATCGCTGCTGCTGATCTGGCTACCTATGTTGGCAACATCGTTGCCACTCAGGACATTTCCGTTGACGCCGTTGCCGGCGCCACCACCGACTGCCAGGCTGTCACCTCCGCTCTGACCGCTGCTTTCGCTGAATAATCGGAACGCCCTCGCCCCTGATGTATTTTGCATCGGGGGCGTTTTGCTTTTCAAAAATGCATAAGAAAAACAATTTTTCGCATGAATATGTCGAAAATTTGGCTGAAAAAAGGAGTAAACTTGCAAAAAACTGCATAGGCTGAAAGAAAATTGCTTGAAAAGTGAGAGGCTGTATGCTATAATAATTCCGATCTTGTGCAGATCAGTCTTTTTTGCAATGGATCAAATAGGGAAAGCATTCGGGATCTATCTCATATGTTTCATGGTTTAAGAAACTGCTGCACATCCGGAAAGCAAGGCTTTCCAAAAATATTTTAGGAGGAAAATACGATGACCAAATTGCTGAGCCTGGTTCTTGTTCTGTGCATGGTTCTTGGCATGGTTCCCGCTTTCGCCAGCGAAGAAGCCCTGCCCACCTACACCTACAAGGCCGCTACCACCGCTCTGGGCAACAACTGGAACCCCCACAGCTGGGAGACCAACGCCGATGACTCCATCCTGGGCTATCTGTCTTCTCCCTTCTGCACCATGCAGATTCTGGACTCCGAAAACGGCGTCTATCAGTGGGTTTACGAGATGGCTACCTCCATCACTGACGTGACTGCGGAAAACAAGGCCGATCTGACCAAGTATGCCGTCACCCTGTCCGAAGGCGAAACCCTCGAGACTGCTGACAACGGTTACGTGTTCGAAATCGCCCTGAATCCCAACGCCAAGTGGCAGGACGGCACCCCCATCAATGCTGACAGCTACGTTGCTTCCATGAAGTACCTGCTGGATCCCGAAATGAAGAACTACCGTGCCAACCTGTACTACTCCGGTGAGAGCGCCGTTGCCGGCGGCCTGGCCTACTACAACTCCGGCTCCGACATCTACACTCCCGTTGTTCCCGCCTACGGCGCGGAAGACACCCCCGACTACAGCTTTGATCTGGCTGCCAACGATGCTTACCTGCATCTGACCAGCGGCACCACCTTCACCTCTTCCTACACCATCAAGGACCTCCTTGACATGGGCTACATTGCCAGCACCGACGTTTACAACGCTCTGGCTGCTCAGGCCAATGCTGTTGGTTACATCAAGGTAACTGAAGAGAACAAGGCTCAGGTGCTGACCGTTCTGGATGAGTTCTGCGCTGCCTTCGGTCTGACCATCTATGCTGATGAAGCCAAGACCGCTGCCAACGAAGAATACCTGAAGGAATTCCTGTTCTACATCTCCGGCCAGGGCGAAGTCGTTGACTTCGAAACCGTCGGTCTGTACAAGGTTGACGATTACACCATCCGTTACGTCACCGCCGCCAAGCAGGATATCAACTACTTCCGTACTTCCTGCACCTCCACCTGGCTGATCCATGAAGATACCTATGTGAAGGGCTTCGATACCACCGGTACTCTGAAGACCACTGACTACGGTACCTCCATCGAGACCACCATGTCCTACGGCCCCTACAAGATCGAGTCTCTGCAGGCCGACAAGCAGATCGTGTTCGTTCAGAACGAGAACTGGCACGGCTACACCAAGGCTGAAAACGGCGCTCTGGAATCCATCACCCCCTACCTGGTTGACGGCGAACAGCAGCCCCGCTACATCACCAACCGCGTTGTTATCGACGTTATGAACGAGCAGGCCATGAAGCAGGCCTTCCTGAAGGGCGAACTGACCGAGTGGACCCCCCAGGCCGACGAAATGCCCGTTTACGCCACCTCTGACCAGATGTACAAGGTTGACGAAACCTACACCATGTCCTTCTTCTTCAACACCGGCGTTGCCGCTCTGAAGGAAATGGACAACTCCAAGGGCAACCAGAACTCCGTTGTTCTGAGCAACCTGAGCTTCCGCAAGGCTTTCAGCCGCGCTATCGACCGCGCTGAGTACGTCACCGCGACCGAAGGCTACAAGCCCGCTTTCGCTCTGATGAACAACCTGTACTTCTACGACGTTTACAACGATCCCACCTCCTCCTACCGCAACTCCGAGCCCGCCATGCAGGCTGTTTGCAACCTGTATGACGTGAAGTGGGGCGAAGGCACTCCCTACGCCACCCTGCGTGATGCTTACCTGTCCATCAACGGCTACAACCTGACCGAAGCCAAGGAACTGATGGCCAAGGCCTTCACTGAACTGACCGAAGCCGGTCTGTACACTGCTGGCGCTCCCATCCACATCCGCATCGGCTGGGCCAAGGGCGGCCTGACCTCTGCTGACAACAAGCAGTGCGAACTGATGGCCAAGTACCTGAACGCCGCGATCGAAGGCACTGGCTTTGGCGCCATCACCCTCGAGCCTATCGGCAACATCTCTGACCGTTACGGCGACGTTCCGAAGGGCGAATACGCCATCGGTTACGGTGCTTGGGGCGGCGCTGCCTTCTATCCCTTCCGCAACATGCAGGTTTACTGCGACACCGATCAGTACGAGATCAACGAAGCCGGCTGCTGGGATCCCGCTGTCGAAACTCTGACTCTGACTGTTAACGGCGAAGAAGTAACCATGACCTGGAAGGAATGGTCCGGCGCTCTGATCGGTACCGGTCGCTTCACCGACGCTGATAACTACACCAAGCTGCAGATCACCGCTGCCATGGAAGAAGAATACCTGAAGAAGGTATACCGCATCCCGCTGGCCGGCACCACTCTGCCCAGCCTGCTGAGCTATCAGGTAAACTACTACACCGAAGACTACAACATCATGTACGGCTTCGGCGGTCTGGAACTGATGACCTATAACTTCAACGACGCTGAATGGGCTGACTATGTTGCCAGCGAAGGCGGCGTGCTGAGCTACGAGTAATCTGTACTTCAGACCCAAACTCCAGATTTAACAAAGAGAAGGGGAACGGGGGGTTCGCCTCCCGTTCCCTTTCATTCACGGCTGTTTAAGCTCGGAGATCAACGACAATCCGCAATCGCGATGCTGTTATTCTCTTGTTAAAACGGAGCGAAGCGTACGCATAGAATACGGCATCTACAGATAAATGGCTTTCTTTAAACAGCCGGAAAAGGAGACGATAGGATGACCAAGTATATCATCAAGCGCGTGTTACTGATGTTCCTTACCATGTTCGTCATAACCGCGATTTGCTTCATGCTCATCAGAATTCTGCCCAGAGAACTGCCGACCGACAAGACGCAGGCCGCTGCGATTCTTGACCGTTTTGAGGCGCTCGGATATAACGAGCCGCTTCTGACACAGTTCGGTATCTATCTGCGGAATATCTTTACTGAGGGTGATTTCGGTACATCCTGGTATATCGCCTTCCGCGTTCCCGCACTGAAGGTGCTGACCGACCGTCTGCTGCCTACCGTTATCGTTAACACTTATTCTATCATTTTTGCCATTCCCATGGGCATTCTGCTTGGCATTTATGCTGCTATCAAGAAGAATAAGTGGCAGGACAGCCTGATCTCCACCACGGTTATCATTTTCGTATCTATCCCTGCTTACGTATATGCCTTCCTTGTACAGTACATTTTCTACTTCAAGCTGGACTGGCTGCCGCTGCAGGTATATTCCCTGGCGGACGCCGGCGGATCGTGGATGACGTGGAAAATGTTCCATTCCATGATCGCGCCCATTCTTGCGCTCTCCTTCGGTGAGATCGCATACCACTGCCGTTATACCCGTGCGGAGCTGACCGAGACGCTCACCTCCGACTACATGCTGCTGGCCCGTACCAAGGGTCTGAGCAAGGCGCAGGCGACTTCCCGCCACGCCCTGAAGAATGCTATGGTGCCCATCCTGCCCCGCATCATCTCCAGTATCATCGGCGTACTGGGCGGCTCGATGATCATTGAGCAGATCTTCTCTATTCCTGGCGTTGGTCAGCTGTACATCAAGTCCATCAATCTGCTGGACTACGACGTATTTATGACCGACTGCTTGTTCTATACCGCGCTTAGCCTCTTGTCCGGCATCCTGCTGGATATCAGCTACAGCTTCATTGATCCGAGAATCAGAATGGGGGAAAAGTAATATGGAAATGAATAATAACTATATGAATATCCCCAAGGAAAAGTTTGAATTTGTAAATCACGGCGAGAGAATCGCCGATAAGAAATTTGAAGATAAGCCTATCGGCTACTTTAAGGATGCCTGGCTGCGCTTCCGCAAGAATAAGGGCAGCGTTGTGGCAGCGATCGTTATCTGCTGCGTCATCCTGTTCTCCTTTTTCTATCCGCTGTTCAACAGCCAGTATGATGCTACTTTCCTGGATCCCTACTATGCCAAGAAGGCGCCCCGTCATACTGTGCTTCGCAAATTCGGCATCGCCGACGGCGGTGTTGAGCGTTCCTTCGCCGAGAAGGGTCTGATCAAGGCGGTTGCCATCGGTATGGCGGCTGAAGACGTGAACGGCACCGGCAAGATTACTCTGGAAGAGGGCCTTGCCAGCGAATATCAGCCCATTCTCCGTCTGGATACGCCCACCGAAAAGAAGGCCGGTAAGAAGATCACCTATTCCTGGACCGGACGCATTGATACCTATCTGGAGCTGGGCTTCCTGTACCGCAGCATCGAAAAGGATGAGTATCAGCGCATCCTCGACTGGGAAAAGGAAACGGGCCTGAAGGTGCTGTATCCTCTGGTTGAGAACAATAACTACAACATGGATCCCGCCGACGCCAACTTCTGGTATAAGGCCAAGAAGAACCAGCCTGTTTACATCAATGAAAAGGGCAAGGCTGTGGAAATTCCCTACGGCGAAGGCATGGTGCTGGAAGATAACTACAAGCGTGACGCCGAAGGCAATCCGCTCTACTACGAGCTGACCGGCGGCGGTACGCTGGAGACCGCGCAGTATAAAGTGCGCGTGCTTTACTACAACTACTATAACTATAAGAACGGATTCGAAGTGAACTACCTGTTCGGTACTGACACTCAGGGCTATGACCTGGGTCTGCGTCTGGCCGGTGGTATCCGTCTGAGCTTGCTGGTGGCTGTTTTCGTATCGGTGATCAACTTCATCATCGGTGCGGCTGTGGGCGCCGCGATGGGCTTCTACGGCGGCGCGATCGATATTCTCGTTTCCCGTATTCTGGAAATCGCCAGCGGTATTCCTTTCATCATTCTGGCTACCCTGTTCCAGATCCACTTTGCCAACAAGGTGGGCGCTATCCCCAGCCTGCTGTTTGCCTTCGTGGTGACGGGTTGGATCGGCACTGCGGGCCTTGTGCGTACGCAGTTCTACCGCTTCAAGAATCAGGAATATATCATGGCTGCCCGTACTTTGGGCGCCCGTGACAGCCGCCTGATCTGGAAGCATATCTTCCCCAACTCTCTGGGTACCATCATTACGGCTTGCGCACTGGTTATCCCCAGCGTTATCTTCAGCGAAAGTATGCTCAGCTTCCTGGGTATCGTAAAGCTCGGCTCTGCCTCGACCACTTCTCTGGGTACGCTGCTTTCCGACGCCAGCGCGATCTGGACGAACTATCCGCATCTGATGATCTTCCCTGCGATCGTCATTTCGCTGCTGATGATCAGCTTCAACCTGTTCGGCAACGGTCTGCGCGATGCCTTTAACCCCTCGCTGCGCGGAGTGGAGGAGTAATCACATGGATAAAATTCTTGAAGTTAAAAATTTGAGCGTAGGCTTCCGTACCACTCACGGTACGGTCAAGGCCGTTCGCGATATCTCTTTCGATCTGGAACGTGGCAAGACGCTGGCCATCGTTGGCGAATCCGGTTCCGGTAAGTCCGTAACCTCCAAGGCCATCATCGGTATTCTTGCCGGCAACTCCATCGTGGAGAGCGGTGAGATCCTCTATGACGGCAACGATCTGCTGCGCATTACCGAAGACGAAATGCACAAGATCCGCGGCGATAAAATCTCGATGATTTTCCAGGATCCCCTTTCTTCGCTGAACCCCATCGTGAAGATCGGTAAGCAGATCACCGAGGCGATGCTGCTGAAGAATAAGGCCAACCGCAAGGAAGCCCGTCGTGCTTTCAATGCCATGCTGGCCGAACTGAAGAAGAATATCATCGAAGCCTGCGGTAAGGAAAGCGAAGCCCGTGTGTCTGCTCTTTCCAAGAAGCTGGATGACATTTGTATTCAGGCTACCAAGCTGGACAACAGCTATACCGAGGCCTTCAATAAGGCCAACGAGCTGATTGCCAACATTGAAGACCTGATTTACAAGGCCGGCAAGAAGCAGAACGTGTACGTCGTTGGCGCGATCCGCGAATACAAGAAAGAGCTTGCCAAGGTAAAGGATGAATTCCTCACCGCCAAGTATGACGCCCGCATTGCCGAAAGCATCGCCTCCCTGAACAGCGTTGTTAAGGCTGCTGCGGCCGCCAACAACACCAAAAACGAGATGCCCGAAGAAGTGGAAAAGGCGCTGCGCGGTGTGCAGAACCTCCTCAAAGAGGTTACCGCCCAGACCAAGCCCGACTTTTTCCGCATTGCGCTGTACTATCTTGACAACAACCTCGTTGAGGTCAAGAACGTTTCTTCCGTGGAAGAACTCAATGCCAAGGCGCTTACTTATCTGAACGACAACTTCATGAAGGAATTCCTTTCCTATGCCGACAACGGCGTGGAGCATTCCTTCAAGAAGGCTCTTGAAAACAAGAAGCTGGTGCTGGAGCAGATCCCCGCGCTGCGCGCTTTCTTCGAGGGTGAATTCACCCAGAAGAATGCCATGGCCCGCTGCAAGGAAATGAGCAAGCTGATCGCTTCCTCCATTGACCGCCTTGAGATCATCAAGGACAGCGCTGCCTATGCTTTTGAAGCCAGCCTCAGCAACGCTATCGAGCGCTTCTTCAGCTGCCAGGTCGGCAACCGCAAGGAAGAAGCCCGCTTTGCCCGTCAGAGCAAGCGTCGTGAGCGTCTTGTTGCCCGCGGCAGAAAAGTGGAATGGAAGGTCGTTCCCAAGAATGTTTATTCCGTTTCCATGCTCCGCGAAAACATTCTCACCGTTATTAACCGTATCGAAGAGCGCTACACCGCCTATATCGCCAATGCCGAGACCGTCGATTTCGATCAGCGCGCCATCGAAATGGTGGATTATTTCAAGGCCCGTGCCGCCGAAACGGTTTACCGCGTGACCAAGAGCATGGCCAAGGAACAGGCCATCAAGCTGATGGAAGAAGTGGGTATCCACGAGCCCCGCACCCGTTTCTATCAGTACCCCTTCGAGTTCTCCGGCGGTATGCGTCAGCGCATCGTTATCGCCATCGCGCTGGCTGCCAACCCCGACATCCTCATCTGCGACGAACCCACCACGGCTCTTGACGTGACCATTCAGGCGCAGATCCTCGAACTGATCAACAACCTGAAGAAGGAACGCAATCTTTCCGTTATCTTCATTACCCATGACCTGGGTGTCGTTGCCAACATGGCTGACGATATCGCCGTTATGTACGCCGGCAAGATCGTTGAGTACGGTACCGCGGATGATATCTTCTATGATCCGCGTCATCCCTATACCTGGGCGCTGCTGTCCTCCATGCCCGACCTGGAGACCACCGAAAAGCTGGATGCCATCCCGGGTACTCCTCCCAACATGATCTATCCTCCGGTGGGCGATGCCTTTGCAGACCGCAACAAGTTTGCTTTGAAGATTGACTTTGAACAGCAGCCGCCCTTCTTTGAAGTCACCAAAACCCATAAGGCAGCGACCTGGCTGCTGCATCCCGATGCTCCCAAAGCAGAGGTGCCGCAGATCATTACCGATCGTATTGCCCGTATGAAGAAGGCAGGAGGTGCTCAGCATGCCGAATAAAGAACAGGAAGTTTTGCTCCGCGTTGAGCATCTGTGCCAGTACTTCAAGATGACCAAAGCCGTCGATGACGTCAACTTTGACATTAAGCGCGGCGAAGTCTTCGGTCTGGTAGGTGAGTCGGGCTGCGGCAAGACGACCACCGGCCGTTCGGTTATCCGTATCTATGATATCACTTCCGGCAGCATCTACTTCAAGGGTAAGCGCATCTGCGCCGGTACCCGCTCCTACGAGCAGGCCATCCGCGCTGCACGCAAAGAACTGAAAAAGTCCGATGAGGAAGTGCCTGCTTCCCGCAAGGAAGAACTGAAAAAAGAGATCGCGGAAAATCGCAAAAAGATCAAGGCTGCGAAATACGATCATCAGAATTCCGATAAGGAATACGCCAAGGAGCTTCAGGAAAAGCTGAAGGCCGACTACGAAAAGGCCAAGGAAGAAAACAAGAATAATCCCGAAGCCCTCAAAAAGCTGGCTGCCGACTTCAAGCAGGATATGTATGTAGCCAAGCACAGCAAGCTGATTACCAAGATCCAGATGATTTTCCAGGATCCCATCGCTTCCTTGAATCCCCGTATGACCGTTAAGGAGATTATCTCCGAAGGTCTGGTCATCAACGGTATCAAGGATCAGGCGTACATCGATGAAGAGGTCTACAAGATCCTTGAGCTGGTGGGTCTGACCCGCGAACACGCCGGCCGTTATCCCCATGAGTTTTCCGGCGGCCAGCGTCAGCGCATCGGTATCGCCCGTGCGGTTATCATGCATCCCGATCTGCTGATCGCCGACGAACCCATTTCCGCGCTGGACGTTTCGATTCAGGCACAGATCATCAACCTGCTTAACGAACTGCGTTCTGAGCTTGGTCTGACGATCATGTTCATCGCCCATGACCTGTCTGTTGTTAAGTACTTCTCCGATCGTATCGGCGTTATGTACTTCGGCAAGATGGTTGAACTGGCGTCCTCCGATGAGCTTTTTGCTCATCCGCTGCATCCCTATACCAAGTCCCTGCTGTCCGCTATTCCGCTGCCCGATCCGCATGCTGAAAAGCGCCGTCAGCGCATCACCTACAATCCGCTGGAATCCCATGATTACAGTGTGAATAAGCCCACGATGCGCGAGATCAAGCCCGGTCACTTTGTATACTGCAACGATGAGGAAGAAGTGCAGCTGAAGAAGGAGCTCGGTCTGTGAAACCTTGGAAAGTACGGCTGATCAAATACGGAATCACCGGTGGGATCGGCGCGCTGATGGCATATCTGTCGGTTTCGCTTCGCGGGATCACGCCTGATATGCCGCGTGCGGAGCTTTATCGTATCCTCTGTGATGCTTTCACCATTCCCGGCTCCATCCTGCTGATGGTTGGTTTGCTGGTGATGATTTCCAATGCCGGTACATTCACCGGCCTTGGTTATGCGGCGCAGCATCTCAAGGATATGCTGGTTCCCTTCTCCAAAAAGAAGCATGAATCCTATTACGATTATTACGAGCGCAAGAGGAAACAGGGGAAGGTAACGGGCTACGGTTTTATTTTCATCACCGGCGCATTCTATATGGCGATCGCCATGGTTTTCTACGCACTGTTCTATTCTGTTTATTGATTGTATAAAGCAGCGGTTGCTTCAGGCAGCCGCTGCTTTTTTTGCTGTTTTCGGTATAATAAAAAAATTAACGAGAAACATAAAAAAGTAGTTGACATACGTATATGGCTGTGCTATTATATACCCGTAAAGCAGAATGGATCTGCTAATTGAGGAGGAAGATTATGAACAAAATGATGAACACCGCAAAAACGCTGGATAAAGTGCTGCATGTATTTGAGATCATCACAAAAGTGGCTTTTGTAGCTTCGATCGTAGCGGCGCTGCTGCTGTCTGCCGTACTGATCTTTGACATTGAGCCGTCCATGGTGGGCGAAATGGATTATACCGTTGGCATCGGAGATTTTGTCTTTGAACTGGCGGAAGGCGTTGCACCTTCTACGGATAAGCTGATGCTTGTGGAGTTGATCACGCTGGCGCTTATGATCCCCGTATTCTTCGTGGGCATCAAGGCGGTAAAGGCCCTTCGCAAAGTGCTGCAGGCCATGGCGGAAGGCAATCCCTTCCATGCCGGTATCAGCAAGCAGATCAGAAAACTGGCGTTCTTCGAACTGGTGGTGGGTATTCTGGATAATGTGGCAAACAGCATTGTGCCCATGATTTCCTTTGACAGCTTTGCGCTGAAGAATATTTTGCTCAGCGATAAAATTGCCGCCGTTACCTATGCACCCGTCTTTGATATCGGTTTTCTGATTGTGGTGGGAATTACCCTGCTTCTCTCTTATGTGTTTGCTTATGGCGAGCAGCTGCAGAATCTCAGCGATGAAACGCTGTAAGGAGGATTTATGGCCATCATTCTCAGATTGGATCGGGTCATGGCCGATCGGAAAATGTCCCTGAACGAATTGTCCGAGCGCGTGGGTGTTGCCAATGTGAACCTGTCAAAGCTTAAAAACGGACACGTCAGCGCGATTCGCTTTTCCACGCTGGAATCCATTTGCGACGTGCTTGACTGTCAGCCGGGGGATATTCTGGAGTACAAGCGCGATTGATGAAAAAAAGCCGACCAGCATTGCGGGTCGGCTTTTTGTTTACAGCATGAGAGACATTCGGCGAATCCGTTCGCTCAGGCCGCAGCTTTCATAAAAGGCGATGGCTTCTTTGTTAAAGCTCCAAACACTCAGGTCTATCATTTTGCAGTGCTGCTCCTGTGCTCTTTGTTTGCAGCGCTCAAACAGTTTTCTTCCGATGCCGTTTCTTTGACAGGATTTCAAAACACAGATGTCGTCGATGTAGAAACAGTCAAAATCGATGTAAGTCGGATGATTTTTGTTATGAATGACCCAGCAAAAGGCGTAGCCGACGACGCTGCCGGTTTCGTCTTCTGCAATGAAAATGCTGTGATCGGGATCGTTTAGCCTTTTGCTGAAATCTTCTTCTGTGTAAAAGCGGGGCTGCGTTTTGAATAAATCGGGTCTGCCGGCATGGTGCAGATCGGCGATCTCCTTCTGCAGCGGGAAGATGCGTTCTCTGTCTGCCTCAACGGCTGTTCTGATGCGGATAGGCATATTCATTCGTCCTTTCTGAAAATATCAAGCGTATGATTGGAAAAGCCTGTCATATCAAGCCTTTCGCAAACGGAAAAGTGGTATTTGAGATACAGTGCGTAGGTTTTTTCATCCATTTCGTCAACTGTCTGGCGTATATAGTGGGTCAAAGCATCGGTGGCGATATAGTGCAGCTGCGTAACGGGTAAGTGTGCGCGGAGGGCGTCGATATCCTCCTTGCGGTGCATCACGAAAACATCCTGCGGCCTTGAGAAGGTTTTGAATGTTTCGGGATCCAGCATATTCTTTTCCAGAACGTTGTGGATTTCCCCGCGCATAAAGGCAAAGGAGAGCACGGTGGCGTCGCACATACAGTAAGCCACATAAACGATTCCGCCCCGCTTGGTGACGCGCACGGCCTCCGACAGCGCCTTGAGCTTTTCTTCCTCGGTGAACAGGTGGTACATCGGCCCCAAAAGCAGGGTGATATCATAGGTGTTGTCTTTGAAAGCGCTCAGGTCGGTGGCGTTCCCCTGCGTGATGGTGACGGGTTCGTTTTCCAGCGTATTCTGACGGAAAACTTCAATGTTATGTTCAATGAGTTCCACTGCATCCACCGGATATCCCTTTTGCGCCAGGGCATGACTGTATCGGCCTGTGCCGGCGCCGATTTCCAGAATGCGCATTCCCGGCTTCAGGTATTTTTCGATGTAGCGCATGGTGGTAAGGTATTCGACCGCTCCGTGTTTAGATGTGAAACGGTTGTTTTCATCGTGGGTTTCGTAGTAATCTTTCATAAAAGATAGGATTTCCATGGCTTCCTCCCAAATAAAAACAGTGCGGGCTGTTTGCGTACAGCCTGCACTGCGTAATTGTTCCGATGGATTATTTCTCCAAAGAAGTACACGGCAATGCAAGCCCGGTATTGTGTCCATACCAAGCATAGGCGTAATACATTTCGGCTGCAAAATGACGGCTGAGCATTGCCTGACCTCCTTCGGAATTTTGCACAGTATAACACCGCAGAGGATTTCTGTCAACCGTTTTCAAAAAAAAACTTGTATAATGCGCTGTTTTCATATACAATCAAAGGTACAGAAAGGCGGAGATACAATGAGAATACTTTTAAAAAACGCCAGGATTTATGACGGCACAGGTGCAAAGGCCTTTATGGGCGACGTATTGACGGAAGACGAACGCATTGTGCGTATTGAAACGGATATTTCCGAGGATGAGGCCGATCAGGTCTGCGATCTCAAGGGACTTTCGCTGGCCCCGGGTTTTATTGATGCGCATTCCCATAACGATTGGTTTGCCATTCGAAAAGAGCCGCTCAAATTCTTCGATCCCTTTATTCGTCAAGGGATCACCACCTTCGTGACGGGTAATTGCGGCCTGTCGGCGGTGGGGTTTGAAGAAGACGGCGAACACAACGATGTGATCGGCGCGGGGCTTTTTGGCTTCCGGGAGACCCACGGGACGTACGGACAGCTTTCGGATTACTTTGCCGCCATCGATCGAAATATGCCCTGTAATATGGCTGTGCTGGCGGGACACTGCACGTCGCGTGCTGCGGCGTCCGGCAGCGTGAACCGTCCTTTAACCCCTGAAGAAGAGGGGAAGATGCTGGAGCTTCTGGAAACGGCGCTCAAACAGGGAGCGGCGGGCATTTCGCTGGGATTGATGTACGATCCCGGCCTGTTCGCCCAAGTGGATGAACTGAAAAAAGTGGCGGCGCTGTGCGAAAAATATGACCGCCCGCTCACGGTGCATCCAAGAGCGAACTCTGCCGTGTCCATGTCCTATCCCCAGCTTTTGGGCAGATCCCATCTTTTGCGCGCTGTGGATGAATTAAAGGAAATTGCCGCAGGAACCAGGCTGAAGCTGCATTATTCCCATGCTATTTTCGTCGGCCGCCGTTCCTTTAAGGACAAGGACGAGTTTTTGCAGATCATCCATGCATTGCGGGATGCCGGCGTGGACGTGATGTTTGATATTTACAACGAGCTGCTGGGCGTGTCGGTGATCACGGTCATCCTGCCCGCGTGGTATCAGGCCATGTCCCGGGAGGAGCGCAAAAAGCCTCTCAATCGCTTGAAGCTGAGCGTGCTGGTATACGCTACAAGCCTGCTGCTGGGCTTTGGCTTTAAGGATATTCAGGTGGCGTATATCGGCAAAGGCTATGAGAAATATGAGGGCAAGAACGTGAATGAGATCGCTAAGGAGGAAAAGATGAGCGATCTGGATGCGTATCTCATGCTCTGCGAGAAGAGCAATTTCAAAGGCCGTGTAAACATGGGGCCGTATACGACTCCTGAGATCATCAGTGATTTTGAAAAGAATCCGCTGTGCCTGTATATGACCGATGCGTGGGTGGAGGACTTTGGGGTACAGAATCCTGCCATTTACGATTGCTTCCCCAAATTCCTCAGAGACTCGCTGCGGGGCACGGGCGATACCATGGAGAATACCGTTCGCCGCATGACAGGCGCTACGGCGGATCGCTTCGGCCTGAAGAATCGCGGTTACATCAAGGCAGGGTATGCTGCCGACCTGACGGTATTCAATGAGGCCGTGCTGCGGGAGGCAGAGCCTGACAAACAGCGCTCCTTTGGTATTGAAAAGGTATTCATCAACGGCAAACTGGTGCTGGACGGAGAGAACATGGACGACGAAGCGCTCAAAACCACCGGTCAAGCGATCAAAGTGGGCGTCGAAGCGGCGAAATAAGGAAAAATGCGGACGGCCTCTTGACAGGCCGTCCTTTTTCGTGTATTTTATTGCGGCGCGGGAAACCGCGGGGAAAAAGATCGGAGATAAACAATGCAAAAGATATACTCAAGATTTCATATCGGCTTGCGTACTGTGAAAACGGTGATCGCCGTGGTTTTGTCCATGGTGATCGTGGATTCCTACGGCACCACCGATTCCAAACTGGTTTTTGCCATGCTGGGCGCCATGGCGGCCATGCAGCCCACCTTCAAGGATTCGCTGGAATCCTGCCTGACGCAGATCGTCGGCGTGCTGTTCGGCGGTGTGATGGGTGCGCTTTTGCGTATGCTGCCTGTGCCGCAGCTGGCGGCAACGGCGCTTGGGCTGATGCTGGTCATCGTTCTTTACAATGCGCTGCGCATCCGTTTTTCGCCCTCTCTGCCCTGTTTTATCGTGGTGATGGTTTGCATCACGCCCTCTGTTGCACCGATGCAGTACGCATTTGGGCGCGTCTGGGACAGCGCCATCGGCCTTGCCGTTGGTATGCTGATCAATACGCTGGTTTTTCCCTATGACAACAGCCGCATGATCCGCAAAACGGTGGAAAATCTGGATCGGGAACTGCTGCGCTTTATGGAGAAAATGGCCGGTTACAACGCTGTCCTGCCGGACGTTTCGGCGATGGAAAAATACATGAGCGATCTGACAAGCCAGCTCAATATTTTTTCCCGACAGAAGTTTTTTACCCGCGCCCGCTGGCAATCGGGCAAACTGGCGGAATTGCGCCGCTGTGAGAGCTACGCCAGAGAGCTGATCGCGCATCTGGAAGTGCTTTCGGTCATGAAAAAAGCAGGAGCGCTGAATGAAGAAAACCGTGAAAAACTGAAGGCAATCGGTACTCTTGTGTGTGAAAGCAGTGAATCGGTGAGCGCCGAAGCGGATCTCATTACCAATTACCATGTTTCGCAGATCCTGCGGCTCCGGCAGGAACTGCTTTCCCAGATAGGCGTGTAAAAAAGCCCCCGACAGTGTTTTCTGCCGGGGATTTTTTGTTATTTATGCCGTTTGTATGCTATAAGGGATGCGATGGCGATCAGCAGCGGGAAAAGGATGCGGCCGTAATTTACTCCGTCCCAGCCTCTTTCGCGGATGCCTGCGATCAAGGGGCTGATGCCCGTCAGCAGCGCGAGTAAACCAAAAACTGCGAGGATCAGAAAGAACTTTTTCATGCCGGCTTCTCCCTGAAATTATACGCGGGCGACGCCGCTTTCTTTTGCAGCTTGGGCGACCGCAGCGGCGACGGCGGAGCCCACCCGCTTGTCAAAAGCCTTGGGCAGGATGTAATCCTTGCTCAGTTCTTCATCGCTCACAAGGGAAGCGATGGCGCGGGAGGCGGCCATCTTCATTTCATCGTTGATGTCGCTGGCGCGTACGTCCAGCGCGCCGCGGAAAATGCCGGGGAAGGCCAGCACGTTGTTGATCTGATTGGGATAATCGCTGCGTCCCGTGCCTACCACTGCCGCGCCGGCGGAAAGCGCTTCCTCAGGGAAGATCTCAGGGGTGGGATTGGCCATGGGGAACACGCAGGCATTTTCGGCCATGGTTGCCACCATTTCGCCTGTGAGCACGCCGGGGGCGGATACACCGATGAACACGTCTGCACCGCGGATGGCGTCCTTCAGTTCGCCCCGGAGATGCTCCCGGTTGGTAACGCGGCTGATTTCTTCATGGGCGGGGTTGAGGTTTTCCATGCCTTCACAGATGATGCCGAAGCGATCCACCATCATAAGATGCTGTACGCCCAAACGCAGCAGTTGCTTGCCAATGGCGATGCCCGCTGCGCCGGCGCCGTTGATCACGACTTTGATTTCATCCATCTTTTTGCGCACCACACGCAGCGCGTTGAGAAGGGCCGCCGCTACCACGATGGCGGTTCCGTGCTGATCGTCATGGAAAACGGGAATATCGCACAGCTCCTTTAACCGGCGCTCGATTTCAAAGCAGCGGGGCGCGGCAATATCCTCCAGATTGATGCCGCCAAAGCTGCCGGAAAGCAGGTAAATGCTGCGGACCAGCTCGTCGGTATCCTTGGTGCGAAGACACAGCGGGAAGGCGTCCACATCGGCAAATTCCTTAAACAGACAGCATTTGCCTTCCATCACTGGCATGCCCGCTTCGGGGCCGATATCGCCCAGACCCAGCACGGCAGTGCCGTCGGTGATCACTGCCACCAGATTGCTTCGGCGCGTAAGCGACCAGGATTTTTCATAATCCTTGTGAATTTCAAGGCAGGGCTGGGCAACGCCGGGAGTATAGGCCAGCGAAAGCTCCTGAGAATTTGTGACGGGTACACGGGAGACGACTTCGATCTTTCCCTGCCATTCGCCGTGCTTTTGAAGCGCTTCCTGTTTGATATCCATGTTGCTCACTCCTGAATTTTCAATAGATCGTAGGTGCTGCGGCGCATGAGATCCTCCCAAAGATATACATTTGTATCATGCCCCACAAAGCAGATCACAAAGGGTTCCCCGGCATAGACGATGCCAACGTCATTGCTCAGGTTGTCATCTTCTCCTGTTTTGTGGGCGATGGGCACTTCGCCGCAGATCTTGCCGTTCAGTTTATGATCCACCTGCTGCAAAAGCAGGGTTTCGACGGCTTCTTTGCAAAGGGCGGGGGAGAGGATCTCCCGCCGGTACAGCTTTTCCAGCAAATCGCCCATTTCCCTGGGGCAGATGGTATTCTGAATGCCTGCTCTTGCTGCGGCGCGGTCAAACAGCTTGCGGCGGATCATTGTTTTTTCAAGCCCCATGGAGGCAAACTGCTTTTGAATTTCGGGAATGCCGATGTGATCGATCAGACGGTTGGTGGCGGTATTGTCGCTCAGGGAGATCATCAGGCGGCAGAGGGTGCGGACGTCGGTTTCGATATCGTGGGTGAACAGAGTCAGCGCGCCGCAGATGGGAACCTTGTCCCCTTGTGTGACGGTGATTTTATCCTCCATGGAAGCTTCGCCACGCAGCGATTTTTGAAGGATCAGCAGATACAGCGGCAGTTTCATCACGCTGGCTGCGCCGAAGACTTCCTCCTCGTTTACGCCATAGCAAAAGCCCGAAATCAGGTTTTTATAGTAAAAGCCCAGATGCCCGGGGATATGCGCCATTTCATGTTTGATTGCTTCAAGCACAGGCAATTCTTTCACGTGATCGCCTCCTGAAATGAATTATATCAAAAAAGTAGAAAAGAAGCAATCAAAAAGCCGGAGGAGCTTTTGCTCCCCCGGCTCGGGATGCTGCAATTACTTGGAGGCCTGGTTCAGGCAGTCCACAACGGCAGTCATGATGCGCTTGGAGGTGTTGGTCACACCGGTGATGGTATCCACGGTGGGATCGTTGGCAGCTTCGATGGCTTCGGGAATGGCCTTCAGAGCGGCATCGGCATAGCCGACGGTTTCGTGATTGGAGAGGATTTCAACGTCAGCGATCTTGCCGTTGGCGATGACAACCTGCACTTCCATGGGACCATCCTGACCGGCAACGGTGGCCTTGTAGGTGCCGTCGTTCAGCTTGGCGGTCATGTCGAACAGCTTTTCGGAGGAAACTTCCTTGGCGAACAGGCTTTCATCCAGCAGATTGACGGAGGCCTTCACAGTGTAGCCTTCGGCGAGGGTGTTGTTCATGGCGTGAGCGGCAGCAACCTGACCGAACACGATGGGACCCATAACGCCGGTGCCGCCGGAAACGAACTTGCCCCAGATACCGCCGACAACTTCACCGGCAGCGTACAGACCGGGGATCACAGCGCCGTTTTCATCCAGAACCTGCATGTTGGCATTGGCGGTAACGCCGCCCAGCGTCATAACGCACAGAGCGTGCAGACGGATGGCGTAGAACTTTTCGCCTTCCACCTTATTGGTGACCAGGTTGTAGGTGTTGGATACGTTGAATTCGCGGCCGAACTCATCGGGCTCGCCCTTTTCAACGGCAGCATTGTACTCTTCGATGGTCTTCTTCAGGTTGGCGGCGGGAACGTTGATGGCGGCGGCCAGCTCTTCGATGGAGTTGCCTTCGTACATCACGTGAGCGCCCTTCGCAGCGGGGCTGCTGAAGTAAGCGGCCATGAAGTAAGCCTGACCGGCAGCGGTCAGATCAGCCAGGATCTTGTCGGTGTAGATGTCGTACTGCACAGCGCCGGGCTGTTCTTCCAGGGCGACCTCGCGGGGAGCGGGGTTGGATTCGGTTTCGTTGCAGAAGCGTTCGCCGTTCTGGTTAACAACGATACCGCCGGCCTTCCAAGTGTAGGTGGAGGCGATGGAACCGATGGATTCGTTCGCCTTGTCTACCAGACCCATGGGGAAGGTGGGGATGGCGTTCATGGCGGTGATGCCGGCGCCAACTTTCTGCATCATGGGCAGGGCATTGCCGTCAGCACCGGGAGCGCCGCCGGCCAGATAGTATTCGCCGTAGGCGGTATAGGCGCCCATCAGCTTGCTGTTGGAGGAGTAACCGCCGGTGCAGACGATGATACCGTTCTTGGCGGTGTAGGAGGTGCTCTTGTTGGTAACAACGGTCAGCACCTGGCCCTTTTCATTGGCCTTCAGCTCAACAGCCTTGGTGTTGTAGAGGATTTCGATCTTGTCGTTGGCGGCAACCAGCGTGTCCAGCGTTTCGTGGGCAGCGGACTTATACTTGCTGGGGTCCTTGGCGGTAGCCTTGTAAGTGCGCTTGATGGAGTACAGAGCATGCTCGGGAGCGAACTGGGCACGGGTGCCGGTAGCGCGGTCCACGGAGAAGGTGCAGTCCTTCAGACCGTTTTCGTACATCCAGTCGAAGGTGGCGGCAGCCTTGTTGGCATACACGGAGATCAGGGTTTCGTTGGGATTGCCGCCGAAGTCATCACCGTTGTTGATGATGTCGGCGATGTAGGATTCAACGGTATCCTCAATGCCGTCTTCCTTCTGGAGGATGGTGCCGGCAGCAGACATGGAGCCGCTGGTAAAATTCAGAGCACCGCCGGTCTTGCCGGTCATTTCCAGAACGATAACCTTCTGGGCGCCGTTTTCAACGGCTTCCAGAGCGGCGGCCAGGCCGGCGCCGCCGGCACCGATCACAACGATATCGGCGTCCGCGCCTTCAGCCATAGCGGGAACCATGGTGACCGTCATGATCACGCACAGCAGCATAGCCAGGAACTTCTTCATTAGGGATTTCCTCCTTGATTCAGGTCGTCGTTCCGGTAATATATCGAAACGCGCCAATCGATATTATATGATAGAATTGGAATAATGTAAATACATAAAAAATATAAAATGTGGACAGATTATATATTTTTTTCCTGCGCTGTGGCGCTTTGGCAACAAGGGGGAGGAGATGTAGTTGACAAAGAATTCAATCAATAGTATAATATCCGCCTGTGAGGGAGTAGCGAGCATGCCTGCGGCGTGTAGCAAGTCAACATACTGGCGAGAGCCTGGCTTGTTTTCAATCGCGAGACTCATGTATAACTGCCAAGCTATACATGGGGTCGTATGCCCTTGCGGCGTCCAAGTATGGCTGCATACTTGGCTTTTTTATTGCGGAGGATGAAAGATGGAAATGGGATTCAGCTTCTTCTTGACCAATATCCTGCTGGGCGTAGGTCTGGCCATGGACGCCTTCTCGGTATCCCTTGCCAACGGCTTGCATGAGCCCTGCATGAAAACCCGCAAGGTGTGCATGATCGCCGGCATCTTTGCGCTGTTTCAGGGCGTCATGCCCATGATCGGCTGGGTGTGTGTACACACCATCGTGCAGTATTTTACCTCCTTTGAAAAGCTGATCCCGTGGATCGCGCTGGCGCTGCTGGGCTTTATCGGTGGCAAGATGCTGATCGAGGGCATCAAAGGCGAGGAAGAATGCGAATGCCGCCCCGGCGTGGGCTTCGCCGCGCTGATGGTGCAGGGCGTCGCCACCTCCATCGATGCGCTGAGCGTGGGCTTTACCATCGCCGAATATGGCTTTGCGCAGGCGTTGATCGCTGTTATCCTGATCGCTGCCGTTACCTTTGTGATTTGTCTGGGCGGGCTTTTCATCGGTCGGAAAGCGGGCACCAAGCTGGCAGGAAAAGCAGGCATTCTCGGCGGCGTGATCCTGATTTTGATCGGTATCGAGATTTTTGTGACAGGCGTGTTTTGACAAAGAAACAAAGCGCGGAGAGCATCAGCTCTCCGCGCTTTTTGCTTGTTACGCTTCGTTCTTTTTGCGAATGATTACCGTCATGCCGATCATGCCGATTACTGCGAGCGCAGCAAGGAACGCAAAGTTCGTGTTATCGCCGGTCTGGGGAACGTCCTTGCAGGTGCGGTTGTTGAAGATGAAGTGGTCGGCAGGCTCATCAATGCCCTCTGATACAGGGCCAACATGCATTCCGTGCTCGGGAGAAACACAAAACATTGTATTGCTAACCATTATACTTTCGATATGATCTCCACTAACGGGAGGACGAACAACTTCATCATTCATAACCGGAGGCAAGACGGGCGAGACAATTATTCCGAATTTTACTATATCCACACTGTATCCGTAAACGGAGTGATCATAGCAGAAGGGCTTGGATGGATCGTGCACTTCGGTAATGGCAAAATATTTTTTTTCGAATTCTTCTTCAGCGTAGGTTTCGTCAATGAAGGGAACGGTTTTGCCGTTGTTATACACGATGGTATAAGGCAGCTTGTCCAGCTTTTTCCGCAGATGATCGGCAATCTTTGTGAGCTGATCTTCGGTAAGCACGGAAAGCGGGTCATCCGAAATAAAGTCATCCGGAAGCGGAGCAGGCTCGGGAGAGATGATTCCCGGGTTACGGAGCGATTCGATCTTTTCTCCGGTGTTGGGGATTCCTGTCGACGGGTTCGACGGAATAAATTCAATTACGCCATCATCAGGGATGACCGGGCGCACCGGTCGTTCATTCTCCGGCAGCACGGAAAGCAGGATATCAATGTTGAACAGTTCGTTCCACTGCCTTTCGGTCAGTTCCCATACCTTGAAGGCAAACTTTTCCCTGCCGGGATCCTTGTCGTCCAGGTATTTGGTAGCGTCCACCTTTACCGTATAGGTTTCTTCCGCACACGCGGCAGAGCATACCGTCAGCATGACGATCATCAATAGAATCGCCAAAGTACGCAGCTTTTTCATGGTTTGAAGCTCCTCTCGTATTTATGTGTAAACAACTCTTTACCGGTTGTTTAGAATTACGCTTCGTTCTTTTTACGCAGAATCACCGTCATTCCGATCATGCCCGCTGCGGCGAGGAGGACGAGGAATGCGAAGTTCGTGCCGTCGCCGGTCTGGGGAAGATCGGAGGGGAGCATGGGGATGATCTGCTGCGGGATGATGATCGTTTGGCAATCGCCGCACTTCAGACCCTCGGTCAAGCCCGTGCTGGTGGTCGTGGGCGGAACGTAGGGAAGAATCACCTTATGCACATGGTTTTTCTTGTTCAACTCACCGTAGCCCTTGCCGCAGTCCTCGCAAATGGCAAGCTCAGTACAGGTCGCCGTGCCGCCGTAACAGGAAGTGGGCGTTACAGGCTTGGGAGAAGGCGTCACCGGCACGGGAGACGGAGTGACGGGCTTGGGAGAAGGACTGGGCGTTACCGTTTCGGTATTATAACGGGTGCGCACATAGGGGGAACCGTTCAGCAAAGGAATCAGATCGGTCTTAACGGAATAAGGCGTTCCTGCCAGATTTACTGCGCTTTCCTCATCGTAGCCCTGTTTTACGCCGATTATGTTGCCGTTAGTGGGTTCAACATAAATCTCCGCACCTTCGCTGATGGGATCGCCATGCCCCGGACCGATGCCCCAATATTCGCCAATCGCCGTGACGTCAACGTTGCCACGCATGATAAGCTTGCCTGTGAAATTGCTATCATTACCGGCGCCGATACCGGCACCCCTGCCGCCATTTGCAGTGACGGTACTGTCTGTGATGGTGACGGTGCCGCTCATGTCGCCTTTCCAACCGCTACCGATGCCGGCACCCCAGTCGCTTCTTGCAGTGACGGTACTGTCCGTGATCGTGACGGTGCCGCTCATGGCGCCGTCTTGACCGCTGCCGATGCCGGCACTCCAGCCGCTATTTGCAGTGACGGTACTGTCCGTGATGGTGATGGCGCCGCTCATTTCGCCAAATTCACCGCTGCCGATGTCGGTACTATTAACGGTGCTATTTGTGATTGCAATGGTGCCGCTCATGGCGCTGTCTTGACCGCTGCCGATGCCGGCTCCAATGCCGCCACTTGCGGTGACGGTACTGTCCGTGATCGTGATGGTGCCGCTCATTTCGCCGGTTTCACCGCTGCCGATGCCGGCGCCCCAGTAGCTATCTGCGGTGACGGTGCTGTCTGTGATCATGACGGTGCCGCTCATTTTGCGGTGCCAACCGCTGCCGATACCGGCTCCATAGCGGCCTTCTTCTATGGTGACGGCGCTGTCCGTGATCGTGATCGTGCCGCTCATGGCGCCGAGTTCACCGCCGCCGATGCCGGCACCGCAGTCGCAATCTGCAGTGACGATACTATCCGTGATCGTGATCGTGCCGCTCATGGCGCCGCGTTGACCGCTGCCGATACCGGCTCCATAGGTGGCATTTTCTATGATGACGGTACCGCTGGTGATTGTAATGCTGCCGGTGAAGTCCACACTCTCTCCGCTGCCGATGCCTGCGTTCCGTGTGTGGCCTTTTATAATCAATTTACCGCAATTCTCCGTGCATTCGTGTCCTTCGCCTGCGCTTTCGCAGCGAATAACGATTTCCGAATCGCCTTTGACACTATGAACAGTTTTCAAAACATTGGTGGTGCCGCCCTTCAGAATAATGGTTACTTTTGTTTCCTGTGCCTGAATCGTTATACTATTATTTTCAAGCATAACGCCATTCAGAATGACGGTGTGCTCACCGGAATCGGCAATCACTATATCTTGATTCCATGTGCTGTCATAGGTTGTAGTCGCCGCCAGCGCGGACGTTGCCATGAGGCAAATGAGCAGTGCGAAGACGAGAATCAGGAGCTTTTTCATGGGGAGGCCTCTCTTCTTATGGTGTGGAATTATTTTAACGGGGATTTTTATACTTAAACAGCTTTTAAACAGTAAAATTATATCATTTTTTTTTTTTTTGTCAATAAACGGAAAGATTGCACAAAAAAAGGGACGGCAATTGCCGTCCCCTTGTTGCTGTGATTATTCTTCTTTGATGACGTATTTTCTTGTGCGCCAGTTGCCCTTGAAGTAATAGACCAGGCCGATAAAGAAGGGGGTAAAGCCTGCCAGTGCGTCGCCCAGCCAGAAGCCGATGTATTTCATATCCAGCACCAGCCCCAGCAGCACCGCAAGGCCGATGCGCATGACCATGCCGTCCAGAATGGCGGTGACGAAATTGATGCGGTAGTTGCCGCTGCCGTTGAGCAGGGCGTTCATGGCGGCGCGGAAGGCGCTGCCGAAGAACAAAAGCACGGCGATGGGCAGGAACTGCATACACACCTTCAGCACGTCGGCTTCATCGGTAAAGATGCCGAATACCGTTTCGGGGAACAGCACCGTGACAAGGGACATAAGAATGGAGGCGGTGACCGTCATCAGGAAAGAGGTGAGCATGACCTTGGGAACGCGGTCATACTTTTCGGCGCCGATGTTTTGCCCCACCATGGAGGCACCGGCGGTGTTGACGGAGTTGGACAGAAGATTGGTGATGGAGCTGAACTTGTTGACGATGCCTGCCACGGCGGATACCACCACGCCGTAGGAATTAATCCACGAATTGACAAACAGCTTGCTGAACTGGATGGCGGCGCTCTTGATGGCCATGGGTACGCCCAGCTTGGTCAGCTTCACCAGCATTTCCCGGTCGAGATGGAGGAAATCCTTTGCTTCGATCTCAAAGCCCAGCCGGTCGCGGCGCTTCCAGAGGAATACGGCGCAGCAAATGAAGCTGAAGCCCTGGCTGATCACGGTAGCCAGTGCCGCGCCTGCGGCGCCCATGTGCAGCGGGAACACAAAAATCAGGTCGAGTACGATGTTCATCACCGCGGCAATGGAAATGAAGATAAAGGGATGCTTGCTGTCGCCGATGCCGCGAAGAACGGCGCTGACGATGTTGTAGCCGTATACGAAAATCAAGCCTGCTGCGGAAACGGTGGTGTAGCCCAGCGCTTCCTTGAAGGACTCGGCGGGTGTGCTCATCAGGTTCAGGATGGGCACGCGCAGCCACAGACAAATCACGCTCAGTACGGCGGCACAGCCGAAGAGGAAGGTGAACATGGTGCCGATGAACGTGCCCACCTTGCGTTCCTGCCTTGCGCCGATGTACTGGGAGATGATCACCTGACCGGCGCTGGAAAAGCCCATGGCAATGAAGGTGAGGAAATGCGATACGTCGCCGCCGATGGACACGCCCGAAAGGCCTACCTTGCCCAAGGCTTGACCCACGATGATCATATCCACCATGTTATATACGACTTGCAGCAGGTTGCTCAAAAACAGCGGTGTCGAAAAACGAAGCAGGTGCTTGGCCACGCTGCCTTGGGTAAAATCTGCGGTGTAGGATTTGCGGTTTGCCATGGTTTCCTCCGTACAACATGATATGGAAATTATACCAAAAAGGAAGGGGAATTGCAAAAGCATATTTTCCTTGCTTTTTGCATTTTTTGGTGTAAAATGGTATACGTCGGAGGAGGCGGGTTTCGGGCCTTTTTCCGATTTTTCGGAAAGAATGGACAAAAGGAGCGCGTATACCATGGATCTTATTTCGAAACTGATCGCTCTGGGACAAACGCCTGTGGTGCTTTTGAGCGTGTTTGTGATTTGCTTTGTCGGCTATGCACTGGGTAGTATTAAAGTGAAAGGACTCAGCCTTGGCACGGCGGGGGTGTTCCTCTTTGCGCTGCTGTTCGGCTATCTGTGCACGCTGCCGGGGCTGAAAGAGATCCCCGTGCTGGGCAAATTCTATATGGCGGATACCGCCGACGGAAAGATCGCCAGCTTTAAATTTATTTCCAACATCGGCCTTGTACTGTTTGTGACCTCTGTGGGCTCCATTGCCGGCCCCAGCTTTTTCCGTAACCTGAAAAAGAACGCCAAGACTTATGTGCCCATGGGCGCGCTGATCATTGCCATGGGCGCTGCCGTAACGGTGCTGTTTGCCATGATCCCCGGCATCAGCCCCGCCTTTGCCACGGGCATTCTGTCCGGCGCGCTCACCTCCACCCCTGCATTCTCCGCTGCGCAGGGCGCGGTGGAAGCCATGGCGCCCGATCAGCTGGGGCTTGTTTCGCTGGGTCAGGCCATTGCTTATCCCTTCGGCGTGATCGGCGTTGTGCTGTTTGTGCAGATCATGCCCCGCATCCTGAAAGCGGATATGGCGCATGAGCGCACGCTGATCACTGCTCCCGCCAAGGGGCAAAGCGCCGCGCAGAAGGCGAAAAAGTATATTGTTCTGGACGATTTTGGCTTTGCTGCCTTTGGTCTTGCCATTGTGCTGGGAATTTTGCTGGGATCGGTCAAGATCCCCATGAGCGGCGATGGCTTTGACGGCCCCTGCTTCTCTCTGGGGCTGACCGGCGGCCCGCTGCTGATGAGCCTGATTCTGGCGCACTTCGGTCATTTGGGCCCCATCAGCCTGAAGGTGGATACCCATTCTCTCAAGAGCTTCCGCGAGTTTGGCCTGATGCTTTTCCTGGTGGGCGCGGGCACCGAGGGCGGCGTATCGCTGGTCAAGCAGATCGCGGCCTCCGAATACGGCGCGATGCTGGTGGTGTATGGCTTTGCCGCCGGCGTTGTGATTACGATGATTCCCATGGTGATCGGTTATCTGTTTGCGAAAAAAATCTGCAGGCTGCCGCTTTTGTATAACCTGGGCTCCATTACCGGCGGCATGACCTCCACGCCTGCGCTGGGCACGCTGATTTCCGTGGCGGGAACCGATGACGTGGCCGCCGCTTACGCCTCCACCTATCCCATCGCGCTGGTGCTGGTCGTATTGGCCACACAGCTGATCAATTCGTTTATGCTGATGTAAGGCGCAGGAATCTCCGCAGTTTTTGCGGAGATTCTTTTTTGTTTTTGCTTTTTTCGATGATTATGGTATAATAAGTAAAAACAAGGATCTTGGGAGAATCAAAGGAGCTATTGGCATGATGGATGATTTCTGCCGTGGTTTGCAAAGTGAAAATAATGAGGAGAAGCTGCAGGCAGCGCTTGATGCGGCGAATGACCGCGAAGCGGAACTCCGACAGGAGATACGCATACTGAAACAGCGTTTGCAGCAGGCGCAGGCAGACAACCGCAGCTGGCGCTCACAGGCTTTGCGCTATCAGACGGAGATCCTCTCCTTCCGCAGATCACGCCGCTGGCGGCTTGCGGATCTGTTGGTGTGCGCTGCGCACTCCCCCAAGAAGCTGATCAGACTTCCGTACGATCTGTTTAAACTGTACCGGAATAACGAGGAGCCCAAAGTTGTCGCGGGGCATGCGGCTTCCCTGCCGCCGGCGCGCTATAACCGCAGCGAGATCATCGCCGCGGCGAAAAAGTATTTGTCCCCCGCGCTGGAAAGCGACGTGCTGGTATCCATCATTATTTGCAATCATAACGGCATTGAACACCTGCGCCGGCTGTTTGCATCGCTGAAGGAAAATACATTTTATCGGAATTTTGAAATTATCGTCGCGGATAATGCCTCCGATGACGAATCCCTTTCTTTCCTGGAAGAACAGAAAAAAGAGTTTTCCCTGCAGATCATCTGCAACGAGCGGAACGAATCCTTCTCCTTTGCCAATAATGTGGCGGCGGAGGCGGCAAACGGCGAGTATTTGCTGTTCCTGAATAACGATGTGGAAGTGACCGACGGCTGGCTGGATGAAATGCTGCGCACAGCCCTGGAGCAGCCGCAGGCAGGCGCCGTGGGAGCAAAGCTGGTGTATCCCCAGATCCCCGAGGGCGTGCTCAATTCGGGGCGCTCGTTCTATGTTCAGCACAGCGGCATTGCCTTCAGAAGCGCTGTTTTTCAGGGGAATGACTTTGTGCGCCCCTTTAACCGCTGCCTGCAGGAAGCAGTGGCGGAAGAAAAGGAAATGCCCAAGCAAATGGCTGCCGTTACCGCTGCCTGTCTGCTTATGCGCAAATCCGTTTTTGAGCAGATCGGCGGGTTTGACGAGCATTATGTGTACGGATATGAAGACGTTGATTTGTGCCTGAAAGCGCACCGTGCGGGATATAAAAATTATTACTGTCCGACGGCTGTATTGTTCCACTATGAGTTCGGTACACAGAGCACCTCCTCCGATGATGAAGTTGCTCAGCGAAGAAGGAACAACATCAAGTTTTTCAGCAGCCGATGGAATGAATATCTCAAACGTGAGCTGCTGCTGGATAAGCTGAATTGCACCTGCTGCTTTGCCGATGCGCCGCTGGTGGTGGCCTTTGCCGTGACCGAAGCACACAGCGCCGCCACGGCCGGCGATTACTTTACGGCCATGGAGCTGGCGCAGGCGCTGCAAAAGCGCGGTTACCGCATTAAGTATCTGCGCCGTACAGCGCCGCAGGATTGGTACAACGTGGGCGAAAATGTGGACGTGCTGATCTCCATGCTGGACAGCTACGACCCGGAGAAAATCTACAATGCGCAGCCCGAACTGATCACCGTTGCCTGGGCGCGAAACTGGTTTGAACGCTGGTGCGGACGTCCCTACATCGGTTCGTATACCTTGCTGTTTGCTTCCAGCGACAGTGCGTGCCGGTATATGAAAGAAAAAACGGGACGGGACGTGACGCTGTTCCCCATTGCCACCAATGCCGAGCGTTTTGCGCGGGTGATGGAAGAGGAAGAGGATGATCGTCAGCGCAGGATGTACGAAAGCGATTACGTCTTCACCGGCAGCAACTGGGACAGCAAGCGCAACGTCACCGACTGGGTGCAGCCCCGGAATCTGCCTTACCGCTTCCGCGTGTTCGGCAAAAACTGGGAGGGTATTCCCGCATTCGCTCCCTATGTTTCGGGCTTTGTCAATTACGATCAGATTCCCTATGTTTACAAATATACAAAGATCGTGGTGGATGATGCCAACAGTGCCACCGTTCGCTTCGGTGCTGTCAACAGCCGCGTCTACGATGCCATCGCATCGGGAAAGCTGGTGCTTACCACGGGAAAGACGGGCGCCGAAGAAACCTTCCGGGGACTTCTTCCCGCCTTTGAAAGCAGTGAAGAATTTGAACGGCTGATGCGGCTGTATATGCAGGACGATGCGCTTCGTGCACAAAAGGTAAAGGAATTGCAGGAGCTTGTGCTTCGGGAGCATACCTATGACAACCGGGCGGAATTCCTGCTCTCTGTGCTGCGTGATCGCTGTCAGATCCGCGAAAACCACGTTGCTGTCATGGTGCCTGTTCCCAAATGGGAAGAAAGAGAGCAATGGGGAGATTATCATTTTGCCGTTGCAATGAAAAAGTGCCTTGAGCAGGATGGATATACGGCGGAAATCCGCATTTTGCCCGAATGGGAGCGTCCCTTCAACGGCAAAGCGGTGATCGTGCTGCGCGGGCTGAGCATCTATCAGCCCAAGCCCGAACATATCAATATCATGTGGAATATTTCCCATCCCGACGCCGTTTCGGATCAGGAGTATAACGGTTACGATGCGGTATATGTTGCCTCTGAAATCTGGGCAAAGCAGCTCAAAAAACGTCTGCGCGTGCGGGTGGAGCCGCTGATGCAATGCTGTGATCCCGACGTATTTGCCCCCGGCGAAGAAGGGGAGAAGCACTACCAGCTGCTGTTTGTGGGCAACTCGAGAAAAGTGTACCGCCGGATTATCCGGGACCTGCTGCCTACGGAGTATAATCTGTCGGTGTATGGCACCAACTGGGAAAGCCTGATCGCCAAAGAGTATCTGAAGGGAAAGAATATTCCCAATGCTTTCTTGGCAAAGACCTATCGCTCCTGCGATATATTGCTTAACGACCATTGGGATGATATGCGGGAAAAAGGCTTCGTTTCCAATCGTCTGTTTGACGGCTTGGCCTGCGGTGCTTTTATCGTTACCGACGAGGTAAGCGGCCTTGAAAAGATCCTGCCCGATTGCGTGGTGACCTATACTGACCGCGACGATCTGAAAACAAAGATCGATTATTATATGCAGCATCCGGAAGCGCGGCGGGAAATGGCCGAGCGCGGCATGAAGCTTGTGCGTCAGCAGCATACCTTCCGCAACAGGGTACAGACGATGACGGCGTTTATCGAAGAATACAGAGATAAAATTCAGTAATAAAAAACAGGGATGATTTTCATCCCTGTTTTTTGTATACGCATTATTTTTCTTCGCTGTCCGCTTTTCGCACGACTTCCACGATTTCTTCATACCGCGCAATGACGCGGGGATAGTTATCGGCGACGTGGGGGAAGGTGCAGTTGCTGCAATCCTTATATCCGCCGGGAAGGTAGGTGCAGTTGCCGCCGCATTTTTTGCCCAGCGCGTACAGCGGGCAATAGCAGAACAGGCAGTTAAAGTCTTCCTCCGGCACGTTTTTGTGGCAGGGGAAGAACTCGCACTGTTTGTTCTGGAAAAAGCAGAAATGTTTTCTCTCGGCCATGGGGTGCTCCTTTGTTATGGGTAGAGGAAGTGCAGAAAATAGGTGACAGCCAGCAGATCGGCGCTTCCGCCCGGGCTGATACGGCGGGCAACAAAAGCATCGTTCATTCGGCGCAGCGCTTCGGGAGAACAGCCGTTTTCAAGGGCAATACACGCTTGTCCCTGTGCAAAGGATTGTCCTTCCATGCCGGCACGGCGGATGATATTGCTGTCCTGCACCTTGGCAATCAGTGACAGCAGGGCAGAAAGCCCGGCTTCTTCCGGGGATTTTCCCGATGCCAGCGCTTTTTTGAGGGCAGGCAGGGAGATTTTCGAAACGCTTTCGTATCCCGAAGCCGCTTCGCCTCGTGCTCCTGTCAAGCCGTACTGCCGGTATTGCTTTTCGCCGCCGGTCAGCGGATGGGCGTTTTTTTGCATTTGCGCAAGGAAGTATGCGCCCGCTTGGGCAGCGGCTCCAAGAACGGTATCCAAAGCGGCGCCTTCGCCGCAGCGACCCATGGCATAGCAAAGGATGCCCAAGGAGAACACTGCGCCTTTGTGGGTATTGGCGCGGGCGGCGGTAAACATTTTGTCCTCCGCCTGCATTCCGAGGTGTTGCAGGCGCTCATGCGGTGCATTTTTAAGCCCCAAATGCACGCAATCTTCAAAATAGGAACGCAGGGCACAGGCGCTGTCGACGAAAGAAAACAGATCCATATCGTCATGTGCGCCGTTGTTTTCCCGATCCACAAGCCCGGGCTTGGGCGTTGTCAGCGCTTCATGCAGCAGCGCCCGCTGGGCTGCTTCGCCGACGGAACGGATAAACTGTAATTCAAAATGGGATTTGATGATCTCCTTTGCCTTGGCAAACAGCGTTTTTGCATCATGGCTGCGGGCGCGGGCGCAGGCGCGGACGGGTGCGCCGCAGATCAGGCAGGTACGCTCGATTCCGCGGGAGAGGTGGGTGCCGGCGGCGTCGATGACGTCGATGTCAAACAGCCGCCCGAGAGCATCTGCTTCTTCGATCAGGCACATTTTTTCTTTCAGGACAGGAGCGTCAAAATCAACCGCCCACAGCGCTTCGCAGCCGGTAAAGGCGATGACTTCCGTAAAATCCAGCGCGGCGGCATGAACGCGTTCAAGCTGACGGAGGATCCGGCTTTTCCCTTCCTCAAAGGCACGGCGGATATCATCGTCATACTTGATATCGCCCGGGATATTCAGCGTATAGGAGATCAGCGCCGCACGGTATTTCAGACGAAAGCTCTCCTGCCGTGCAGCGCGGGCATCCCGCGCAGACAGCATATCCTCAACGCTTACGTGACGGATGGTGTTCATCATCGTTTCCTCAAAGCTGCAGCATGCCCGGCCACTGCTGGCGTTCGTCACGGAGCTTGTTGATCCGCTCCGCCAGATAAAGCATGGAGCCTTCATCCAGCCGATAGGCAAATTCCAGCACGCTTTTTTCGCCGCGGAAAGCCGAAAGCTGCTGCCGTATTTCTTCGCTGCAGGTAGTTTCATACCCTTCTGCCATAACCAATACGTCTGCTTCTTCCCAGGAGGAATCTTCCTTCAGGCGACGGACGTTTTTGCAAAGAGGGGGAGGCAGACGGCTGAAAAGCATATCGTAAAACGCCTGAGATTCGCAAAGCACGCCGATCTTTCCCGTGCAGGCGCAAAGGGTCGAAATGTTTTCGGGCGCGGCGCAAAAAGCAATGCGGATCAGCTTTTCCGATTCGGGCAGCAGATAGGAAAGCTTTTGGCTGTCCTCGACGGATGCGAGGATCACGTCGCTTTGCTCATCGATCATATAGGGATATTCCCGCAGCTGGCTGAGCGGGCACAGGTTGATATGCACGTTGCCGATCTGCGCAAGCTGCTTTTCAATGGCGGGCGCGGCTTCGGGAAAATCGGTGACCACAGCGATGCGGATTCCCGACCAGCGAAGCCCCCATTCCCGCATCTTCAGGTTCAGAAAGATCTGGATCTCCGCCGGGGAAAAATCAAGCTCCATCAGCTTTTTGATCATGGAATCGATGGCGTGCATGGCCTGATGCTTGCGGCTGTCCGTTTCCTTGCGGACGTACTTGACAAAGGTGCCGCGGCGGCGGGTCATTTCAATATCGCCCATTTCCTGCAAACGATCGTACACATGCTTGATCGTGCCGCAGGAAAGATGCAGCTTTTCCGCCATTTCGCGCACAGTGGGCAGCTGCGTGCCCGCCTTCAGCGCACCGGAGCGGATCTGGGCGTTGATCTGATCGGCCAGTTGGCGGTAAATCGGTGTTTCGCTGTCGGGGTTGATGTGATAGTGAAACATCTTTTATCCTCTGCGGGAAGCAAGATACTCCTCGCGTCCAGTTTCGTACAGATTGTTTCCTTCGCTGTCAATGATAACGACAACGGGGAAATCCTCCACTTCCATGCGGCGGATGGCCTCGGCGCCCAGGTCCTCATAGGCGACGATCTCGGCCTTCTTGATGCACTTGGACAAAAGCGCGCCGCAGCCGCCGGTAGCGCCGAAATAGACAGCGCCGTGCTGCTTCATGGCGTCAATTACTTCCTTGCTGCGCTTGCCCTTGCCGATCATGCCGGTCTGTCCTGCTGCGATGAGGGCGGGGGAGTAGGCATCCATGCGGTAGGCGGTGGTGGGGCCGGCAGAGCCGATGGCCTGACCGGGCTTGGCAGGGGTGGGGCCCACAAAATAGATGATGGCGTTTTCCATCTCCATGGGCAGGGGCTTGCCGGCGCTGAGCAATTCGCACAGGCGCTTGTGAGCGGCGTCGCGGGCGGTATAGATCACGCCCGTGATCAGGCAGGTATCGCCTGCCTTGAGCGTGCGCGCATCCTCGCGGGTAAAGGGGGTGGTGATTCTCTTGGTCATCTCAGATCACCTCCGACTGATGGCGGGTCACATGGCAGTTGATATTCACGGCTACGGGAAGACCGGCAATGTGGGTGGGGCATTTTTCGATGTTCACGGCCAGAGCAGTGGTCATGCCGCCAAAGCCCTGGGGGCCGATGCCCAGCGCGTTGATCTTTTCCAGCAGCTCGTTTTCCAGCGCGGCGTAGAAAGGATCGGTATGCACGGAATCCACAGGACGCAGCAGCGCCTTTTTTGCCATATACGCCGCTTTGTCGAAGGTGCCGCCGATGCCGACGCCCACCACGATGGGGGGACAGGGGTTGGGGCCTGCTTCTTCTACGGTTTTGATCACAAAGGCTTTTACGCCTTCGATGCCGTCGGAGGGCTTGAGCATGGCGATGCGGCTCATGTTTTCGCTGCCAAAGCCCTTGGGGGCTACGGTGATTTTCAGCTGATCGCCGGGAACAATGTTATAGTAGATCATCGCCGGGGCGTTGTCGCCGGTGTTCACACGGTCAAGAGGATCGCGGACGACGGACTTGCGCAGATAGCCTTCGGTATATCCCCGGCGAACGCCTTCGTGGATGGCCTCTTCCAGATTGCCTTCCACATGCACGTCCTGACCGATATCCAGAAAAACACAGGCCATGCCGGTATCCTGACAAACGGGAACGTTATTTTGGTCGGCGATTTCGTAGTTTTCGATGATCTGATCGAGAATGCCCTGGGCCACGGGGAAGGGCTCGCACTTGCGGCAATCGCAGATACGGTCTTTCAGATCCTGCGTCAGATGGCAGTTGGCTTCAATGCACAGCCTGCGCACGGTATCGGTGATTTTTTCGGCTTGAATGATTCTCATAAGCAACCTCTTAAATGCTCTTGATGGTGTCAATCAGCGTACCGTCGCGGTAAATGACGTTGGCAACGGTGCGCTCGCCGCGCTTGATCCCGGCGGGAACGCCCGTGATGCGCTCGGCCGTTTCCTTGAGCTGACGGATATCCACGACGGGAAGCCCCGCGTCCTTCAGGCGGAGCATCAATTCTTCATTCTTGGGATTGACGGCTACGCCGCGCTGGGTCACCAGCACGTCGATATCGCGGCCGGGGGTGGATACGCAGGAAACGTGATCGGTGACGATGGGCAGTCTTGCGCGGAAAAGGGGTGCGATGATCATGGAAAGCTTGGCGCCTGCTGCCGTATCGCTGTGGCCGCCGCTGCCGCCCATGATGCAGCCGTTGGAATCGGTATGGACGTTGACGTTGAAATCGGTATCGATCTCCGTAGCGCCCAGAATGACCACGTCCAGCTTGTCCACCACCGCGCTGGCGGCGGCAGGGGAGGCGTACTGCATGGCGGAGATCTCCTGATGGCGGGGATTGGTGCGGATGGATTCCACGGCCTTCAGGTCAAAGCACTGCACGTCCATCAGCGATTCAAAGCAGCCGGCGTTGAGCATATCCACAAGGTAACCCGTGATGCCGCCGGAAGCGAAGGAGCCGCGGATGTTTTCTTTGAGCATAACGTCCTTCAGGAAGCTGGCAGCCGCAAGGGAAGCGCCGCCTGCGCCGGTTTGGAAGGAGAAGCCGTCCTTGAGAAGCCCCGAATGTCGGATGACGTTCACGGCGGTCTCAGCCATGATCAGTCCCACGGGATCGCGGGTGATGCGGGTGGTGCCCGATACGATGCCCTGCGGATTGCCGATGGCATCCACCTTGACCACGTAATCCACGTAGATCTCGGGAATGGACCAGCCCTGCATGGGGTAAGAAACAAGATTGTCGGTGATCACGATCACCTTTTTGGCATACATAGCGTCGGGGAAGGCATAGCCCAGACTGCCGCAGGCAGAGGGGCCGTACTTGCCCGAGCAGTTGCCGGCGCAGTCGGCGGTAGGGGCGGCGATGAATGCCACGTCAATGGGGGTGATGCCAAGAGAGATATCCCGCGGACGGCCGCCGTGGGTGCGGAAATCAACGGGCTCATCCATCAGGCCCTCCGAAATGCGGCGGCCCAGCCCCTGAGACATATAGTTGGTGTTGATCTTGCGGACAACGTGATTGCGGATGTGATCCTCCAGCGCGGCATGGGTATCAAACAGCGAGCTGGCGTTGAGGGTCAGATCCTTGATGCCAAGATTGGCGATCTCGGCCATCACGGCATTGAGCGTATAGTCGCCGTTGCGCAGATGGTGATGGAAGGAAACGGACATGCCGCTTTTCAGGCCGGAGAGCTCAATGGCTTCCCGCAGCGAAGAAACAAGCTTTTTTTCCATGGATTACGCCTCCCTTCCAAGGCCGAGCGCTTCGGCCATGGCGATGGTTTGCTGTGCGCGGGCGACGATGGGCGCATCGATCATCTTGCCGCGCAGCGCCACGGCGCCCTTGCCCTGTTCTTTGGCAATGCGAATGGCTTCCATCACTTCATAGGCGTAGGCGATGTCCTTTGCCGAGGGGCTGAACACCTCGTTGATCGCCTTTACATGACGGGGGGATATGGCGGATTTGCCCGTGAATCCCAGACTCTTGGCGTACTGCGCGTCGGTGTAAATGCCCTCGTCGTCGTTAACGTCGGTAAAGGGCGTATCGTAGACCTCAACGCCTGCAGCGCGGGCGGCGACGACCATGCGGCAGCGGGCGTAATTGATCTCGTTGCCCTCCTTGGTGCGCTTGCAGTGAAGATCGGCAGTGAGATCCTCGCCGCCCAGGAAAATGGCGCGTACGCGGGGGGAGGCGGAGGCGATGGCATAGGCGTTTTCAATGCCCAGCGCCGTTTCGATCAGCGGGATCAGGCCCACGGTGTTCTTTTCAAGACCCAGCTTTTCTTCAAGGGCGGTGATGTAAGCATCCACCGTTTGCACGTCCTTGGCGCAGGAAACCTTGGGGGGCATGATCAGATCGGGCTTTACGGGAATGATGGCGTCCAGATCCTTTTGCCAGAATTCGGTATCGATGGCGTTGATGCGCACCGTGACGCGGCAGGCGCCAAAGCCCATGTATTTCAGAGCGTTGCGCACAAGAATGCGGGCGGAATCCTTTTCGGCGGGAGCGACGGCGTCCTCAAGGTCGAGGATCACGGCGTCAGCGCCCAGGATCTCGCCGTTGACAATGATATTGGGCGTATTGCCCGGCAAAAACAGCATGGAGCGGATCATATTATTCTCCCTTCCCGCGCAGCACGGCGGTTTCAACGCGGGCACGGATCACGCAGTCCAGTGCGCCGCGGTCGGTGACCGTGAGCTTGCCTTTATCAATACCGTGCTCACTCAGCACTTCCTTGACCACCGAAAGAATGGCCTCGCCAAACTGCTTTTGTACGACGGAATCAATTTCAATTTCCAATCCGGAGGCGCAGGGCTCCAGCGAAACGAACACATCGCTGGACTCGAGCGTGCCGGCCGTAGCTTGCCTGATGATGTTTCCCATGTGTGTCACCTCGTATTGATTCGGTTTGATATAGTACATTTGCAAATATTATATAATAATATTTGAAATATAGCAACTATGATTTATTTACAATCTGTTTAGAATCGGTTATAATAGGCGTATGCAGGGAGGTGAAAAACAATTGTATATGATTACCGGCGCGCCCTTTGAGGGAAGTATGCTCTGCCAAGTGCAATTGTTTCTCAAATCCTGTGGGCTGGATTATGATGCCTCCATCGCCTTCACGGCGGCGCTGATGGAGGAGGACCAGATCGTGGCCACAGGCTCGCTTGACGGAAACACCGTCAAGTGCGTAGCCGTTGCGCCTTCCCATCAGGGAGAAGATCTGACCTCCCGCATCATGACTGTGCTTGTGCAAAGGGCGTCAGAAAACGGCGTCCGTCATCTGATGCTTTATACCAAGCCGCAAAACCGGTTTCTGTTTATGCCGCTTGGTTTCCATCCTGTGATTGCTACGGCGGACTGCCTGCTGATGGAAAACAAGCGCGACGGGCTGAAGCAGTTCTTATCCGCCATTCCCAAGCCTCAAGGGGCAGGGGACAGGGTGGGCTGCATCGTGGCGCACTGCAATCCCTTCACGCTGGGGCATCGGTATCTGATCGAAACGGCGGCAAAGCAGTGCGGCTGGGTGCACGTGTTCGTGCTTTCCGAGGACAAGGGAATGTTTTCCCCCGAAGAGCGCATGCAGATGGTGAAGGATGGCTGCGCCGATCTGAAGAACGTGCTGATCCATCCCACCGGGCCTTATATGGTGTCCTCCGCCACCTTTCCCGATTATTTCATCAAGGACAAAGGACGGGTGGAGGATATCCGCTGCGAAATGGATATCCGCCTTTTCGCGGAGCATATCGCGCCGGCGCTGGGCATTACCTGTCGCTATGTGGGCACCGAGCCCAACTGCCCCGTGACAGCCGGTTACAATGCGCGCATGAAGAAAATGCTGCCCCGGAGCGGCATTGAGCTGATGGAGATCCCCCGAAAAGAAAGCAAAGGCGCACCGGTCAGCGCATCGCGGGTACGCGATTTGATCGCTGCAAAAAACATTTCGCAGCTTGAAGAGCTGCTGCCTCCAAGTACGCTGAAGCTGATCCGTTCAAAGGAAGGAGAATCGTCATGTCCTATTCCCAGCGAATGCAGAGAAACCTGATCGAAACTTCCTATTTTGCGCCCCGCGGACGGGAGCGAATGTACGATCTGGGCATGCAGATGGGGCAGATGTATTTAAGTCCCTATGACAGGCTCATCGGCTTTATCGGGGATGCAGGATCGGGCAAGAGCGCACTGATCCACGGCATGTTTCCCGGCCTTGAACTGACCAACGACGACGACGGCGTGAACGTCCGTCCGCTGCCGATTTTGAGCGTAACGGAGGAATCGGGCTTCTATACGCCGCATACATATCATTTGGATATCCGCTTTGAAATGGGCTTTACCCAGCCGCATATTCTGGCAGAGGCGATCATGGACGCCATCAATATGCAAAAGCGGGTGATCGTGGAGCATTTTGAACTGATCCGTCCCCTGCTGCCGAGAAATGCCGATCTGCTCATCGGCGTGGGCGAGCAGGTACTGGTCACCCGTCCCACCATGTTCGGCCCCGAGCCTTCGGAGATCGCCGACGTGGTGCATCCCTCGCTCCGCTATCGCCTGATGGCCCATACGGCAGAGGATCTGTGCGCCATTCACATGGATCCCAAGCTGTACGAGGTTTGCCATCATGACGATATCCGTCACGGTTTCGTCATGGCCTTTTATGAGTATCCGCCCAGCATCGATCTGGAGGAACTGGAGAAGAAGGTCAATATCGATATCAAGCGCGATCTGCCTGTGACCTATGCGGACGAATCCCACATTCTTGTGGGGGACGTGCGCCAGAAGTGCAGCGGCCCGCGCACCCATGTGACCTCCACCGGTAAGATCGAGGGCTTCCGGCTGTGCCCCGAAATCATTTTTGATAACCAGCGCAACCGCTACCTGATCATCGGCTTTGTGGGCGAATCCTCCGAGGAAAGCCTGCGGAAGCTGAGAAAAAGCGTGAGCGCTCCCGAAATGATGAATCCTTTTATCTATAAATAAAGCACACAAAGGAGATAAGGAGTAATGAAAAAGAAGGTTTTGGTCATGGGCGTGATCGGCGCCGACGTGCACGCCGTAGGCAACAAGATCCTCTATCATGCCTTTACGGAGGCGGGATTTGATGTGGTCAACCTGGGCGTAATGGTGTCCCAGGAAGAGTACATCGCCGCTGCCATCGAGTCTGCTGCCGACGCCATCGTGGTGTCCTCCCTCTACGGTCAGGGTGAACTGGATTGCCGCGGCCTGCGCGAAAAGTGCGACGAGGCCGGCCTGAAGGGTATCCCGATGGTAGTGGGCGGCAATATTGTGATCGGTAAGCAGAAGTTCGAAGACGTGGAAAAGCGCTTCAAGGACATGGGCTTTGACCGCGCCTTCCCTCCCGGAACCTCCCCCGAAACCACCATTGAGGCGCTGCGGGAGCTCCTGCACATGGAGGAAGAAGCATGAATCCCGTTCTGCTGATTGATTTCGGCAGCACCTATACAAAAGTCACAGCCGTGGACGTGGAGGAAGGAAAGCTGCTGGGAACGGCGGACTCCTACACCACCATTGAAACGGACGTGGGCGAGGGCCTTGAAAATGCGCTGAAAAAGCTGCATGAAAAAACGGGCGACCTTGCCTATACCGCCCGCTATGCCTGTTCGTCGGCGGCGGGGGGACTAAGGATGATCACCAGCGGGCTTGTGCCCGAGCTTACGGCGGAGGCGGCGCGTCAGGCAAGTCTGGGCGCCGGCGCCAAAGTGCTGAAGGTGTATTCCTTCCAGCTGACGGGGGACGATATCAAAGAGATCCTTGAGATCAACCCCGATATTTTCCTGCTGGTCGGCGGAACGGACGGCGGCAATACCGAGTGCATCCTCCACAATGCCAAAATGCTCTCTTCGGCGGAGTTTGACTTTCCCGTCATCGTTGCGGGCAACCGCACGGCGGCGCGGGAGTGCGAGCGCATTCTCGCCGGGCACGAAGTGCATCTGTGCGAGAATGTGATGCCGAAGTTCGGCGTGCTCAATATCGAGCCTGCCCGATGCAAGATCCGCGAGATCTTTCTGGGCCGCATCATTCAGGCCAAGGGCTTGTCAAAAGCTGCCGAGCTGCTTTCGGGCATTCTGATGCCCACCCCCTCGGCTGTTATGAAGGCAACGCGCTTGCTGGCGGAAGGCTGCGAAGGGGAAAGCGGCATCGGCGATCTGGTCTGTGTGGACGTGGGCGGCGCCACCACGGATATTTATTCCATGGCGGACGGCATGCCCCACGATGCTGCAACGGTGTATAAGGGCTTGCCCGAGCCCTATGACAAACGCACGGTGGAAGGTGACATCGGCATGCGCTATTCCGTGCGCGGCATCGTGGAAGCGGCAGGAATGAAACGGATCTGCAGCCTGTCCGGTCTTGATGAAGAAGCCGTGCGGACGCTGCTTGACCGGCTGCAGGCGTCGCCCGATCTGATCCCTCAGAAGGGAGACGATCTGGAAAAGCTGGACTTTGCGCTGGCGTCCATGGCCATTGAAACAGCTGTTGCCCGCCATGCCGGCAGTATGGAAGAAACCTACACGCTGATGGGACTGACCTATGTGCAGTCGGGCAAGGATCTGCGCCAGGTCAAGCAGGTGATCGTCACCGGCGGCAGCCTCATCCGTACCCAGCGCACAGGGGAGATTGCCTCCCATGCCCTTGCATCGCCCCTTTCGCCCATGTCGCTTCGCCCGCTGAAGGCGGAGATCCGCGTGGATCGCAAGTACATTCTCGCAGCCATGGGGCTGCTGAGCGAATATTACCCGCAAACCGCTCTGCGTATCATGAAAAAGGAGCTTGAATACGATGGATATTCAGAACAAAAGAATTCCTGATTCCGAGTTTCACGCACTGAGAAACGAGGTTCTTACCCAGTGGCCCACCGGCAAGGACGTCAATCTGGAAGAAGCCGTTGCCTATCATAAGGCGATGGATGAAGGCCGCATCTTCTCCAAGAAGCTGATCGCCGCCAAGCGTGAAAAGCGCACCCTCGTGCAGCCCCGTGCCGGCGTGCCCGTGGTGGAGCGCCATATCGAACTGCTGCAGCATCTGCAGGATAAGGGCGAAGCCGACCTTCTGCCCACCACCATCGACAGTTATACCCGCCAGAACCGCTACAAGGAAGCGGAAAACGGCATCAACGAATCGCTGAAGCTGGATCGCGCCATGCTCAACGGCTTCCCCGCTGTCAACCACGGCGTAGCCAAGTGCCGTCAGGTCATCGAAAGTGTGAATGTGCCCGTTCAGGTGCGTCACGGCACGCCCGACGCCCGTCTGCTGGCGGAAATCGCCTATGCCGGCGGCTTCACCAGCTACGAGGGCGGCGGCATCTCCTACAACCTGCCCTACTGCAAGAACATCCCCATGGAGCGCACCATCCGCGACTGGCAGTACGTTGACCGTCTGACCGGCCTGTATGAGGAAATGGGCGTTTCCATCAACCGTGAGCCCTTCGGACCTCTCACCGGCACTCTGGTCCCCCCCTGCATCTCCCACGCCGCCGCTGTCATTGAAGCGCTGCTGGCTGCTGAACAGGGCGTTAAGAACATCACCGTCGGCT